>DATICF010000040.1:0-13260 GCA_035456965.1 Nocardioidaceae bacterium
TGACCCCGCGACGCTGCCGCGCCTCGCGCAGCCGCTCCCCTACCCGCGGCACGGCTCGTGGCGCCATCCCGCCCTCCCCTCACCGCACCGCCAAACAGGCCACCAGATTGGTGTTCAGTATTTGTTGACACAAGCGGGTCGGCGGAACTTTACTCCGAACCGTCGGCAGCCATCCGCAGCGTCGCGGGGAGGGCGGGGAGTCAGTGGCCATCCGGACGTACGGCCCGAACGCCGTCGACTGGGAGCAGCGCGTCGACCTCGACCGCCTCCGCACCGAGCGCCTCGCCCGCCTCAACGCCACCCTCGACGCGTCCGACCTCGGCTCGCTGCTGACCTTCGACTTCGCCAACATCCGCTACCTGACCTCGACCCACATCGGCACCTGGGCGATGGACAAGCTGATCCGCTTCGCGGTGCTCCCGCACGGTGGTGAGCCGGTGCTCTGGGACTTCGGGTCCGCCGCCAGGCACCACCAGCTCTTCAACCCGTGGCTAGACGGCGAGGAGCGCGCCCGGGCCGGCATCTCGACGCTGCGCGGTGCCTTCCACCCCGACGCCGGCATCGCCGAGGAGGTCGCCCGCAAGGTCGCCACCGTGCTGCGCGAGCACGACCTCGCCGACCAGCCGATCGGCGTCGACGTCGCCGAGATGCCGATCCTCTTCGCGCTCAAGGCCGAGGGGCTCGACGTCGTCGACGGGCAGCAGGTGTTCCTCGAGGCCCGCCGCACCAAGACCGCCGACGAGATCGCGCTGCTCACCCAGGCGTGCTCGATGGTCGACGCGGCCTACGAGGAGCTCTACGAGTTCCTCCGGCCGGGGGTGAAGGAGAACGAGTGCGTCGGCGTCGTGAGCAAGACGCTCTACGACCTCGGCAGCGAGTACGTCGAGGGCGTCAACGCGATCTCGGGCGAGCGGTGCTCCCCGCATCCGCACGTCTACAGCGACCGGATCGTGCGCCCCGGCGACCCCGCCTTCTTCGACATCCTGCACAGCCATCTCGGCTACCGCACTTGCTACTACCGCTGCTTCGCCGTGGGCAGCGCCTCCCGGGCGATGCGGGACGCCTACACCCGGTGCCGCGAGTACATGGACTTGGCGATCGCCGCGGTTCGACCCGGAGCGACGACCGCGGACATCGTGTCGCTGTGGCCCACGGCCCAGGAGTTCGGCTTCCCCGACGAGACGGCCGCGTTCGCGCTGCAGTACGGCCACGGCGTGGGCCTGGCGATCTGGGAGAAGCCGATCTTCAGCCGGCTGGTCTCGCTCGAGCACCCCGAGACCCTCGAGGAGGGCATGGTCTTCGCGCTCGAGACCTACTGGCCCGGGTCCGACGGGTGGTCGGCAGCGCGGATCGAGGAGGAGGTCGTGGTCACCGCCGACGGCTGCGAGGTGATCACGAAGTTCCCGGCCGAGGACCTGCTCATCGCCGGGCGGAGGTACTGGACGGTCGACGGCGGGCTCCCGCAGCTTCGCGACTCGCAGTCCCACCTCAACACCGTCCGGGGGAGGGGCGAGTCGTGACCGTCTCGACCGAGCAGTCGGCCGCCGTCGACGCGGCCTCCCTCCTCGACCTCTACCAGCAGATGCTCCTCATCAGGGAGACCGAGAAGGCCGCCTTCGACCAGTTCATGTCCGGGAAGGTCAAGGGGACCACCCACCTAGCCGCCGGGCACGAGGCGGTGGCCGTCGGGGCGAGCTCGGCGCTGCGCGATGACGACTACGTGTTCGCGACGTACCGCGGCCACCACCACGCGATCGCCCGCGGCGCCTCACCGGGCGAGTGCCTGGCGGAGCTGATGAGCAAGGCCACGGGACTGTGCAAGGCCAAGGGCGGCTCGATGCACCTCACCAAGGCCGACCACAACATGCTGGGCTCGTACGCCATCGTCGGCGCCCACCTGCCGATTGCCGCCGGTGCTGCGTGGTCGGCGAAGCTGCGCGGGACCGGCCAGGTGGCGGTGGCCTTCTTCGGCGACGGGGCGACCAACATCGGGGCTTTCCACGAGGCGCTGAACCTCGCCTCGGTGTGGAAGCTCCCGGTGATCTTCGTGTGCGAGAACAACTTCTACATGGAGTACACCCCGATCCGCTCGGTGACCTCGGTGGCGCATCCCGCAGCCGACCGCGCCAGCGCAAACGCCCTGCCGGCGGAGGTGGTGGACGGAAACGACGTGGTGGCCGTGCACGAGGCGGTCGTGCGTGCGGCGGAGCGGGCGCGTGCAGGTAACGGACCGACGTTGATCGAGGCGGAGACCTACCGTCACTACGGCCACAGCCGGACCGACCCGGGGAAGTACCGTCCCGAGGACGAGGTGGCGTACTGGATGGAGCGCGACCCGCTCCGGATCACTCGCGACCGGCTCGGCGAGCTCGGGGTCGACCGCGACGCGCTGGAGGCCGTGGAGGCGAGCGTGGCGAAGACCGTCCGCGACGCGGTCGAGGAGGCGTTGGGCGCCCCCGACGCGGATCCGGCCGAGGCGTTCACCGACATGTGGGCCGACGGGAGTGCGACATGGCGGACCTGAGCACCTACCGCGACGCGGTCTCCGAGGGCATCGCCCGCGAGATGCGCCGGGACCCGGACGTGGTCTGCCTCGGCGAGGACATCGGCGCTGCCGGCGGGGTCTTCAAGACCACGGTGGGCCTGCTCGACGAGTTCGGCCCGAACCGGGTCTGGGACACGCCGATCTCCGAGCAGGCCATCGTGGGAGCCGCGATGGGCGCGGCCATGACGGGTCTGCGGCCGGTCGCGGAGATCATGTTCTCCGACTTCCTGGCCTGCTGCTACGACTACCTGGCCAACGAGATCCCGAAGATGCGCTACATGACCGGAGGCCAGGTCACCGTCCCCCTCGTCGTACGCACGGCCAACGGTGGCGGGCTGGGGTTCGGGGCGCAGCACTCGCAGGCGGTCGAGAACTGGGTCTTCACCGTGCCGGGCCTGAAGATCGCGGCACCGTCCAACCCCGCGGACGTGGTCGGGATGATGGCCTCGGCGATCCGGAGCGACGACCCGGTCGTGTTCTTCGAGCACAAGGGGCTCTTCGCGAGCAAGGGCGAGCCGGCCCCGTCCGACCACGTCGTACCCCTGGGCGAGGCGGTGGTCGCACGGCCGGGCAGCGACGTGACCATCGCGGCCCTGGCCTCGACCGTGCCGCTGGCGCTCGCGGCCGCTGACCGGCTCGCCGCAGACGACATCTCGGTCGAGGTGGTCGACCTGCGCTGCCTGGTCCCCCTCGACGCCCGCACCGTGCTCGACTCGGTAGGCCGCACCTCGCGCCTGCTCGTGGTCGAGGAGAACCCCTTCCAGGGCGGCTGGGGCGGCACCCTCGTCTCCATCGTCGCGGACGAGGGGTTCGAGACGCTCGACGCCCCGATCCGCCGGGTGGCCGCGGACTGCGTGCCGCTCCCATTCGCCGACGCCCTGGAGGACGAGGTCATCCCCACTGTCGACAAGGTGGTCGACGCCGTACGCCGGCTCGCCGCCTACTGAACCCACAAGCAACGTAGGAACCACATCACCTCGGGCGCAGACAAGGAGAGCAAGGCCATGGCAGACAAGACGCTCATCCGCGGCGGGACGGTGCTCAGCATGGACCCGCAGATCGGGGACCTGACAGGTGACGTGCTGATCGAGGACGGCACCATCTCCGCGGTCGAGCCGGACATCAGCGCCGACGCGGAGGTGATCGACGCCAGCGGCAACATCGTCATCCCCGGGTTCGTCGACACGCACCGCCACACCTGGGAGGCCGCGATCCGTGGCTGCGCTCCCAACTCGACGCTCGACGACTACTTCGTCGAGGTCCTCGACACCTTCGCCCCGGCGTACCGGCCTCAGGACGTCTACGCCAGCAACGTCGCCGGGTCGCTCGAGTGCCTCAACGCGGGCATCACCACCCTCGTCGACTGGTCGCACATCAACAACACGCCCGAGCACCCCGATGCCGCGATCACGGCGCTCCAAGAGGTCGGCATCCGGGCGCAGTACGCCTACGGCAGCGCCAACACCTCGTTGGCGGACTACTGGTTCGACAGCTCGATCATCATTCCGGCCGAAGACGTACGCCGGGTGCGGGACACCTACTTCAGCTCCGACACCGGCCTCCTCACGATGGGGCTCGCCACCCGCGGACCGGGGTTCTGCAAGGAGGAGGTCGTCCGCGCCGAGTGGGGGATGGCCCGCGAGCTCGGCATCCCGATCACGGTGCACGTGTCGATGGGCCGGCTGGCCGGGAGGTTCGGCATGGTGCAGCAGCTGGGCAACATGGGGCTGCTCGGCGCAGACACCACCTACGTGCACGCCTGCCATTTCAGCGACGAGGAGTGGCAGCTGGTCAAGGACAGCGGCGGGACGATCTCCGTGGCTCCGCAGGTCGAGCTGCAGATGGGGCACGGCTGGCCGCCGCTTCGCAGGGCGCTGGGGCTGGGGCTTCGACCGAGCCTCTCGATCGACGTCGTCACCACGGTGCCGGGCGACATGTTCACCGAGATGCGCGCCGCGTTCGCGGCCGACCGGGCACGCGTGCACGACGCAGCGTTCGAGCCCAACGAGCAGGTGCCGAAGGACGTGCTGACCGCCCGGCAGCTGCTGGTGGCGGCGACGCTCGACGGCGCGTACGTCGCGGGGGTCGAGGACCGCGCCGGGTCGCTGACCCCAGGCAAGCAGGCCGACGTGGTCATCATCGACGCCAAGGCGCTCAACGTTGCGCCGGTGATCGACCCGGTGGCCGCGGTGGTGCTCAGCGCCGACGTGTCGAACGTCGACACGGTCATGGTCGCGGGCGTCGTGAAGAAGCGGCACGGCCGACTCCTGGCGGACCTCGACAAGGCACGCGCCGACGTCGAGGCCTCGCGCGACCACCTGCTCCGTGCGACCTCGGTCCCGCAGCCGGCATGAGCACCGCTCACGTCGTCCGGTACGCCGCGGAGGCGGAGAAGGCTGCGACCCCCGCCTGGGCGGGCTCGGCGACAGGGTTCCGGCGGTGGGCGGCCGTCGGAGAGCAGGACGGGGCCGTGCACACGGGGTTCGGGACCTGTGAGCTGGCCCCGGGCGGGGAGGTGCCGGGTCACCTCCACTCGTTCGAGGAGAGCTTCTACGTGGTCGAGGGGGCGGGCGTCCTCGACACCGCCGAGGGGGCCATCAGGCTGTTCCCCGGGGACTACGGCATGTTGCCGGTCGGCGTACCCCACCGGTGGCGCAACGACAGCGGGTCGCCGTTCCGCTGGGCGGAGATGCAGAGTCCGACGCCGCGTAGCCGCCACGGCGAGGACACCTACCTGGTAGATCTCGCCGAGGCGGGGGAGGCCCGCTCTCTCGACGTACGCGACCCCCGGACCCGCAAGTACGGCTCCATCACGGCCGCCCACATGGACCCGGGTGGGCAGAGCCAGCATCTGCTCGCGGTCTCGGCGAGCATGCGGACCGCGTTGCTCGTGTACAGCGGCATCACCGTCAAGATGATGGTCGACACCGACCTCGACGCCCAGCTCGCGACCATGTTCATGGTCCAGTACGCCCCCGACGGAGTCGCCGGCCCTCATGATCATCCGTTCGAGGAGGCCTACTTCTTCCTCGAGGGTGAGGCGGAGGCGACCTTCGACGGCGAGCGGTACACCCTCGGACCGGGCGACGTCGCCTGGGCCGGGGTCGGCTGTGTCCACAGCTTCCGCAACATGCGCGGCGGGCCGCTGCGGTGGTTGGAGACCCAGGCGCCGCAGCCTCCGTCACGGCACGCCTACCGCTACGCGCGTGACTGGGACTACCTACGGGAGGTGACCCGATGACGGACACGACGCTGCTGGTCGTCGGCGGGACGGCCGGGATCGGCCGCGAGATCGCGAAGCGGTACGCCGGGGAGGGTTGGCGAGTCTTCCTGACCGGCCGCGACGGCGACCGGGCCAAGCAGGCCGCCGAGGAGGTCGGCGGGGAGGCCGGCGGGGACGTTCAAGGACTGGCGGTGGATCTGTCGCGACCGACCGAGGTGGAGGCCGCCCTTGCCGGGATGGGGCCGGTCGACCACATCGTGCTGAGCGCGATCGCCCGTGACGCCAACACCGTCAGGGACTACAGCGTCGCCTCGGCGACGTACCTCACCACCATGAAGCTGGTCGGTTACCCCGCGGTCGTCCACGCGATGGTCGACCGGCTCTCGCGCGACGGATCGGTGCTGATGTTCGGGGGGCGCGCGAAGGACCGGCCCTACCCGGGATCCACGACCGTCTCCACGGTGAACGCGGGCGTCACCGGCCTGATGCACTCGCTGGCGCTTCAGCTCGCGCCGGTCCGGGTCAACACCTTGCATCCGGGCATCGTCGCCGACAGCCCGTTCTGGTCGGGCAAGTCCGAGGCGACCGAGAGGGTGCTCTCGCAGACCCCGACGGGGCGCAACGTGGCCATGGCCGACATCGTCGACGGGGTGGACTTCCTGCTGCGCAACAGGTCCGTCAACGGGATCGACCTGTACATCGACGGCGGCTGGCTCCTCGAATGAGAGTCGCACTGCTCGGCACCGGCCGGATGGGTGCGGCGATGGTCCGTCGGCTCCGCGTCGCGGACGTGGACCTGATGATCTACAACCGCACCCGCGAGACGGCCGAGACCGTGGCCGCGCGATCCGGCGCCCGGACCGCGTCGAGCGCCCGCGAAGCGGTCTTGGAGGCCGACATGTGCCTGGTCTCGCTCGCCGACGACGCAGCCGTGGAGGCGACGTACGCCGGACCTGACGGGCTCGTCGCGGGGCTGCGTCCGGGCACCGTCGTGTGCGAGACCAGCACCGTGACCCCGGCAACCGTCCGAGGACTCGCGAAACTGGTGGCCGAGCGGGGTGCCACCTTGCTCGACTGCCCGGTCTCCGGGAGCGTGCCTGTCGTCGAGCGCGGTGAGCTCACCGTGATGGCGGGCGGCGACGAGGCAGCGCTCGACCGGGTCCGCCCGGTCCTCGACATCATCGCCACGCGCGTCTTCCACCTGGGCGACGTGGGCGCCGGCGCGACGATGAAGCTCGTCGTCAACTCCCTGGTGCATGCGCTCGACGTCGCGCTGAGCGAGGCGCTCGTCCTCGCGGAGAAGGCAGGACTGGACCGGGAAAGGGTCTACGACGTGCTCGAGGCCAGCGCCGTGGGTGCGCCCTTCGTGCACTACAAGCGGGCGGCGTTCCTGGACCCCGAGGGCACCCCGGTCGCGTTCAGCCTCGACCTGGTCGACAAGGACCTGGTCCTCATCACCGAGCTCGCCTCCGAGGTGGCCGCGCGGATGGAGCAAGCAGGCACGAACCGTCGCCTCGTGGCCGAGGCCGTCGCCTCGGGGCTCGGGCAGCGGGACATGAGCGTGCTGGCGGAGTACCTGCGCTGAGCGTGGCGCGTCGACCGGTTCGGTTCCTCGGTAGACTGGCGACCTGCCGTCCCCTGCCCCGGAAGGCCCCATGAACCTCACTCCCGCTGGCGTGCCCGACAAGTTCGCAGCCCTCGGCCTCACCTACGACGACGTCCTCCTGCTCCCGGGCGAGACGGACGTGATCCCCAGCGAGGTGGACACCACCACGCAGCTGACTCGTGAGATCTCCATCCGGATTCCACTCGTCTCGAGCGCGATGGACACGGTCACCGAGTCGCGGATGGCGATCGCGATGGCCCGTGAGGGCGGCATCGGCATCCTGCACCGCAACCTCTCGATCGAGGACCAGGCCTACCAGGTCGACCTGGTCAAGCGGACCCAGACCGGGATGATCTCCAACCCCGTGACGATCAGCGCCAAGGCGACGCTGGAGGAGCTCGACGAGCGTTGCGGGGAGTACCGCGTCTCCGGCCTCCCCGTGATCGAGGAGGACAACACGCTCATCGGCATCATCACCAACCGCGACCTGCGCTTCGTGCCGGTCGCCGAGTGGGCCACCACGTCGGTGGGCGAGGTGATGACGAAGATGCCGCTGATCACCGCTCCGGTGGGCATCAGCCGCGAGGACGCGACTGGCCTGCTGCGCAAGCACAAGCTCGAGCGTCTCCCGCTCGTCGACTCCCAGGGCAAGCTCGCGGGCCTCATCACGGTCAAGGACTTCGTTCGTGGCGAGCAGTACCCCAACGCCTCGAACGACGCCGACGGTCGTCTCCTCGTCGGCGCGGCCATCGGTTACTTCGGCGACGCCTGGGAGCGCGCCACGACCCTGGTCGAGGCCGGCGTCGACGTACTCGTCCCGGACGTCGCGAACGGTCACGCCCGCCTCATGCTCGAGATGATCGCGCGCCTGAAGAAGGACCCTGCCACGCGGCACGTCCAGGTCATCGGCGGCAACATCGCCACCCGCGCGGGTGCGCAGGCGCTCGTCGATGCAGGGGCAGACGCCGTGAAGGTCGGCGTGGGCCCGGGCTCGATCTGCACGACGCGCGTCGTCGCCGGGGTGGGCGTTCCCCAGGTCACCGCGGTGTACGAAGCCTCTCTGGCGGCCGGACCCGCAGGCGTGCCCGTCATCGCCGACGGAGGCCTGCAGTACTCCGGCGACATCGCCAAGGCGATCGTGGCCGGCGCTGACTCGGTGATGATCGGCTCGCTGCTCGCCGGCTGCGAGGAGAGCCCAGGCGACCTGATCTTCGTCAACGGCAAGCAGTACAAGGCCTACCGAGGCATGGGCTCCATCGGCGCCATGGCCTCCCGCGGCAAGAAGTCGTTCTCCAAGGACCGCTACTTCCAGGCCGACGTTGCCAGCGACGACAAGATCGTGGCCGAGGGCATCGAGGGCCAGGTCGCCTACCGGGGCCCCCTGTCCGCGGTCGCGCACCAGCTCGTCGGCGGTCTCCAGCAGTCGATGTTCTACGTCGGTTCGCGGACCATCCGTGAGCTCAAGGAACGAGGCCAGTTCGTGCGGATCACCTCCGCAGGGCTGAAGGAGAGCCACCCGCACGACGTGCAGATGGTCGTCGAGGCGCCGAACTACACGAGCCGGTGACAGTGGGCGTGCAGGTCGCTGGGTGGGGTGGCCGTCCGGCCGGACGGCTTGCCTACCATCCGGCCCTCGCTGCGCTCCGGCCTCCCGCCAGACCCGACCACGGCTGCGCCGCCCTGCCTACCGCCCACCCGCCTGTGCCGCCGGCAGTCCCGCCCCGGCTCTCTCCGGTCGCCGTCCGCACCGCGCGCCTTCGCGGCGCACCCGACTAGATAGGCTCCTCACGTGACTGAGATCGAGATCGGCCGAGCCAAGCGCGGACGTCGCGCCTACTCCTTCGACGACATCGCGATCGTCCCGAGCCGGCGCACGCGTGACCCGGAGGAGGTCTCGACGGCCTGGCAGATCGACGCCTACCGCTTCGAGATCCCGATCGTGGCGGCGCCGATGGACTCGGTGATGTCGCCGCAGACCGCGGTCGCCATCGGCAAGCACGGCGGCCTGGGGGTCCTCGACCTCGAGGGGCTGTGGACCCGGTACGACGACCCGACGGACCTGCTGGCCGAGGTTGGTGAGCTGCGCGGTCAGGCAGCGACCCGCCGGATGCAGGAGATCTACGCCGAGCCGATCAAGGCCGAGCTCATCACCGCGCGCCTGAAGGAGATGCGCGAGGCCGGTGTCACGGTCGCGGGCTCGCTCTCGCCGCAGCGGACGAAGGAGTTCGCCAAGACGGTCGTCGACGCCGGCGTGGACATGTTCGTCATCCGGGGCACCACGGTGTCCGCGGAGCACGTCTCGGGCCAGGCGGAGCCGCTGAACCTCAAGGAGTTCATCTACGAGCTCGACGTCCCGGTGATCGTCGGAGGCTGTGCCACCTACCAGGCGGCCCTCCACCTGATGCGCACCGGCGCGGCTGGGGTGCTCGTCGGCTTCGGCGGCGGAGCGGCGCACACGACGCGCACCGTTCTCGGGCTCGCGGTCCCGATGGCCTCCGCGGTGGCCGACGTCGCCGCCGCTCGTCGTGACTACCTCGACGAGTCCGGCGGCCGCTACGTCCACGTGATCGCCGACGGGTCCATCGGTCGCAGCGGCGACGTCGCGAAGGCGGTCGCCTGCGGTGCCGACGCGGTGATGATCGGCTCTCCGCTCGCGCGTGCGGAGGAGGCCCCGGGCGGCGGGTTCCACTGGGGCGCCGAGGCCTGGCACTCCAAGCTGCCTCGCGGCGAGCGCGTCGAGATCGGCACTGTCGGCTCGCTCCAGGAGATCCTGTTCGGCCCCTCGCGAGTTGCCGACGGCACCATGAACCTCGTCGGGGCGCTGCGTCGCTCGATGGCCACCACCGGCTACACCGAGCTCAAGGAGTTCCAGCGGGTGGAGGTCGTGGTCCAGTGACCGCGGGCAGCCGGTGAGCGCCGCCTTGCGCGTCGCGGCTGCGCAGGCGGAGTCCGTCCCGGGCGATGTCGGCGCGAACGTGCGCGCGGCGGTCTCCCTGGTCGAGTCGGCCGCTGAGGCAGAGGCGCGGGTCGTCGTACTCCCCGAGCTGTTCCTGACCGGGTACGCGCCCGAGGCGTGGACCATCGAGCAGACCCTGACTCCGGAGGACGACCGGCTCCAGCCCCTGCGTCAGGCCGCCCGTGAGCGCGGGGTCGTCGTGGTCGCGGGAGCGGCCCTGCGTCGAGCACCTGGTCAGGCCACGGTGAGCCTCGTCGTCGTTGACGAGACGGGGGCGGTCACGGCGCCGTACGCCAAGCAGCATCTCTTCGACGCCGAGCGCCGGTTCTTCACCCCCGGTGACCACGGCGCCAGCATCGTCGTGGACGGCTGGGAGCTCGGGCTAGGGGTCTGCTACGACGGCTGCTTCCCCGAGCACGCGGCGGCCGCGGCGGCGGACGGGGCTCGCGCCTACCTCTGCCCCGCTGCCTACTACGTCGGCTCCGAGCATCGCCGCGACCTGTACTACGCAGCCCGCGCACTCGACAACGGCATCTACGTCGTGTTCGCCGGCCTCACCGGCAGGTGCGGGACCAACGCCTTCAACGGCGGCAGCGCCATCTACGACCCCGAGGGCAGGCCACTCGACCGGCTGGGGGCCGAGGCGCCCGCCATCGCGGTGGCCGACCTCCTCGCCGCCGAGGTGGAGCGGGTCCAGGAGATGAACCCGATCGCGAGAGACCGGCTGGCGACGCTCGGCAGCCGCACTCGAGAGGTCCTGGGAGCACGATGATCCGCGACGGACGCCTGAGCCCGCAGACCCGCGCAGCTGCCCTGGAGCAGCTAGCGCGCGAAGAGCTCGACGTCCTCGTGGTCGGTGGCGGCATCACCGGCGTCGGCACGGCGCTCGACGCGGTGACGCGCGGCCTCTCCGTCGGCCTCCTCGAGCAGCGTGACTTCGCCTCGGGCACGTCCTCGCGATCCAGCAAGCTGGTCCATGGGGGCCTCCGCTACCTCGAGATGCTCGACTTCGGGCTGGTCCGTGAGGCCCTGCAAGAGCGGGGGCTCCTGCTCACACGGCTGGCTCCGCACCTGGTCAAGCCCGTCCCCTTCCTCTACCCGCTGACCCGCAAGGGCTGGGAGCGCCCCTACGTCGGTGCCGGGCTCGCTCTCTACGACACCATGGCGCTCGCCGGCAAGTACGACATGGGAGTCCCACGCCACCGTCACCTGTTCCGGCCCCAGGTCCGACGGATCGCTCCCGACCTGAAAGCCGACGAGCTCGCCGGTGCGATCCAGTACTTCGACGCCCAGGTCGACGATGCCCGGCTTGTCGTGGCCATCGCCCGGACCGCTGCCTCGCACGGAGCACTGTGCGTGAACCGGGCGAAGGTCGTCGGCTTTCTTCGCGAGGGGGAGCGCGTGACGGGAGTCCGCGCCCTTGACCTCGAGTCCGGCGAGGAGCTCGAAGTGCGCGCCCGCGTGGTCGTCAACGCAGCAGGCGTCTGGACCGACGAGATCCAGGAGATGGTCGGCGGACGCGGCGCCCTGCACGTTCAGGCCAGCAAGGGGATCCACCTGGTGGTTCCGCGAGACCGGATCCGCTCCGAGTCCGGGTTGATCATGCGTACGTCGATGTCGGTCCTGTTCGTGATCCCCTGGGGCCGGCACTGGATCATCGGCACCACCGACACGCCCTGGGATCTCGACAAGGCGCACCCGGCCGCCTCCCGCCGCGACATCGACTACCTCCTCGGCGAGGTCAACACGATCCTCAAGGAACCGCTCGCGCACGCGGACGTGGAGGGGGTGTACGCCGGGCTGCGCCCCCTGCTCTCGGGGGAGTCCGAGCCGACGAGCCGGATCTCGCGCGAGCACACCGTCGTCACCCCCGTGCCGGGACTGGTGATCATCGCCGGCGGGAAGCTGACCACCTACCGCGTGATGGGTCGCGACGCCGTGGAAGCTGCCGCGCATTCGCTCGGGGCTGCCGTTCCGCCCTCCATTACCGACAGGGTGCTCCTCGCGGGTGCTGACGGTTACGAGACCCGGTCGAACCAGCGTTCGGCCCTGGCCCGGCGCTCCGGGCTGCACCGCGCGAGGATCGACCATCTGCTCAACAGGTACGGCGGCCTCGTCGACGAGCTGCTCGATCTGGTCGCCCGACGCCCCGAGCTCGCTAAACCGCTCGCGGGCGCCGAGGACTACCTCGCGGCGGAGGTCGTGTACGCCGTGACCCACGAGGGGGCCCGCCACCTCGACGACGTGCTCACTCGACGCACCCGGATCTCGATCGAGACCTTCGACCGTGGCGTGAGGGCCGCTCCTGTCGCAGCGGAGCTCATGGCCGGCGAGCTCGACTGGGACGACACGCGCCGTGAGGACGAGGTGGACCACTATCTGAGGCGTGTGGAGGCAGAGCGCCAGAGCCAGCTGGCCCTCACCGACCAGGAAGCTGACGAGGCCAGGGTCAGCGCGCCCGACATCGTGTGAGGGCCTGGGAACTGCGCATTTCCGAGGGCCTTTTCGCCCCCGCAAGGAGGCCCTTTCCGGTGCTTGTCGGGCACGTGACCGCGGCCACAGGTTTCCGATTTGCGTTCCGCTCGACGCCTCCGTAATGTTCTCTTTGTCGCCGGGAGCGACGGGGCGC
Organism: Nocardioidaceae bacterium; assembly: GCA_035456965.1. Taxonomy (GTDB): domain Bacteria; phylum Actinomycetota; class Actinomycetes; order Propionibacteriales; family Nocardioidaceae; genus Nocardioides_C. Next base: position 12,960 of record DATICF010000040.1, read on the forward strand.
AAGGCCGAAAGGCAGGGCGCTCGGCCCCAGCGAAAACCCAACTCACTCACCTCGCCGAGGTGGCTCGAGTGCGCGCATCAGCGGCCTCGGATCAGCTCGGTGGGTCTGACGTGTGCGGGGCCGGAGCGGTGAGACTCGGATTTGACCGAGGCGAGCCAGACCGGTAAGTTTGATCGGGTTGCCCCAGGCTGAGACCGCGGTGCGGTTGAGGGTGGTGTGCGTTTGATCTTTGAGAACTCAACAGTGTGCCAAAAGTCGACGAATTAATTTGTATCGCCAGTCGGCAGGCTGCCTGGTGCTC
>DATICF010000041.1:0-10593 GCA_035456965.1 Nocardioidaceae bacterium
TGCTCGTGGCCGTGCTCGACGCCGCGACCCATGGCGAGGTCGATGCCGAGCGAGGTGCCGTAGAGGGCGGACTCGATGTCGTGGGTGGCCAGCGCGTTGCCGGCGAAGAGGATGTCGACGTACCCGGCCTTGACCAGCGCGACCATGGCGGGTGCGGCGCCGGTGTGGACGACTCCGGGGCCGCCGACCCACAGCACCTTCTTGCCCTCCGCCTTGGCCTCGCGCATGCCCTCGGCGACCTGGCGCACGAGAACGGCCTGGGGCTTCTCGCTGGAGACCTCGGACTCCATGAACCCGAACCCGGCCGCGTCTGCCGGCGGCTCGGGGATTGCGACCTTGATCCCGCTGGCGCCGCACACGACTTTCATCCCGGCCTTCACGTCGGCCATCGGCAGCGTGTAGACGCGCAGGTTGGGGCTCTCGCCCTCGACTATCAGGCCGCAGTCCATCTCGGGGTTCTCGACCCGGACCCAGCGACCGCCGATGCGCACGCGGGTCTCGAGGTTCGTCGTTGAGTAGAAGTGCTCGGGGAAGACACCGTCCATCTCGGTCTCTTCGGTCGAGGCCGAGCCGGGGTCGACCTGGTTGACCCCGCGGGTCTGGATGCGCATGAGCAGCCGCTCGAGCGACTCGTCGTCCTCGGCGGAGACGGTGAGAACGGCGTGGGAGGTGTCACCGGCGTCGTGGCCGACGTCGAACCGGTCGATCGTGTAGTCGCCGCCGTACTCCCGGATGTCGTCGAGCACCCGCGACAGGATGCCCGTGTCCATCAGGTGGCCGGTGATCTCGACGGTCTCGCTCTGCACCAAGGACTCCTTCGCTTCGGGTACCGAAGGCGATCCTTACACAACTGCTCCGTCGTCGCCTGAGCCGTCCCCGGGGCGGCGGTTGGGCATGGTGGCGATGAGGTAGACGAACCCGCCCACGAACCCACCCGCCAGCCCGAGCATCAGCCAGTCCGGCAGCCGCCACCCGAGTACGACGGCCACCAGCATGACGAAGGGGGACCCGAACAAGCCCACCCAGGCGGCTCGACGGCGGGGATCGGTCACCTGGGGGACCGGTGGAGGAGTCGGGGGGACGAAGTGGCCCTCGTCCTCCCAGGTCGCAGGCGTGTCGAGGGGGTCGTCCCAGCTGGGCTGGAACAGGCCCCGCAGGCGCTCGTCCCGATCCGCGTCCGACGCAGCGGCTGGGCCCGAGGGACCGGACGGCCCTGCCGGGGTCGACGGGCCCTCATCGGCCTCGGACGAGACCTCCGGCTGCTCGCCGTAGTTCTCCACGATCTCGCGCCAGGCGGCGTCCTCGTCCAGCTTCCGGCCCGCCCCCGGGTCGCCGGCCGACGACGAACCCTCGTCAGGGTCGTGCGGCTCGTCGGGGGTGTGCGTCATGTCCTTCGTCCCTCGCGGGTTGGGCTTGCGGTCTCTGCTTCCGAAGCTCAGCCGGCGGTGACCCGGCGGATGAACTCCACGGACTCCTCGAAGATGAAAGGAGCGTCGTTGTCGAGCGTAGCCACGTGGTAGCTGTTCTCCAGGATGCGCTCGTTCACGTCGCGCGAGGAGACCTTGCTGGCGATGATCTGGGACGACGACGGGTCGACGACGTGGTCCTCGGCCGAGCGGAAGTGGACGATCGGCTGGGTGACCTTCGCCAGGTCCCCGCGCACCGCCTTCCAGCCCTCCAGCATCGAGGCGAGCGCCTTGAGCGGGGTGCGGTCGTAGCCGTGCTCGTCCTGTCCCGGCTTCTTGATGTCGTTCACCACGCCGGGCATCGACGGGATGACGTGCTTGAGCACCGGGACGGCGAGCAGCTGCTTGTTGTTCAGGTGCACGGCCGCGTTCACCAGCATCACCCCGGCCACCTCACGGCCCCGGTCGGCCGCGAGCTTCAGCACGAGCCCGCCGCCCATCGACATGCCACCGACCACGACCTGGTCGTGCTCGGTCTTCAGCTTCTCGAACGCGCGGTCGAGCTCGTCGTACCAGTCCTGCCAGCCCGTGCGGTTCATCTCCTGCCAGGTCGTGCCGTGGCCAGGCAACCGTGGGACCGCGACGCCGTACCCACGCTCGGCGAGATAGCGGCCCCACGGGACCATCGACGCGGGCGATCCGGTGAAGCCGTGGCTGAGCAGGACACCGACTCGGCGGCCGGTGGATTCGTCGGCCTCTCCGGTGGCGAAGAAGGGCTCGGCGTGTGGGGCGACGGACACGGGTACTCCAGGGGGCGTGCTTCGGACAGTACGACGCTCGTGACCATGTCTCGGGCGACTCGAGGGCATCGTCGCACGCGGGCGGAAACGCGGCTAGGGTTTGCCCATCAACAGGGAGGTTCACGGGTGTTCTACTGGCTGCTCAAATGGGTGTTCATCGGCCCACTCCTGCGCCTCGTCTTCCGGCCACAGGCCGAAGGTGTCGAGAACGTGCCCGACGAGGGCCCGGCGATCCTCGCCAGCAACCACCTGTCCTACGCGGACTGGCTCTTCATGCCGCTCACGCTGAACCGCCGCGTGACCTTCGTCGCCAAGGCGGAGTACTTCAACGGCCGGGGCATCAAGGGCTGGCTCCAGAAGACGTTCTTCTCCGGCTCCGGTCAGGTGCCGATCGACCGCTCCAGCGGCAGCGCCGCCGAGGGGGCGCTGCTGTCGGCGAAGCGGATCCTGGGCGCGCGCGAGCTGTTCGGGATCTACCCCGAGGGCACCCGCTCCCACGACGGGAAGCTCTACCGCGGGAAGACCGGCGTCGCCCGGCTCGCCCTGGAGACCGGCGTACCGGTCATCCCCGTCGCCGTGGTCGGCACCGACGTCGTGGCGCCACCCGGCAAGAAGTTCGGCTCGTTCACCCGCCCGGTCGTCCGCTTCGGCAAGCCGCTCGACTTCTCGCGCTACGACGGCCTCGAGAACGACCGCTACATCCTGCGGTCGATCACCGACGAGATCATGTACGAGATCATGCAGCTCTCCGGCCAGGAGTACGTCGACATGTACGCCGTCAAGGCCAAGGCTCTCGACAAGGAGGCCTCGCGCAAGGCCGCCGCCGACGCGAAAGCCGCTGAGGCCAAGGCGACCGCTGAGCCGGGGAGCTCAGAGCTCAAAGCCTCCTGACCATGCTCGGTCGACGGGGGGACGATCTGCGGGCCGACGAAGCCACTGAGGCCGTCGAGACCACGATGTACCGCGCGCTCGCGGTGCTGCGCGTCGTGGTCCTCCTGAACGCCATCGGCGTCAACGTCTTCCTCTGGGAGACCGTGGGGGAGCCCGGCCTCGCGGTCGCCACGCTCGGGCTCATGGCGGTGTGGACGGGGGTCGCGATCTGGGCCTACGACCAGCCAGCCCTTCGGCGGATGCCGCTCCTCGTCACCGACCTCGTCGTGACGGTGGTTGCGATGCTGGCCTCTCCGCTGGTCAAGGCCGGTGATGTCGAGTCGACCGTCCCGGGCTTCTGGGTGATGGGCGTTGTGCTCGCCTGGGGCATCCGGTGGTCCTGGGTCGGCGGGCTGATCGCGTCGGTCACGGTCTCACTGGCCGACCTCGCGGTGAGGACGGACGTCGACCAGACGAACTACGGCAACATCTTCCTGCTCATGATCGGCGGCCCGGTCCTCGGCTACACGTCGGGGCTCCTCAAGGAGATGGCCGCCGCCCGCGACCGGGCTGAGCGGGCAGCCGCTGCTGCCGCCGAGCGGGCCCGACTGGCCAGGGTCGTGCACGACGGCGTGCTCCAGGTCCTCGCGCTCGTCCAAAGGCGGGGGCGCGAGCTCGGGGGAGAGGCTGCCGAGCTCGGAGACCTCGCGGGCGAGCAGGAGGCGGCTCTGCGCGCGCTGGTCCAGGGCGGGTCCGTCCACCCCGGCTACAGCTCCTCGCTGGAGTTCACGCCACCGAGCGGGACGGCCGACCTCGCCGAGGCGCTGAGACAGCTCGGCAGCGGACACGTGACGGTCTCGGTGCCCGCCGAGCCCGTTGAGGTCGAGGCGGTGACCTCGGCCGAGGTCGTCGGTGCGGTCCGAGCCTGCCTCGACAACGTCGCGCGTCACGTCGGCGAGGAGGCCCGGGCCTGGGTGCTCCTGGAGGACCTCGGCTCCCAGGTCGTGGTGACCGTGCGAGACGAGGGTCCGGGCATCCCCGCGGGACGCCTCGATGAAGCAGAGGAACAGGGCCGGCTCGGGGTGGCGCAGTCGATCCGTGGCCGGATCGCGGACCTACGTGGCACAACGACGCTGGTGACCGCGCCCGGTCAGGGGACCGAGTGGGAGCTCACCATCCCGCGGTGACACGCAGCGCCACGGCAGGGGAGCCGCGGCCGGCAGCCGGGGGTACGGTGCCGACATGGGGACCGCACTCAACGAGACAACCGTGAACATCACGGCACCACTCGAGAAGGTCTGGCCGATCCTGATGGACGTCGAGTCCTGGCCCAGCCTCACCGAGTCGATGACCTCGGTGCAGCGGCTCGACGGCGGCCCGCTCCAGGTGGGTTCGCGCGTGCGGATCCACCAGCCGAAGCTGCCAGCTGCGACCTGGACCGTCACCGAGCTCGTCCGCGGTGACCGCTTCGTGTGGACGGCGCGGGGTCCCGGGTTCGCCTCGACCGCCTACCACGAGGCCACCTCGGCCGGCGACGGCCAGACCCGACTCCGGCTCGCCGTCGAGCAGTCAGGGCCCCTGGGCGGCCTGGTCGGGCGCCTCGGCAGGAAGCTGACCGACCGGTACATCGCCCTCGAGGCCGCCGGCATCAAGCGGCGCGCGGAGGAGACCGCGTGACGATCCACTCCGACCACCCGTTTCTCGAGCCGGAGTCCGAGCGAGACCCGGCACGTCGACTGCGCGGTCGCCTGGGAGGCACGGTCACCCTCATGACGACGGGCGCCGGGAGGGACAGGGCAGGCCTGACCGTCTCGAGCCTGATGGTCGCGGGCGGCGACCCGGGGTATGTGCTCGCGCTGGTCGACCCGGACTCGGACCTCGCGGACACCGTCCAGGAGCGCGGCGTGGCCGTCGTACAGCTGCTCGAGTGGCGGCACCGGGACCTGGCCGAGGCGTTCGCGGGACAGGCTCCGGCGCCCGGAGGCGCGTTCAAGCTCGCCACCTGGGCTGAGACCGAGTGGGGGCCTCGGCTCGAGGACGCCGGCGCCTGGGCAGGCCTCCGCGTGGCCGACGCGCACGAGGTCGGCTGGTCGTTGCTGCTCGAGATGCGGATCGAGCACGTCGAGATCGGCGAGGAGCATGAGCCGCTGGTGCATCGGCGTGGACGCTACGCGCGTGCGGAGTCCCCTGGGTAGCCTGCCGCCAGGCAATGAGGAGGCAGCGTGGACGGCAACGCGATCCAGGTGATGGTCGTCGACGACCACCCGATGTGGCGCGACGCCGTCGCCCGTGACCTCGAGGCGGCAGGGTTCCGGGTCGTCGCCACGGCGGCCAACGGCACCGAAGCCCTCAACCGTGCGCCCGCGGCGCGGCCCAACGTGGTCGTCCTGGACCTCCAGATCCCCGCCCCGAACGGCGTCGAGGTCACTGCCGCGCTCGTGAAGGCGGACCCCACCGTGCGAGTGCTGATCCTCTCGGCGTCGGGGGAGCAGGACGACGTGCTCGACGCCGTGAAGGCGGGTGCGACCGGCTACCTCGTGAAGTCCGCCTCCCGCGACGACCTGATCGACGCGGTCACCCGGGTCTCACGGGGAGACACGGTCTTCACGCCCGGGCTCGCGGGCCTCGTGCTGGGGGAGTACCGCCGGCTCTCCGACGCTCCAGCCGCGTCGGACGAGGACACCCCCCGCCTGACCGACCGGGAGACCGAGGTGCTCCGGCTGGTCGCCAAGGGGCTGTCCTACAAGCAGATCGCCGATCGGCTCGTCCTCTCGCACCGCACGGTCCAGAACCACGTCCAGAACACCCTCCGCAAGCTCCAGATGCACAACCGGGTCCAGCTGGTGAGGTACGCCATCGAGCAGGGCCTCGACGACGAGTAACTGCGGGTCTGCGCATTCCGGCCAAATGGGAGTGAATCGCCCATAGTCTTTACTCAGTGAACCGGACCCGGAGGGGGACCATGCGCATCCATGCCGGGATCTGGACCGCGCTGCTGGCCATGCTGCTCACGGCGACGCCTGTCTCGGCCGCGCCCGGGGACAACCAGGGCCGTGGAGAGGAGCAGCGCAGCGCGCGGGCCGAGGCTGCACTCGAAGCCGCCCAGGACCTCTTTCGTCCGCGCGGTTACATGGCGCCCCAGCACGGTCCCCACGCCCGTCGTACGCCGGTCAACCCTGCTGCCGAGCACGCCAGCCTCGTCCTGCGCGACCTCGCGCTGAGCCTGGACGACCTCGAGCCTGAGGACCGTCTTCTCGCGCAGCGGCTGCTCGCTCGCCCGAGCGACGGTCGCAAGGACCCATGGCCGAACGTGAAGTACGGGTCCCAGCCGAGGGCCTACACCTGCTCCGACACGGCAGCGTTTTGCCTGCACTGGGTCACCAAGCAAGGCAGCAAGGACGCGCCGAACCTCACCGACTCCGACGGTGACTCCGTCCCGGACTGGGTCGAGGAGAACCAGCGGGTGTTCGAGGAGGTCTGGCAGCGCATCGTTGTCGATCTCGGCTACCGGCCGCCCGTGCCGGACGGGGCGGTGGCCATGCACGGACCCGACGAGCGGACCGACATCTACCTCGCCGACCTCGGCGGGTACGGCATGTACGGCTACTGCACCGTCGACAACCAGCAGAGCAAGGCCGCCTACTGCGTCATGGACGAGGACTTCGAGGAGTTCATCGCACCTCCCGGGAAGAGCCTGCGGGTGACCGCTGCTCACGAGTTCTTCCACGCGGTCCAGTTCCGATACAACCTCGCGGCCGACAAGTGGCTGATGGAGGGCACCGCGGCCTGGATCGAGGACGAGGTCTACGACGACATCAACGACAACCTCCAGTTCCTCGCGCGCAGCGCTCTCCAGTACCCTCACGCGTCCTTGGACTTCATCGCCGCCGACGACTACCGGTGGTTCTACGGCTCCTGGATCTGGTGGCGCTTCCTCGCCGAGAAGTACGGCGCCCCGGGCAAGCCGGACCCACTGGTCATCCGGCAGGTGTGGGACCGGGTCGGCTGGGGGCAAGGATCCCTCCAGGCCCAGCGCAACGTGCTGGACAAGCGCCGAAGCACCTTCCGCAACGCCTTCGCCGACTTCGGGGCGGCCACCCGGGTCGTGGGCAGGTGGTACGACGAAGGGCACAGCTACAGGCGGTTCGTTGGCCGGCCGACCGGAAGGTTCACGCTGACCAAGGAGCGCAGGGACACCGGCTGGAAGGTCACCAACATCGACCACCTCAGCACGAAGCACGCCGTGCTCCGACCTGGCAAGGGCCTGCACGGGAGGTGGCGGCTCACGGTCGCCCTGGACCTTCCGCACCGGTTCCGCGGGTCGGTCGCGCGGGCGCTTGTCCATCGCAAGGACGGGACCGTCCGGTGGATCAGGGTCGGCCTGAGCAGGAAGGGGAACGCACGCTTCGTCGTCGCCTTCAACAACCGCAAAATCTCACGGGTGACGCTGTCCCTGGCCAATGCCAGCACGCGGATGACCAAGTGCCACACCGGCACCCTGTGGTCGTGTGGCGGCCAGCCGCGCGACGACGGGCTGACCTTCGGGTTCCGCGCTCACGTCCGTCGCTGAGTCAGGTCGACCGCCGGGGCCGAGCGCCTCGCGGCATGCATTCGCACGCTTGCCCTGCCAGCGGCACCATGCCGCCTATGCTCGGTCCCGTGGACCTCATGGCGGCTGCAGACGAGCTGTACTCACTGCTGCCCGAGGAGTTCGTCCCGCGCCGCAACGAGCTCGCCGCCGAGGCCAAGGACAGCGGCGACAAGGCGCTCTCGGCGCAGATCAAGTCGCTGGCGAAGCCCACCATCGCCGCCTGGGCGGTGAACATGCTCGTGCGGCACGAGTCCGAGCAGGTCGAGCAGGTCCTCGACCTCGGAGCCGCGCTTCGGCAGGCGCAGGAGTCGATGGCCGGCGACGAGCTCCGCGAGCTGGGTCGCCAGCGCCGCCAGCTCATCGCTGCGGTCACCCGACAAGCTCGCGGGCTCGCAGGAGAGCTCGGTCAGAAGCTCGGCGAGTCGGTGGCGACCCAGGTCGAGGAGACGCTGCACGCAGCGATGGTGGACGAGGACGCCGCGAAGGCCGTGCGCACCGGCCTCCTGATCAAGCCCCTCGCCGTCACGGGCATGGAGGCCGGCGACGTCGTCGAGTCCGTGGCCGTCCCCACGTCGTTGGGGGAGACCGTCGTACGACGCGCGCCGGCGACGAAGCCGAGGCCGAAGCCACCGGCAGAGCCCGCGAAGCCCGAGCTGACTGTCGTGGACGACAACTCGCGCGCCATCGCCGATGCCGAGAAGGAGCTCGCGGAGGTCGAAGCCGGGCTCGCCGCGGCCGAACGCGCGTTGGCCAAAGCGCAGCGCAGGGTCGAGAAGCGTGAGGCGAAGGGCCTCCAGCTGCAGGGCGAGCTCGACGAGCTGCGGCGCAAGATCGCCGAGGTCGAGCAGCGGGTCGAGGCCAACGAGGACGACCTCTCCGACGCCGAGGACGCCCGGGACGAGAGCGAGGACGCCGTCGCGGAGGCAAAGGGAGCAGTCGAGCAGGCGCGAAAAGCGCTCGACGCGCTGCGCTGAGGTCGCCGGTGGGTCCTGCTCGTGTCACCGGAAACCGCTCCCGTGCGTGATCGCCGGGCGATAGCGTCCGCTCGTGTCCACTGCACTCATCGTCGTCGCCCTCGTCGTCGCTCTCGTGAGCATCCCGACGGTGGCGGGTCTCACCGCGTGGGGCTTGGCAGGTGGGGACGGGGAGCCGAAGAACGCAGTGATCGGCGTGCTCGGAGCGCTCGTGGCTTTCGGTGCCATCTACAACGCTCTCGTCAGCTACCGAGCGTTCTGGGGGATCCCAGACTGGTCCTGGTGGCTGATGTGGGTGCCTCCCGTCGCCGGACTCGTCGGCCTCCTGCTCGCACGCGACGACCTGTCGCCCGAGGAGTCCTCCTCGCCGACGGACTGGGCGGTCGGCCTGTCGATGCAGGCTGCCCTCGGTGTCCCCGCAGTCCTCCTCTGGGCGTCAGGCGTCGCGCCCACTGCCTAGTGGTCGTCGGGCCAATCGACGCGCGGGCGCACAAAGGTCAGCTCCCACGGGCTATCGCCCTCGCGGACCAGCCGCCAGCCCTCCGCCTCGAGCCTTTCGCGCAGAGCGTCGAGGGCGTCGCCCATCCCGGGCGCCCACGCCTCCTCGGGCACGATGTCGTCCGGGAGGCTGCGCGGTCGATGGAAGGTCGGTCCGTGGATCTCGTACGCCGGCCACCGCGGGTCGTTGCTGTTCGCGTGACCTACGAAGTGTGCGTACGTCCCACCCGTCGACGAGAACAGCGTCGCCAGGAGCCCGGCCCACCAGCCCTCGGCGTTCACGTCTCGCAGCTCGACGACGAGCGTCTCCTGGTCCTCGAGCACTGGCAGCCACCGTCGAGTCGCCTCATCGAACCAGCGACATCCGTCGTCGGAGTAGTGGCCCGGGCCCTGTGGGTGTCGGGTGCGGTGCTTGAGGAACGACGCCATGTGCTCTCACCTCATGACCAGCGTGTCGCACTTGTCGGGAGAGCGACAGGATCGAAGGTCCCGTGTGGCCGGCCGCCAGCCAGCGGTCAGGCCCAGCCCTTCGAGCGCTCCACGGCGTCGCGCCACCGAGCGTGCGTGGCATCTGCCTCGGACCGGTCACTGCTCGGCTCGAACTTCCGGTCCAGGTGCCAGGTGTCCCGCAGCTCGTCGGTCGAGCTCCACACGCCGGTGCCGAGCCCCGCGAGGAACGCCGCCCCCAGCGCGGTGGTCTCCACGATCTCCGGACGCTCTACGGGTACGCCGAGCTGGTCGGCCTGGATCTGGCACAGGAGGTTGTTCGCCGAGGCTCCGCCGTCGACCATCAGCGCACTCATGGAGGTCCGCTCCGGCAGGGTCTCGATCACGTCGCGGACCTCGAAGGCGATCGCCTCCAGCGTGGCCCGGACGATGTGCGCGCGCGTCGTACCTCTGGTGATGCCGATGATCATGCCGCGGGCGTGCGGGTCCCAGTCCGGGGCGCCGAGCCCGGTCAGCGCCGGCACGAACACGACGCCGTGGGAGTCGTCGACGGTGTTCGCGATCGCCTCGGTCTCCGCGGCCGCACCGACGATCTGAAGCCCGTCGCGCAGCCACTGCACGGCCGCACCCGTCACGAAGATCGCACCCTCGAGCGCGTAGGTCGTCTCACCCTCGGGGGAGCGCCACGCAGCCGTCGAGAGGAGGCCGGCGTCGGAGCGAACCACCTTGGAGCCGGTGTTGGTGAGGATGAACGAACCGGTGCCGTAGGTGCACTTGCTGGCGCCCACGTCGAAGCAGGTCTGGCCGAACAGCGCCGACTGCTGGTCGCCCGCGATGCCGGCGATCGGCAGCTCCAACCCGGCGAACGACCTGGGGTCGGAGGTCGCGATCGGACCCCAGGACGGCACGACGTCGGGCAGCGCGGAGCGGGGTACGCCGAACAGCGAGCACAGCTCGTCGGACCACTCGCCGCGCTCGAGGTCGAACAGCAGCGTGCGCGAGGCGTT
>DATICF010000042.1:0-10518 GCA_035456965.1 Nocardioidaceae bacterium
CTTCAGGCGCTGCACGATCGCGCTGTCCTCGCCGTTGGTGTCGAGGTCGGCCAGTGCCAGAGCAACCGCTGCCCGGACGATCCGGCCGCGGTCCACGCCGAGGTCGTGCTCGCGACGCAGGAGGAGTCGCGCGTGCTCGAGGTCGAGCAGCTCGTCTGACGTCACGTAGACCGTCATCTTCTCGTCGTGCCGGACGCGGCCGCTGTGCTGGCGGCCTCGCCGTTGCCGACCGTGATCCGGCTCTACCGGACGCGTCGGCTGCTCGGTCGCGCGCGCAGAATCAGGCTCCCCGACAGGACGCGCTTCGGCGCTCCGAGGCTCGGTCGTCGGGCGGAACAGGTCATCGGCCGCAGGCAGGCTCACCCGTCGAGACAACGGGCCAGCACCTCCCGAGCCAGCTGACGGTAGGACTCCGCGCCTGCGGAGGTCCCGGCGTAGGAGGTGATCGGCTCACCTGCCACGGTGGAGTCCGAGAACTTCACGGTGCGGCGGATGACGGTGTGGAAGACGGTGTCGCCCCAGGCCTGGACGAGGCGTTCCATGACCTCGCGGCCGTGGAGAGTGCGCCCGTCGAACATCGTGCCGAGCACCCCGTCGATGGTGAGCTTGGGGTTCAGGCGCTCGCGGACCTTGTCGATCGTGGTCTTCAGGAGCGCAACGCCGCGCAGGGCGAAGTACTCGCACTCGAGGGGAACGATCACCCCGTCGGAGGCGGTCAGCGCATTGACCGTGAGCAGGCCGAGCGACGGCTGGCAGTCGATGAGGACCAGGTCGTACTCGTCGATCGCCGGCTTGAGCACCCGTTGCAGGGTCTGCTCCCGGGCCACCTCGTGGACGAGCTGGACCTCAGCCGCGGACAGGTCGATGTTGGAGGGCAGCAGGTCCATGCCCGGCACGCCCGAAGGCACGACCACGTCGTCCATGTGCACACCCGGCTCGAGAAGCAGGTTGTAGACGCTGAGGTCCATGTCGTGCGGGTTGAGCCCCAGACCCACCGACAGCGAACCCTGGGGGTCGAAGTCGACGAGGAGAACCTTGCGGCCGTACTCAGCGAGGGCAGCACCCAGGTTGATCGTCGTGGTGGTCTTGCCGACGCCGCCCTTCTGGTTGCACATGGCGATGACGCGAGCGTTGCCGTGGGTGGAAAGCGGTCGCGGTTCCGGGAGGTGGGGCATCGGCCGGCCCGTCGGACCGAGTTCTTGTTCGTCTTGGCGGAAGGGAAGTGGCTCGCTCACGCGCGCGGCATCTCCTGTGGGTACGTCGGTCCGGGTTGCACCCGACATCGCGGACGGGTCGACAAGCGGCGGAATCTCCGGTGCGGTCGCTCCCAAGGAGCCGGTGCCGATCGAAACCGGGTCGTTCACGCTTGTGCCTCCCGTGTCCTGGCCTCGTATGCGCTTCGACTCGCCGACACCTCGGTTTGTCGCAGCAACCCCGCGACTCTATTCGGTGCGTCGCGCGTCCTACAACACGGTCACCCGACGCGTTACGACACAAGTAAATCCGGAGCACCCCCGTGCTCCGCGAAGGCGCGCCGTACACACCCCGCTCATTCCTGGGGAGAAACCTGGGGATGAAGTCCTGGATCGACTACGCCAGTGCTCGCGGATGTGCGGTCGCGTAGACCTCACGCAGGCTGTCGACCGTCACCAGCGTGTAGACCTGCGTCGTGGTCACCGATGCGTGCCCGAGCAGCTCCTGCACCACGCGCACGTCGGCGCCACCGTCGAGAAGATGGGTCGCGAACGAGTGGCGCAACGTGTGCGGGGACACCTCGGTCTCGACCCCGGCCCGCTCCGCTGCCCGCCTGAGCACAGCCCAGGCGCTCTGGCGTGACAGCCGGCCACCCCGCGCGTTGAGGAAGAGCGCCGCAGTGCCTCCCCCGACACCAGAGAGGTCGGGACGCCCTCGAACGGTGTACGCCTCCACAGCCTCGCGGGCGTAGGAACCGACCGGGACCAAGCGTTCCTTGCCGCCCTTGCCGCGCAGCAGCACCGTGCCTTCGTCGAGGTCGAGGTCGTCCACGTCGAGGCCGACGGCCTCCGAGATGCGGGCGCCAGTGCCGTAGAGCACCTCCAGTAAAGCCCTGTCCCGCAGCGCCAGCGAGGTCCCGGGAGCACCCGCAGCTTCGAGGATTCCCTCGATCTCGGCCAGTGGCAGTGCCTTGGGCAGCCGCTTCGCCGAGGTCGGAGGGCGTACGCCGGAAGCAGGGTCGTTGTGGGCGAGCCCCTCGCGCACGGAGAACTTGTGGAACCCTCGAACGGCGACCACCGTGCGTGCTGCGGACGCGGCACTCAGCGGCTGGTGCTCGGCGTCTCCCTCGCGCAGCGACATGAGGAAGCCGCTCACCGCGGTCTCCTTGATCTGCGGGACGTCCTCGACGCCGAGACCTGCGAGGTATGCGAGGTAGCGTCGCAGGTCCCGGCGGTAGGACTTCAGGGTGTTGTCCGCCAGCCCTCGTTCCACGACGAGGTGGTCGAGGTAGGTGCGAACAGCACGCTGCAGCGGGGTGGGCCCGCTCAGGCGAGTGCTCCCTCGAGCGAGAACGACTCCATACCGTGCGCCTCCGCGACGGGTGCGTTGGTGACCTCACCTGCATGGGTGTTCAGCCCGAGCGCGAGCGAGTGGTCGTCGCGCAGCGCCTGCTGCCAGCCCTTGTTGGCCAGAGCCACGGCGTAGGGCAGGGTCGCGTTGGTCAGCGCGTACGTCGACGTGTGCGGCACCGCACCGGGCATGTTGGCCACGCAGTAGAACACCGAGTTGTGCACCTCGAAGGTCGGGTTCGCGTGGGTCGTGGGACGGGTGTCCTCGAAGCAACCACCCTGGTCGACCGCGATGTCGACGAGCACCGAGCCGGGCTTCATCCGCGAGACCAGGTCGTTGCTGACCAGCTTGGGTGCCTTGGCCCCGGGGATCAGAACCGCTCCGATCACCAGGTCGGCCTCCATCACCTGCTGCTGGATCGCCAGCGCGGAGGAAGCGAGCCCGTGCACGCGGTTGTTGTAGCGCCAGAACGACATCCGGAGCTTGTCCAGGTCGGTGTCGAGCAGAGTCACGTCCGCGCCCATGCCCAGAGCGATGTTGGCGGCGTTCTGTCCGGCGACACCGGCGCCGATGACCACGACCTTGGCGTTCGCGACGCCGCCGACCCCACCGAGCAGCACGCCGCGGCCACCCTGCGCCCTCATCAGCGAGTGTGCACCGACCTGAGGCGCCAGACAGCCGGCAACCTCGGACATGGGGTAGAGCAGCGGAAGCGCCCCAGACGGCAGCTGGACCGTCTCGTAGGCGATGGCCGTGACCCGGCGCTTCCTCAGCTCCTCGGTGAGCGGCTTGTCGGCAGCCAGGTGCAGGTAGGTGAAGAGGGCCTGGCCCTCCCGCATGCGGTGGTACTCCTCCGCAACGGGCTCCTTCACCTTCAACACCAGGTCCGCGGTGCCCCACACGTCGTCGGCGGTGTCGAGGATCCTCGCGCCGGCCGCTACGTACTCCTCGTCGGGGATCTGCGACCCGACTCCGGCATCCTTCTCGACGAAGACTTCGTGCCCGTGCTCCGCGAGCTCGTGCACCCCCACCGGGGTGAGCGCCACACGGTACTCGTTGTTCTTTACTTCCTTCGGCACGCCGACCTTCACGGTGCGCACTCCCTCCAAGGTGTGAGAGTCACCACTCCTTCGGGGTGACCTCGGTGAGTGTATTGCCTCTCGGCCTCCCGCGGGTCCACGGGGCGCAGGCTCACGGCTGTTCGCTCACCGTTCGTCGAGCAGCCGCCGGTGAGCGTAGGCGAGCACGGCCAGGCCGAGCGGTCCGTCGGCGACCCGGTTGTCGAGCACGGCGGCCACGAGCTCCTCCAAAGGCACCCAACGACGCGTCATGTCGGCCTCCTCGTGGGCGAGCACGAAGTCGCCGCGGTCGGCGGGCGCGAGGTCAAGGGCCACGAAGATCTCGACCTGCTCGGAGCTGATGCCAGGCGAGGGGTGGGTGGTGAGCAGGTGCTCCCAGTGGGCTGCAGTGAGCTCTGCCTCCTCGAGCAGCTCGCGCTGTGCGGTCGCGAGGGGGTCGTCCTCCCCCGCGTCACACAGCCCAGCAGGGAGCTCGACGAGGCGACGCTGAGCCGCATGGCGGTACTGCTCGAGCACGAGCACGCGCTCCTGCTCGTCCACCGCGAGCACGACCACCGCCCCAGGGTGCTCGAGCACCAGACGCGCGAACTGCTCGTGGTCATGCCCAGGCCGCGACACCGTGTCGCTGCGCATGGCCATGACCCACTCGTCACGGAACAGGTCCCGTGTCGCGTGCACAGGCCAGGACTCGGGCCGGTCAGCAGGGCCCATCAGGTCCGCGGCCTCAGGCGTCCGACTCTGAGGAAGCGGCCACCAGAGCCCCGTCGACGCCGTCCTGTTCAGCGGCTGCCGGCCGGCGCAGCGTGGACTCGTCGATCGGGAAGCGAAGCTCGCGCTGACGGGCGATCGCGGCGCCGACCAGACCCGCGAACAGCGGATGCGGACGGGTGGGACGCGAGCGAAGCTCAGGGTGCGCCTGCGTGGATACGTAGTACGGGTGCACCTCGCGGGGCAGCTCCACGAACTCGACCAGGCTGTTGTCCGGGGAGGTCCCGGAGAAGACCAGGCCGGCCGCCTCGAGCTTGTCGCGGTAGGAGTTGTTCACCTCGTAGCGGTGCCGGTGCCGTTCCTCCACGGCCGGCTCACCATAGGTCTCCGCGACGACCGAGCCGTCCTTCAGGCGGGCCGGGTACAGCCCGAGGCGCATCGTGCCGCCGAGATCTCCCTCGCCCTCGACGAAGGCCTTCTGCTCGGCCATCGTGGCGATCACCGGGGACTCGCAGTCAGGATCGAACTCGGTGGAGTCGGCATTCTCGATCGCGGCGACGTGGCGGGCGTACTCGATCACCATGCACTGCAGGCCGAGGCACAGCCCGAGCGTGGGGATCTTGTGCGTGCGGGTGTACTCCAGCGCACCGACCTTCCCCTCGATGCCGCGGACGCCGAACCCACCCGGAACACACACCGCATCCACGTCCGCCAGGTGACGCGCCGCTCCCTCGGGGGTCTGACACTCGTCGGAGGGAACCCAGCGCAGATGAACCTTGGCCTTGTGCGCGAAGCCCCCGGCGCGAAGGGCCTCCGCGACCGAGAGGTAGGCGTCAGGCAGATCGACGTACTTGCCGACCAGCGCGACCGTGACCTCCTCGGCCGGGTCGTGCACACGCTGCAGCAGGTCGTCCCACTCGGTCCAGTCGACGTCACGGAAGGGAAGGTTCAGACGGCGTACGACGTAGGCGTCGAGACCCTCGGCGTGCAGCACCTTCGGGATGTCATAGATCGAGGGAGCGTCGACGGCGGCCACCACGGCCTCGTCGTCGACATCGCACATCAACGAGATCTTCCGCTTCACCGAGATCGGGATCTCACGGTCGGAGCGGCACACGATGGCGTCGGGCTGGATACCGATCGACCGGAGGGCAGCGACCGAGTGCTGGGTCGGCTTGGTCTTCAGCTCACCTGAGGGGCCGATGTAGGGCACGAGCGAGACATGGAGGAAGAAGCAGTTGTCGCGGCCCACGTCGTGACGGACCTGACGTGCCGCCTCGAGGAACGGCAGGGACTCGATGTCTCCCACCGTGCCGCCGACCTCGGTGATGACCACGTCGACATCGGGGCCCGCCATCGCCCGGATGCGCTCCTTGATCTCGTTGGTGATGTGCGGGATGACCTGCACCGTGTCACCGAGGTAGTCGCCCCGACGCTCCTTGGCGATCACCCGGGAGTAGACCTGCCCCGTGGTGACGTTCGCGATCTGGCCGAGGTCGGCGTCGAGGAAGCGCTCGTAGTGGCCGATGTCGAGGTCGGTCTCACCGCCGTCGTTGGTGACGAACACCTCCCCGTGCTGGAAGGGGTTCATCGTGCCGGGGTCCACGTTGAGGTACGGGTCCAGCTTCTGCATGGTCACCCGCAGCCCGCGTGCCTTGAGAAGGTTTCCCAGGCTCGAGGCCGTGAGGCCCTTGCCGAGGGAGGAGGCGACGCCCCCGGTGACGAAGACGTGCTTGGTTGGCTGCGATGCGGCCAAGGCAACTCCCGTGGTTTCGGTGCCGGACCTCGCTGAGATGGAGCAGCGAAGAGGCGGTTGGAAAACCAACCGTCCACGGGGTTCTAGGCTACCAACAAGCCCACGGGCATGGCCAAAGCCGCGCCGGTGATCTCACTCGCTTCCGGCCGTCGGCATCACACCGTCAGCCGCGTCCACCGAGCCGTAGTGACCGCTCTCGCCCGCGGCCTGCTCGGCAAGCGCCATGACTGCCACCACCTGTCCAGCAGTCCGTTCCAGGGTGTCGACCGTCGAGACCTCCTGGGCGGTGACCACCTCGCGACGAACCGCCTCGACGACACCGTCCCTGCGGGCGGCCGCGATGGGCCCGCTGACCACGACGCCGTCCGTGGCCTCGTCCATCGCGTCGACGAGCGCCGTGACGACCGCGCTCGCGCCCTCCCGCGCCTCGGTGTCCTCAGGGCCGGCGCCGCTGACGACCAGGATGAGACTGCCCCGTCGGGTCAGGTCGCCGGCAGGCGACATCAGGTCCGCGGTGCTGAGTCCCGACAAGATGCTGTTCGCAGCGTCGTCGACCCTGGCACCGCCGTCCTCGTCGGTGGCGATGGCGCGAGCAAGGATCGCGCCGAGGCGTTCGTAGGTCCCGGCTTCCTCGGAGATCGTCACGTCGTTCACGCCGTCGAGCAACTGGCTGCCGAGCTCGTCGACGAGCTGCTTGTTGCCCACGTCCACCAGCCCGTCGCCGGCTCGGACTGTGCCACCCACGCTGCCGCCCGCCGCGGACACCAGCTCGGTCAGCGAGCTCACGGTCGCCTCCTCCGCGCCTGGCAGGACGAGCAAGGTCACGGTGCGTCCGCCCAGGGTGCCGCCGACAAGGTTGGGTGCGACATCGGTGACGAAGTCGTCGGTGAACTCGTTGCCCGCGCCCGCTGCAGCGAGCTGTGCCCGGAGGTCGGCCTTGGCCTTGCGGTCGGCCTCCACCTGCTCGACCAAGGTGTTGTCGACCTCGCCCTTGAGCGGTCCTCCGCCGAGGGCGACGCCGACCGCGAGCGCGAGGAATACCGACACGATCGAGACGATGTGGTAGCGGAAAGAGATCACGAGAGAAGTCCTTGGAACCAGTCGGTTACGTCGGGGAGCCAGGCCTGCACCGCGTCCCACCACTCTTGGCCCACCGGGGTGCCGGCGACAGCCACGAGGAGCGCCGCGACCCCGGCGGCCAGGATGGCGAGGAGGTGCCAGATCCGGACTCTGCCGGAGTAGAGCTGGGGCACGCCCTTGGCATCCACAAGCTTCGGACCCACGCGCAGCCGGGTGAGGAACGTGCCGGCGAGCCCGGACCTGTGCCGGTCGAGAAACTCGGTCAGGGTGGCGTGCGTCCCGACCGAGACGATGAGCGAAGCCCCGGAGAGGTCGGCGAGGAGCAGGGCCACGTCCTCGCTCGTGCCTGAGGCAGAGAAGTTGTGTGCGCGTACACCGATGCGGTCCAGCCGGTCGGAGCCGACTGCCCGGCCGGCGCGGTCACTGTGCAGGACGACCTCCTTGGCGCCGCGCAGGACCTTGTCGGAGACCGTGGCCACGTCGCCCGCGCGGTCGCCCGGGGCGAGCCCGTTCTCGCCGATGACCACGATGTCGGGTCGGTGCCCTGCCTCGAGAAGGGCGTCGGCACCGGCATCCACCCCGATCAGCACGGGTCGCTGCTCGCGAATGTAGCGCCGCAGTCGTCGCAGATCCTCGCGGTAGTCGTACCCGCGCACCACCACCATCACGGGACGGCCCTCGAGCCTGGTGCGCAGCTCCGGCGCGCCCTGCCCGTGAAGGAGCAGATCCTGCTCTCGCCTCAAGAACTCCGTGGTGTTGTGCGTGAAGCTCTGCAGCTGCGTCGACAGGCCACCCCGAGCCTCGTCCATCATCGCGGCGACGTCCTCGGCCGAGAGCTGTTTGCCGGTCAGGGTCGGCTCGTCCTTAAGGTAGAGCTGCCCCTCGTGGATGCGGGCCTGGGCGCCGTCGTGCAGCGCGCCGAACGCGTCTGGGCCCACGTTGTCGAGCAGCACCACGCCTGCCCGGGCGAGCAGCTCGGGGCCGAGGTTGGGGTACCTGCCCGAGATGAACGGCGAGACGTTGACCACGGCTACGACGCCGCGGTCGAGAAGTGCCTGCGCGTTCGCCCGGTCGAGGTCGAGGTGGTCGATGACGGCGATGTCACCGGGTTTGAGCCTGCGCAGCAGCGTGCTGGTACGCCGGTCCACCCGGACTGGCCCGGTCGTTCCGGGCAGCACCGAGTCGGATCTGGATCGAGAGGGGAACTTCATCGCGCAGCAATCCTGCCACGGAAGCAAGCCACTTCCGGGCAGGCGGGCGCGGATCAGCGGGTCGACGTACGCGACTCCTGCGCGGTCTGGAGCAGCTCCTCCGCGTGGGCCAGAGCCGTGTCTGAGTCCTCCAGACCCGCGAGCATCCGCGAGAGCTCACGCACGCGCTCTTCCTCGCTGAGCGTGACGAGCCCCGAGGTGGTGACGACCCCGTCGCTGCTCTTGCGCACCACATGGTGCTGGTCTGCGAACGCGGCCACCTGGGGCAGATGTGTGACAACGAGCACTTGGGCGTGTCGCGCGAGCATCGCGAGCCGCCGACCCACCTCGACCGCCGCCTTCCCGCCCACGCCGGCGTCGACCTCGTCGAAGACGAAGGTGGGGACGGGGTTGGTCTCGGCCAGGGCGACCTCGATCGCCAGCATCACCCGGGACAGCTCACCGCCCGAGGCGCCCTTGCCGAGCGGCCGTGCCTCTGCACCCTTGTTCGCCGCAAGGAGGATTTCGACGTCGTCGAGGCCTGATGCATGGAAGGCCAGCGTCCGCTCCCCCACGTTCAACCCGTCCTCTGCGGGCGTCTGCCCTACGGCCACGCTCAGCGAGGCGTGCGGCATTGCCAGCGACGACAGCTCCGTGGTCACCGTCTTGCCCAGCCGTCGCGCAGCCTTGGACCGCATCTCGCTCAGCGCAGCCCCCGCGTCCGCAAGCTCTGCACGCAGCTCGTCGCGGCGCGCCCTCAGGCTCTCGATGTGTCCGTCGGTGTCGTCGAGCAGAAGCAGCCGCTCGGTGGCCTGCTTGGCCCAGGCCAGCACCTCGTCGATGGTCTCGCCGTACTTGCGGGTCAGCGCCGTGAGGGCGGCCCGTCGTTCGGAGACAGCGGCGAGCCGGGCCGGATCGGTGTCGAGCCCGGCCGCGTAGGAGGACACGTCGGCGGCGACATCCGAAAGGAGGTAGCTCACCTCCGCGAGACGGTCTGCGAGCTCGCCTGCCTCACCGTCGTGCTCACGAACCCCGTCGAGCAGCTTGCGCGCAGCAGAGACTGCTGCCAGAGCGTCCGGCGACCCGTCCTCAGACGAGAGAGACTCCCGTGCCTGGACCGCGGCGGTGCGGAGCGTGTCGGCAAACCCGAGCCGCGCCTCCTCAGTGGCGAGGGCGGCGTCCTCGCCCGGCTCTGGCGCGACTGCCTCGATCTCCTCGAGCCCGAACCGCAGCAGATCGGCCTCGCGAGCACGCTCCCTGGCGGTGCGGACGACGTCGTCCAGCTCGGCCTCGGTCTCGCGCAGCGCGCGGAAGAGCGCACCGAAGCGCTCGCGCACCTTCAACGTGGCCGGGCCGGCGAACCGGTCCAGCGCCTCTCGTTGTGCCGCCGGCTTCAGCAGTCGATGTTGGTCGGACTGCCCGTGTACGGCGACGAGAGGGTCGACGAGCTCCGCGAGAGCGTTCGCCGGCACCGAGACACCGCCTGCGAAGGCCCGCGAACGACCTTCGGCATGGATCTGGCGGGCGATCAGCAGGCGGTCTTCCTCGACCTCTCCCCCGGCCTGGTCGACGAGCTCGGTCAGGGCAGGACCCGCCGCCGCGACGTTCAAGACCCCCTCGACGCGGGCCGACTTGGCCCCTGTGCGCACGGCCCCGGAGTCAGCTCGGCCACCGAGCAGCAGTCCGAGCGCGGTCACGACCATGGTCTTGCCCGCACCGGTCTCTCCGGTGATCACCGTCAGTCCCGGAGCGACCTCCAGGACGGACTCCTCGATCACACCCAGAGAGGTGATCCGTAGCTCCTCAAGCACTCTGGCCTCCGTTGTCGCGGTTGCGGCGGCGCTCGGCAGCTCCACGCCAGCCGGTGACGGGCAGGTCGAACTTTGCGACGAGCCGGTCCGTGAAGGGAGCCCGGTGGAGCCGCACCAACCGAACCGGCGTGCTGCCTCGACGTACCTCGATGCGCGCGCCCGGTGGCAGGTCCACAGTGCGCCGGCCGTCGCACCACAACACCCCGGCCCCCTCGGTGCGGGCAAGCACCTCGACCGCGATCACCGACGTCGGTGCAACCACCATGGGGCGCGCGAACAATGCATGCGCACTGATCGGCACGATCAAGAGTGCCTCGACCCCCGGCCACACGATCGGGCCCCCAGCGCTG
>DATICF010000043.1:0-49686 GCA_035456965.1 Nocardioidaceae bacterium
AAACCGAGCCGTGCGGCTTCACGCTTGGCCTCGTCGATGCCGCGGGCGATCACGCCGCGCGGGCGCTTCAAGTGCAGCTTCTCGAGCAGCGCCTCGAAGCGCTCACGGTCTTCCGCGCGGTCGATGGCATCGGCCTGCGTGCCGAGCAGCTTGACGCCCGCGCGCGCCAGCGGCACGGCGAGCTTGAGCGGGGTCTGGCCGCCGAACTGGACGACCACGCCCAGGGGCCGCTCCTTCTCCACGATGTTCAGCACGTCCTCGAGCGTGAGGGGCTCGAAGTAGAGCCGGTCCGAGGTGTCGTAGTCGGTCGAGACCGTCTCGGGGTTGCAGTTGACCATGATCGTCTCGTAGCCGGCCTCCGAGAGCGCCAGGCTGGCGTGGACGCACGAGTAGTCGAACTCGATGCCCTGGCCGATCCGGTTCGGTCCGGAGCCGAGGATGATCACGGCCGGCCTCTCCCTGGCTGCGACCTCGGACTCCTCGTCGTAGGCGGAGTAGTGGTAGGGCGTCCGCGCTGCGAACTCCGCCGCACAGGTGTCCACCGTCTTGAACACCGGCCGGATGCCCAGCGCGTGCCGGACCCCTCGAACGACCTCGGCGCTCAGGTCGCGCAGCTTGCCGATCTGGGCGTCGGAGAACCCGTGGCGCTTGGCCCGGCGAAGGACTCCCGCGGTCAGCTCGGGGGCCTCGAGAACCTCGAGCGCGACTTCGTTGATGAGCGCGAGCTGGTCGACGAACCAGGGGTCGATCCAGGTCGCCTCGAAGATCTCCTCCTGGGTCGCGCCGGCTCTGAGCGCGTCCATGACCTTCTTCAGACGGCCGTCATGGGGAACCTTGATCTCCTCGAGGAGGGAGTCCTTGTCGAGGTCGACCCAGCGGTGGCTCCAGTCGAAGACCGCGTCCTTCTTCTCGATCGAGCGCAGAGCCTTCTGCAGGGCCTCGGTGAAGTTGCGCCCGATCGCCATCGCCTCACCGACCGACTTCATGTGCGTGGTCAGGGTCGGGTCGGCGGCCGGGAACTTCTCGAACGCGAACCGTGGCACCTTCACCACGACGTAGTCGAGTGTGGGCTCGAAGCTCGCAGGCGTCTCGCGGGTGATGTCGTTGGGGATCTCGTCGAGCGTGTAGCCGATGGCCACCTTCGCGGCGATCTTGGCGATGGGAAAGCCGGTCGCCTTCGACGCCAGGGCACTGGAGCGCGACACCCGAGGGTTCATCTCGATGACGACGACCCGGCCGTCGACGGGGTTGACCGCGAACTGGATGTTGCAGCCCCCGGTGTCGACGCCTACCGAGCGGATGATCCCGATCGAGAGGTCGCGCAGGTGCTGGTACTCCCGGTCGGTGAGCGTCATCGCAGGCGCGACCGTGATCGAGTCGCCGGTGTGGACGCCCATCGGGTCGAGGTTCTCGATGCTGCAGACGATGACCACGTTGTCGGCCCTGTCGCGCATGACCTCGAGCTCGTACTCCTTCCAGCCGAGGATGGACTCCTCGAGGAGCACCTCGGTGGTCGGGCTCGCGGCGAGGCCGGCTCCGGCGATGCGGCGTAGGTCCTCCTCGTCGTGGGCCATCCCCGACCCGGTGCCACCCATCGTGAAGCTCGGCCTGACGACCATCGGGTAGCCAAGCTCCTCGGCCGCCCCGAGGCAGTCGTCCATGGAGTGACAGATGACCGAGCGGGCCACCTCTCCCCCGAGCTCCTCCACGATCCGCTTGAACGACTCGCGGTTCTCCCCGCGGTGGATCGCCTCGATGCTCGCGCCGATCAGCTCCACGCCGTACTTGTCGAGCACCCCGCTCTCGGCGAGCGAGATGGCCGCGTTCAATGCGGTCTGCCCGCCCAGGGTGGCGAGCAGCGCATCCGGGCGCTCCTTCTCGATCACCTTCTCGACGAACTCCGGCGTGATCGGCTCGATGTAGGTGGCATCGGCGAACTCCGGGTCGGTCATGATCGTGGCCGGGTTGGAGTTGACCAGGATCACTCGCAGGCCCTCGGACCGGAGCACCCGGCAGGCCTGAGTGCCGGAGTAGTCGAACTCGGCTGCTTGCCCGATGACGATCGGCCCGGAGCCGATGACCAGGACGGACTCGATGTCAGTGCGCTTCGGCATCAGGCCTTGCCCTCCATGAGCTGACAGAAGCGGTCGAAGAGGTATGCGGCGTCGTGGGGTCCTGCAGCCGCCTCGGGGTGGTACTGCACAGAGAACGCCTTGAGGGAGCCGGAGTCATCACGCAGCTCCAGGCCCTCCACCACGTCGTCATTGAGGCAGACGTGGCTGACGCTCGCCTCGCCGTAGGGCGTGGTGGTGCTCCGCTCGAGGGGTGCGTCGACGGCGAAGCCGTGGTTGTGCGCGGTGACCTCCACCTTGCCGGTCGTGCGGTCCATCACCGGCTGGTTGATGCCGCGGTGGCCGTACTTCAGCTTGAAGGTGCCGAACCCCAGCGCCCGGCCGAAGAGCTGGTTGCCGAAGCAGATCCCGAAGTACGGGATGCCGCGCTCGAGCACGCCCTGCAGAACCCCGATCTCATGTGTCGTGGCGGCCGGATCGCCCGGGCCGTTGGAGAAGAACACCCCGTCCGGGTCGCGGGCGAGGACCTCCTCCAGCGTCGACTTCGCGGGGAGTACGTGCACCTCGACCCCGCGCTCGGCCATCATCGCCGGGGTCATCGACTTGATGCCGAGGTCGAGCGCGACCACGGTGAACCGCTTCTGCCCCTTGGCCGGTACGACGTAGGCCTCGTCGGTCGAGACGTCGCCGGTGAGGTCGGCGCCCGTCATCCCGGGCGATGCCAGGACTCGCTCTCGCAACGCGGCCGAGTCGGCCTCGGTGGTCGAGATCCCCACGCGCATGGCGCCCCGCTCGCGCAGGTGCCGGGTGAGGGCTCGGGTGTCGACACCGCTGATGCCCACCACGCCCTGCTCGCGCAGCTCGTCGTCGAGGGAGCGCCGGCTGCGCCAGCTCGACGGGACACGGGCAGGGTCGCGCACGACGTAGCCGCTCACCCAGATGCGCCGCGACTCGGGGTCCTCGTCGTTCATGCCGGTGTTGCCCACGTGCGGCGCGGTCATCACCACGACCTGGCGGTGGTACGACGGGTCGGTGAGTGTCTCCTGGTAGCCCGACATGCCGGTGGAGAACACGGCCTCGCCGAAGGTCTCACCGTCGGCGCCGAACGCCTCGCCGTGGAAGGTGCGGCCGTCCTCGAGGACGAGCAGGGCCGGCTTGGACTGCCTCATGCGGTGTGCTCCTTGTTGTCCCGGGCCATCTTGCTGAGGGCGCGGACCCACTGGTTGTGAAGCTCGGTGGTGCTCGGAGGGGCGCCCTTGCCCTTCCCGGCGGGTCGTGGTGGCTCCAAGCGGAAGCCCGTGTCGAGCAGGTGGTCGCCGTGCTGCCAGGTCACCACCAGGACACCGTGCGGCGGCACGACCTTCCCGGCGATGCCCTGGTCGTGGCGGGCCCCGCGCACGGCAGGGGCCGGGATCCGGAAGCTGCCGGCCAGGCGCACCACGTCGAGCCCTTCGACAGAGAGGGAGAGCCTCGCGCCGCTGCGCGCGCCGAGCCCGTGGGCGACCACGCGGTCCAGCCAGTTGCCGCTGATCGTCGTACCGAAGTAGCGGGCGCCGGCCTGCAGCTTCGCCGGAGGAAGCTCGGCGACCGCAGGCGCCGCGACGAGCGGGGGGAGGTCATGGCGCCGCGCCCGCCTGCGCCATCCGCGCCACATGCCGAGATAGGCCAGGAACAGCACCGCGAACAAGATCGAGACGGGCACGAGCCAGTCGGGCGTCCCGCTCATGCGAGCTTCTCGTCGAGGTGGGTCGGTCGGCCGTGGAAGAAGGTGGCCATGACCCGCCCGGGCAGCTTCATCCCGGCGTAGGGGGTGTTCCGGGAGAGGGACGCCATCTCGCTCGGGTCGACAACTCGCGTGGCCGCGGGGTCGTAGAGGACCACGTGCGCCGGCTCTCCCTCCGCCAACGGGTGACCGTGGTCACGAGCGCGGCCGATCTCGGCGGGCTTGGCCGACATGCGCTGCGCCACCCCCGCCCAGTCGATCAGCCCGGTGTCCACCATGGTCTGCTGCACGATCGAGAGCGCCGTCTCGAGGCCCAGCATCCCGAACGCGGCGGCCTGCCACTCGCAGTCCTTGTCCTCGTGAGGGTGGGGGGCGTGGTCGGTGGCGACGATGTCGATGGTGCCGTCGGCCAGGCCTTCCCGCAGCGCCTCGACGTCGGCCGCGGAGCGCAGCGGCGGGTTGACCTTGTAGATCGGGTCGTAGGTCGTGGCAAGCTCGTCGGTGAGCAGCAGGTGGTGCGGACAGGCCTCGGCGGTGACGTTCCAGCCCTTGGCCTTGGCCCAACGCACGATCTCGACGGAGCCGGCCGTGGAGACGTGGCAGATGTGGAGCCGGGAGCCGACGTGCGCGGCGAGCAGGCAGTCGCGGGCGATGATCGCCTCCTCTGCGACCGCAGGCCACCCACGCAGGCCGAGCCGACCGGACAGCTCGCTCTCGTTCATCTGAGCGTCCTCGGTCAGCCTCGGCTCCTGCGCGTGCTGGGCGACGACGCCGTCGAAGGCCTTGACGTACTCCAGCGCGCGGCGCATCAGCACTGCGTCCGAGACGCACTTTCCGTCGTCGGAGAACACCCGCACCGCTGCGGCGGAGTCGGCCATCGCACCGAGCTCGGCAAGGCGCTCCCCCGCCAGGCCGACGGTCACGGCGCCGACCGGGTAGACGTCGCAGTGCCCGGCGTCACGGCCCAGCCGCAGCACCTGCTCCACGACACCGGCGGTGTCGGCAACCGGATCGGTGTTGGCCATGGCGAACACCGCGGTGAACCCGCCGCGGGCGGCAGCCCTCGTCCCGGTCTCGACGGTCTCGGCGTCCTCACGACCCGGCTCGCGCAGGTGCGTGTGCAGGTCGACGAGGCCCGGGAGGGCGATGAGGCCCTCGGCGTCGATGACGTCGACGTCACCCCGCGCGTCCGGGTCGGCGTCCGCGAGCCCGGGACCCATCCGCGCGATGATGCCGTCGCTCAGCAGCAGGTCGGTCGGTTCGCCGCCGAGGACGCGCGCGCCCTTGATCCAGATACTCATCGAGCTGCCTCCTGCGGGCCTGCTTCGGTCGTGGTCACTGCGGGTTCGCTGCCGCCGAGCAGCAGGTAGAGCACCGCCATCCGCACTGCGACCCCGTTGGTCACCTGCTCGACGATCACCGAGCGGTCGGAGTCGGCGACGTCGGCCGTGATCTCCATGCCACGGATCATCGGGCCGGGGTGCATGACGATCGTGTGGGGCTGCAGGTTCGCCATCCGCCGGCCGTCGAGTCCGTAGCGGCGGCTGTACTCGCGCACTGTCGGGAAGAACGCGGCGTTCATCCGCTCTCGCTGGACGCGAAGCATCATCACGGCGTCAGCCTTCGGCAGCACGACGTCGAGGTCGTAGGAGGTCTCGGCGTCCCAGCCCTCCACGCCGACCGGCAGCAGCGTCGGTGGAGCGACCAGGGTGACCTCGGCGCCGAGCGTGCGGAGCAGCAACGCGTTGGAGCGGGCCACGCGGCTGTGTAGGACGTCACCCACGATCGCGATCCGGCGACCGTCGAGGCTGCCGAGGTGGCGCGACATGGTGAACGCGTCCAGGAGCGCCTGGGTGGGATGTTCGTGGGTGCCGTCACCGGCGTTGATCACGCTGGAGCGGGACCAACCGGCGTTCGCGAGCAGGTGAGGCGCCCCGGAGGCCCAGTGGCGCACGACGACCGCGTCCGCGCCCATCGCCTCCAGCGTCAGCGCTGTGTCCTTGAGGCTCTCCCCCTTGCTCAGGCTGGAGCCCTTCGCGGCGAAGTTGATCACGTCGGCCGAGAGCCGCTTGGCGGCCGCCTCGAAGGAGATCCGGGTGCGGGTGGAGTCCTCGAAGAAGAGGTTGACCACCGTCCGGCCGCGCAGCGCGGGAAGCTTCTTGATCGGCCGGTCTGCCAGGGAGCGCAGCTCCTCGGCAGTTTCGAGGATCAGCTCGGCGTCGTCGCGGGTCAGGTCGCCCGTGCTCAGAAGGTGGCGGTTCATGCGCTCTCCTCCTTGCCCACGGCGCCCGAGATCATGACCGCGTCGGTGTCGTCGAACTCCTCGAGCCGGACCGAGACCTTCTCGACCAGCGAGGTGGGGAGGTTCTTGCCGACGAAGTCGGCGCGGATCGGCAGCTCGCGATGGCCCCGGTCGACGAGCACTGCCAGGCGCACCGAGCGTGGCCGGCCGACGTCGTTCATCGCGTCGAGCGCCGCCCGGATGGTGCGTCCGGAGAACAGCACGTCGTCGACGAGGACGACCGTCTTGTCGTCGATACCGCCCGTGGGGATGTCGGTCGGCAGAAGCGTCCGCGCCGGACGCATGCGCAGGTCGTCTCGGTACATCGTGACGTCGAGGGACCCGACGGGGATCTCGATGCCCTCGACCGAGGCGATCTTGGCAGCGATGCGCTTCGCGAGAGGCACTCCGCGCGTCGGGATGCCCAGGAGCACGAGGTCGCGAGCGCCCTTGTTGCGCTCGAGAATCTCGTGGGCGATGCGGGTTAGAGCGCGGGAGATGTCACGCGCGTCGAGGACGGTGCGTCCGTCTGCTGATGGTGCCGGAATCTCGGCAGGCATAAGCGACCAGACCTCCTTCTCCGCCTCACGGGACGGCTCGTTAAAGGATGTCGAACGGCTCAGAGCCTAACAGCAGGTGCCACCGACCACGAGGCCCGACCCGCAGGCCGGACACAGGTGTGGTTACCAACTCGCAGCACCCGCCCGCGAGAACGCCGCGGGCGAGGGCTGCTCAGGCCGAGAGCGCGGGCTTGTTGCGCACGATGTTGCCGAGCACGCCGTTGACGAAGGACGGCGACTCATCGGTCGAGAGCTCGCGCACCAGGTTGAGCGCCTCGCTCACCGCGACGGCGTCGGGGACGTCGTCGACGTACAGGATCTCGAAGATCCCGATCCGCAGGACGTTGCGGTCGACCGCCGGCATGCGCTGCAGGCTCCACCCCTGGGCGTACGACGAGACCAGCTCGTCGATCCGCTCGGAGTTGCCCGCCACCCCGCGCACCAGCGAGACGGTGTACTCGTTGATCGGCGGGTCGCCGGCCACCACTCGCTCGTCGAGGACGACCTGAGGGGCGACGTGGCGCGCCTCGGCCTCGAACAGGACGTCGAGCGCGCGCTTGCGGGCCTTGGATCGGGCAGCCATCAGGAGCTGACTCGTCCCAGGTAGCTGCTGTCGCGGGTGTCGACCTTGATCTTCTCGCCCGTGGTGATGAACAGCGGCACGTTGATCTCGTGGCCGGTCTCGAGGCGGGCCGGCTTGGTGCCACCGGTGGAGCGGTCGCCCTGCAGGCCGGGCTCGGTGTACTCGACGAGCAGCTCGACCGAGGCTGGGAGCTCGACGTAGAGGACGCGCCCCTCGTTGGTGGCGACGATCGCCTCCTGGTTCTCGAGCAGGAAGTTCTTCGCGTCGCCGACGAGCTCGGGGGTGACCTCGATCTGGTCGTAGGTCGAGGTGTCCATGAAGACGTAGGACGTGCCGTCGTTGTAGAGGTACTGCATCGTGCGCTTGTCGACGTTCGCGACGTCGACCTTCACGTCGGCGTTGAAGGTCTTGTCCACGGTCTTGCCGGACTCGATGTTCTTCAGCTTGGTGCGCACGACCGCGCCACCCTTGCCGGGCTTGTGGTGCTGGAACCAGATGACGGACCAGAGCTGTCCGTCGAGGTTGAGAACCATGCCGTTCTTGAGGTCATTGGTGGTGGCCATGCGCGTGAGAACCTGCTCTTCCTCGAGCCGAAGGGGTGGGTGCAGCCGCCAAGTCTAACTGGACGACGGGGCCTCCCGACCCGCGAGGGCCACCCGTGTCAGGATCGCTTGGTGACCGCTGAGACCTTCGACCGTCTCTTCCTCGAGGGCAGCCGAGCGGTGCTCGCACGTGAGCACACCGTCGACGCCCCGCCGACCCTGCCCGGTGAGCGATGGGGACCGTCAGTCTGCCTGCGTCCGGACCCCGTCACGGCCGGCGCCCTCGACGCCCTCACCCGGCAGGCGCTCGAGTACGTCGGCCCGGGGCACTGGCCCACGGGGGCCTCCCGGTCGAGCCACTTCACCGTCCGGGTGCTCGACGGGTACCGCGAAGACCTCACGCCTGACGCAGCCGCGACCGGACCGCACCTCGCGGCAATGCGTGAGGCGGCCGGATCGGCGGGACCACTGCGGCTGCGGCTCACGGGACTCACGCTGACCCCGGCCAGCGTGATGGCGGCGGCCGAGCCCGAGGGGTCAGGAGCCACGACCTTCGCGGCCGCCGTGGCCGATGCGCTCGGCGAGCACGGCTGGTTCGAAGCCGGCTCCCACCGCAGCATCTGGTACGCCAACCTGGTGCACTTCACGGGCCCGATCGCACACCCCGCGGCGCTGGTCGACTGGGTCGCGCAGCGCCGTCGTCTGGACCTTGGCGTGGCCGCGGTTGAGCCCGAGCTCCTCGACTGGGTCTTCGCGCAGGGTCAGATGGTGCCCGTCGTGCTCGGACGGCTCGCCTAACGCGCAGCGATCGCCCGGAGAGCGAGCAGGTAGGAGTCGAGCCCGAAACCGGCGATGACCCCGGTGGCGACGCCGGAGACGACGCTCGTGTGCCGGAACTCCTCACGTGCGTGCGGGTTGGAGATGTGCACCTCGACCAGCGGCGCGGTCAGCTGCGCGCAGGCATCGCGGAGCGCATAGCTGTAGTGGGTGAAGGCGGCCGGGTTCAGTACGACCGGCCAGGAGCTGTCCGCGGCCTCGTGCAGCCAGCCGACCAGCTCGGCCTCGGAGTCGGTCTGGCGGACCTCGACCTCGAGGCCGAGCTCCCCACCTGCCTTCTCGCAGGCCGCGACCAGATCGGCGTAGCTGGTCGACCCGTACACCTCCGGCTCGCGCGATCCCAGGCGAGCGAGGTTCGGTCCGTTGAGAACCAGCACCACCATCTCCAGCCTCCTTGTCTTGACCGGTCTCAGCGCGAGATCTCGGCGTAGGCCGCGGTCAGCAGCGCCGGGTCCGGGGCAGTCAGGATCGTAGGCCGAGCCAGCGCCTCGAGCACGACGAATCGCAGCTGGTCGCCGCGCGACTTCTTGTCGACCTTCATCGCCTCGAGGAGCTGGGTCCACACTCCCCCGCGGTAGGTCGTGGGCAGTCCGACCAGCTCCAGCACCGACCGGTGTCGCTCGGCGGTGGCCTCGTCGAGCCTCCCGGCCAGCCGCCCGAGCTCGGCGACGAAGGTCATCCCGATCGCGACGGCGGCTCCGTGCCGGAACTTGTACCTCTCGACCCGCTCCACCGCGTGGCCGAGCGTGTGCCCGTAGTTCAGGACCTCCCGGCCCGGGTGCCCCGCCGTGCCGCCGGTCTCCTTGAGGTCCTCGGTGACGACGTCGATCTTGACCCGGATGGCGCGCTCGATCAGCTCGCGAAGCAGGTCGGTGCCTGCCGAGGTGGCCGCCGTCGGGTCACCCTCGACCAGGTCGAGGATCGCCGGGTCGGCGATGAAGCCGCACTTGATCACCTCTGCGAGCCCGCTGACCAGCTCGTTGCGGGGCAGAGTCTCCAGGGTGGCCAGGTCGCACAGCACACCAGCCGGCTCGTGGAAGGCTCCGACGAGGTTCTTGCCCTCCGTGGTGTTCATCCCGGTCTTGCCGCCCACCGCGGCGTCGACCATGCCGAGAAGGGTGGTCGGCATGTGCACGACCTTCACCCCGCGCAGCCACGTGGCTGCCACGAAGCCGCCCATGTCGGTGGTCGACCCGCCACCCACGGTGACCACGGCGTCGGAGCGCGTGAACCCGGTCTGGCCGAGGACCTGCCAGCAGAAGGAGGCGACCGGTGCGAGCTTGGCCTCCTCGCCGTCGGGGATCTCGATCACGTGGGCGTCGTACCCCTGTTCGGAGAGGTCGGTGCGGATCACCTCACCGGTGGCGGCCAGTGCGCGCGGGTGGATGACCGCGACCCGGCGTACCCCTTCGCCGAGCATGGCAGGGAGCTCACCGAGAAGCCCGGTCCCGACGACGACGTCGTACGGCGATCCACCGGCGACGTGCAGGGTGGACAGGTCGGTCATCGCGACCCTTCCTCGGCTGCGTCGGCTGACTCGGCGGCCTCTGCGCTCTCGACCCGGTCACGCAGCTCCACCGCTACCTCCTCGGCCGACCGGCCGTCGGTCTCGACCGTGATCGTGGCGACGTCCAGGTAGACCGGCTGTCGCTCGTCGAGCAGCGCCTTCACCCGGGCGCGGACGTTGCCGAGCAGCAGCGGGCGAGCCGTCCCGAGCCCCACACGCTTGACCGCGTCAGAGAGCCCCACGTGCAAGAACACCACCCGGTGGGCCTTCAACGCCGTCCGGGTCTCGGGGTCGAGCACCGCGCCGCCGCCGAGGGCGAGCACACCCCGATGGGAGGCGAGGGCCTCGCGTACCGCCTCGCGCTCGAGCTCGCGGAAGTACTTCTCCCCCTTGTCGACGAAGATCTGCGAGATGGTGGTTCCCTCGACCGACTCGACGTCGCGGTCGGTGTCGCGAAGGGGCACCCCCCAGGCCTCGGCCAGCAGCTCACCGACGGTGGTCTTGCCTGCGCCCATGGGGCCCACCAGGACCACGCGCGGCCCCGCGGCGCTCACGCGAACCTCAGCGACGACAGGTAGGCCTCGGCGTTGCGGCGAGTCTCGGCGACCGAGTCGCCGCCGAACTTCTCCAGCACCACGTCGGCGAGCACCAAGGCGACCATCGCCTCGGCGACGATGCCTGCCGCGGGGACCGCGCAGACGTCCGACCGCTGATGGTGCGCCACGGCCTCCTCTCCCGTTGCCACGTCGACGGTGCGCAGGGCACGCGGGACGGTGGCGATCGGTTTCATGGCTGCCCGCACGCGCAGGACCTCACCGGTCGACATCCCGCCCTCGGTGCCGCCGGATCGGTCGGAGGTACGGCGGATACCGTCCTCGGTGCTCACGATCTCGTCATGCGCCTGCGACCCTGGTGTCGCTGCAAGCTCGAAGCCGTCCCCTACCTCGACGCCCTTGATGGCCTGGATGCCCATCAGCGCACCCGCGAGCCGCGCGTCGAGCCGACGGTCCCAGTGCACGTGCGAGCCCAGCCCCGGCGGTAGTCCGTGCACCACGACCTCGACCACGCCGCCGAGCGTGTCACCGTCCTTGTGGGCCTGGTCGATCTCGGCCACCATCGCCTTGCTGGCGTCCTCGTCGAGGCAGCGCACAGGGTCGGCATCCAGGCGCTCCACGTCGCCCGGAACCGGGATCGAGCCCTGGGGCGCGGTCGCGGTGCCGATGGCGACGACGTGGGACACGACCCTGGCGCCCACGCTCTGCTCCAGGAACTTCATCGCCACAGCGCCGAGAGCGACGCGCGCCGCGGTCTCGCGCGCGGAGGCACGCTCGAGGACCGGACGGGCCTCGTCGAAGTCGTACTTCTGCATGCCCACGAGGTCGGCGTGTCCGGGGCGAGGCCGCGTCAGAGCGGCGTTGCGGGCGAGGTTCTCCAGCTCCGCCTGGTCGACGGGGTCGGCAGCCATGACCTTCTCCCACTTGGGCCATTCGCTGTTGCCCACGCGGATCGCGACGGGGCTGCCCATGCTGCGACCGTGGCGCAGCCCGCCGATGATCTCGATCTCGTCCGCCTCGAACTTCATCCGCGCCCCCCGGCCATAGCCAAGGCGGCGTCGCGAGAGCGCCTCAGAGATGTCGGTCGAGGTCACCTCCACATGGGCGGGCAGTCCTTCGAGGACAGCGACAAGGGCGGGTCCGTGAGACTCGCCCGCAGTGAGCCAACGCAGCATGTCGACAGTCTTTCACGCAGGCTTTCGGCCTGCATCAGGCGTACCACGCTGCAACATAGGGCCCGGCAAGCACACCGACCAACGCACCGACGAGCATGAACGGCCCGAAGGGATATGCCTTCCGGTCGACGATGCGCAGCAGCGAGAGCAGCAGCCCTCCGACGCCTCCGATGAGGAAGCCCGCGTAGATCCCGGTCAGGAGCTCAGCCCAGCCGAGGTAGCCCAAGGAGATCCCGAGAAGCCCAGAGAGGCGTACGTCGCCGTAGCCCATGCCCCGCGGATAGACGAACCAGAGCACGAAGAACGTCGCGCCCGCGATGAGCCAGCCCCACCCGGCCCGGATGAGGGAGTCCCAGTCGCCGCTGACGAGGGCCGCCACGAGCGTGAGCGCGACGACCACGGCATACGACGGGGCGATCACCTTGGTCGGCAGCAGTCGGGTCCGCCAGTCGATGAACGCGAGCGCGACGCCGACGGGCACGAGGTAGGCCCACACCAGCAGCGCTGGGTCCCACCCGAGCCTGGCCCCGACCACACCGGCCGCCAGTGCAGAGGCAAGCGCGCTCTTCTGGGCCAGTCCCGGGTGAGCGGCGAGGTCGACGTAGAGTTCCTTGGGGTCCTCCGGCTCGGCAGTGGGAGCCTGCTCTTCGGGATCGGCCGCCTCCCCAGCTTCGGCGCGGCGACCGGTCTCACCACCCGCAGCCCCGACCTCTTGGGCGGGCGGCTCCGCGTCCGGCTCGGGTTCTGGGATGCGGGCGACCAGGGCGGGGACGAACCAGCCGAGCAACGCCCCGACGGCGGCCATCACAGCACCGACCACGGGGTACCAGCCGTCAATGCTCATGGGGCGAGAGCCTAGTCCTCCGGGGCGTCCTGCTCAGTGAGGCGCGTCGAGGGCGCGCGCCCCCGCGCTCCTCATCACCTCGAGCGGCGCCTCCATGCCTGTCATGAGGCCGACCTGGAGGGCCGCCTGGTGCACCAGCAGGTCCAGCCCCGAGACGAGCGTCCTGCCGGCGTCCGTGGCAAGCCGTGCCAGCGGGGTCGGCCACGGGTCGTAGACGACGTCGAAGATCACCGGAGCGTGGCGGGCCAGGCGCAGCACGGACTCGCCCTGGCCCTCAGCCGGGACCGTCGAGACCAGGATCGCCGGCCGCAGCGACTCCGCTGCCTCAGCGGCCTCCCGGATGGTGAGCACCTCCACGATGGGCCGCTCGGGGTGGCGGGCCGCCGCGTCGAGCGTCTCCTGCACGCGGGTGGGGTCACGCACCACGACACGGACCGAGGTGCATCCGAGATCTGCCAGCGCCAGGAGGGCGGATGCCGCAGTCGCACCCCCACCGACGATGACTGCCTTGGGCAGCTCTGCTGCGGTGCGCTCACGGATCGCGGCAGCGGCACCCGGGACGTCGGTGTTGTGCCCCACCCGCCGACGGTCCTCGAAGATGACGGTGTTCGCCGCCTGGGCCTGAGCGGCACGGTCGGTCAGCTCGTGCAGCAGGGGCACCACGACCCGCTTGAGCGGCATCGTCAACGACAGCCCGCGCCACGACGCGTCGAGGCTGTCGAGGAAGTCCGCGAGCTGGTCCTCGCGCACTTCGCGAGCGTCGTACTCCCAGTCCAGGCCGAGGTCGGCGTAGGCCGCCCGGTGGAGGACCGGCGACAGTGAGTGCGCGATCGGGCTGCCGAGGACAGCGCAGCGGCGCACCTGCCCTGCCTCGGCCGCCCGCTCAGCAGTTGTCGGACTGGGTACGGCAGTACTCCTTGTACTCTTCCTTGAACTTCAAGAACTCGTCGTAGTCCTCGGTGAACTTGGTCTCGCCGGTGCGCAGGTTGACCGTCACGTAGTACACCCAGGGGCCGTCGGTGGGGTTGGCCGCTGCCGCGATGGCCGCGTCTCCCGGCGCCTCGATCGGGGTCGGCGGGAGTCCGGGGTTCTTGTAGGTGTTGTAGGGAGAGTCGATCTCGAGGTCCTCGAGTGTCAGCGCCACGCCGAGCTGGCGATCGTGGGCGTAGTTCACCGCAGCGTCGATCTGCAGCAGACCACCTGTGGCGTCGGTCTCCAGGCGGTTGTAGATCACCCGGGAGACCTTCCCCCGGTCCGCGTCACGGTTGGACTCCGCCTCCACGAGGCTCGCCACGACCATCAGCTCTGCTGGGGTGTAGCCGAGACGCTTGGCGGCCGCCTCGAGGTTCGCCTCCTCCGCAGCCTGGCGCCAGCGGTCGACCATCATGGTCAGGATCGACTTCGGCGTGGCGTTCGGCGGGACCATGTACGTCGCCGGGAAGAGGTAGCCCTCCGGGTTGCCCTTGGCGTACGCCGGAAGACCTATCGCCGCGGGCCGACTCAGGACCTTGTCGTACTTCTTCTTCGAGAAGTCCGTCTTCTCGGCGAGGGTGTCGACGATCTGCTCGACGGTGTAGCCCTCGGGGATCGTCACCGCGCTCTGCACCATGTTGCCCGGGTCGATCAGGATCTCCAGGGCCGACTCGGCCGACATCTGCTTCTTCATCTCGTAGAAGCCGACCTGGATGCCGGTGGAGGCGGGGTTGGCCGTGGCAGCGTCGGTGAAGGCCTCGACGCTCTTGACCACGTCCTGCTCGACCAGGGTGTTCCCGATGTCGGTGGCGTTGTCGCCTTCTTGGACCTCGACCACGGCCGACCCGGAACCTGCCCCGGTGTAGTCGGGTGGGGGCGAGAAGTGGTCCCGGAGGATCGACATGCCCCTGTCGTAGGCGAAGTAGGCGCCACCTGCCAGCACGGCGAAGGCGAGCACGACGGCCAGGCAGCCAGGGCCGCGGCGGCGGCGCTCGCGCCGCCGGCTCTTGGGCTGCCTGTGCTCGTCTTCGAGGTCCAGTCCGAGTTGGGTCACGTATGTCCTAGGTCCAGCGTCTCCCCCGGCGCAGTCCCCGAGCTGCGTTCGGTGTCGAGCGCGTTCTGCAAGATCACGACTGCCGCCGCCTGGTCGACCACGGCACGTCGTTTCTGTCCCTTCCTGCCCTGCTTCCTGAGCGTGGCCTCGGCTGTCACGGTCGACAGTCGTTCATCACACAGGCGAACCGGCACCGGGGCAAGGAGCTCCGCGAGTGCCAGAGCGAACTCGCGCACCTTGGCCGCAGCCGGTCCTTCCCCGCCCGAGAGCGAGCGGGGCAGCCCGACCACCACCTCGATGGCGTTGCGGTCGAGCACGATCTCCTTGATCCGCGCGAGGTCACCCGAACCCCGAGACACGGTCTCGACCGGCGTCGCCAGCATTCCCGATGGATCGGACTGTGAAACGCCGATCCGCGCGTCGCCGGCGTCGACGCCGACGCGTACCCCGTGCCTCACGCGCGACCTGCGGTGACGGCACGGCCCACGGCGTGCTCCACCTCGCGCAGTGCCTGGTCTATGTTGCCCATGTCAGCGCCACCTCCTTGGGCGACGTCGTCCTTGCCTCCCCCGCTGCCGCCGAGGGCTCCCGCCGCCACCTTGACCAAGGCGTTGGCCGAGATACCCCAGGACCGCGCCTCGTCGTTGACCGCGACCACGACGGCCGGCTTGCCGTTCGAGGACCCGATGATCAGGACGACGCCGGGCACGGACGCAGGCAGTCGACCACGCACGTCGAGGGCGAGCTTGCGCACGTCGCCCGCGTTCGCTCCATCGACCCGGTGCCCCACGAACCGGACTCCGTAGACGTCGGTGGCGTTGGCAGCGAGCTCACCGGCCGCGGCGAGCAGCTGAGCCATGCGAACCTTCTCGATCTCCTTCTCAGCCGTGCGCAGCCGCTCCACGAGGTCGTTGACGCGCTCCGGTAGCTGCTCAGGTCGCACCTTGAGCGCCTCGGAGAGCTGGGCGACGAGCACGTGCTCGCGTGCGAGGAAGCGGTAGGCGTCGTTGCCGACGAGCGCCTCGACGCGTCGCACCCCGGAGCCGATGGAGGACTCACCGAGCAGCTTGATCACGCCGAGCTGTCCTGATCGCCCGGCGTGGGTGCCTCCGCAGAGCTCGCGGGCCCAGTCACCGACCGAGATCACGCGGACCTCGTCGCCGTACTTCTCGCCGAACAGGGCCATCGCCCCCGACTTGCGTGCCTCCTCCTGGGTCATGACCTCCGCATGGACCGCGAGATCGGCGAGCACGAGGTCGTTGACGCGGGCCTCCACGTCGGCCATCGCCGACGCAGGCACCGCTCCGCTCGCAGAGAAGTCGAAGCGGAACCGACCCGGGGAGTTCTCCGAGCCGGCCTGGGTAGCGGTGTCCCCGAGTGCCTCGCGGAAGGCCTTGTGCACCATGTGGGTCGCGGTGTGGGACCGGCTGATCGAACGGCGACGCTCGATGTCGACGAGCGCCTGGGCCTCAGCGCCGATACCGATCTCCCCACTGAGCACCTTCGCCTGGTGGACGATCAGGCCGGTGATGGGCGACTGGACGTCGCTCACCTGGAGGACTGCTCCGCTGGAGAGCTCGATGATGCCCTGGTCGGCGAGCTGGCCGCCGCCCTCGGCGTAGAAAGGGGTCCTGTCGAGGACGAGCTCGATCTCGTCACCTTCACGCGCGGACGCGGCCACTCCGGCCGGCGTGAGGATGCCCCGGACGGTCGCCTCGGAGACGACCTCGTTGTAGCCGGTGAACTCGACCGGTGCGCCGATGCTGTCAGCGACCTCGCGGTAGGCACCGGCGCCACCGTGCTTGCCCTTCTTGGCCTTCGCGTCGGCCTTGGCGCGCTCCCGCTGCTCGGTCATGAGACGGCGGAAGCCCTCCTCGTCGACACTGAGCCCCTGCTCCGCAGCCATCTCGAGGGTCAGGTCGATCGGGAAGCCGTACGTGTCGTGGAGAGCGAAGGCCTTGCTCCCCGCGAGCTGGGTCTGGCCGGCGCTCTTCGCCTCGGTCGCGGCCAGGTCGAAGATGTTCGTGCCGGCCTTGAGGGTCTGACGGAACGCCTCTTCCTCGGCGTAGGCGATCGTCGAGATTCGCTCCCAGTCGCGCTCGAGCTCAGGGTAGGAGAGCTTCATGCGGTCACGACTGACCGGCAGGAGCTCTGGCAGGACGTGATCCTCGACGCCGAGCAGCCGCATCGAGCGTACGGCCCGCCGAAGC
Source organism: Nocardioidaceae bacterium (assembly GCA_035456965.1). Lineage (GTDB taxonomy): Bacteria > Actinomycetota > Actinomycetes > Propionibacteriales > Nocardioidaceae > Nocardioides_C. The sequence continues at coordinate 16,915 of DATICF010000043.1, forward strand.
AGCCGACGCAGAACGTAGCCCCTGGCCTCGTTGCCCGGGGTCACGCCGTCGGAGATCAGCATCATCGCGCTGCGCACATGGTCGGCGACGACACGGAACCGGACGTCGTCACCGTGGTCAGAGCCGTAGCGGCGGCCGGAGAGCTCCGAGGCCAGCTCGATGACCGGGAAGACCTCGTCGATCTCGTAGAGGTTGTGCTTGCCCTGCAGGAGGTAGGCGACGCGCTCGAGCCCCATGCCGGTGTCGATGTTCTTGCTCGGCAGCTCGCCGAGGATGTCGAAGTCCTCCTTGCTGCGCACGTCGCTCAGCTCGTACTGCATGAAGACGAGGTTCCAGATCTCGAGGAACCTGTCCTCATCGACCACCGGGCCACCGTCGGGTCCGTACTCCGACCCCCGGTCGATGTAGATCTCGCTGCACGGACCCCCCGGACCGGGGACGCCCATGTGCCAGTAGTTGTCCTTCAGACCCCGTCGCTGGATCCGCTCGGAGGGTAGGCCCGCGATCTTGCGCCACAGCGCCGCGGACTCGTCGTCGTTCTCGTAGACGGTGACCCACACCTTGTCGGGGTGGAAGCCGTAGCCGCCCTCGTCGCGGGAGCCTGTGACCAGCTCCCAGGCGTGCTCGATGGCACCTTCCTTGAAGTAGTCACCGAAGGAGAAGTTGCCGTTCATCTGGAAGAAGGTGCCGTGCCGCGTGGTCTTTCCGACCTCCTCGATGTCGAGGGTGCGAACACACTTCTGCACGCTCACCGCGCGCTTGTAGGGCGGCGTCTCCTGGCCGAGGAAGTAGGGCTTGAAGGGCACCATGCCGGCGTTGACGAACAGCAGGTTCGGGTCGTCGAGCAACAGTGAGGCTGAGGGGACCGCCTGGTGTCCGCGCTCCTCGAAGTGCGCGAGAAACCGTCGGCGGATCTCCGCGGTGTCCATCAGGTGTTGCCCTCTCTCGTCAGCTGCAGTGGTGCCGCGGGTGCGGCTTCTATTTGATTGGTTCCATCGAGCCCGAGACCGAGCCGCTCGCGCAACTCGGTTTCTCGGGCCGACATCTCGCTGCGCACCTCGTCGCCGAGCATCTGGGCTCCCAGCGAGAGCGCTCCGAGCCGGTCGCGTAGGCCGTCAGGTGTGAACGCCTCGGCCGCGCGACGTGCCTTGACGATGGCGTAGGCGCTCGTCGCCGCCCCGGCAACGAACCACAGGGTTCGGCTCATGCTGCATCCTCGCTCCGTAGTGCTGCGACACGCGCTCGCCGGGCAGCCCGCCGTCGTTCCTTGCGGGCGCGCTTGACCTCCCGGCGCATCTCGAAGGCGATCCGGTTGCGGGTCTGCGGGGAGAGCGCTCGTCTCACGGCGTAGCCGAAGGCCGCCACCTTGACCAGAGGCTCCCCCAGAGTCACCGAGAGCACGGCACGGTCGGAGATGGTCGGAAGGTCGGCACCATCGGGTGCGGCTTCACCTGCGGTGGTGATGACGTACTCAGCCGAAGCGGGTACGACGGAGGCGGCACCCCGCGTGGCCGCAAGCTCGCCCGAGAGCTCCTCGACCTGGGCCCGCAAGGTCTCCATATCGGCGCGTGCCGCTGCCAAGGCTGCCTGCTCGCGGCCGCGCGCACGGCGACCGTTCAGCACGAGAACGAGTCCCACCCCGAGGAGCACGAGGAGCACGGCCGTGGTCGCGCCGATAGCTGCCCAGAGTGCCGGATCCATAGACGTTGACCCTACCGTGCGGACCTCGAGCCGTTACCTCGCACCATCGCCCGGATGCGCTCCCAACGCTCCTTGAGGCCGGCCTCCGCCCCGAGACTGGTCGGCTCGTAGTACGAGGCGTCCGCGACGACGTCGGGGGCGTACTGCTGCTCGGCGATCCCGAACGGCTCGTCGTGGGCGTAGAGATATCCCCGTCCGTGGCCGAGCTTCTTCGAGCCCGCGTAGTGCGCGTCGCGCAGGTGTGAGGGCACAGGGCCGATCCTTCCCGCACGGACGTCCGAGGAGGCGGCGTCGATCGCCTTGATCACGGCGTTCGACTTCGGCGCCAACGCGAGCGCGATCGTCGCCTGAGCCAGGTTCAGTCTCGCCTCGGGCATCCCGATCAGCTGGACCGCCTGCGCTGCGGCAACGGCGGTGGTCATGGCCGTGGGATCGGCGAGTCCGATGTCCTCGCTTGCCAGGATCACCAGGCGCCTGGCGATGAAGCGGGGGTCCTCGCCCGCCTCGACCATCCGGGCCAGGTAGTGGAGGGCCGCGTCCGCGTCGGACCCGCGCACCGACTTGATGAACGCGCTGATCACGTCATAGTGCTGGTCTCCCTGGCGGTCGTATCGGACCGCCGCCCGGTCGACTGCGGTCTCGGTGGTGGCAAGATCCACGGCCTGCGACCCCTTGGCCAGGGCCGCACCGGCTGCCGCCTCGAGGTAGGTCAGAGCGCGGCGGGCATCACCACCCGCCAGCCGCACCAGGTGATCCTCCGCGTCGGGGCTCAGCTCGACCGATCCGCTCAGCCCGCGCTCGTCGACAAGGGCATGCGAGATGACTCCGCGGACGTCGTCGTCGGTGAGGGGTTCGAGGGTGAGCAGCAGCGAACGCGACAGCAACGGGGATATCACCGAGAAGAAGGGGTTCTCCGTCGTCGCTGCGACCAGCGTCACCCAGCGGTTCTCCACCCCTGGGAGCAAGGCGTCCTGCTGCGCCTTGGTGAACCGGTGTACCTCGTCGACGAAGAGCACCGTCTCCTGGCCACCGCGAGCCAGTTCCTTGCGTGCGGCGTCGATGGCCGCCCGGACCTCCTTGACGCCCGCTGCGACAGCGGACACCTCGACGAAGCGGCGGTTCGTCTGCCCCGAGACGATCGAAGCGATCGTGGTCTTGCCGGTGCCGGGCGGACCCCACAACAGCAAGGACATCGGCTGGTCGCCCTCGATCAACCGCCGCAGCGGGGACCCGGCCGCGAGCAGATGCTGCTGGCCCACGAGCTCGTCGAGCGTGCGCGGACGCATGCGTACGGCCAGCGGGGCGCTCGCGTGCGTGTTGCCCGCGAGCGTCCCGCCCGAGTCCACGCGCGTGGCATCGGCTGGGGCACCGGCATAGTCGAAGAGTCCGTCCACGGCCGACAGGCTAGCCCGCACCGGAATGGAGGGCGCTAGCGGATGCTGCCGCCCTCGCCACCCTTCTGCTTGTCATCGCGGCTGTCTGCCGGAGCACCGTCCGCCAGAGCCGACGAGGCCTGGCTGTGGCTCGCCACATCGGTCCACTCGTCGCCGAAGCCCGGCTTGTTCAGATCCTCGACCGACGGTGTGGCACCGGCGACCGGCTGCCCGTCCTGGTCCACGCCCAGTGCATGCAGCGTGATGGGACTCGAAGGCATGGCGCCGTACTCACCCGCGAAGTGGCAGGCGACCTTGTGCTTGGGGCCGATCTGCAGCAGCGGTGGCTCTTGCTTGGCACAGATGTCGCGTGCCATCCAGCAGCGGGTGCGGAAGCGGCAGCCAGAGGGCGGGTTGACGGGGCTGGGAACGTCGCCCTCGAGCCGGATCCGCTCGCGCCGACCTCCAACCGCAGCCTGCTTGACATCGGGCACCGCCGACAGCAGCGCCTGCGTGTAGGGGTGGTGCGGCCGGTCGTAGAGCGTCTCCCGGTCGGCGATCTCGACGACCTTGCCGAGGTACATCACCGCGACCTCGGGGCAGAAGTGGCGAACCACCGCGAGGTCGTGGGCGATGAACAAGAAGGCGACCCCGAACTCCTTCTGCAGGTCCTGGAGCAGGTTCACGACCTGGGCCTGGATGGAGACGTCGAGGGCCGAGACCGGCTCGTCGGCGACGAGCAGCTTCGGCTGGAGCGCGAGCGCCCGGGCGATGCCGATGCGCTGACGCTGGCCACCGGAGAACTCGCTCGGGTAGCGGTTGTAGTGCTCGGGGTTGAGGCCGACCACCTCGAGGAGCTCGCGCACCCGGTCGAGGACCTGCTTGTCGGGCACGACCTTGTGGACGCGCAGCGGCGTGCCGATGATCGTGCCGACGGTGTGACGAGGGTTCAGCGAGCTGTACGGGTCCTGGAAGATCATCTGGATCTCACGACGCAACGGCAGCATCTGCTTGCGGTTGAGCGTGCTGATCTCCTGACCCTCGAACTTCATCGAGCCGGAGGTCGGGTCGAGCAGACGGGTGATGAGCCGACCGGTCGTCGACTTGCCGCATCCGGACTCGCCCACGAGTCCGAGCGACTGGCCCGGCTGTACCTGGAAGGAGACGCCGTCGACAGCCTGCACCTGGGCGATGGTCCGCCTGATCAGGCCCGACGACTTCACGGGGAAGTACTTGCGCAGGTTGGTGACCTCGAGCAGCGGACCGCTCGACGGTGTTGTGGCCGAAGGCGCGGCCTCGGTCTGGGTCATGGATGTCATCTTCCTCGTCACCCTTCCCCGTCCACGGCCTCGGCCGGGTCGACGGCGAGGACCGGACGTACGTCGAGCTCGTAGATGGTGTCGGGGTCGGGCAGGTGGCAGCGCTTGAGGTGGTTCGGGCCGCGCCGACCCGGCAGCAGCTCGGGGAGCTCGGTGCGGCACAGGTCGCCGGGCACCTTGTCCACGTGCGGGCAACGCGGGTTGAAGGGGCAGCCGGAAGGCGGGTTGAGCAGGCTCGGCGGGTTGCCCGGAATCGGGACCAGCTTTCCGTCGGTGCCGGCCGACACGTCGGGCATGCTCGAGAGCAGACCCCAGGTGTAGGGCATCTCCGGGTGCGTGAGCAGCTCCCGGGTCGGGCCCTTCTCGACCGCCCGGCCGCCGTACATCACCAACACCTCGTCGGCCATCTCGGCAACGACGCCGAGGTCGTGGGTGATGATGATGATCGCGGACTTGAAGTCGTGCTGGAGCTCTTGGAGCAGGTCCAGGATCTGGGCCTGCACGGTGACGTCGAGAGCTGTTGTCGGCTCGTCGGCGATCAGGAGCTTGGGGTCGTTCACAAGCGCCATCGCGATCATGGCGCGCTGGCGCATCCCGCCGGAGAACTGGTGCGGGAAGTCGTCCACCCGGCTCTTCGCCTGCGGGATGCCGACCCGGTCGAGCATGTCGATCGCCTTGGCGCGCGCCGCAGACTTCGAGACGTCGTTGTGGATGCGGTAGGCCTCGGCGATCTGCCGCCCGATCGAGTAGAACGGATGAAGGGCGGTCAGCGGGTCCTGGAAGATCATCGCGACCTCGTTGCCGCGAACCTTGCGCAGCGTCGACTCCGACGCGCCGATGATCTCCCGTCCCCCGACCCTGATCGAGCCTGTGATCCGGCTGCGCTTCTCGTCGTGTAGACCGAGGACGGCCATCGACGAGACGCTCTTGCCTGAGCCGGACTCACCGACGATGCCGAGGGTCTCGCCCATCTTCACGGAGTACGACAGGTCGTTGACGGCCTGCACGAGTCCGTCGTGCGTGGGGAACTGAACCGAGAGGTTCTCGACGACGAGGAAGTCGTCCTGGCCGGTCCCGTCGGAGGCGCCGGCCGTCTGCTGGTCGGTCAAGAAGCTGGTCATGACATCCTCACGCGGGGGTCAAGGAAGCTGTACACGATGTCCACGATCAGGTTCGCGATCACGACGAGCACGGCGCTCACGAGCACCGTCGCGAGAATGACCGGGAAGTCCTGCGGGGCTCGAAGCGAGTCGAGTGCCCACCACCCGATCCCGTTGATGCCGAAGATCTGCTCGGTGAAGATCGTGCCGGCGAGCAGGGCGGCGAAGTCGAGGCCGAAGATGGTCACGATCGGGACGATCGCAGCCCTCAGGCCGTGCCGGAACACGACGGTACGGGACTTCACACCCTTGGCGGTCGCCGTGCGGATGTAGTCCTCGCCGAGGGTCTCCACCATCGAACCTCGGGTGAACCTCGCGTACTGGGTGGAGCTGGTGACACCGATGACGAGCCACGGCAGCAGCAACCCGGCAGCCCAGGCGGCCGGATTCTCGGTGAGCGGGGTGTAGCCGGTCGCTGGGAAGATGCTCCACTGGAGCGTCAGGAAGATCCACGCCAGCAGCGCGAAGAGGTAGTAGGGGATCGAGGAGACGACCAGGCTGCTGCCCACGAGAAGTCGGTCGGTCGTCGTACCGCGGAAGCGAGCGGCTAGCACACCCAGGGTGACGCCGAGCGTCAGGTAGATCGCTGCGCCGCCGACCGCGATGGAGAGGGTCGCCGGGTACTTCTTGACGAGTTCATCGGTGACCTCGGTACGTGTGCCGTAGGAGATCCCGAGGCACGGAGCCTCGCACTGGTACTCGCTGCCGACGGTGATGGTCCGGTCGACGAAGAACCCCTTGGCGAACTCGCCGTACTGCGTGACGACGTTGTCGTTGAGGCCCATCTGCTCCTCGATCATCTCGAGGCGCTCGGCGGTGCACTTGCCCTGGGCCTCGCACACCGGCCCTGCCGGGTTGCTCGGACCGAGGAAGAACAGCGCGAAGACGAACATCGACGTCAACACGATGACGAGGAACGACGACACCAGCCGTCGCGCGATGAAGCCCGCCATGAACGTACTACCTACTTCCCGCACTCGGTTGTGGGGCGGGGTCCTCCTGGGACCCCACCCCACAACGCTTTCAGATACTCCGGTCAAAGAGGTACTTCAGACCGGAGGACGGTTACTGCTTGACGTAGATTTCCTTCCACGTCGGCATACCGAGGTTCGGGTCGATGTTGTGACCCGCGACCTTCGAGCCGTGCGCCTGAGCGACACCGCCGTAGCCGATGACGAACAGCGGGAAGTACTCCGTGGCGATGAACTCGTCGAGCTCGTTCCACGCGTCAGCCTGCTCCTCGACCGGCAGCATCAAGATGTCCTCGATCTTCTGGTCGACCTCGGGCTCGCTGAATGCAGCGTAGTTCGAGCCCAGGCCCTCCTCATCGAGGTTGGTGGACCCCATGACCGGCGGGAACCACGAACCACCCGACGGCCAGTCGGAGCACCAGCCGGCGCTGCGGACGTTGATCTTGTTGTTGTCCGGGTTCGCGCGCTCCGTGGAGAAGTCGGCGATGGTGGTCGCGACCGGGCTGGCCTTGAAGCCGGCGGCCTCAAGCGACTTGACCACGACGTCCTTGGCCTTCACCGAGGACGGGTCGTCGTTGGCGAAGAGCCACTTGATCTCGTAGCCGACCGCGCCGGCCTCCTCGAGCAGAGCCTTGGCCTTGGCCGTGTCAGTCGAGCCGGGCTCGTGGTCCGGAAGCGGGTTGTACTCGGTGCGACCGGAGATGCCGGGCGGCATGAGGTTGCTACCCCAGATGCGGGTCACGTCCTCGATGTAGCCAGCGGCCAGAGCAGCGTCCTTGTAGGGGTACGCGTAGGCGAGGGCCTGACGGACCTTCTTGTCGGTGACCTTGCGGTAGTCCGGGGCCCAGTACGAGGTGCACGGCTGACCACCGAGCTTGAGGCGGTCGGAGTGCTCGTCCTGGAAGGTGCGGAAGTTCTCGGCCAGAACGTCGTCGTAGGTGAGCGTGGTCTGTGCCTCACCCTGGTCGTTCAGCAGGATCTGGTCGATCTTGGTGTTGTCCGTCTGGAAGTCCATGACGTACTTCTCGGGGTACTGCGTGCGGCCCGGGTCGGTGTTCGGGTCCCAGTGCGGGTTCCGGACCAGGGTCAGCGACTTCTCCGGGGTGTACTGGTCGAACATGTACGGACCGGTCGCCCAGGGGTGCATGCGGTACTTGTCAGGCTGGTCCTTGCCCTCGGGGATCGGGCCCATGGCCGGGAACGAGCCCCAGAACGGCATGTCCGGGAAGGGCTTGTTCATCTTGAGGGTCAGCGTGTTGCCGTCGACCTCGACACCGGCGTAGTCGGTGCCCGACTTGTAGGGGCCCTTGTACTTGTCGCCGTCGAGGAAGTAGTCGTTGCTGAAGGCAGCGCCCTCGGGGAAGGTGGCGCGGTCGAAGGACCGGAGGATGCCGTAGCGGACGTCCTCGGCCGTGACCTCCTCGCCGTTCTCCCACTTCACGCCCTCACGGATGGTGAACTCCCACTCCGTGTAGTCGTCGTTCGGGGTGCCGAGGTCGGTGGCGAGGTCCGGGATGAGGACCATGTCGCCGGTCTCGGGGTCCCGGACGTACTGCGTGAGCGAGCGGGTGACCAGACCGCTCAGGATCGAGGACGTGTTGATGTAGTAAGCCTCGGTCGGGTCCATCGAGTTGAGACCGCTGAAGCTGAGCACCTTGACGGTGCCGCCCTCGGTGGCGCCCTCGATCTCGACGGGGCCCTCGCGCTCGGCGTCCATGCCGGAGCCGGTCGCGCCGAGCTTCTCCTTGTCGATGCCGGAGGCACCTTCGCCACCGTTGCCGGGGCCGCTCGAACTACCGCCACACGCGGCCAGAGCAAGCATTCCCACGGCGGTGATGGCAATGATCGGTTTCTTGAACCGCATTCCTAACCCACCCTTTCCTGGTTGGTTTTGCATTCCCGCGGTGAGTGCGTCACCGGCGAGTCTTGGGGTCGAAGGCGTCTCGGATGGAGTCGCCCAGGAGGTTGAGCGCCAGGACCAGCACCATGACGGTGATCACCGGCGCCCAGAGGTAGAGCGGGTACTTGTCGAACGAGTTCACCGCGTCGTTGATCGTCTGGCCCAGCGACGGCACGCCGGTCAGACCGATACCGAGGTAGGACAGTCCCGCCTCCGCGGCGACGTACGCCGGCAGGGAGAGCGAGATCGCCACGACGATCGGTGCCACCAGGTTCGGAAGCAGCTCCTTGAAGAGGATGCGACGCGTCGGCACGCCCATGACCTGGGCAGCCTGGACGAACTCACGCTCCCGCAGGGACAGCACCTGGCCGCGGATGAGACGTGCCAGCCCCATCCAGCCGAAGACCACGAGGACCGTGACCAGCGCGAACACCTGGGCCCTGGAGAGTGCGTCCAGGTCGGTCGAGAACCGCGACACGATGATCGGCGCCAGGGCCAGCGCGCCCAGGATGAACGGGAAGGACAAGAAGAGGTCGATCGTGAAGGAGATGACCCGGTCGAGCCACCCGCGTGCGAAGCCGGCGACCAGGCCGATCGAGACGCCGATGATCGTCGACAAGACGGTGGCTGCAGTCGCGATCGCCAGCGAGGTGCGCAGGCCGTAGAGGAGGCGGGCCAGGTTGTCGACGCCGGTGCGGGGTGCGAGCCCGAGAGGGTGCTCCCACGTGAAGGGGTAGTACGGCGGCCCGATGGCCGGGAACGTGTCGTAGGAGAGGACCTCGGAGGGCAGCGGGGCGTCCGGGTGGTTCGTGGTGGGGTAGATCCCCCAGAGGGAGGTGATGACCGGGGCGAGCACGCCCAGCAGGATCAGCAGAAGGACGGTGAGGCCGGAGATCATCGCGACCTTGTCCGAGCGCAGGCGCTGCAGGGCGATCCGGGTCGGCGACTTCCCGGCGATGACCTTCTCAGGTCCGCCCTCGGCTTCGAGGTCCTCGTTGTACTTCTCGAGGTCCGCCGTGGTGGTCATGCATACCTGTCTTTCGTTGCGTCGTGGACTTTCCGCCCGCAAGCAGGAATCAGCCGCTCTTACAGCCCAAAGGACTGTAAACCAACACCTGTTTCATGCATGGGTTGGACAGGTAACGATCTGATACCAGCGACGCCTGTCCGATTTTCGGACAGGCGTCGCTTTCCTACGGGTGGGATTGGTGTGAAAAGAGTGGCTTTGTCAGGAGGCTTTGTCAGGCGTGCACAGCTTGGCCGTCCGCGGTGACTTCCGCGGTCGCGGCAACGCCCTCCGATGACTCCTCCGGCTCAGCGTCGATCCCGGCCTCTGCCCGCTGCTGAGCGGTGATAGGTGCCGGCGCCGACGTAAGCGGGTCGTAGCCTGCACCTGTCTTCGGGAACGCGATCACGTCACGGATCGAGTCGGTCCCGGCGAGCAGGGCGCAGATCCGGTCCCAGCCGAACGCAATCCCGCCGTGCGGCGGGGCGCCGTACTTGAAGGCGTCGAGGAGGAAGCCGAACTTCTGCTGGGCTTCCTCGTCGCTGATCCCCATCACTTCGAAGGCGCGCTTCTGGACGTCCTCGCGATGGATACGGATCGACCCTCCGCCGATCTCGTTGCCGTTGCAGACGATGTCGTAGGCGTTCGAGAGGGCGGTGCTCGGGTCGACGTCGAAGGTGTCGAGGAACTCTGGTTTCGGGCCGGTGAAGGCGTGGTGCACCGCAGTCCAGGCGCCGCTGCCGACCGCGACGTCGCCGGCGGCAGTCGCCTCGTCCGCAGGCTCGAACATCGGGGCGTCGACGACCCAGAGGAACTCCCACGCCGACTCGTCGATGAGCCCGAGCCGGCGACCGATCTCGAGACGTGCGGCGCCGAGGAGTGAGCGCGAGTGCTTGCCGGGTCCGGCAGCAAAGAAGATCGCGTCGCCGGGCTTCGCGCCGACGTGCTCTGCGATCCCGGCGCGCTCGGCGTCGCTGATGTTCTTCGCGACGGGGCCACGAAGCTCGCCCTCCTCGCCCACGAGAAGGTAGGCCAGCCCCCGCGCACCGCGCTGCTTCGCCCACTCCTGCCAGGCGTCGAGCTGCTTGCGCGGCTGGTCTGCCCCGCCCGGCATCACGACTGCGCCGACGTACGGCGCCTGGAAGACCCGGAACGGCGTGTCCTTGAAGAACTCGGTGCACTCGACGAGCTCGAGGCCCATGCGCAGGTCGGGCTTGTCGGTGCCGAAGCGGCGCATCGCCTCGTCGTAGGTCATCCTCGGGAAGGGCGTCTCGAGCTCCACGCCGACCAGCGCCCAGATCGCCTTCAAGATCTCCTCGGACAGCTCGATCACATCGTCCTGCTCGACGAAGCTCATCTCGATGTCGAGCTGGGTGAACTCCGGCTGCCGGTCAGCGCGAAAGTCCTCGTCGCGGTAGCAGCGCGCGAGCTGGTAGTAGCGCTCCATGCCGGCGACCATCAGCAGCTGCTTGAACAGCTGGGGGCTCTGCGGGAGGGCGTACCAGCTGCCGGGCTGGAGGCGGGCGGGCACGAGGAAGTCGCGGGCGCCCTCCGGCGTGGACCGGGTCAGGGTCGGGGTCTCGATCTCCACGAAGTCGCGCGCCTCGAGAACCGACCGCGCGGCATGGTTGACCTTGCTGCGCAGGCGCAAGGCAGCCGCCGGCCCCTCCCGGCGCAGGTCGAGGTAGCGGTGCCGCAGCCGCACCTCCTCCCCCACCTGGACGTGCTCGTCGATCGGGAACGGCAGCGGAGCGGCCGAGCTGAGCACCTGCACATCGGCTGCGATGACCTCGATGTCGCCGGTGGGCAGCTGCGGGTTGGCGTTGCCCTCAGGCCGCGGCGCGACCTCTCCAGTCACCTTGAGGCAGTACTCCGACCTCAGGTGGTGGGCAACCTCCTCGTCACGGACGACCACCTGTACGACGCCGGACGCTTCACGAAGGTCCAGGAAGGCGACGCCGCCGTGGTCCCTGCGCCGGGCCACCCAGCCCGTCAGGGTCACGGTCTGTCCGGCGTGCTCGGCGCGCAGGCTGCCGGCGTCATGGGTGCGGATCACGAAAGCTCCTCAGGGGTGTGCGAGACGATGGTGGGGGCGAGGTCTGACGGGGCCGGCTCCCAGATGTCGGGGTCTGCCTCGACCTGCTCCCCTGTGCGGATGTCCTTGACCTGGTCGGGCCCGCCCCCCTCGGCAGGTCCGGGGAACCATACGAAGGGGATGCCCCGTCGTTCGGCGTACCTGATCTGCTTGCCGAACTTCTGGGGGGCGGCTGCTACCTCGGTCGCGATCCCCCGCGCCCGAAGCCGCTTGGCGATGGCGTCCGAGACCGGACGGCTCGTCTCGTCGTTCAAGGCGACCAGGACTGCGGAGGGGACCTTGCGGTCCGATCCGAGGAGGCCGCGCTGGATCAGCGGGACGAGCGTGCGTGAGATGCCGAAGGAGATGCCGACGCCGGGGTAGGTGGTGCGACCGTCGGAGGCAAGTGCGTCGTAACGGCCCCCGGAGCAGATCGAGCCGAGGCTCTCGAACCCCTCCATGACGGTCTCGAAGACCGTGCCGGTGTAGTAGTCCAGGCCGCGGGCCACGCGCAGGTCGGCCTCGACGACGAAGCGCTCGCTGGTGATCGACGAGCAGCCGGTCAGCACGGCCTCGAGCTCGGAGAGCCCCTCCTCGAGCAGGTCGTTCTCGACGCCGAGGGCTCGCACGCGGTGGACGAAGCCCATGTCGGTGCTGCGGATCTCGGCCAGATCCAGACACTGCGCCGCCTGGGCATCGGTGAGGCCGGCCTCGTCGACGAGCATCTTCGCGATCACCTCGGGCGGGACCTTGTCGACCTTGTCGATGACTCGCATCACCGACTCGATGTCCTCGGCCCCGATGCCCTGGTAGAAGCCCTGGATCAGCTTGCGGTTGTTGACCTGGAGGCGCATCGGGGGCAGCGGCAGGTCGACGAGCGCCTCGGCCATGACCCGGGCCACCTCGATGTCGTGGTGGAAGGCCAGCACGTCCTTGCCGACGACGTCGATGTCGGCCTGGGTGAACTCGCGGAAGCGGCCTTCCTGGGGTCGCTCCCCACGCCAGGCCTTCTGGATCTGGTAGCGACGGAAGGGGAACTCCAGCTTGCCGGCGTTCTCCAGGACATAGCGCGCGAAGGGCACGGTCAGGTCGAAATGCAGCCCCATGCCGGAGTCTGCGTGCTGCTCCTCTGCCTGCAACCGGCGAAGGACGTAGACCTCCTTGGAGGTCTCGCCCTTGCGGAGCAGCTGGTCCAGCGGCTCCACGGCTCGGGTCTCGATGTTGGCGAAACCGTTCAGCTCGAAGGTACGGCGGAGTCGGTCGATCACCTGGAGCTCGACCACCCGCTGCTCGGGCAGGAACTCGGGGAAACCGCTCAGGGGGGTTGGCTTGCTCATCTCACAGACCTCGGGTGTTGCGCAGCGTGGCGGGGCCGCTGCTCGGGTCGGCCAGGTCGCGGCCGGCCACATCGAGCAGGTAGGGGTTCGTGGCGCGCTCGCGGCCGATGCTGGTCTGCTCGCCGTGGCCGGGGAGGACCACGATGTTGTCGGCGAGGGGCAAGACCTTGGTCGCGAGGCTGCGCAGCATCGTCGGATGGTCGCCGCCTGGCAGGTCGGTGCGGCCGATGGACCCTGCGAAGAGCAGGTCCCCCGAGAACATCACCTCGGCGACGTCGTCGGCGCTGTAAGGCGACCGGAAGGTCACCGAGCCGCGGGTGTGGCCCGGGGTGTGGTCGACCACGAAGGACAGCCCTGCCAGCTCGAGACTCTGACCGTCGGCGAGCTCGGAGACGTCGTCGGGCTCGGCGAACTCGTACTTCCCGCCGAGCAACATCCCGGCGGTCTCGCGGGACATGCCAGCCATCGGGTCGGAGAGCAGGTGGCGGTCCTCGGGGTGGATATAGGCGGTGGCGTCGTAGTTGCCCGAGACGGGCGCGACGCACCACATGTGGTCGATGTGACCGTGGGTCACCAGCACTGACACCGGCTTGAGACGGTGCTCACGGACGACCTCGGCCACGCCCTCGGCGGCGTCCTTGCCTGGGTCGATGACCACACACTCCTGGCCGGGTGCCGTCGCGACGACGTAGCAGTTGGTCCCCCACGGTCCCGCCGGGAAGCCTGCGATGAACACGGGTGGAAACTCCTGCGATGGTCGGGAGGGTGACCGGTGAAGCCTATCGAGCCGTGAGAGGGGACGGAAACGCGGTGACCCTCCACGGTCGGGGCTTCTCTGAGGAGCCTTTCTGTTATGGCCTTGTAGTCGGCAAGTCGGTGTTGCCTGGCGCGCGGGACACCTAGACTCACGGTGGATCTGACTACGATGCGCGTCCGGCCGGCTCCGACCGGGTGCGCACCTGAAATCGAAGAGGTAACCGGTGAACGACTCCCAGCCCGGCAAGTCCGCGCAAGAGTGGGGCCGCGTGGCCGAGGACGGCTCGGTCTTCGTGCGCACCGCGGACGGCGGCGAGCGGCAGGTCGGCCAGATGCCAGACGCCACCCCCGAGGAGGCGCTGGCCTTCTACACCAAGCGCTACGACGACCTCGCGTTCGAGGTGCAGCTCCTCGAGCAGCGGGTCGCCGCAGGCACCCTCACGCCCGACGAGGCGACGTCCGCTGTGGACCAGGTGCACGCCACCTTGCTGGGCGCGCAGGCCGTGGGAGACCTCGCCACCCTTGACACGCGGCTCGATGGTCTGCGGACCACGATCGAGAAGCAGCGCGAGCAGCGCAAGGCCGAGAGAGCCAAGCGGGTCGCTGAGGCCAAGGCCCGCAAGGAGAAGATCGCTGCGGAGGCAGAGATGCTGGCCGAGGGCACCGACTGGCGCAACGGCGCGAACCGGCTGCGCGACCTCCTCGAGGAATGGAAAGCACTCCCCCGCATCGACAAGAGCACCGACGACACACTGTGGCGTCGTTTCTCCAGTGCTCGCACCACCTACACCCGCCGCCGCAAGGCGCACTTCGCCGAGCTCGGCGAAAAGCGCGAGGCAGCGCGGGCGATCAAGGAGAAGCTCGTCGTCGAGGCGGAGGCCCTCGCCGACTCCACCGACTGGGGCCCTACGGCCGGCAAGTATCGCGACCTGATGAAGCAGTGGAAGGCCGCTGGACCGGCGCCGAAGAACGTAGACGACCAGCTGTGGAAGCGGTTCCGTGCCTCACAGGACCAGTTCTTCGGCGCGCGCGACGCCGCGAACGCCAAGCTCGACGCGGAGTACGCCGCCAACGCCGAGGTCAAGGAGAAGCTCCTGGTCGAGGCGGAGGCGCTCTTGCCGATCACCGACGTGAAGGCGGCCAAGGAGACCTTCCGGGACATCGCGGAGCGCTGGGACGCTGCCGGCAAGGTCCCGCGCGACCGCATGAAGGACCTCGAGGGCCGGATCCGCAAGGTCGAGCAGGCGATCCGAGGCGTCGAGGACGACGAATGGAAGCGCTCGAACCCCGAGGCCCGCGCCCGCGCGGCCGACACGGTCGCTCAGCTCGAGTCGTCCCTCCAGGAGCTCGAGTCCAAGAAGGCCAAGGCGGAGGCGGCGGGCAACGCGAAGAAGGCCGCCGAGCACGCCGCGGCGATCGAGACCCGGCAGGCCTGGCTGGTCGAGGCGAAGAAGGCCCTCGACGACTTCTCAGGCTGACCGCAGCCTTGCCAGCAGCCGTCGCCGGCCCTCCAAGCGTCGGTGCCGGTCGCTACTGGGTGACCCGGTAGGCGTCGAAGACGCCGTCGACCGAGCGCACGGCCTTCAGCACGTGACCAAGGTGCTTGGGGTCGCCCATCTCGAAGGTGAAGCGGGACTTCGCAACCCGGTCCCTGGTGGTCTGCAGGGACGCGGAGAGGATGTTCACGTGCACATCGGAGAGCACCTTGGTGATGTCCGAGAGCAGCCGGGCTCGATCCAGAGCCTCGACCTGGATGTTGACCAGGAACATCGACTGGGACGTGGGCGCCCATTCGACCTCGACAAGCCGCTCCGGATGCGCCGTCAGGCTGCTGGCGTTGGTGCAGTCCGCCCGGTGCACCGAGACTCCTGAGCCCCGTGTGACAAAGCCGAGGATCTTGTCTCCCGGCACGGGCGTGCAGCACTTGGCCAGCTTGATCCAGACATCGGACAGGCCCCTGACGATGACACCAGCGTCACCGCCGACGACCTGCTTCGCGCGCTGACGCTCGGTGGTGATCCGCACGCCCTCGGCCAGATCCTCGGCCGCGCCCTCTTCGCCGCCGTACAGGTCGAGGACACGCTTGACGACGGTCTGGGCTCCGACATTGCCCTCGCCCACAGCGGCGTAGAGCGCCGAGACGTCGTTCAGCCGCATCTCGGCCGCCACCGTGCTCAGCGAGTCGTGGGTGAGCACGCGCTTGAGGGGCTGGCCCTCCTTGCGCATGAGCCGCGCGATCTGGTCCTTGCCGTGCTCGATGGCTTCCTCGCGCCGCTCCTTGGTGAACCACTGGCGGATCTTGTTGCGAGCACGGGGGGACTTGACGTAGCTGAGCCAGTCGCGACTCGGGCCGGCGTTGGGGGCCTTGGAGGTGAACACCTCGACCACGTCACCGTTGTCGAGCGTGGACTCCAGCGGGACCAGGCGTCCGTTGACGCGAGCTCCGATGGTGCGGTGACCGACCTCGGTGTGGATGGCGTAGGCGAAGTCGACCGGTGTGGAACCCGCCGGCAACGCGATCACGTCGCCACGTGGCGTGAAGACGTAGACCTCGGAGGTGTTGATCTCGAAGCGCAGCGACTCGAGGAACTCGCCGGGGTCCTCGGTCTCCTGCTGCCAGTCGAGCAGCTGCCGAACCCAGGCCATGTCGGCGTTGCTCGTGCCGCCGGTCGTCACGGCGCGGTCGGTGTCGGCGCCCTTGTTCGGGCGCTCCTTGTACTTCCAGTGGGCCGCGACGCCGTACTCCGCGCGTCGGTGCATGTCGAAGGTGCGGATCTGCAGCTCGACGGGCTTGCCCTCGAGGCCGATGACCGTCGTGTGGAGCGACTGGTACATGTTGAACTTCGGCATCGCGACGTAGTCCTTGAACCGGCCGGGCACTGGGTTCCACCGGGAGTGCAGGACGCCCAGGGCGGCGTAGCAGTCGCGGTCGGACTCGACGAGGATGCGGATGCCGACGAGGTCGTAGATGTCGGAGAACTCACGACCTCGCACGATCATCTTCTGGTAGATCGAATAGTAGTGCTTGGGCCTGCCGGTGACGGCCGCCTTGATCCGGGCCTCCTTCAGGTCGTTCTCGACCTGAGCGATGACCCTGGCGAGGAACTGGTCGCGCGAGGGTGCACGCTCGGCGACCAACCGCACGATCTCGTCATAGATCTTGGGGTGCAGCGTCGCGAAAGCGAGGTCCTCGAGCTCCCACTTGAGAGTGTTCATGCCCAGCCGGTGCGCAAGAGGGGCGAAGATCTCGAGGGTCTCGCGGGCCTTGCGCTCCTGGGTGTCCTGCTTGAGGTAGCGCAGCGTGCGCATGTTGTGGAGCCGGTCGGCGAGCTTGATCACCAGCACGCGGATGTCGCGGCTCATCGCCACGATCATCTTGCGGATGGTCTCGGCCTGCGCGGAGGCGCCGTACTTGACCTTGTCGAGCTTGGTGACGCCGTCGACGAGCAGCGCGACCTCTTCGCCGAAGTCGTTGCGCAGCTCGTCGAGGGTGTAGGAGGTGTCCTCGACCGTGTCGTGGAGCAGTGCGGCGACCAACGTCGGCTCGGTCATGCCGATGTCGGCGAGGATCGTCGCGACCGCCAGCGGGTGGGTGATGTAGGGGTCGCCGCTCTTGCGTGTCTGCGTGCCGTGAGCCTTCTCGGCGACGTCGTAGGCACGCTCGAGAAGGGCGAGGTCCGCCTTGGGGTGGTTCGCCCGCACTGCACGGTAGAGCGGCTCGAGGACCGGGTTGCCGGCCTGCGCCTTAGTCGTCATCCGGGCCAGACGCGCCCGCATCCGTCGACCCGACGGGCCTCCGGGCGCGGGCGCCTGGGTCGGCTGACTCTCCTTCGACGGCTGGGCTGACGCTGGGGCAGGCTGCGTCGCGGCTCGACCGGCTATGCCTTCATCGGCCACGGCTCACCTCCCGGGAAGTCAGGTCACGATCCCTATCACGCTTCTCGGCGTCTCGGAGCGCGATTTTCGGACCAGTCTATGCCGCCAGACCGACACCGACCCGTTCACACGGTGCGGATGGAACTCACCGAGACGTCACCGACCGTCTCCCGCCCTGAGAGGAACGAGAGCTCCATCAACACAGCCACCCCGTGCACGACACCGCCACACGCCTCGATCAGGCGCGAGGTGGCTGCAACCGTGCCGCCGGTGGCGAGCACATCGTCGACCATGAGCACCCGCTCGCCCTCCCTGATCGAGTCCTGGTGCAGCTCGAGGGTCGCGCTGCCGTACTCGAGCTCGTAGCCCACCGAGTGCGTGTCGGCGGGGAGCTTCCCAGCCTTGCGGACGGGGACGAATCCGGCCCCCAGCGCCAGCGCGACCGGGGCGGCCAGGATGAAGCCACGCGCCTCCATGCCCACGACCTTGTCGACAACCACATTGCCCTCGGCGTCACGACCGGCACGAGAGAGCACGTCGATGACTGCCGAGAAGCCCTCGTGGTCTGCGAGCAGGGGCGTGATGTCCTTGAAGACCACTCCCGGCTTGGGGAAGTCGGGAATGTCTCGGATCAGGTCATCGAGGCATTTCTCGAGGTACTCGTCATGCGCGGTCGCGTCCGCGGGCGCAACGGCTGCCTTGCGCTTGCCGCTCATCGTGCGCCTCTCCGATCAGGACTGCTCGGGGCGGTCCGAGGACTCGCCCGGTGCGCCGCCGCCGGCCGTCGTGGTGTCGACGACTCGAACCACTGCCTGACGGGCGACCTTGATCTCAGTGCCCGGCGCGATGGCCAGGGTCAGTGTGTCGTCGCCGATGGAGGTGACGGTGCCGAAGATGCCCGACCCGAGCATGACCTCCGACCCGATCTCCACGCTGTTCTGGATGCGGGTCATCTCCGACTGACGCTTGCGCGCGGGACGGATGACCAGCAGCCAGAACGCAAGAACGATGAGCAGAAGCGGGAACAGAGTTCCCAGGGTTTCGCTGTTCACAGTGGCTCCTCAGCCGCGTTTGGGTTCCTCGAAACGACCGTACGACGATCGGCGGCAGAGTCTAGCCTCGGCGACTAGTCCTCGCCGAACAGGTCGGGCTGGCCGGCGGAGTAGCCGAAGGCCGACTCGGCGGGGGCAGTGAGCCCCAGGTGCTCCCAGGCCGCCGGAGTCGCCACTCGGCCCCGCGGCGTGCGGGCCAACATCCCGGTGCGCACCAGGAACGGCTCGGCCACCTCCTCCACGGTCTCCCGCTCCTCCCCCACCGCGACGGCGAGGGTGCCGACGCCGACCGGCCCGCCACCGAAGCGACGACACAGCGCATCGAGCACGGAGCGGTCGAGACGGTCGAGCCCGGACTGGTCGACTTCGTACAGGTCGAGCGCCCGGTGTGCGACCTCGAGGGTGACCGTGCCATCGGCCCGCACCTGCGCGTAGTCGCGCACCCGACGTAGCAGGCGGTTGGCGATCCGTGGGGTCCCCCGGGAGCGCGACGCGATCTCGCCGGCCCCGTCCCCGGTCAGCTCGACGCCCAGGAGCCCCGCAGAGCGGCGCACGATGAGCTCGAGGTCTGATGGGTCGTAGAACTCGAGGTGGGCGGTGAACCCGAACCGGTCGCGCAGTGGGCTCGGCAGCAGACCCGCACGCGTGGTGGCCCCGACCAGCGTGAAGGGCGGGATCTCGAGCGGGATCGCAGTCGCGCCGGGACCCTTGCCGATGACGACGTCGACCCGGAAGTCCTCCATCGCCATGTAGAGCATCTCTTCGGCCGGTCGCGACATCCTGTGGATCTCGTCGACGAAGAGCACGTCGTTCTCGTTCATTCCGGACAGGATCGCGGCGAGATCGCCGGCGTGGGTGATGGCAGGCCCGGAGGTCAGTCGCAAGGGCGCGGACATCTCGGCGGCGATGATCATCGCGAGCGTGGTCTTGCCGAGCCCGGGGGGTCCGGCCAGGAGCACGTGATCGGGAGGGCTCTGTCGTTTGCGGGCGGCCTGCAGGACCAGGGAGAGCTGTTCGCGCACGCGCTCCTGGCCGATGACCTCTTCGAGTGTGCGCGGACGCAGCGCTGCCTCGACGGCACGCTCGTCACCCTCGGCCTCGGCGGCGACGAGGGCGCGGCTCTCGGCGTACTCGCGCTCGGCGGCGTCGTACTCCGCCTCGGTGATGCGTCGACTGTGCTCGGCCATCGACCTACGCCTTGCTCAACGACCGCAGGGCCGCGCGCAGCAGTGCGGCGACATCGGGATCGGCGCCACCCTCCGCCTGGGGTGCCACGGCATCGACCGCCTTCTCAGCCTCCTTGGCCGACCAGCCGAGACCCACGAGCCCGGCGTGCACCTGGTCCCGCCAGCCCGCTGCTCGAGGGGCCGCCACGGTGTCGCGCGGAAGCGAGGCGCCGGTGGGGGCGCCGATGCGGTCCTTGAGCTCGAGAATGATGCGCTGGGCGCCCTTCTGTCCGATCCCGGGCACGCGGGTGAGGGCCTTGATGTCCTCGCTGGTCACCGCGTGCCGCAATTCGTCGGGCGAGAGGACCGCGAGCATGGCCTGCGCGAGCTTCGGACCGACCCCGCTGGCGGTGAGAAGCATCTCGAACAGGGACTTCTCGTCCTCGTCGAGGAACCCGAACAACGTCATCGAGTCCTCTCGCACGATCATGCTCGTGGGCAGCGTCGCCGCCGCGCCGGGGCGAAGCGAGGCCAGCGTGCCCGGGGTGCAGTTCAGCTCGAGGCCGACCCCGCCCACCTCGACGACGGCGGAGGTCAAGGACACGTCTGCGACGGTCCCCCTCACGAATGCGATCACCGTGCTCCCTTCCCAGCGGCCAGCGCCGCCTCGATGCGTGCCTGCGCGCCGCCTCTCCAGACGTGCGTGATGGCCAGGGCGAGCGCGTCGGCGGCGTCTGCGGGCTTGGGGGGTGCGCCGAGCCGCAGGATCCGAGCAACCATCGCGCCCACCTGCGCCTTGTCGGCGCGCCCGCTGCCGGTGACCGCCGCCTTCACCTCGCTCGGGGTGTGCAGCGCAACCGTCAGGCCGCGGCGAGCGGCCACCACCATCGCGATTCCGCTGGCCTGGGCGGTGCCCATGATCGTGCTGACGTCGGAGCGTGCGAAGACCCGCTCGACGGCGACGGCATCGGGTGAGTACTCCTCGATCCAGGCCTCGACGCCCTTCTCGATGGTGACCAGGCGGGTGGGCACCGGCTCGGACGAGGAGGTGCGCAGCACGTTGACGTCGACCAGGGTCAGGGGGCGGCCGACATCACCGTCGACCACGCCCATCCCGCACCGGGTCAGCCCTGGATCGATCCCGAGCACGCGCACCGCGGACCCCTTCCTGGTCAGGCGCCATCCGAACACATGTTCGGACACAACGTAACCGATGACCCAGCCGGGTCGGGACGCGACACTCCGCCGACCGTCGTACGACGAAGGCGCTCAGGCGTCGAGCGCCGCGAGGACCTCGTCGGGGATGTCGTGGTTGCCGAAGACGTTCTGGACGTCGTCGAGATCCTCGAGCGCCTCGACGAGACGGAACACCTTGCCGGCGCCGTCCTCGTCGACCTCGACGGTCATCGTCGGCACGAACGACGCCTCCGCCGAGTCGTAGTCGATCCCGGCAGCCTGGAGGGCGGTGCGGACCGCGACGAGGTCGGTGGCCTCACTGATCACCTCGAAGGCATCACCGATGTCGTTGACCTCCTCGGCGCCCGCGTCGAGAGTCGCCTCGAGGACGTCGTCCTCGGTGACCTCCCTGCCCTCCTGGTCCTTGCCGACGATGACGACGCCCTTGCGGTTGAACATGTAGGAGACCGAGCCCGGGTCGGCGAGGTTGCCACCGTTGCGCGAGATCGCGGTGCGGACCTCCATGGCGGCGCGGTTCTTGTTGTCGGTGAGGCACTCGATCAGCAGAGCCACGCCGTTGGGGCCATAGCCTTCGTACATGATCGTCTGGTACTCAGCGCCGCCGGCTTCGGCGCCGGAGCCGCGCTTGACGGCACGGTCGATGTTGTCGTTGGGGACCGAGGACTTCTTGGCCTTCTGGATCGCGTCGTAGAGGGTCGGGTTGCCCGCGGGGTCTCCCCCGCCCATCCGCGCCGCAACCTCGATGTTCTTGATCAGCTTGGCGAAGAGCTTGCCGCGACGGGCGTCGATGACAGCCTTCTTGTGCTTGGTCGTCGCCCATTTGGAGTGGCCGGCCATGACGTGTTGCCCCTACTTCCGCTTGTCGGTCAACGGTTCGTGGATCGCAGCCCTGACCGGACCATGTCCACGAACAGTGCGTGCATTCGGTGGTCCCCCGTGATCTCGGGGTGGAACGACGTGGCGAGCAAGTTCGCCTGCCGAACGGCGACGATCCTACCGACTGCCTCCCCTGTCGCCACGCGGGCGACGACCTCCACGTCCTGCCCGAACTTCTCGACCCAAGGCGCGCGGATGAACAACGCATGGAAGGGGCTGTCGAGACCCGCCACGTCGAGGTCGGCCTCGAAGGAGTCGACCTGGCGGCCGAAGGCGTTGCGGCGGACCACCATGTCGAGGCCGCCGATCGTCTCCTGGCCGACGATTCCGTTCTCGATGTGGTCGGCCAGCATGATCATCCCGGCGCACGTTCCGAAGGCAGGCAGGCCTGCGCGGATGGCCTGCTGGAGTGGCTCGAAGACCTCGAAGGTGCGGGCGAGCTTGTACATGGTCGTCGACTCCCCGCCGGGGAGAACGATGCCGTCGAGCTCTGCCAGCTCCGCGGCGCGGCGTACGGCGGTGGGGCGTGCTCCGGCGCGCGCGAGCATCGCCATGTGCTCGCGCACGTCGCCTTGGAGCGCGAGTACGCCGACCAGCGGTGCGTCAGGGGATGTTTCGGTCACGGCTCCATGGTAGGCGGCCGGTCGCCCAAGGAACGGGGCCGGATATGACGCCCGGGTATCTCGCCCGACCCGCCGCGACGACGACAGAAGCCCCTGACTCGTCACGTGGGCACGCCATATCCGGACCCCCCGATCTCCCCAGCCCCCTCGGGGAGCAGGCCATGCGATGAGCATGAACCACCCGAGAGGGGCGGGACCAGACATCGAGGACGGAATCGGTCGAACGAGTCATCCGGCCTGGCCGACCGGTCGACCTGCGGCCCTGACGGGGGGTCGGTCCTGGCCCGGACGGGCCAGGCGAGGGAGTCACTCAGCCCCTGGGAGCCGTCGCTGCCACCGCGCACCGACCTCGACCCGACCCTCGTCGAAGTGGGCGGACAGGCCCTGGCCGGCGAACGCCGCGACCACTTCGTCGAGCAAGGCGTCGCCAGGCGCGACGTTGGCGGTGCTGGCGTGCCACACGTTCACCTCGAGCATGCCCTCGTCGATGGCGTGCCAGACATCGGGAGGGGTGAACCAGGCGACCCCGCGCGGGCGTTGGCCGCGACGCCCGTCGAGCACCGCCTTGGCCGCCCAGTGGTCCTCGCAGCCCTGGAGGACCACGATCCCTGCGGCCTCGAGCTGCGAGAAGGCAGCCTGCAGCCGGTCGTAGTCGGTGACCGTCGGCCACGAGGCTGCCTCGATGCGCAGCTCGTCGAGGAACTCCTCGATCCAGCGGTTGGCGGTGGCCTCCGGGTCGGACATGTCGGGCAGCTCGGTGGTGATGGCCAGCACCACCTCGTCGTGCAGATCCTGCCGAACGAGCAAGCCGGACCGGACCGCGGAACGGGCGAACTCGCGGACGTGCTCCTCGGCGAGCGACTCGTGCAAGTGCCGGCTACCAGCCGCGCTCGGCGAGCCGGTGCGGCTGCGGGATCTCGTCGACGTTGATGCCGACCATGGCCTCCCCGAGCCCCCGCGAGACCTTCGCGACCACGTCAGGGTCGTCGAAGAACGTGGTGGCCTTCACGATCGCCTCGGCGCGCTGCGCGGGGTTCCCGGACTTGAAGATGCCCGAGCCGACGAAGACCCCCTCCGCGCCGAGCTGCCTCATCATCGCGGCGTCGGCGGGGGTGGCGATGCCGCCCGCGGTGAAGAGCACGACGGGAAGCTTGCCGGCCTCGGCGACCTCGCGAACAAGCTGGTAGGGCGCCTGGAGCTCCTTGGCCGCGACGTAGAGCTCGTCCTTCGACAGCCCCTGCAGACGGCGGATCTCTGCGCGGATGGTGCGCATGTGCGTGACAGCGTTCGACACGTCACCGGTGCCCGCCTCGCCCTTGGAGCGGATCATCGCCGCCCCTTCGGTGATCCGGCGCAGCGCCTCACCGAGGTTGGTGGCCCCGCAGACGAACGGGACAGTGAACTGCCACTTGTCGATGTGGTTGGCGTAGTCGGCCGGGGTAAGCACCTCGGACTCGTCGATGTAGTCCACACCGAGGCTCTGGAGCACCTGAGCCTCGACGAAGTGGCCGATCCTGGCCTTGGCCATGACCGGGATCGAGACGGCCTCGATGATGCCGTCGATCATGTCGGGGTCGCTCATGCGCGAGACACCGCCCTGAGCGCGGATGTCGGCCGGTACACGCTCGAGCGCCATCACGGCGACGGCACCGGCGTCCTCGGCGATCTTGGCCTGCTCCGGAGTGACCACGTCCATGATCACGCCGCCCTTGAGCATCTCGGCCATGCCCCGCTTCACACCGGGGGTGCCGGTCGTAGCGGACTTGTCGTTGTGCGCCTCAGTCACGTGCAACCTTCTTGGTCAGGCAGGGCATGCGTCGCCCTGCCGAGAGTTCAGGATGTCCCAAGCCTAGGCCACGGCTCGAACGGCCCGGATCCGGTTCACTCCGCGACGAGCGCAGGTGGGGGTGCGTCGTCGAGATCGACCGTCGCCGGCGTGGTCGCGCGGCCGGAGAGCCTCAGCCACCGAACTCGGCGACGCGAGCGCAGCGACCGGGCGGAGGTGACCACGTCGTTGTGGAAGCGCCGGGCGAGCTCCACCTTGCGGCAGTCTCCCGCGAGCTCGGTGAGCAGCGGACCAACCTCCGGGGAGCCCAGCAGGGTGCGCACCTCCTCAGCGTCGGCGAACACCGCCCTGAGGGTCTGCGAGAGGTCGGACTCGGCCGACTCCATCTCCTCGGGACTCGCGCCTCTCGCGGCGTGCGCGGCGTCCACGAGCAGCAGCGAGCGCGCCGGGTCGAGGGCGCCTGCTGTTGCCAGCTCGAGGGCAGTGCCCGACCGGCGCAGCAGCTGGGCGTCCAGCGATCCCCGGGCGACCTCGAGCCGATGGTGCGCGCGGTCGAGTCGGTTCGCGGTCCACGACAGCCAGGCCGCGAGCCCGAGGAGCACCACGAGCGTGGAGGTGAGCAGGACCCACTCCATCAGGTGGCACCTCCCGTGCGGCCGATCACCGTCTCGTACACCTGCACGATCTGCGTCGCCACCGTCGACCAGTCGTAGCGACGCACGGTGCGCGACGCCGTGTCGCGCAGCTCGTCGCGTCGGGTCCCGTCGCCGAGCAGCTCGATCGCGTGGGCGGTGAGGTCGGAGGCGTCCTCGCTGCGAAAGCACGTGCCACAGGCGCCGTCGCCGAGCACGCGACGGAACGCCGGGATGTCGCTGGCGAGCACCGGCGTGCCTGCAGCCATGGCCTCGATCAGCACGATGCCGAAGCTCTCGCCGCCGGTGTTCGGCGCGATGTACAGGTCCGCCGTGCGCAGGGCAGAGGCCTTGTCCTCATCAGTCACGCTACCGAGGAAGGTGACACTGTCGGCGAGCTCTGGGGGGACGCGGCGTCTTGCGGCGGCGATGTCGCCTCCACCCACGACGAGCAGGCGGGTGCCAGGGTGCGCCCGTGCGATGTCCGGGAAGGCTTGAAGCAGCAGGGGCAGCCCCTTGCGGGACTCGTCGATGCGCCCGACGAAGGCGATGGTCGGGCCGTCCCCCCGCCAGTCGTCACGGACCGGGGCGTGGGTGTATCGGTCGACGTACACGCCGTTGGGGATGACCACGGGCTCGCCGCCGAGATGCTGCACGAGCGTGCGGCGGGCGAACTCCGAGACCGCGATCCGCCCGGTGATCTTCTCCAGCGACGGGCGCAGGATGGCGGCGGAGGCAGACATCGCTCGCGAGCGCAGGTTGCTGGTGTGGAAGGTCGCCACGACCGGTCCGTCGGCCGCCCAGAGCGCGAGCAACGAGATGCTCGGCGTCGCGGGCTCGTGCAGGTGCAAGACGTCGAACTTCCCGTCGCGCAGCCACCGTCGCACGCGTCCGGCGACGACCGGGCCGAAGGAGACCCGGGCGACCGAGCCGTTGTAGGGGACGCGGACCGCGCCCCCTGTCGGCACGACGTACGCCGGGAGGGCGTCCTCGTTCTCGCTGGGCGCAAGGACCGAGACCTCGTGGCCCAGGCCGATCAACGCCTCGGCAAGGTCCCGGACGTGGACCTGCACTCCCCCGGGAACGTCGAGGGAGTAGGGGCAGACGATGCCGACGCGAAGCGGCATCAGGCCTCACCATTCGCGCAGGCCGCGGTGTTGAGGTCGGTTGCGAAGACGCGCTGCATCATGTGCCAGTCGACCGGATTCGTCCGTAGGGCATCGGTGAACCGGTCGGCGACCCCCTGCATCATCGAGACCACCCCTTCCTCGCCCTCAGCATGAGGCACGGGATCGTGAATGGTGACGACCATCTCCGATCCGTCGTAGTGAAGTGTCGCGGGGAGGAGCGGTGCGCCGGTGCGCCGCGCGAGCTCCGCCGGCCCGCGCGGCATGCGTGCCACCTGGCCGCACAGGGTGACCTCCACTCCTGCCCGGCTCATGTCACGGTCGGCCAGCAGGCAGATCAGTCGTCCTCCCATGACTCGCTCCACCAGCGTGCTGAAGGTGGCAGGCTCGCCTGCAGGCAGGATCTCCATGCCGAGCGAGGCGCGGTAAGCCACGAACTCGTCGTACAGCCGGACGGGCTCCAGACGCTCCGCGACCGTGGTCAGCGGCATGCCGGTGGCGCACGCCCAGGCTCCTGCCCAGTCCCAGTTGGCCATGTGAGGCAACGCCACGATCACTCCGTTGCCCTGCGCGTACGCGTCGCGCAGGAGTTCCTCGTTGATCGTGCGCGTGCGGCGTACCACGTCCTCGATCGGCCACGACGGCAGCCTGAACGACTCGGTCCAGTAGCGCATGTAAGAACGCACCGCGTCTCGAGTCAGCTGCTCGAGGGCCTCGTCCTCCAGGTCCGGGCGAACCCGTGCCAGGTTTGCCCGGAGTCGCTGGACGCCGCGACCGTCGCGGCTGTAGATCGAGTCCGCCACCTTCTCGAAGAGCAGGAGTGCGCTGCGCTCGGGCAGCAGGCGCACCAACCGCCAGCCTGAGACGTACCCGAGCGCCACGGCGTTCTGCGAGGCGGCCCGGGCCGCCCGACCGAACGCTCGCCGGATCTCGTCCATCAGACCGCGGCCCGCGCCTGGCGACGCACGGCGAGGATCCGTTGTACGACGGTCACGGTGCTCGCCACGGCCAGCAGCCACAGAACCACTTCGAGCAGGACCGGCACGTCGAGGAGGTCGCTGAGACCGGCGGCCACCAGCACCGCGACGAGCCGGTCGGCGCGCGCTGCGATGCCGCCCTTTGCCTCGTAGCCCAACGACTCGGCGCGAGCTCGCGTGTAGGAGGTCAGCCATCCCGTCACGAGGCAGTACAGCGCGAGCGCGGCGAGCACTTCGGACTCCACGACCCAGGCGTAGTAGAGGACCAGCCCGCCGAAGATGGCGGAGTCGCCCATCCGGTCCAGCGTCGAGTCCAGGAAGGCGCCCCACATGGAGACCCGGCCCGACATCCGGGCCATGGTCCCGTCGAGGAGGTCGGAGAACACGAAGGCGGTGATCACCAGGACACCGGTGAACAGGCTGCCTTGGGGGAAGAACCACAAGGCAGCGACCACCACTCCCAATGTGCCGACGACGGTGACAGCGTCGGGGCTGACGTTGAGGCGGAGCAGGAGCCGGGCTACCGGAGAGATCAGGTTGGAGAAGAAGGTGCGCAGATGTTCGAACATGGCGAGAGCAGGCTACCGGCACGAGGCGCTCTCGGATCGCGGCGCACCGCAGGGGGTGATCGATCCCTCAATCCGGCGACGCACAGCGCACAAGAAGGGTCGCTCCGTCAGTGCCAGGCCTTGGCGAGCAGCTCGCGAGTGTCGGTCATCAGCTGGGGAAGGGTGCGGGTGCGGCCGATGATCGGCATGAAGTTCTGGTCACCGGACCACCGGGGTACGACGTGCTGGTGCAGGTGCGCTGAAATGCCGGCCCCGGCCACCGCGCCCTGGTTCATGCCGAGGTTGAAACCGTGCGCTCCACTGACCGACCGGATCGTGCGCATCGCCGCCTGGGTGAGCGCCGCGATCTCGTGGGTCTCCTGGTCGGTGAGCTCGGTGTAGTCGGGAACGTGACGGTACGGACACACCATGAGGTGGCCGGGACTGTAGGGGTAGAGGTTCAGCACCGCGAAGCTGAGATCGCCCCGGTGGACGATCAGCCCCGCGGCGTCATCGAGCGTCGGGATGCGGCAGAACGGGCACTGGTGCCCCGAGGATTCGTCGGCGGGCTTGTTCTCCCCCCGGATGTAGGCCATCCGGTGGGGAGTCCACAAGCGTTCGAGCTCGTCGGGGACTCCGACGCCCTGCTGGTGCAACACCTCGTCGCTCATCGTGCTCAGACCTGGACGCGGGTCTCGACGGCCTCCACGACCCTGGCGATGGCGTCGTCGACCGAGACCCCGTTGTCCTGGTCGCCGTTGCGGTAGCGGAAGGAGACCGCACCTTCCTCCATGTCCCGGTCTCCGGCGATCAGCATGAAGGGGACCTTCTGGAGCTGGGCGTTGCGGATCTTCTTCTGCATCCTGTCGTCGGAGTCATCGACCTCGACCCGGATGCCTCGCCGGCGCAGCTTCGCCGCGACCTCGCTGAGGTACTCGTTGTGACGCTCGGCGATCGGGATCGCCACGACCTGCACGGGGGCGAGCCAGGGCGGAAACGCGCCGGCGTAGTGCTCGACGAGCACACCGAGGAAACGCTCGATCGAGCCGAACAATGCACGGTGGATCATGACCGGCCGCTGCCGGCTGCCGTCCGGCGCGGTGTACTCGAGCTCAAAGCGCTCGGGCAGGTTGAAGTCGAGCTGGATCGTCGACATCTGCCAGGTGCGCCCGATCGCATCGCGTGCCTGGACCGAGATCTTCGGGCCGTAGAACGCAGCACCGCCCGGGTCGGGCACCAGCTCGAGGCCGGAGTCGGTCGCGACCTTGCGCAGCGTCTCGGTGGCCTCCTCCCAGATGCCTTCGTCGCCGACGAACTTCTCGGGGTCCCTGGTGGACAGCTCGAGGTAGAAGTCGTCGAGCCCGTAGTCCTTGAGCAGGTCGAGGACGAAGGTGAGCAGGCTCTTCAGCTCGTCGTGGAGCTGCTCGCGGGTCGCGTAGATGTGCGCGTCGTCCTGGGTCATGCCGCGCACCCGGGTGAGGCCATGCACGACACCGGACTTCTCGTAGCGGTAGACCGACCCGAACTCGAACAGCCGCAGCGGAAGCTCGCGGTAGGACCTTCCCCGCGAGCGGAAGATCAGGCAGTGGAACGGGCAGTTCATGGGCTTGAGGTAGTAGTCCTGCCCAGGCTTGACGACGTTGCCCTCGTCGTCACGGGTCTCGTCCATGTGCATGGGCGGGTACATCCCGTCGGCGTACCACTGGAGGTGCCCGGAGGTCTCGAAGAGGTTCGCCTTGGTGATGTGGGGGCTGTAGACGAACTCGTAGCCCGACTCCTCGTGGCGCTTGCGGGAGTAGTCCTCCATCTCCTTGCGGAGCACGCCGCCCTTGGGGTGGAAGACCGCCAGCCCTGAACCGAGCTCGTCCGGGAAGCTGAACAGGTCGAGCTCCGCACCGACCCGGCGGTGGTCGCGGCGCTGCGCCTCCTCGAGACGATGCAGGTGCGCCTCGAGCGCCTCCCTGCTCTCCCAGGCGGTGCCGTAGATCCGCTGCAACTGGGGGTTCTTCTCGCTTCCCCGCCAGTACGCCGCAGCACTGCGCATCAGCTTGAAGGCCGGAATGCGCTTGGTGGTCGGCAGGTGCGGGCCCCGGCAGAGGTCCTTCCACGCCAAAGAGCCATCGCGCTTGATGTTGTCGTAGATCGTGAGCTCACCGGCGCCGACCTCGACGTCGGCGCCCTCGGCAGCCTCCGCGCCAGCACCCTTGAGCCCGATCAGCTCGAGCTTGTAGGGCTCGTGGGCGAGCTCCTGACGAGCCGCCTCGTCGCTGACCGCACGGCGGGAGAACTTCTGCCCCTCCTTGACGATCTTGCGCATGCGGGACTCGATCTTTGCGAGGTCCTCAGGCTTGAAGGGCTCAGCGACGTCGAAGTCGTAGTAGAAGCCGTCGGCCACCGGCGGGCCGATGCCGAGCTTCGCCTCGGGGTAGAGCTCCTGCACCGCCTGGGCCATCACATGAGCCGTCGAGTGGCGCAGGATGTCGCGCCCGTCCGGGGAGTCGATGGCGACCGCTTCTACCTCGTCACCGTCCTCGAGCTCGTAGGCGAGGTCCTTGAGTGCCCCGCGCACGCGGGCGGCGATGACGGTGGGCTCTTCGGCGAACAGCTCCCAGGCCTTCGTGCCCGTCGTCACCGATCGCTCAGCACGCTCGTCTGCGCTGACAACGGTGACCTTGATCTCGGACACGGGAACCCCTCTGGTACATCGGACGTGCGGACTCGCCGATCGTATCTGCCGGGCGGGCGCGCCTTCCTCCCGGTTTCCGGCAGCCGTGTGTGCGCCGGTCGACACCCGCGGCCGGCCCTCGTTCTCGTCCGCGACTCATGGCCCGGGAACGACGAGAGGCCGGGCCCGTTTCGGGGCCCGGCCTCTCGTTTCCGGTGGGCGATACTGGGTTCGAACCAGTGACCTCTTCGGTGTGAACGAAGCGCGCTACCACTGCGCCAATCGCCCGGTTGGTCGTTGCGCCGGAAAGGTTAGCGCATGAAAGCGGGCCGCTCACATTCCGGGTAGATCGGGGACCCACCCGGCCATGGTCTGGAACCAGTTCCAGCTGTCGATCGCAAAGCGCGGCCAGTCGAAGACGATGACGTAGAAGGTCACTGCCGCCGCGATTGCCAGCAAGAGCAGGCCGCCGATGATCAAGCGCCGCCGCCGAACCTTGGGGTCCATGGCCTCCGCTTTGAGACGTGCCTCGTGTGCCTTCTCGCGAGCCTTGACCAGCCACCGGTCGGCCCAGTCGTACTCGGTCGCGAGGATCGCGAGCCCGAGCACGATGCCGACGACCCCCGGTCCGGGTGTGACCATCATCACCAGGCCCGCGACGACGACCAGCGTGCCCAAGGTGGTGACAACGAGCTTGGTGGTCAGCGACATGGCGGGGTTGGCGTGCAGGTGCCGGTGCAGGCGGCCCCTACGGCGAGCAGGCCGCTCTGCCGGGCGGGGCGGGGGAGACTCCGTCAACTTGTCGCTCACAACACCTTCAGCGAGAGATCGGTGCGAAACCGGGCCTAGACCAGTGGGACAGAGCCTAGCCTCCGGTCGCAAACGCTTTGGCGCTCTTGTCGCAGGACAAATCGGACACATCCCCTAGATGACGTAGCCCACAAAAAAAATTCTTCCAGATGAGGGTTGTTTTTGGCGTCACGCGGAAAGCCTGTCTACGTCTCATGGGCGAACCATCTGGGAGGAAGGCGTTCACATGGACTACTCGATGAACACGGCACCATTGGTCGTGTCCCAAGGCGTCACGCTCGAGCTGATCGACTCGACGGGCGCAGCCACCCCGCTCGAGGCCGAGCTTCAGTACGACCCCCGCGACCCGTACGCGGTCACCACCGTCTTCATGACCGGCCGCAGCCAGGTTCGCTGGACCTTCGGTCGCGATCTTCTGGCTTCGGGGCTCTATGAGCCTTCCGGTGACGGTGACGTTCACGTGTGGCCCTGCCTCGACGCCGACGGACACGCCGTTGTCATCATCGAGCTCTGCTCTCCCGACGGCGAAGCACTCGTCCAGGCGAAGACCGGGGACCTGTCGGCGTTCGTCGAGCGGATGACCAAGGCAGTGGCGCCAGGGAACGAGTCGGCGCTCCTTGACGTGGACTCGGCGATCGCCGCCATCCTCGCCGCAGAGGCTGCCTGACGCATCAGCGACGACCCAGGTGGTTTCGTCGACGTACATGAGGTGAACGAGGCCGGTGCGAAACGCACCGGCCTCGTCGCCGTTCCGGGGCGCCGATGCTCTGTCAGGGGTCGAGGTTCTCGCGCTCCTTGCGCGCCCACAGTGCCGCGACCTCCACAGTCACTGGCCCAGGCGCCTCGAGCTCGCGGTCGTCGCACCGCCGAACACCCTGGACGTCACGGGTGGTGGAGACCAGGAAGATCTCCTCGGCCCGCCGGAGTACGTCGACGGGCTCGTCGACCTCACGCCCGCCGTACCACTCCAGAACGAGGGCCCTGCTGATCCCGGCCAGGCAGCCGGAAGCGAGAGTCGGCGTTCGCAGCTCCCCGTCCAGGACGTAGAAGACGTTGGAGCCGGTCCCCTCGCAGAGGTTCCCCGCCGTGTTGGCGAAGATCGCCTCGCTCGCGCCCGCCTCGGCGGCCCGGGCCAGCGCCACGACGTTCTCTGCGTAGGAGGTCGTCTTGAGACCGGCCAGCGCTCCGCGCTCGTTGCGTGGCCACGGCACCGTCACGACGGCCGTGGGCCCGTCCCAGGGACGCATCGTGTCGGCCACGACCGTGAGCGTCGGCGGCTCGCCGCCCCGCCCGGACCCGAGCGGCGCCTCTCCCCCGGTGTAGGTGATCCTGATCCGGCCCAGCGACAGCTCTTGGCTCTCCACGACAGCCTGGACTCCTCGACGCACATCGTCGAGATCGACCTCCGGAAGTCCCAGACCGCCCGCGGAGCGCGCCAGCCGTTCGAGGTGGCGGGTCAGCGCGAACGGTTGGTTCTCGACGACCTTGACCGCCTCGAAGACGCCGTCCCCCACCGTGAACCCGTGGTCCCTCACCGAGATGGCGGGGCCTTGCGGGTCATCGAGGAGCTTGCCGTTCACCCATGCGCGCATGCCTCAGAGACTAGGTCTGCAGGGCGCCCGGACACGCGAAGCAACCCTCGAATTTGTCATCGGCCGCAGGTCGTATACAGTTCTGCTCGCACGAACGGCACGGGCCAAAAGGTCCGGACCGGAACGCTGCAGGCGGACGTAGCTCAGTTGGTAGAGCGCAACCTTGCCAAGGTTGAGGTCGCGAGTTCGAGCCTCGTCGTCCGCTCGGAGAAGGGTCGCAGGTCCCCTCCTTGGTGGAGTGGCCGAGA
>DATICF010000044.1:0-65614 GCA_035456965.1 Nocardioidaceae bacterium
CAATTCCGGGACGTCCACGCAACCCCGTAGTTGTGTCTGGGTAAGAATCAACGTCGTAGCCACGGCCCAATCATCGCCTAGGCCCATGACGCGACTTGTCCCAGTAGTGGAACCCCCGCCGGAGCTGTCGCAGCCCAGCCCGCCTGTCCAGACCCGACGGTCCCGCTAGGACCGTCCGCAGCTTCCTCCCGCCCGGGTACCCCATCCGAACAGCCAACCTGGGGCGGTGGCGGACTAGAACACGGGTCGCCTTCTGGCCAACTGAGGCGTGTGGGCGGAGCCAGGCCCACAGCCATGGCACCGACTTCCTCGCTGGTGAGGCTGGAGGGTGGCAGCAAGTCTCATACCTAGAGGCCATATCCGATCGTCGAAGAACTCGAACTCGACTGGCTTTGAATCTGACCACAGGGCGTGCCTGATGACCCGTTCGGGTGAGGCCCCAACGCGGCCCGACTGGCCAAGTTCCCTTCGTTTGCGCAGGTCAGCGGCAAGTGAGGTCAGAACTTCGACATCTGATCCCAGCTTGGGCTCAGGCCCGCGTAAGAGTCGTTGAAACGGCGGCTGACCTGCGAAGACACCTTCCGGTGACTTGCAGCGTCAGCCGCCGTTCTGCGTTGGCTCGACCGTCGGACCCGGACTGCCTCGAGTGGCTAGGAGGTTCGAGGGGTGCTCAGCGATGCGCTGTCGCTGCTGTCACCACGACGCTCATCGCGACACCGAGCGGCGCCAGTAGTGCCCCTGAGCCCAGGACCGGACGCGTCGTTCGCCAAGGCGTGGTCAGGCCACCTTCGGCGAGGATGATCGCAGCGCGACACTGCCCAGGTTCATGGTCAGGTTGGCGTCCTCGAAGTGGAAACCCAGCCCGGACTCGCCGAGTGCAAGCCCAATCGCAAGTGTCGTCGTGGGCGGTGCACTCACCTTGGCAGGGGGCCGGTGCACGGTCTGCCGTCTCACGACATCGCAACCTCCAGCGACGCCATCCCCCCGAGGTCGAGCCACATCCTCTCCGGTGTGCGGACGACCCGGAGCAGGACATCAGAACAGCCCGGGCACCGCGCGACCAGGCCCGGATCGGGACCGAACACCACGAGCTCGGCGACGACCGTGGCACGTCCACATCCTCGGCACCGCGCGACGGCGGTCGTGACCTCTGCGACGAACACCTCCGACAGCGGGCCGGCAAGGGCGTTGCCGTCGAGCGCTCCGGGCCGCGAACTGGCATCCATCTGATGTGCTCCCTTCTCGCTAGGGACTCGCGCCGAACCGCTCGGTGCGAATCCGGCTGGGGTGGTGGCCCAAAGCCACGAGCAGCGCCGCAGCGGCTTCGACGAAGCCGGTGGGCCCGCACACGTAGCAGGTGGGCTCGAAGTCGGGCGGCCACCCGTGGGCGATCAGGTCTGCCGACCGCAGGCGACCCGGGGCCCGAGGATCGCCTTCCGGCGCGGTCCGGGTGTGGATCCACGCGACGTCCAGCCCGCCGTCCTCGGCGACACGGCGTCGCAGCTCCGCCGGGTAGAGCCGATCGTCCGGCGTACGCACCGAGTAGACGAGGCGGAACGGCGCCCGGCTGACACCCGCTCGCGCCCGAATCATCGCCATCAGCGGTACGACGCCCGATCCCCCTGCGACCAGCAGCACCGGACCGGCGTCCTGGGGTCGCCACACGAACCAGCCTCCGAGCGGCCCGCGCACCTCGAAGGCATCGCCGACGGCGAGGTCGTCGGTGAGAAACGGCGAGATCTCTCCCCCCGCGGTGCGCTGCACGGTGACCTCGACGTGGTCGCCGTCCGCCGGTGCCGCGAGCGAGTAGCTGCGCGCTGCCTGGTAGCCGTCCTCGGCCGTCAGCCGGAGATCGAGATGCTGGCCCGCGAGGTGGCCTGGCCACTCGTCGACCGCGATCACGAGAGTGCGGGCAGTGGGCGACTCGGTCCTCCGGTCACGGAGCACCCCGCGTCGCCAGACCCGGCGCACGGTCAGTCCCCCTGGTACCGCTGCTCGCGCCAGGGGTCGCCGTACTCGTGGTAGCCGAGCTGCTCCCAGAAGCCGGGTTGGTCCTGGAGCCGCAGGTCGAGTCCGCTGACCCACTTCGCCGACTTCCAGAAGTACAAGTGCGGCACCAGGAGGCGGGCGGGTCCACCATGCTCAGGGGCGAGCTCGTCACCGGCGTACTCGAAGGCGACCCAGGCCTGCCCGTCGAGCAGGTCCTGCAGCGGAAGGTTCGTGGTGTAGCCGCCGTAGCTGTGCACCAGCGCGTAGTCTGCGGCGGTCTCGACGTCCTCGAGCAAGGTGTCGAGGGAGACGCCGCGCCACTCCGTGTCCAGCTTGCTCCAGCGGGTGACGCAGTGGATGTCCGTCCGCACGGACTCGGCCGGGAGCGCCATCAGCTCGGCCCAGGTCCAGCGGGAGGACTGCCCTGCCTCGGTCCGCACGGTGAAGCTCCACGAGTCCAGCGGGATACGCGGCGTCGGACCGGCGGACAGCACCGGGAAGTCATGGGTCAGGTACTGGCCGGGCGGCAGTCGCCCGTCGCGGTCGCGGCCGCGGCCCCGGAAGCCCCGGGTGATGATGTTCATCCTCGTCCTCCCTCCCAGGTGTCCAGGGAGATCGGGTCGTCGAGCCCGAACGGGCCGGGTGCGAAGACGGCGATGTCATCGGCCTCGACGAGGTGGCCGGCCTCGCACCGGGCCGCGACCACCACGGACTCGCCGCAGCCTTCATGCCGAAGCTCAGGTGGGTATGGCGGCGGGTCGTAGTGGTTCGCCCATTGCAGCAGGGCGAAGAGCGCTGGCATGAGGTCGGCGCCCATCGGCGTCAGGACATACTCCTGCCGCCGTCTCTGCCCGGGGTTCTGATAGGGCCGCGTGTCGAGGATCCCGACCTCCACCAGGTCCCGCAGTCGTGCGGACGTGGTGGCGTCGGTGAGGTCGGCGCGTGCCGCGAACTGCTCGAACCGGGTGGCGCCGTAGAAGGCCTCACGGAGGACGAGGAAGGCGGAGCGGGTGCTGAGCACCCGGAGCGCCCTCTCGATCGGGCAGTAGCTGCCCACGGGTTCGCTGCCACGGCGAGCGAGCGCCCCGACGAGTTTCATCGCCATCACCTCACCCTATCCCCGGCTGGGCGACGCGGCCGGACCACGAGCCGCCGGCGTCGCCCTTCCGGCGGTGCGTGACCTCAGGCCCCCGCAGCCGTCTCGTGCGGGCGTCTCTGGGCGTGTTCAAGCGCCCATGTCAACGCGTAGTCCGCGACCGCCTCCCACCCCGGAGCCCCACACGTCCAGTGGTCGCGCCCCTCGAACTCGTGGTACTCGGTCAGAGCCGGGGACTTCTTGTAGTGATTCGCGTTGGACTTGTTCACCGAGGGCGGCATGATGTGGTCCTCCCCGCCGCCGATGAACAGGAGCGGCGCCCGGTCGGCCTTGTAGTCGACCCACGTTGCCTGGTGGCCAGGCTTGAAGTTGGCGATCAGCCCGTACTCCCAGATCCAGTTCCCGGGCGCAGGAATGTGGTAGCGATCCCAGACCTCTTTGGACTCCTCCTCCGACATCGTGTTGGTGAAGGCGTAGTGGAACTCCTCCGGGGTGAATCCGAAGGCCCGGTGTCGGTTCGCCGGGTTCTTCAGCGCGGGGAACAGCGACTTGCCCTGCGACGGAGGGTTCACCCGAACCCCCTCGGTGGGGGCGGAGTCGATGGCCACGCCGGCTGACCCGAGTCCCCGGGCGAGGAGAAGCTGGGTGAGGGTGCCCCCGAACGAATGCCCCATGATGATGGGGGGCGTCTCGACCTTCTCGATGGTTGCCGCGAGGTGGTCCACGGTCTCGGCAACGGTGAGGTTCGCGATGACGTCGGGATTCTCGCGGAGACCGCTCACCTCGATTTCGAAGCCGGGATAGCCCGGTGCCAGGACCGTGAATCCTTTGGCCCGGTAGTGACTGACCCAGTTCTCCCAGCTGAGCGGGGTCATCCAGAGCCCGTGCACGAGCACGATCGTGCTGGGGCGGGTGGTGTCGTCCATGATGTGCGCCTCCTTCGGCCAGGCTGGACGAACTCGAGTGGGGCGCGGAGCCGGCCGCGGCCGGTGCCACGAATCCTGACTCTCCTCCACTAAAGTCAGGGTCGCCAGGGGCGATCCGCATCCTGGACGCTGACGTTCAGGCCATGACAGCAGGTCCGGTGTCCTGAAGTGCTGCCGGACGTCGGTGCTCTCGGACATGATGGGCGGCGTCATGACCCGATGGACCCATGAGCAGGTCACGAAACTGGCCCCCGACTCCTCGTCGCTCAACGCTGCGCGCCGTCTCGCCGTGCCCGGGCCGTGGAGCGACGCAGGCGCGAGCGAGACGTTGCTGTGGGGCAAGTGCCAGGGATCCGGCAAGACGCCGTACCAGGTGTCGGTCGATCTCACCGGACCGGCCTTCCGCTGCTCCTGCCCCAGCCGAAAGTTCCCCTGCAAGCATGCGCTGGCGCTGATGCTGCTCTGGGTCGACGGCCAGGGCACGATCCCCGACACCGCCGACCCATCCGCGTTCGCCGGCGAGTGGGCGGCCCAGCGCGCAGCCAAGGCAGTCGCGACCGCGTCCAAGCCGGAGAAGAAGCCGCCAGACCCGGCGGCGCAGGCGAGACGTCTCGAGGAGCGGCTCGCCCTGATGGACGGCGGGATGGCCGACTTCGCCCTGTGGCTGGGCGACCTGATGCGTGGCGGCACGGCCGCAGCGCGTCATCAGCCCTATTCCTGGTGGGACGGCACCGCTGCCCGCCTGGTCGACGCGCAACTGCCTGGTCTGGCCGAACAGGTGCGCACCGTCGCCTCCGAGGTGAGGCAGCGCGACGACTGGGCTGATCTCCTACTCGCGGTTGCCGGTCGCTGGTGGACCGCCACTCACGCCTGGTCGGCACGCGAGTCGCTGACGGAGCACGAGATGGGCGACCTGCGGGCCTTCATCGGCTGGCCCTACTCGACCGAGGAGGTCAAGGCGGCCGACGCCGTCACCGACCGCTGGTTGGTTCTCGGAGCCCATCGCAGTGACGACGGCCGCCTCCAGCAGCAGCGCACCTGGCTCTGGGGCGAGACCAGCCACGAGACCCTGCAGGTGCTCGACTTCGCCGCCGGCGGTCAGCCGCTGCCGGTG
Organism: Nocardioidaceae bacterium; assembly: GCA_035456965.1. Lineage (GTDB taxonomy): Bacteria > Actinomycetota > Actinomycetes > Propionibacteriales > Nocardioidaceae > Nocardioides_C. Next base: position 5,126 of record DATICF010000044.1, read on the forward strand.
GCGCGGGTGGTCGGCTCGGTCCTGCAAGCAACGGTTGCGCGCTACCCGGGTACGACGTCGCGCCGGGCACGCTTCGTCGACGACCCGTTGCCCGTCGGCGACGCAGGCGGACTGCCCGCGGGAGGCGACGTAGAGGATGCACTCGCGACAGCGGCGCGTGCCTGGGCCGTGAACGCGTGGGCGGCGCGGGTGCCCGTGGTGCTGGCCGATGTCCAGATCTCGGCGTCGCACCTGGTCGACAAGGCGGAGCGGTCGCTGCCGTTGCTCCGCGGCACGGAGCCGTGGTTGGGGATGGCGGTGTCGGGTGGTTCTCCGGTGAGCGTGTTCGCCGAGGTCGAAGAGCAGGGGCTTCGGCCGCTCAGCGTGGCGATCGACGGGAAGCTGGTGGCGCTGTGAGCACGCCGGACCTTGATCTTTGGTGGCGCCGGCTCGGGTCGGCTGCCTTGGTCGGGACGGCTCGCCGCCCAGCGCCGTCCTTGGCCGAGCTGGAGCTGGGCGGCGGCTCTGCGCTTCGGCCCCGCGCTGGTGCGCGGCCCGAGGATGCTGCTCTCGACGCCGCCGCGCTGGGCGGGGCACTGCGCCGCGCCGGCCGACTTGCCTCGACACAGGCTCCCTCCCCGGCGGCTGCCGCACCCGAACTGCTGCCGGAGGCACCGGTCCGGGCTGCTCAGTTGCTCGAGCTGCTGCTCACCCAGCCACCGACCGACAACACCGGCACCGAGGAGCTACTGCTGCACTGGGCTGCCACCTGCCGCCAGGCCGGGTATCACGTGCCGCATCGCCTGCTGCCGGCGCTGCTGGACCGGGCCACGTCGAAGGAGCTGCGCTCGCAGGTGTCCGTGGTGGCCGGCGAGCGCGGCGCGTGGCTGGCCCCGCAGAACCCGGCCTGGTCGTGGTTCGAGGAGAGCCGACGACTCCACGAGGCGACACACGCGATCGAGGAGGCGCACGACCCCGACCGTTGGGCGCTCATGGGCACCGACGAGCGGGTCTCACAGCTGCGCCGGGTGCGAAAGGGGGACCCCGCTGCCGGCCGCGACCTTCTCCTCACGACCTGGAACACCGATCCGGCGAAGGATCGGCGGGTGCTTCTCGAAGCACTGCTGGTGAACCTGGGCCCGGGCGACGAGGACTTCCTCGAAGGCGCGCTCGACGACCGAGCGGCTTCGGTTCGTGAGCTGGCCGCCCACCTCCTCGACGGCCTGCCCGGCAGCAACCGCGCGGCGCGGATGGCCGAGCGGCTGTCCCCCCTTCTCGGTGAGACCGGGCTCCTGCGCCGTCACCTGGAGGTCAGGCTGCCCGACGATCCCGACGCAGCCGGTCGCCGCGACGGGCTCGGCAAGCCCCCACCGGGACGCAGCGCACGGGGCTGGTGGCTCGAACGGATCGTCGCCGGCGCCCCGTTCGATGCCTGGGGGGCTCCCCCCGAGAAGGTCGTGCCGCGACTCAAGGACGACGACGTCATGGCGGGTCTACGCCGGGCAGCGTCGGTACGTCGAGCACCCGATTGGGCGAGGGCCCTGCTCGACCTCGGCCTCGAACCGGACCTCCTGGCCGTACTGCCCGAGGACGAGCGGGAGTCACGGGTGCTCGACAACCTCGCGCGGGCTCCGCACACCTCCATCCCGGCCTTGCTTGCCAGCCTCCCCCCGCCGTGGTCCCCCCGGCTCAGCGCAGCTGTGGTCACCCGGCTGGCGGGGCTCAAGCCCGAGCAGACCGGCCCGCTGCTGGAGGTCCTGATGCCTCAGCTCGTTCGGGGGCTGCATCCGGATGCCGTTCCCGCCCTCCAGCGCTGGCGCGCAAAGGCACAGCTGCCACGCCGACACGACGCCAAGCTCGGCTCACTCATCCAGTCCCGCACCCTCCGACAAACGATCAGCGAGGCCTTCCAGTCATGACAGACACCCCGACCGCCGAGACTCTCGGCGAGGACCTGCTCCGGGCACACGCCGAGGACGCCTGGGCCGATGAGCTCACCGCCCTCGCAGCCACCGACGAACGGCCCCGCCCGCCCCAGTGGCAGCTGTCGCCGTGGGCGGTGACGACGTACCTGCTCGGCGGAACTCTGCCTGACGGGACGGAGGTGACCCCGAAGTACCTCGGGCACCGCCGGATCATCGAGGTCGCCGTCGCCACGCTCGCGACCGACCGGGCGCTGCTGCTGCTCGGCGTGCCCGGCACCGCGAAGACCTGGGTCAGCGAGCACCTGGCGGCGGCGATCAGCGGTTCTTCGACGCTGGTGGTGCAGGGGACGGCGGGCACGCCGGAGGAGTCGCTGCGCTACGGGTGGAACTACGCCCGGCTGCTCGCTGAGGGCCCCACCCGCGAGGCTCTCGTGCCGAGTCCGGTGATGCGGGCGATGGAGACCGGCTCACTGGTCCGCATCGAGGAGCTCACGCGCATCCCTGCCGACGTGCAGGACTCGCTGATCACGATCCTGTCGGAGAAGCACCTGCCGATTCCCGAGCTCGACTCGGAGGTGCAGGCGCGGCACGGCTTCAACGTGATCGCGACCGCCAACAACCGCGACAAGGGCGTGAACGACCTCTCCTCGGCGCTGAAGCGTCGCTTCAACACCGTCGTGCTTCCGCTGCCGGACACCCTGGAGCAGGAGGTCGAGATCGTCCGCACCAGGGTCGCCGCCTTGGGGGTCTCGCTTCGGCTTCCGGCAGACCTGTCGAAGCTCTCCGAGATCGACCGCGTGGTCACGATCTTCCGCGAGCTGCGCTCGGGCGTCACCTCCGATCGACGTACGACGGTCAAGTCGCCGTCCGCGACCCTCTCCACCGCCGAGGCGATCTCGGTGATGACCAGCGGGGTGTCGCTCGCCGCACACTTCGGCGACGGGGTCGTGCGCGCCGACGACGTGGCAGCCGGGCTGATCGGCGCCATCGTCAAGGACCCGGTGCAGGACCGGATCGTGTGGGAGGAGTACCTCGAGACGGTCGTGAAGGACCGTCGCGAGTGGGCCGACCTCTACCGCGCCTGCAGGGAGCTGGGCTGACCTTGTCCGCCTCCTCCGTCACAGTCCTCGGCATCCGGCACCACGGGCCGGGTTCTGCCCGCTCGGTGGCAACCGCGCTCGACGAGCTGTCCCCGGACTGCGTCGTCATCGAAGGTCCACCCGAGCTCGACGCGCTGGTGCCGCTCGCCGCTCATCCGGAGCTGGTGCCTCCGGTTGCGGGACTGGTGTACGCCGTCGACTCGCCACGTCGTGCCGCGTTCTACCCCTTCGCGGTGTTCTCCCCCGAGTGGGTGGCGCTGCAATGGGCGCTCGCGCGCGGGGTCGAGGTCCGGTTCGCCGACCTGCCCGGGATGCACGTCCTGGCTCCGGACAAGGAGGAGGGGCAGTCGGACGATCGTGGGGACCGGGCGAGCGACGCAGACGACGTGGATTCGGGAGAGGTCCAGGGCTCCGAGCCGGACGGCGGGGCTCGGCAGCGCACGGCGCTTCGTCTCGACCCGGTCGGGGAGCTGGCCCGCACGGCCGGCTACGACGACCCCGAGCGATGGTGGGAGGACGCGATCGAGCATCGGCGCGACTCGACCCTCGAGCGATTTGCGATGCTGTCCGAGGCGATCGCCGCCGTACGCGAGCGCGCACCCGAGGAAGCGGAGAACGCCCGGCGCGAGGCCGCCATGCGTCGGGTCCTTCGGGCCGTGCAGCGAGCCGGGCGCGAACGCGTGGCGATGGTGTGCGGGGCCTGGCACGCACCTGCTCTGGAGGAGAAGAGCTGGCCCACGCAGGCGGCGGACAACCGGCTTCTCGCGAAGCTGCCGAAGACGAAGGTCGCGGCGACCTGGGCGCCGTGGACGGCGGGCCGGCTGGCGATGTCCAGCGGGTACGGCGCCGGGGTGCGTTCGCCCGGCTGGTACCGCCACCTGTTCACGACCCCCGACGAGGACGTCGTGGCCGGCTGGCTCGTGCAGGTAGCCCGGGCACTGCGCGAGGAAGGACTCGACGCGGCACCGGCCTCGGTCGTCGAGGCGACCAGGCTGGCCGACGCGCTGGCCGCCGTGCGAGGGCGGCCGAGCGTCGGGCTGAGCGAGCTCGACGACGCCACCCGTGCGGTGCTGGCAGAAGGGTCGGACCTGCCGCTGGCCCTGATCGACCGCAAGCTCGTGATCGGCGAGGAGCTCGGGCGGGTCCCCGACGAGACGCCGATGGTGCCGCTAGCCGCCGACGTCGCAAGGCAGCAGCGGTCGCTGAGGTTGAAGCCGTCGGCCACGTCGAGTGTCGTGCAGCTCGATCTGCGTCGCGACGGCGGGCTTGCACGATCGGTGTTCCTGCACCGGCTTCGGGTGCTCGGCATCGACTGGGCCGAGCAGGTGTCTGCGGGGACGACGACCGGGACGTTCAAGGAGGCGTGGGAGCTCGAGTGGCGGCCCGAGCTCGCTGTCGCGTTGGTCGAGGCGAGCCTCTACGGCAACACCGTGCTCGCTGCGGCCGAGGCGTCGGTGGGCGAGCAGGCCGGGGCCGCCGACCTCGCGGGTCTCGCGATGCTTGTCGAGGACTGTTTCCTTGCCGACCTGTCCTCGGCTCTTCCCGACGTGGTGGCCGTGCTCGCCGAGCGCACCGCGCGCCAGCACGACACCCTCACGCTGCTGAGGACCGTCGAACCACTGGCGAGAACCTGCCGCTACGGCGACGTCCGAGGCGCCGACACCGCAGGGATCGCTCACGTCCTCGAGACGGTCGTCGTGCGCGCGTCGCTCGGGCTCCGTGCGGCCTGCCAGTCCCTGGACGACGATGGTGCCGCTGCGGTACGGGGCGGGATCGAGGGCACTCAGCGAGGCGTGGCCCTGCTGGACGATGCCGCGCTGACCGACCCCTGGCACGCGGCGTTGACGCGGCTCGGTGACGACGTGGCGATACACGGGTCGGTCTCGGGGCGGCTCAACCGGCTCCTGCTCGACGCCGACCTGCTGGCCTCCGATGAGGCAGCTCGACGACTCTCGCGGCGGCTGTCGGTGGGTGCCGACGCCGAAGCGGGCGCCGCTTGGCTCGACGGGTTCCTCACCGGTGAGGCGCTGCTGCTGCTCCATGACGACGACCTTCTCGGGGTGGTCGACGAGTGGGTGGCATCGGTGCCGGAGCAGGTGTTCGAAGACCTGCTGCCGTTGCTGCGGCGTACGTTCTCGCGCTTCGAGAGCGCGGAGCGGCGTCAGATCGGCGCTCACCTGCGAGACCTCGGCACGGCCCGCCCCGAGGTCCCCTCCACCGGGATCGAGCTCGAGCGCGGCCGTCCCGCGGCTGAGCTGGTGGCACGGCTGCTGGGGCTGGAGGTTGCCTCATGAGTCCGAGGAGCGAGGACGCCATGGGCAACGGCACGGCGGCGAACGACGGCCCGCCGCGTGAGGACGGTCGTGACCGCCTGACCCGCTGGCGGCTGGTGCTCGGTGGCGGTGACGGCGACGGGATCGGCGAGGCGGTGGCACTCACCGTCGACGACGACAAGCGCGACCAGGTGCTGCGCGACCTCTACGACGGCAAGCGCCGTGGTGGGCTGGCAGGTTCGGCGCCCCGGGTGGCGCGATGGCTCGGCGACATTCGCGGGTACTTCCCGTCCTCGGTCGTCCGGGTCATGCAGGCCGACGCGATGGATCGCCTCGGCCTCACCGAGCTGCTCCTGGAGCCGGAGCTCCTCGAGACGGTCCAGCCGGACGTGTCGATGGTCTCTACCCTGATCAACCTCCGGGGCGTGATCCCCGAAAGGTCGCGGGAGACCGCACGGGCCGTGGTGCGCGCAGTGACCGACGACCTCGAGCAGCGGCTCCGCTCACGCACCGTGCAGGCGGTCAGCGGCGCGTTGAACCGCGCCGCCCGGACCAGACGACCGAAGCTGCGCGACGTCGACTGGAACCGCACGATCGCAGCGAACCTCAAGCACTATCTGCCCGAACACCGCACCGTGGTCCCCGAGCGGCTGGTGGGGTACGCGCGGCGGCAGACACAGGTGGAGCGGCACATCGTCTTGTGTATCGACCAGTCCGGGTCGATGGCGGAGTCCGTGGTGTACTCCAGCGTGTTCGGGGCAGTGCTGGCCTCGCTGAGGTCGGTGGCCACGCGACTGGTCGTGTTCGACACCAGCGTGGTCGACCTGACCGACGAGCTCGAGGACCCCGTCGACGTGCTGTTCGGCGTGCAGTTGGGCGGCGGCACCGACATCAACCAGGCACTCGCCTACTGCCAGGGGCTGATCGAGCAGCCGACCGACACGATCCTGGTGCTGATCAGCGACCTCTACGAAGGCGGGATCGCCGAGGAGATGCTGCGTCGGGCGTCGGCGATCGTCGGCTCGGGCACCACGATGATCGCGCTGCTGGCACTGAGCGACTCCGGGCGGCCGTCGTACGACGCCTCGCACGCGGCCGCCCTTGCCGGGATCGGTGTCCCTGCCTTCGCCTGCACGCCCGACCAGTTCCCCGACCTGATGGCAGCCGCGATCGAGCGCCGCGACATCGCCGCGTGGGCGGCCGAGAACGACATCGTCACCGCCCACGAGGACGGCTGACCGCGAGCGCTCGCTCAACGCCGCCCTGGCATCGCGTCCGGCGCCGCAGGGCTGCGAGGCACGGCGGCCCGGGCGCTCTCCGGAGTCTCACCGGTCCACGAGTGGAACGCGCGGTAGAAGGAGTTCGCCTCGTCGTACCCGAGCAGGAAGGCGATCTCGTTGACCGGCAGGTGCCCCTCGGCGAGGTAGTGACGCGCCAGCGACTCCCTCGTGGAGCTGAGCACCGCCTGGAAGCTGGTGCCCTCCGAGTGGAGCTGGCGCTGAAGCGTCCGCGCACCGACCGCGAGCTCACGGGCCACCCCGCTCACCGTCCCGCGGCCGCTCGGCAGCAGCTCGAGCAGCGCCGCACGGACGCGCTGACTCGCCGTCGCGGCTCCGTCGAGCTCGGCAAGCCGTCTGCGCAGCTCAGGCTCGAAGAACTCCCACATCGGCTCGTTGGCGGTGACGAACGGTCGGGCCGCATCCAGCGCACTGAAGGTCACCGAAACCTGGTCCCCCTCCTGCAGACGCACGCCCAGGTAATCGGCCAGGACCTCCGGCGCGGCAGCAGGCTGCGGGCTTGTCGCCGACACCGGCACGACGTTCGCACGCGTGGCCAGGCGGGCGAGGGCAACCCACCAGACGACCTCGGTCGTGGTGAGCACCTCGGGTGGGCGGTGGTGCGGGGGCCAGCGCACCTCGAGCTCGAGCCCGCGCTCGGCCGGGGTGACGACCAGTCGCAGTGGGCCGATAAGCGCCTTGTGCTTGGCGATGCGGGCTGCGGCCACGGACAGGTTCGGGCTGCAGATCGCGGCGAACATCGGCGGTGAGAAGGCCTCGACCGAGATGGCCCTGCCGATCCGGATCGGGAGGGTCGGATCGTCGGCCTCCTCCGCAACCGCCTTCCAGAGCCCGAAGTACTCGGCGGGGGTGAGCGAGATCGCTCCTGCCGAGAGCACGTCCCCGGGGAGACCAGCCCGTCGCAGGACGTTGCCGGCCGACAGTCCCAGGTCGGCCAGCAGCACCCTCGCGCTCGGGTCCAGCGTGTAGTGCTCGACCGTCATCAACGCTCCCTTCGCCCTTCCGGCGCACCGCTAGATCTTGAGCGGCACGCCGGTCTCCTGCTCGGAGACCTCCCACAGCGTGCTGATGGCGTCGTCGACCCCTCGGCGCAGCAACGGAACGCGCACAGGGCGGCCGAAGGACATGAAGAGGGGGCCGTAGAACTCGCCGCCCTTCGCCTGGGGGTCGGTCGCCGCTCGGATCTGGGACAACGCTCCCCGGTCGACCTCCATGCCGGTGTACTTCGCCATCGCGGCCCAGAAGGGCCCCGTCCGGCCGCCACCGCCCTCCTCGACCGTGCGGACCTGCAGGTCGCTGTGCGACAGACCCGGGTGGGCGATGAGACTGCTCGCGCGGACCCTTGCACGTTCGAGCTCCCGCTGCAGACCCAGCCCGAAGTGGTAGTTGGCCAGCTTGGAGTTCCCGTAGGCGCGCCAGGGGTCGTAGCTGCCACGCATGTGGGGGTTGGCCGGGTCGATCGGGCGGCCCAGGTAGTGCGCCATGGAGGTCACGGTCACCACCCGGGGAGAGGCTGCGGCCAGGATCACCGGCATCAGCAGCGCGGTGAACGTCCAGTGGCCGAGGTGGTTCACGCCGAGCTGCATCTCGAACCCGTCCTCGGTCTGACGCTCCGGCATCGCCATCAGGCCCGCGTTGTTGACCAGGATGTCGATGCTGTCGTGGGTGGCGGTGATCGCCTCCGCGGCTCTGCGCACCGACGCCTGCGAGGCCAGGTCGAGCTCGACGAGCTCCAGGGAGGCCTGTGGTGTCGCCACGGTGATCTGCTCGACCGCCAACGATGCCTTCTCCTGGTTTCGCACCGCCATCACGACGTGCGCCCCCTTGGCGGCGAGAACCTTCGCCGTCTCGAGCCCCAGGCCGCCATTGGCTCCCGTGATCACCGTGGTCTTGCCCGAGAGGTCGGGGACCGAGTCGGCCGTGTAGGCCATGAGCTGCTCCTTCGCCGTCGTACGTCCGTGCCCTCAAGCCTGACGTGCCCGGCACCCCAAGTCACTAGCAGATCGCGCCAACCCCGCATCACATCGCGCCACGCTCCGCCAGAGCGTCGTCGATGCCGGCCGGCGGTGACTCGTCGAGCCGAGCTGTCGAGGCCGGCGACGAAAGGCGCAGTCAGTCGAGGGTCTGCGTGATCTCGTTGCGGGTCTGCGTGCAGACGACCCGCGCACGTGCGCCGTTGACCAGCGGAAGGTACGGCGGGACGTGGCCGCACTCGACGTCGGCGACGATCGGCACGCCAAGGGCTCCCAGGGCGTCGAGGACCGCCTCGTCCTGGGTCAAGGACGGGGTGTTCGGGGCGGAGGTGCGCCCGACGAGCACGACGCTGGCCCCGGCGAAGAAGCCGGCGAGGCGCATTCCGTGAAGATTTCTGCAGATCGTCGCGGCATCGTCCTCGGCGGCCTCCACGTACACGAGCAGGCCCTCGGGTGCCTGGTCACGCGCGAACGCCGCCACGTCGCCGTAGGGGGTCCCGGCGAGGTTGCACATGGTCTCGATGCAACCGCCGATGACCCGCCCCTCGACGTCCACGTCGCCGTCGCCGTCCAGGCGGCGCCAGCGCCCCGAGCCCTTCAGGGCGAGCTCGCGCACGCCGGGGTCGGAGCGGTAGTCGACGAAGCCGCCGACCCGGTGGCGTCCCGGAGGCACCTGCGCGAACGACTCGCCCTGGTTCATCGCGACGATGTCCAGCCACGACAGGAGGCCCTCGGGCGTCCGGTAGGGCGTGTCCATCAGGTTGTTCCCGTGCAGGGTCGCGACTCCGGCCAGCAGGGTCAGCGGAGTGATGATCGTCGAGATGTCGGAGAAGCCGACCAGCCACGTCGGCTCCGCCGCGCGCAGCGCCTCCCAGTCGAGCAGCGGGAGCAGGTCTATCGCGGTCTCCCCGCCCCACGGGGGTACGACGGCCGCGACCGCCGGATCGGTGAGCATCCACATCAGCTCCGCGGCCCTTTGGGCCGCCGGAGCGCTTACGTGGGACGAGCCGTCCATGCACTCCCCCACCACGACCTCGTACCCCCGCGACTTCAGGTCGGCTATCGCGACGTCGAGCCGCGGCCGGAGCGCCTCGCCCACCCCGCTGGAGGGGGACGTGACGCCGACCCGGTCACCGGGCTTCAGAGGAGCTGGGTATCGCACGACCATGCCCGCGATCCTGACAACCCGGCGCCCCGAGGGCAACGCGTTTGCGAGGCGACACGCCGCGTGCCGCGTACAGGGACCGCCTCGTCCCGTTAGCGTTGCGGGCCGTGACCGTCTTCCTCGTGGGTGGCGGGCCGGAGTCGGTGACGACCCCCGGCCTGCTCGACCCCTTCGTCGCCGAGATGAGGTCGAAGGCCGACCAGCACGGCCGGACTCCACGCATGGCCGTGGTTCTCGTGGACGGCGGCGGCAGCGGCGAGCGCTTTCTGCCCGCGTATGTCGAGGCACTGGGCGCCGGACGGTCCATAGAGACGGTCCTCGTGTTCCTCGGACGCGACGGAACGCTGGATCCCGCTGCGTTCGCGTACGTGGACGGAATCGTCGTCGGGGGCGGGCCGGCTCCCGCTTACCTCGAAGGACTAGCACCTGCCTTCGACAACCTCCGCTCGAAGATCGCGAGTGGGACGCCGTACCTCGGGTTCTCCGCAGGCGCGATGGTCGCCGCACAAGCAGCCCTCGTCGGCGGCCATCGCGTCGAGGACCGCGAGGTGTGCCCGGAGGACTGGTCCGAGGGGCTTGCCCCGGTCACCCTCAGGCCGGGTCTCGGTCTGGTCGGCTTCACCGTCGACGTGCACACCGCTCAGGCAGGAACGCTCGGCCGTACCGTCGCCGCAGTCGAGACGGGTGCCGCGTCGGCCGCGGTGGGGATCGACGAGGGCACCTGCGTAGCGGTCGACCACACCGGCGCGGCAGAGGCCTGCGACCTGCACGTCTCGGGGAGCGGGAGCGCGTGGCTGGTGCGCACGAGCGAGACGCCAGGCTCCGTCGTCGTCACGCATGCGCGCGGACGGGTGCGGGGCCCGTCGCTCTGACCCGAGCCGGCGCGGCCGGGAATGAACGGCGCCTCGCGGTGGTTGTCGCTTCACCACCCCTGCGCGCATCGGGAGGGGAGATGGATCATTCCGACAACGACGCACTCGACGCGTACTCGAGCGTGGTCTCCGCCGTCGCGGAGACGCTCACGCCCAGGGTCGCCGCGATCCGGGTACGTCGACGCGCCCGCGGCCGCAACTTCGAGTCAGCCGGGTCCGGCGTCGTCCTGACCACCGAGGGGCACCTCCTCACCAACGCCCACGTCGTCGACGCGGGTCACGAGGGTGAGGCCTCGTTCAGCGACGGGACGGTCGCGCGGCTGGAGGTCGTGGGCCGCGACCCCCTGTCCGACCTCGCTGTCGTCCGGGCCGACCGGGCCGTGCCTCCACCTCCTGAGTACGGCGACGCCGACCGGCTCAAGGTCGGCTCTCTCGTCGTCGCCGTCGGCAACCCGTTGGGGCTTGCCGGCAGCGTGACCGCAGGTGTGGTGAGTGCCCTCGGGCGGGCGATGCCGGCGCGCACCCGCTCGGCAACCCGCATCATCGAGGACGTCATCCAGACTGACGCCGCCCTCAACCCGGGCAGCTCCGGAGGTGCCCTCGGCGATGCCCGCGGGCGCGTGGTCGGCATCAACACAGCCGTTGCCGGTGTCGGCCTGGGTCTCGCGGTGCCGATCAACGACACCACCCAGCGCATCATCTTCTCGCTCATGCACGACGGTCGCGTGCGCCGGGCCTACCTGGGTCTGGTCACCTCCCCGGCTCCCCTGCCGCCCTCGTGGACCGAGCGCACCGGGTCGCGCACCGGCCTCCGGGTCGTCGAGGTGGTCAGCGGTTCTCCGGCGGAGACCGCGGGACTGCGCGCGGGTGACGTGATCCTGGCGGTCGATGTGACCCCACTCGGTGACGCACAGTCCTTGCAACGACTGCTGTTCGAGGACGCCATCGACTCGCGGATGGAGATCACCGTCCTTCGCAACAGCGCCCTGGTGGACGTCGTGGCCTTCCCGGCGGAGCTCAGCGACTGACACCCCCGCCCGAACGGTCGGCCTCTACAACTGGGCTGGACCAGAAGGCGCGCTCCAGACACCGATCGAGCCATTTCGCTCACAAGCAGGGCGAGACCTGCTTACCGTGATGAACGGCGCGGCCGGCCTGCGAGGGGACGGCGGGGCGGGTGCCACCCCTGATGGTGCATCATCCCCGCCGAGGCCGGCCGTTGTCTCTTGTCACTCCCAGAAGACCCGGTCCACGACGGCACGCGCCCTGCGGGTCACGCGCAGGTAGTCGTTCACGAGCTCGTCGGACTCCCCCGGGCCGTAGCCGCACAGATGCGCCACCGCCGCCTTCTCCCGGGTGTCACGCGGCAGGGAGTCCGAGGGACGGCCACGCACCAGGATGATCGTGTTGCGCAGACGGCTCGCCATCGACCAGGACTGCCGTAGGTCGTCGGCGTCCTCGCGAGGCAACAGATCGGCTTCCACGGCCGCGGCCAGGGCATCGAGGGTGCGTGTCGTGCGTAGCCCCTCCACCTCGCCGGCGTGCTGCATCTGCAGCAGCTGGACCGTCCACTCGACGTCCGCGAGCCCGCCCCGTCCGAGCTTGAGGTGCGTTGCGGGGTCGGCACCGCGAGGCAGCCGTTCGGAGTCGACGCGGGCCTTGATCCGCCTGATCTCGCGGATGTCGGACTCCCCCAGGCCCTTCTCGGGGAACCGCAGCGGGTCGATCAACGCCGTGAACTTCTCACGCAGCTCTCGGTCGCCCACCATCGGTTCTGCGCGCAGCAACGCCTGCGCCTCCCACACCGCCGACCACTTGTCGTAGTAGGCGGCGTAGGAGTCGAGAGTGCGCACCATGGGCCCCTGCTTCCCCTCAGGTCGCAGGCCCGCGTCGACCTCCAGGGCGGGGTCGCTGCCGGGAAGGGCGAGCAGGCGCTTGAGCTCGCTCACGACGTCGCGGGCGGCGTTCGCGGCAGCCTGCGGGTCTGCCCCCTCAAGAGGCGCATGGACGAACATCACGTCCGCGTCGCTTCCGTAGGCGAGCTCGTGTCCGCCGAAGCGGCCCATGGCGATGATCGCCAGCCGGGTCGGCAACGGCCCGCGACGCTCGGCCTCGATCGCGGTGGTGGCGACCGCCAGAGCCGCCTCGAGCGTGGCGGCAGTCAGCCGGGTGAGCGCGCGGCCCACCTCGGCGACGTCGAGCTCCCCCACCAGGTCGGCGACCGCGATGCGGAACAGCTCCCTGCGCCGGATCGCGCGCACCACGGTGATCGCCTCGACTGGATCGCGATGTCGGAGCCCGCCCGCCACCATCTCCTTCTCGAGCGCCGCACGGCTGAGCGGGACGAGGCCGTTCTCCTTGCCGAGAAGGGCCACACCCTCGGGCTCGCGCTGCAGCAGGTCGGTCGCGTAACGGCTCGAGGCCAGGATCCGCGCAAGCCGTTCCGCTACCTCGCCCTCGTCCCGGAGCAGGCGGAGGTACCAGTGGGTCGAGCCAAGAGCCTCTGAGATCCTGCGGAAGCCGAACAGCCCGGCATCGGGATCGGGGGCGTCGGCGAACCACTCCAGCATCACCGGCAGCAACGTGCGCTGGATGGAGGCTGCCCGTGACACGCCGCTCGTCAGCGCCTCCAGGTGTCGCAGCGCCGCCTCGGGGTCGAGGTAGCCGAGTGCGGCCAGTCTCTGCTTGGCGGCGGCAGGGGTGAGCCTGGCCTCCTCACCCGGCAGCTTCGCGACGGCGGCGAGCAGCGGCCGGTAGAACAGCTTCTCGTGGAGGCGGCGGACCTCCCTGCCGTGCCGCTTCCACTGCCGGTTGAGCTCGGCGACCGGCTCCTTGCGGAAGCCCATGGAGCGAGCCAGCGCCCGGAGGATCTCGTCGTCCTCCGGCACCACGTGGGTACGACGCAGGTGGGACAGCTGCATGCGGTGCTCGAGGGTGCGCAGGAACTTGTACGCCGCGTCGAGAGCCGCCCCGTCCTCGCGTCCGACGTACCCGCCCCGAGTCAGCTCGGCCAGAGCACTCAGTGTCGCGGGTCGACGTACCGCCGGGTCGGCGCGGCCATGCACGAGCTGGAGCAGCTGCACCGCGAACTCCACGTCACGCAGTCCGCCCGAGCCGAGCTTGAGCTGGCGCTCCGCGTGGTGGGCGGGGATGTGCTCGATGACGCGCCGCCGCATAGCCTGCACGTCGGTCACGAATCCCTCGCGCTCGGCCGCCGACCAGACCATGGGCGCGATCCGCTCGATGTACTCGCGGCCGAGCAGCTCGTCGCCGGCCACCGGACGGGCCTTCAGCAGGGCCTGGAACTCCCAGGTCTTGGCCCAGCGCTCGTAGTAGCCCTCGTGGCTGGCCAGCGTCCGCACGAGGGGACCCGCCTTGCCCTCGGGGCGCAGCGCGGCGTCGACGGGCCAGATCGTGCCTTCGGCCGTGTGGTCGGAGCAGATCCGCATGAGGTTCGAGGCGAGCTGGGTCGCAGCGCGCACCGCCGGTGTCTCGGCCGTGTCCCCCTCCGGCTCGGCCACGAAGATCACGTCCACGTCGCTGACGTAGTTCAGCTCGCGCCCACCGCACTTGCCCATCGCGATGACGGACAGCCGGCAGGTGGCTGCGCTGTCCCCGACGCGGGCGCGCGCGATCGCCAGGGCCGCCTCGAGGGTCCCGGCTGCGAGGTCGGAGAGCTCGGCGGCGACGTCGTCGACCCCCACGCCGTGGGCGAGGTCGCGTGAGGCGAGGCGTAGCAGGTGGCGGCGGTACTCGACCCGCAGCGCGTCGACCGCCTCCGTGTCGTCGAGCCGCGACACAGGGTTCGAGGCTGAAGGCTCGGCTCCGACGGCGCGTAGCAGGCTGTTGCGCAGCACGAACGCGGGAGTGCGCGTCGACCCCAGTGCCGGGTCGGTCAGCTCGTGCCACTGGTCAGGGTGCCTTCGCAGGTGGTCGCCGAGAGCGGAGCTGGCGCCGAGCAACAGCAGCAGCCGCATTGCGAAGCCCTCGTCCTCGCACAACGCCTCGAGCAGCGCGTCGCCGTCGGATGCCACATCGAGGAGGTCGACGAGGTACAACACGGCCTGGTCGGGATCTGCTGCCGCGGCGATCAGGTGCACGACCTCGTCGGCATGCCGGCCGAGCCGCTCGAGGTGCCGGGCACTGGCTTCCGCGTCCCGGAAGCCCAACCGCGCGAGGCTGCCGGTGGTGGTGACGAGCCGGCGGCCCTTCACCATCGGGGCGCGCCCTCGGTCAGGGCAGCGAACCTGGTGACGAGCGGTTGCCACGCGGCGCGAAGCTCGTCCCGCGCGGCGGCCACCTTGGCGACGTACTCGTCGACGTCGACGCCACGCTCGGCCGCGTCGTCACGGTCGTTGTCCGCCCACTCACGGACGATCTCCTCCCCCGCCTCGGGGTGCGACTGCACACCCCAGACCGTGGGGGCGAACCGGGCGGCCTGCAGCTCACCGGTCCGGGTGCGGGCGAGCACCTCGGTGCCGACGGGCGGGATCGCGACGATGTCGTTGTTCCACTGGACCGCAGCGGACGCGCCGGAGACCGCACCGATCAGCGGGTCGTCTGCTGCCGCACGCGTCCAGCCGAAGTCGAGCACGCCGATCTGCTGCCCGCGTGGGTTCTTCTGCACCGCTCCCCCCAGGGCCACGGCGGCCAGCTGGTGGCCCAGGCAGATGCCCAGCGTGGGCACTCGACGCTCGGCCGCGTCACGCACCAGCGCCTTGACCCTGGTGAGCCACGGGTGGCGGTCGTCGGAGTAGGCATCCATCGAGCCGCCCAGCACCACCATCCCGCGATGGCCGACGAGGTCTTCCGGCAGCGGCTCGCCGAGATACGGACGTCGTACGTCGACGGCGCAGCCGGCATCGACGAGCCACTCGCCGACCCAGCCGGGTGGGCACATCGCCTCGTGCTCGACGACGAGTACCGGGAGCGTGGTCACTTTCGCGAGGCTACCTGCTGCCGAGCCCTGGTCAGATCACCGGAAGCATCAGGTCGCGCTCGAAGGCGGAGACCTGGCCGCGGTAAGCCTCCCACTCGGAACGCTTGTTGCGCAGGAAGAAGTCGTATACGTGCTCGCCCAGGGTGTCGGCGAGCAGCTCGCTGTCCTCGATGACCTTGATCGCCTCGTAAAGCGTCTTCGGCAAGGGGTCGATGCCGAGCGCCTTCCGCTCGCGGTCGTTGAGCGACCACACGTCGTCCTCGGCGCCCGGGGGCAGGTCGTAGCCCTCCTCGATGCCCTTGAGGCCCGCCCCGAGAATCGCGGCGAAGGCGAGGTAGGGGTTGCAGGCCGAGTCGATGGTGCGCAGCTCGATCCGCGTGGACTGGCCCTTGTTGGGCTTGTACATGGGCACCCGGATCATCGCGGAGCGGTTGTTGTGACCCCAGCAGATGTACGACGGAGCCTCGCCGCCGCCGATCAGCCTCTTGTAGGAGTTCACCCACTGGTTCGTGATCGCGGTGATCTCCGAGGCATGGTGCAGCACCCCGGCGATGAACTGACGGGCGGTCTTGGACAGCTGGTACTCCGCGCCGGCCTCGAAGAAGGCGTTGCGGTCCCCCTCGAACAGCGACACGTGAGTGTGCATCCCGGATCCGGGGTGGGTGGTGAACGGCTTCGGCATGAAGGTCGCCCAGACGCCCTGGGACAGCGCCACCTCCCGGACCACGGTGCGGAAGGTCATGATGTTGTCGGCGGTGGTGAGCGCGTCGGCGTACCGCAGGTCGATCTCCTGCTGGCCGGGGCCGCCCTCGTGGTGGCTGAACTCCACCGAGATGCCCATCGCCTCGAGCATGGTGATCGCCTCGCGGCGGAAGTCCGAGCCCGCACTCTGTGCGGTGTGGTCGAAGTACCCGCTGCGGTCCACGGGGATCGGCTCGACACCCGGCTCGGGGGTGTTCTTGAACAGGTAGAACTCGATCTCGGGGTGGGTGTAGAAGGTGAACCCCGCCTCGGCCGCCTTCGACAGGGTGCGCTTGAGCACGAAACGCGGGTCGGCGTACGACGGGGAGCCGTCGGGCATCACGATGTCGCAGAACATGCGGGCGGTCGAAGGACCCTCGCCCCGCCACGGCAGGATCTGGAACGTCGACGGGTCGGGCTTGGCTAGCATGTCGGCCTCGTACACGCGGGCGAAGCCCTCGATCGCGGAGCCGTCGAAGCCGATGCCCTCGGCGAAAGCGCCCTCGAGCTCGGCGGGCGCGATGGCCACGGACTTCAAGGATCCGAGCACGTCGGTGAACCAGAGCCTGACGAAGCGGACGTCGCGCTCCTCGAGCGCGCGGAGGACGAACTCTTCCTGCTTACCCATGGGGCAACTATGTCGCATCCCGGGTTACGGGGGTGTGACACGTCCAGGCGTGGCGAGGAGACTCCACCTGTCAGTCCTTGGGCACGTTCGCCTCGAGCTCGGCGAGCCACGCCTCGGCGTTGCCGTCCGAGGGCGCGCGCCACTCGCCTCGGGGCGACAGAGCGCCGCCCGCCGAGACCTTCGGCCCGTTCGGCAGCGCAGACCGCTTGAACTGGGCGAAGGCGAAGAACCGCTTCACGAACACGGTCAGCCAGTGCCGGATCACCGGCAGGTCGTAGCCAATGCGGCGGTCGGCCGGGAAGCCCGCCGGCCACTCCCCTTGCTTCGGGTCGTGCCACGCGTGGTGGGCCAGGAACGCGATCTTGCTCGGCTTGTAGCCGTAGCGCAGCACGTGGAACAGGTTGAAGTCCTGCAAGGCGTACGGCCCGATGGCGTCCTCGGTCGACTGCACGTCCCCGCCCTTCCCGGCCGGCACGAGCTCGGGGGTGATCTCCTGGTCGACGATGACCTGGAGCACCTCGTTGACCTCGTCGTCGAAGATTCCTTCCGAGATGACCCAGCGGATCAGGTGCTGGATCAGCGTCTTCGGGACGCCGGCGTTGACGTTGTAGTGCGACATCTGGTCGCCCACGCCGTACGTCGCCCAGCCCAGAGCAAGCTCCGACAGGTCGCCGGTGCCGAGCACGATGCCCTTGCGGTGGTTGGCGATCCGGAACAGGTAGTCCGTGCGCAGGCCTGCCTGGATGTTCTCGAAGGTGACGTCGTAGACCTGCTCGCCCCGGCTGTAGGGGTGGTCGAGGTCGCGAAGCATCTGCTCCGCCGCAGGGCGGATGTCGACCTCTTCGAAGGAGACCCCGAGCGCCTTCGAGAGGCGGGTGGCGTTGGCCTTGGTCTTCTCGCCGGTCGCGAAGCCGGGGAGGGTGAAGGCGAGGATGTCGCTGCGCGGGCGGCCGAGACGGTCCATCGCGCGGGCGGCGACGATCAGCGCGTGCGTCGAGTCGAGGCCCCCCGAGACGCCGATGACGATCTTGGGCTGACCGATCGCGCGCAGCCGCTGCTCGAGCCCGGAGACCTGGATGTTGTAGGCCTCGTAGCAGTCGAGGGCAAGACGTTCGGGGTCGTCGGGCACGAACGGGAACCGGTCGACCTTGCGGCGCAGTCCGATGTCGCCACTCGGCGGGTCGAGCACGAACCCGACCGTGCGGAACTCCTCGATCCGGTCGGCCAGAGCGCGGCGGTTGTCATCGAAGGTGCCCTGGCGCATGCGCTCCTGCCGCAGCCGGTCGAGGTCGACGTCGGCCACAGATCGGCGCGGGCCCTCGGGAAAGCGCTCGGACTCCGCGAGCAGCTGCCCGCACTCGTAGATCATCGTCTGCCCGTCCCAGGACAGGTCGGTCGTGGACTCACCCTCCCCTGCCGCGGCATACAGGTAGGCCGCGAGGCAGCGCGAGCTCGCCGAACGTGCCATGAGATGCCGGTCCTCGGCGCGGGCGACGGTGATGGGGCTTCCGGAGACGTTCGCCAGAACCGTCGCCCCTGCCAGTGCAGCCTCCGCGCTAGGCGGCACGGGAACCCACAGGTCCTCGCAGATCTCCACGTGGAGGACGAGACCCGGCACGTCCTGGGCGCGGAAGAGCAGGTCCGGTCCGAACGGCACCTGCGAACCGCCCAGCGCGATGGTGGAGCCACGGTGCTCGTCGCCTGCCCCAAAGTGGCGACGCTCGTAGAACTCGCGATACGTCGGGAGGTAGGACTTCGGCGCCACGCCGAGGATCTCCCCGCGGTGGATGACGACGGCGCAGTTGTAGACCCGGTGCCCCTGCATGAGCGGCGCCCCGACAACGAGGACGGGGGTCAGCTCACGTGACTCGGCCACGACCCGGTCGAGGGCGGCGAGCACCTGCTCGAGCACCGCATCCTGGAGGAACAGGTCCTCGATGGAGTACCCGGAGAGCACGAGCTCGGGGAAGATCGCGACAGCGACCCCCTCGTCATGGCAGGCGCGTGCCTCGGCCAGCACCGTGGTCGCGTTGGTCTCCGGGTCGGCGATCGACACCGGCACGGTGCACGCCGCCACCCTGGCGAAACCATGGCTGTAAGCAGATTTGAAGTCCACGACGCGATAGTGCCACGTGACCATCGGCACAAGCCCTGCACCACGGCGCGGTACTAGCCTTGAGATCAGTCCGGGGACTCCATCAGGGAGCCTCGAGAGTAGTTCGTGGAGGACGACGATGAGCGAGACCACGGCGCCGTACGGCACCGGTCCGGCCAAGAGCGCAACCCCCGTCAAGCGCGTTCGCATCCACCATCTGCGCGAGATGAAGGAGCGCGGGGAGAAGTGGGCGATGCTGACCGCCTACGAGCAGTACGCCGCACAGGTCTTCGACGAGGCCGGGATCCCTGTGATGCTCGTCGGTGACTCGGCCTCCAACAACGTCTACGGCAACGAGACCTCCCTCCCGGTGACCGTCGACGAGCTGATCCCCCTGGTGCGCGCAGTCACCCGCTCGGTGAAGCGGGCCTTGATCGTCGCCGACCTCCCCTTCGGCTCCTACCAGGCATCGCCGGAGCAGGCCTTCCACACCTCCGTGCGGTTCATGAAGGAGGCCAACGCCCACGCTGTGAAGCTCGAGGGTGGCGAGGAGATGGTTCCGCAGGTCGAGCTCCTCACCCGGTCGGGCATCCCCGTGATGGCGCACATCGGCTTCACTCCCCAGTCCGAGCACAACCTCGGGGGCTATCGCGTCCAGGGGCGTGGCGACTCCGCCCAGCGGCTCATCTCCTCGGCCAAGGCGCTCGAGGCAGCGGGCGCATTCGCCATCGTCATGGAGATGGTGCCCGGCGACGTGGCCGCGGAGATCACCAAGACCCTGTCGATCCCCACCGTCGGCATCGGCGCCGGCGTGCAGTGCGACGCGCAGGTGCTCGTGTGGCAGGACATGGCCGGACTGCGCACCGGTCGGATCCCGCGCTTCGTCAAGCAGTACGCCGACGTGCACGGCGTGCTCCTCAAGGCGGCTCAGGACTTCGCGGCAGACGTGGCAGCCGGTTCCTTCCCCGGGGAGGAGCACACGTTCTGACCGAGTGCTCGCCTTGAGCCGGAGACCCGCGAGTGCCGCAACGGCCGGCTGTGGATTCGAGGCCTGGTCTCACAGGGCGGGATGCGCGGCGTGATCGGTACCGCCTCGCCAACGCGTGAGTGGTCGGCCCACCTTGGGCGTCCGCTGCGCCTTCAAGCAAGATGAGGTGTGCGCGACTGGTGGCGAGCAACCCTCACCCGTGGAACGACGCGAGTGCGGAACGAGGGCCGGGGGGCCCTGCTCTGGTCGATGCGGATCACGATCGCCGCGACCGCGAGCTACGTCGTGGCGACGCTCTTCTTCCCGGGCACACGGCCACTGCTCGCTCCCCTGACGGCGATGCTCGTCGTGCAGGTCACGCCGGTCTCCCTCCTCGCGAGCGGCCTCGACCGGGTGGTGGCCGTGGTGTCCGGGGTGTCCCTCGCTGTGGTCTTCGCGGCCGTCGTACCCCTCGAGTGGTGGAGCCTCGGGCTGCTCATCCTCGTGTGCATCACGATCGGCCAGGCACTGCGACTGCGCTCGAACCTCATCGAGGTGGCGATCAGTGGCATGCTCGTGCTCGGCGTCGGTTCGCTGAGCGCCGAGTCGGCGGCCTGGCAGCGCATCGCGGAGACGCTGGTCGGCGCCGCGGTGGGCATCGCGGCGAACCTGCTGTTTCCGCCGAAGGTCGCCAGCGCGGACGCAGGCCGGGCCATCGACGGCCTTGCGGACTCGATCAGCGACCTGCTCAACCGAGCCGCCGACGAGCTGGTCGAACTCGCAGCCGAGGGTGGCGAGGTGTCGACGTACGCAAGGGCGTGGCTGGGCGAGGCACGAAGCATCACCCATGACATCCCACGCGTTGGGGCTGCCCTTCTCCACGCCGAGCAGGGGCGACGACTGAACGTCCGCGCGGTCGGCAAGCCCAACGTCGGCCCCGGTCTTAGACAGGGACTCGAGGCCCTGGAGCACACCGCCGTGGCGATCCGCGGAATGCTGCGATCACTGCTCGACGCCACGAGCGACCCGGCCTGGTCCAGCGACGAGAGCACCGGGAACGTCCTGCGAGGGCTCGCCGAGACCTTGCGCGAGATGGCAGCCAGCGTCGACACATTCGGGCAGCTGGTCCATGACGAGGCCGTTCCCGAGGAGCGTTTGAGTCCTGCTGACGTGCTGGCGGTGCGTGAAGCGCTCGGAGGCCTCCACGAGGCGCGACTGCGTCACGAGGACCTCCTGAAGACGGGCGCGCCTCCGGAACTGCTCGAGCTCCACGCGGCGGTCCTGACGACCGTCAAGAGACTGCTGAGCGAGATGGATCTCGACGAGCGGATCCGGCGCCAGCTGCGAATCCAGCGACAGAGTCGTCCGCGACCCCCGCAGGCGAGCACCACCACCCCGTCAGCTGATCGACCCCAGCCCGAGCCGGAGCCGATCGAGGACGCCGAGACACATCTTCTGCCGCAGATTCCCGACGACCGTCAGGAGAAGCGCCGCCGTGATCGTTGACGCTTCCGGCGGCCCGGCTCACATCACGATCACGGCGAACCACAACCCCGCGGCGACGAAGGGCATTGCGAGGACGCGGTAGGGATATCTGGTGAACCACGCAAGCGTCAGCATGAACAGCAGCAGCCAGATCGACGGAAGCACCAGCAAGGACACGAGGTCACGCACGACGATCGCCGACCAGGCGTAGAGGAACAGAGTCGTCGCCATTCCACCAAGCCCGATGAACGGGCCTGACTGGCGCAGGTTGAGCTTCACGGCTAACGAGTCCTGGTTCTTCGAGATGTCGTGGGCGATTCCCTTTGTCCGCAAGGGATTCTGCCTCAAGAGCGCTTGGGCATTCTTCTCGGGACCCCTAAAAGGAGAATGCGACACGAGTTGTGTTTTTCCCGATTTAGTTAATTCTGCCTCGCAATGTTGTCAAGATCACAACCGGGGCGACCGCATCGGCCGTCCGAGACAGCGATCTCCGGCACCGCCGGAGCACCACGGACCCAGGAGGCACACGTGCCTGCAGCACAGAAGAAGCCGGCGGCCAAGTCGACCGCGAGGAAGCCTGCGGCGAAGAAGTCAGCATCGACTGCCGGCAAGGCAGTCGGCGCCGCGAAGAGCACTGCCAAGAAGGCCACCACCGCGGCCGCCGGCAAGAGCGGCGCAGCAGCCAAGAAGGTGGCGAAGAAGGCTCCTGCCACCAAGTCGACCGCCAAGAAGGCTCCTGCAACCAAGAAGTCCAGCACGGCCAAGGCTGCGGCGAAGAAGAGCCCGGCCAAGAAGGTCAGCGCATCCGCGAAGGCGACCGCGACCAAGGCCTCGACGGCGGCCAAGAAGAGCACCGCCAAGAAGACCGCTTCAACGAAGAAGGCGGCAGTCAAGAAGGCGCCGGCGACGAAGTCCACTGCCAAGAAGGCGCCTGCGAGCAAGAGCACCGCCAAGAAGGCACCCGCCAAGAAGTCCGCTGCGAAGAAGGCGGTCACCGCGAAGAGCGTCGCGAGGAAGTCGCCTGCCAAGAAGACCTCCGCGAAGAAGGCGCCGGCCAAGCGGGCGTCCAGGAAGTCCTGACAAACGTTTCGGGGAGGATTCCAGCCACCTTGTGACTGGAATCCTCCCCGTTCGCTGTCCGAGCGCCGCTGGGACGAACCCGCGGAGCTCAGTCCTCGAGGTCGTCGTCGTTCCACTTCGGGTCGTGGTCCCACTCCTCGTTGCGCTCCTCGACCTTCTCGAGCGCACGGGCAGCCTCTGCCTCGCTCGGGTACGGGCCCAGCCGGTCGGCGTTCCTGCAGCCCTCGCGAGGCTCGACCCGGTGGTGCGTGAGGCAGTACCAGTACTCCGCCATGTTGCGCTCCTCTCTGTTGGGTGACAGCCCTCAGCCGTCCCCGCGGGGGCGCCCACGTCAGGCCGCTGCTCGTCGTACGCCGTCAGTGGTGTCCCGGTGATCAGAAACTACACTCGTCCGCGTGACTCCCATTGCTCCTGCGACCATCTCGCCCCGACGCCCTGTCCCCGCGCACATCCCACGGCCGGAGTACGTCGACAAGGACGCTCCGACGCCGTTCCAGGGCTCCGAGGTCAAGGACGAGGAGACGATCGAGCGCATGCGCGTCGCGGGCCGGCTGGCCGCTCAGGCGCTGCAGCTCGTGGGCAAGCATGTCGAGCCGGGTGTCACCACCGACGAGCTCGACCGGATCGGCCACGAGTTCCTCTGCGACAACAACGCCTACCCCTCGACACTGGGCTATCGCAGCTTCCCGAAGTCTCTCTGCACCTCGGTCAACGAGGTGATCTGCCACGGCATCCCCGACAGCCGACCTGTCGAAGAGGGCGACATCGTCAACATCGACATCACCGCCTACATCGGCGGCGTGCACGGTGACACCAACGCCACGTTCCTTGCCGGCGAGGTCGACGAGGAGACCCGGCTGCTCGTGGAGCGCACCGAGGAGTCGCTGCGCCGGGCGATCAAGGCGGTCAAGCCCGGGCGTCAGGTCAACGTCATCGGCCGCGTCATCGAGTCCTACGCCAAGCGCTTCGGCTACGGCGTCGTGCGCGACTTCACCGGCCACGGCATCGGCACGCACTTCCACTCGGGCCTGATCATCCCCCACTACGACGAGCCCTACTACGACACGGTGATCGAGAAGGGCATGACATTCACGATCGAGCCGATGCTGTGCCTCGGAACCTACGAGTGGGACATGTGGCCAGACGACTGGACCGTCGTCACCAAGGACAAGAAGCCCAGCGCGCAGTTCGAACACACCCTGCTCGTCACCGACGACGGCTCGGAGATCCTGACCCTTCCGTGAGGCTGTGAGGCCCCAGAACATTTACCAGGGTATGCAGGAGATTGTTCTCTTCCCACGGCAAGATCACCGTGGGAAGCGACAGTTCCCCGGCATACCTTGGTAATTGATCAGCGCAGGTCGTCGTACGACGAGCCGCCCGACTCCGCGATCCGCCGCTCCACGCGCAGCACCCCCGCCTCGTGCTCCGGGTCCCCTGACATCACGGCGGCCAGCCTCAGGTGCGGCAACGCGTCGGAGTAGCGGGACTGCCGCTCGAGCACCCGCCCGAGGGCGAAACGCGCCCACACGTCGGAGGGGCACTCCTCGACGAGATCGGCGAGCTCGACCTCGGCCTTGCCGAGCTGGGCGGTCTGGAAGTACGCCCATGCGCGCAGCGTCCGCAGGCTGGTGGAGCCGGGCTCGGCTTCGATGGCGGGGTCGAGGATCTCGATTGCCTGCTTGGGTGATCGGTCCTGGAGGAGCTCCCACGCGCGGTGGTAGACGTCAGCGGGGTGGTTGACCCGGCCCGGGCTCTGGAACGTCATCGTCTCCTCCTTCACGGTGCCACGGTTCAACACCCAAGTGTCCCAGGACATTCCCCCCAGGACCGGCGTTCGCGCGCAAGCAGCGGCCCGGCGGAGGTCTTCCGCCGGGCCGCTGCGAGGTGTTCAGGCCCTCCGCAGGAGGCCGAGGGCAGCGATCAGGAGCCAGAGTGGCCCGGTCATGCCCGCCATGTACTGCAGCGGGCTGATCGCCAGCAGCGTGGTCAGGACGCCTAGGACCAGACTGACCCAGGTCAGCCAGCGAGGCACGACCTGGTGGCTGCGACCCGCCTGCCCGACGGCGAGGGCGGTGAGTCCAGAGCCGGCCCACACCCAGGGGACGGTGCCGACCCAGTGCCCGTAGAGGACGGCGGTCTCCGGTACAAGGAGGGCGGTGTCCATGAGTCCGAAGATGAACTCCGTGTTCAGTGCGGAGCCCACCAGCAGCGCCACCGAGACGAGCACCAACCCGACCGCGGCGACCTGCGGGGCCAGGCTCCCCTCAGGCAGCCGCCTCGCCAGGTGCCGCCGTAACCCGGCGCCGAAGACGACCAGGAGCAGCCCGGACGTCACGGCACCGACGTGGAAGACCAGTAGCGGAGCGATCTGCTCCGACATCTTCTCGGTGATTCCGGCTGCGTCTCCGGCGAGGTCGGGATCGTAGACCGCGTTCGCGAACGAGCTGCCGAGTATTGCCGCGATGCCCGCGATGCCCGCCCCGATCCCAGCGAACACCCATCCCCTCCCCTGTGCAGCCGGTGAGGGCTGGTGATGCGTCGTTGCAGACGCCGCAGGCGTGGTCGTGCTGGTCATGATGCTTCTCCTTGGTCGGTTGCGTCGTCGTTCGGTACGTCGGGCAGCGCAAGCCACTCCGCCCAGCCGATGTCGCGGCCGATGTTGCGGACTCGACCCAGCGGCCAGTCCTCGGCGATCCACCGAGGCACGAGCTCGTCGAGAGCCGCCTCGACGGGGCCTCCGACCAGCCAGTCGACGACCCACCACGAGACCTCTGCGTCTGCCCCGGTCTTCTGCGCCGGGTCGATGTAGACGCAGCCGAGGAGCTCGGTCTCCCCGGTGTCGAACAGGGCGTAGTTGAAGGACTCGTGCCGCTGGATCTCCTCCTCGTGGTGGGCGAGGTCCTCGCGGTCCTGCTCCACGGTCATGGAGGCCGGCGGCCAGCCCCAAGCCTCTCCGTAGATGGCCCAGAGGCGCTCCTGGGAGCCCATCACCGCCTTCATGTCCAGGTCGACGTCGTCGGCCCGGATCGGTCGGAGGTGGTGTCCGGTGGACAGCTCCACCCGGGTCGGGTGCTCCCACTCCGACGGGAGCCACGGCTTCGTGCTCATCGGTTCTCCTGGTTCTGCGTGAGGCGAGCAGGGGTGTGCCTGCGGCGCATCGGGCTTGTCAGCCCAGCCTCGTCCGCAGGGGCCTCGACAGGCCACGGGCAGGACCCGCACACTTCCCGCACAGCTCTCGCGGACCGCGCGACTCGGAAAAAGTCACCCGCGCCCGGGGGTCGGCGAATAGGCTGCGGGCCATGCCGGACGGGGCGCAGGAGACGGACCAGCAGTTCGCTGCGCTTCTGCGACGTTTGCGCGAGCGAGCCGGCCTCAGCCAGCAGGAGCTCGCCGACCGGGCAGGTCTCACCCCGCACGCGATCAGCGCGCTCGAGCGTGGGACGCGCACTCGCCCCTACCCGCACACGGTCCGGTCGCTGGCCGAGGCGCTGGAGGTGTCCCCCACCGAGCGCGATGCGCTGATCGCCGCGGTCCCCCGACGGCAGTCGGAACCCACGACGAGCCGGCCGACGGTCGCGGACCGAGTGCAGCGCCCCTCTGGCCTCGTGGTGCCGCCAACGCTGTTGTACGGACGTGAGAACGACCTCGTGGAGGTTGCGGCCCTGGTGCGGGACGACGGCTCGAGGCTCGTGACGCTCACCGGCCCCGGCGGCGTCGGCAAGACCCGGCTCGCGGCCGCACTCTCCGAAACACTGGCCGCTGACTTTCCCGACGGCGTCGTGCAGGTCTCGCTTGCGCCGCTCGCCGACGCCAGCGACGTCGTCGCAACCATCGGGCGCGCCCTCGGCGTCGTCGGCATCGACGGGCCTGACGCATTCGACGTGACCGTGGATCACGTCGGCGGCTCCCGCCTGCTCCTGGTCCTCGACAACTTCGAGCATCTGCTCAGCGCGGCACCGCACGTCGCGCGACTGACCTCGCTGTGCCCGAGCCTGACGGTTCTCGTCTCCAGCCGGTCCCCGCTCCGCGTCCGCGGCGAGCGTGAGTACGCCGTGGAGCCGCTCGGGCTTCCGCGGACGAACCCGACGACACCAGAACAGCTCGCCGAGGCTCCGGCCGGGGCGTTGCTCCTCGATCGGGCCCGCGCGCTCACGCCGCGCCTTGAGCTGTCCCCGGGCGAGCTGAGTGCACTGGCCGTCCTGTGCCACCGGCTGTCGGGGCTGCCCCTGGCGATCGAGCTCGCCAGCGCCCAGCTCCGGCTGCTCACACCCGAGATGCTGCTGGAACGCCTCGACGTCATCGGCGCGGCGGCCGGCGACCGCGACCTTCCCGAGCGGCAGCGGACGATGCGCGCCACCCTCGACTGGAGCTACCGTCTGCTCGGAGCGGAGCAGCAAGAGCTCTTCCGGATCCTCGGGGTGTTCCGCGGAGGAGCCGCCCTTCGGGACGTCGAGGACGTGGCCGCCCGGGCCGGCCTGGTCGATGCAGGGTCCGTGCTGAGCCTCCTGGGCGACCTCGTCGAACAGTCCCTGGTCGTCGTGCGGGTCGGTGTGGACGGACAGGCACGCTACGACATGCTCGAGCCCGTCGCGCAGTACGCGCGCGGCCTTCTCCTGGGCGAGGAGGCAGCCCGCGCGAGTCGCGCCCACGCGGCTGTCTTCGTCGAGCAGGCAGAGCAAGCCGCCATCGGGTACGAGAACGCCGACCAGGTCACGTGGCTGGCCTCCACCGAGGCACAGGAGCCAAACCTGCTCGTCGCGATCGACCGCTCGCTCGACGTCGGAGACGCCTCGACGGCAGTCCGGATCACCTGGGCCTTGTGGTTGTACTGGTGGCTGCGGGGCAAGGCGAACGTCGGTCGTAGGAGGGCTGAGCTGTGCCTGGCCCACGACCTCCCGCCACGACTGGCGAGCAGGGCACGGCTGGCCGCAGCGACCATGAGCTACGCCGCCGGGGACCTCGAGGCCAGCGCCGAGCACTGGGCGGAGGCACTGCGGCTCGGGCGTCTCGAGGATGACGCCGAGGTCATCTCCAAGGCCGGTGCCGGGGTCGGCCTCGCCGCGCTCGCGAGCGACGACATCCCCACCGCCGTCACGCGCTTCCGCGAGGCGCTCGAGGAAGGGGTTCGGGCCGAGGAGGCCGGCGTCTGGCTCAGGTCCTTGGCGCACGTGTGGCTCGGCACCGTGCAGCTCCTGCAAGGCCAGCACGACAGCGCCGTGGCCGAGATCGAGCGAGGGCACGCCCTCGCCCGCGCCCGCGGCGACAGGCTGTCGACGTACATCGCCTTGTACAACCTTTCGCAGGCGGCCATCACGACCGGGGACCACGCCGCTGCCCGCCGGCACCTCCTGGAGGGGATCGAGCTCTCCGAGCAGACTCGGGACATGGCCAACCTGGCGTACTTCCTCGAAGCCCTTGCCGTCGTCGAGTCCGCCCAGCAGCTCGAGCGCAGGGTCGGGATCCTGCTCGGTGCGGCCGCGACGCTGCGGGAGTCCGTCGGATCCAACGTCTACTCCTACTACCGACCCGACGAGTCGCTGCGCGATGAGGCAGAGCGACGCGCGCGGTCGGTCCTGGGCGCTGTGGAGTACGACGAGGCCGTGGAGTGCGGGAGCCGCATGGACGTGCCCCTGATGATCCGTTTCGCCCTCGATAGCACGGCCTGACTGCTGCGTGCACGTTCGTGGGGCCTTGCGGGACCGTGCTCCGCTTCTGACCACCTCTTGTGCCCGAGTGTGCGGGCAGTGTATGACCCCTGAGCGTGGTTCGAGACGGCTCGCCTACAGATAGTTGAGGGGCGGCCGCAGGTCTCGGTTCCCCACAAGCGGTCGGGAGTCACAACCCATCGTCCTCGCGAGGAGGGGGCATGACCGGGACAGATCTGAGCCGACCCGCCGCACGAGGCTGGACGGCCAAGGACGGGGAGTTCGCCGACTTCATGGCGGCTCGCCAGGCTGCACTGCTTCGGACCGCCTACCTCCTCACCGGCGACCCGGTCGAGGCCCGTGAGCTCGCGACCTCGACGTTGGGCAAGCTGAACCTGGCGTGGGCGGGGGTCCGGTCCGGTGAGGGCGCAGACGTGTTCCTGCGACGCGTGATGTTCCGCGCGCACACCTCTCCGTGGCGGCGCCTGGGGTCAAGTCGGCGTACGGCTCAGCACCAGACGGGGGGTTCGGACCTCTGGCGTGCGGTCGGCGCCCTGCCGGCGAGGCAGCGGGCCCTCGTCGTCCTCTGCCACTACGAGGGGCTGGTCGAGAGCGAGGCCGCGGAGGTACTCGGGATCAGCCTGAAGCGCGCGACTTCCCTGCTCGCGCAGGCCCGAGAGTCGCTAGGAGTCCCGGCGGCTGCCTGATCCCCCCGGACAGCCGATCGTGGTGCGGCGACCTGTCGGGTTGGTGTTCTCCGAGTGTCCATATCGACCGTTTCGTCGGCATCGTGGGTCGGGGCTGAGGCAGAGTTCATCTGTTGCAAGTCCCGAACCGGAGGATCCACGTGGCTATCTGTGTTGAGTGCCGCTCGAAGAAGACATTCGAACGCTCCATGAAGCGGTGTAGTGATTGTCAGCTCACCTATGAGGCCCGCAGTGGATCGCTGCCGAGCGAGTCGAGCTCGGTCGCCGACCGTCCGGCGGCTCCCCCGATGGACCCCGGCGCCCTGCTGGCGATCAGCATCTGCGTCCAGCTGGTCGGAGGAGCAATCATCGGCGCGACCGTCGGAGACGGGCACGACATGGCCTTCGTCCTGGGGGTCGCCACCGCCTGGGCCGGGTTCGCCGCGATGCTGGTGTCTCTCATCGCGTTCGGCGTACGCATGGGCATCCGCTCGGCCCAGGGGCCGAACCGGTCGAGCAGCTGACTCCGGACCGACGCACCGCTGACGACGAGCCGGGCTTCCTCCCGGCGGCTGACTGACCCCCGCGCGGAGAGCGGATGAGCCGGCCTGTAGGCCGGGTTCTGTCCTCGTCCGCCTTGCGGCGCACGATGGGCGACCATCCATCTAGGGCTGCCGTTGCCGACAGCCTCGTGCGGTCTACCCGCGGACTCGGGCGGGCAGCCCTCGATCGTCCGCGCAGGCGCTGACCTTGCGGCCAGCACCGTCTCTTGACCTTGCTCCAAGTGGGGTTTACCAAGCCGTCCCGGTCACCCGGCACGCTGGTGGTCTCTTACACCACCGTTTCACCCTTACCGCCCGCGCCCGAAGGCACGGCCGGCGGTCTGTTTTCTGTGGCACTGTCCCGCGGGTCACCCCGGGTGGGTGTTACCCACCACCTTGCCCTGTGGAGCCCGGACCTTCCTCGAGAGGCGTCAGCCTCCCGCGGTCGCCCGGCCGGCTCATCCTCGACAAGGATAGCGGTCAGGCGATCTCGAACCGCACCGATCTGGTCGCGGGGTCGGCCTGGACGAGGCGGACCCTGACGCTCGCGCCGAGCGGGAGCTCGTCGGCGGATGTGACCGGGGCCCCTATGGCCGGCTGCTGCACGACGACGTCGCCCTTGCGCGGGTCCTGGTCGTCGACCGCGACCACCACGCCGTCGAACGTCTGCCCCACGGCGTTCCTCAGCACCTCGGCCTCGACGAGGCCCAGGATGGCGTTCTCGTACTGACCGGCGCGTTGGCCCGAGGCCTGCATGGTCGCGGGGAGCTCGCCGAGCTTGGAGATGACCCAGTCGGGCACCTCCGTGCCGGCACACAGGGCGACGCAGATCTCTAGGGCGTAGCGGTCCACGAGCCTGCGCAGCGGCGCGGTCACGTGGGCGTACTCCGAGGCGAGCGCGGAGTGCTCGGCCTGCTCGGGCACGGCACCGTTGAAGCCGACGTAGCCTGCTCCGCGCAGGAGCCGGGTGCTCGCCACGATCATGGCGGCGTGCTCGGGGTGGGCAGGGTCGAGCGACCGGACGAAGTCCGGGTACAGCTGCTCTGCCGGCCACTCGATGCCGAGCGCCTTCGCCGTCCGGTGCAGCCGCCGCACCTCGCGGGGGTCCGCCGGCGGCAGCGTGCGCAGCAGACCGACCCTCGCGTAGATCATCAGGCCGGCCGCGGCCATCCCGGTGAGCAGCGAGATCTGGGCGTTCCACTGCTCGACCGGGTGCAGCTGACGGAAGGACAGCGACCATCGGTCACCGTCGATGTCGATCTCCTGGTCGGCGAGCGCCAGCGACACTCCCCCGCGCTCCTCCTCACGACGGATCCGGAGCTCGCCCACCTCGCGAAGGAGCGTGAACATCTCGTCCGCCGTGCCGGAGTTGACCTGCTGCTGGACGGAGTCATAGTCGAGCTTGGCGCGGCTGCGCACCAGGGCTCGCTGCACGACGGCGTCGGTGCCCTCCCCCGACGAGTCGACCCTCATCGTCCAGAGCAGGGCGGGACGCACCTCGTCCGGTAGCAGGGACGCCGCTTTCTCGGAGAGCACCGGAGGGTGCAGCGGGATCTTCGAGTCCGCCCCGTAGAGGGTCTCCCCACGGCGGTTGGCCTCGAGGTCGATGGGGTCGCCGGGAGAGACGAACGCGGCGACGTCGGCGATCGCGTAATGGACGGTGTAGCCGTCCCCGTCGCGTTCGAGGTACATCGCCTGGTCGAGGTCGAGGGCTGTGGCGGGGTCGATCGTGACGAGGGGAATGTCTGTCCGGTCGAGCTCGGGCAGGCGGGGGTTCCTGGCGGCCTGTGCTGCAGCAGCCTCGACATCGTCCGGGAAGTCCGGAGTCACGCCCAGCTCCGCCTGGATCGCCTCGACGCCCTTGCGGAGGTCGCTGCCGTTGGCGTGGTGGACATGGACGACCTGTCTCGTCACAGTCATCACTCCTCACGGTCGGGGTCGACGCTGTTCAGCATAGGGTTGCCCCCGTGCTGATCCTGCTGCCGCCGTCCGAGGGGAAGACCGCGCCTCGCCGAGGCAAGCCGCTCGACCTCGCCCGCCTGAGCTTTCCGACCCTGGCCGACGCCCGGAGCGAGGTGCTCGATTCCCTCGTCACCCTGTGTACGACGGGAGCGGCCGGTGACGCGGGGAAGGCCGCCGAGGTGCTGGGACTGGGCAAGACCCAGGCCGACGAGGTGCTCCGCAACGCTGAGCTGACCAGTGCCCCGACCGCCCGGGCCGACCAGGTCTACTCCGGCGTGCTCTACGAGGCCCTCGACCTCGCCTCCCTCGACAGCGCCGCGCGTCGTCGCGCGACGAGCTGGGTGGCGATCGCGTCGGGGCTGTTCGGCCTGGTGCGGCCCGGTGACCGGATCCCCGCCTACCGGCTCTCCGGGTCGGTCTCACTGCCCGGGATCGGTCAGGTGTCGACGTTCTGGGGCGGCCGGCTCGACGAGTCGGTGCGGCAGGCCGCCGGCAGGGGCCTGGTGGTCGACCTCCGCTCGTCGACGTACGCCTCGTTCTGGCGGCCGGCCCCGGAGACGGCGCGCCGGGTGGTGACGGTGCGCGTGCTGCACGAGGTGGACGGCGAGCGCAAGGTCGTCTCACACTTCAACAAGGCCACCAAGGGCCGACTGGTGCGGGCGCTGCTCGAGGACGGCGGGGGGTCGAAGACCCCGACCGGTTTCGCCCAGCACCTGCGCGAACTTGGCTGGACCGTCGAGCTCGGAGCAGCGGGCAGGCACGGCACCCAGCTGGACGTGGTCGTCGCAGAGCTGTAGGTCAGGGCGTCGGGGGCGCCGGTGGTGTCTGGGGGCAGGCGTCGCCCGGGATGAACAGCTGCGCGAGCCCGCCGACCTGGGAGTGGTCGGGGTCGCCGCAGTCCTCCCCGGCACGAAAAAGGATCACCTGGCCGACCACGTAGAGCAGCGGGATCGCGACGAGCACCACGGCGAAGATCATCCTCGGCTCCAGGCGCGGCTTCTGCGGGTTCTCCACGGCAGCTCTCCGAGGTAGGGGGCCTCTCCCATGCTAGCCAGCCCGGTGGGTCCGTCGTCCTGCTCGACCGCGATGATGAGGCTCATGCGACCCGGGCCGATGCCGTTGCCAGACGACGAGACAGCCGCTCTGCCCTCCCGGCGTCCGCGCTGGTCGTGCCACCTCGTGGCTGCCGGATTCGTGACGCTCGACGTCGCGATCTTTCTGGCCACTCGGGAGTGGACGTCCAGCCTGGACCTCGCCGCCGCGCAGTGGCTCCTCGAGGACAGCCTGACGCTGCTGGGGTCCGCGCTGCCGGGGATCCTTCTCCTCCCGGCGTACCGACGCGTGAGCTTCCGCAGGCGCGACGTCCTCTTCTTCGCGCTCCTGCCCCTCTGGGGCTTTGTCATCGCCTGGAAGGTCGGCTTCCGGCTCACGTCGCTTCCCTACCGTGACTGGTCGCCGCGGCTGGAGGAGTACCCACGAACCCGGTGGGTTCCAGGCTCGGCCTTCCACGTGGTCCCTCCCCCGCCCCGTGACTGATCCGGTGCGCCGATTTCACCGTGACGAGCACGCGGTGACCTCACAAGCGAGACAATCCAGGAACCAGGACGATCTCGGGAGACGGTGGAGCGGCCGGTGAAGCGCACAGTGGCTATCGCGATCGCGGTGCTCGTCGCGATCGGCGGATTCTGGCTGGTAAGACTCGGCGACCAGCCAGAGCCTCGAGATGCCGCGGTCACACCGCGCATCTCCGCGCCACCCGTGGTGTCGACGGCACCGACACCATCGTTCTCCCCGGAGGAGCCCGAACCCCAAGGCTGCGACCGCGTCGACCGCGCCTTCGCCCCGCGCACGATCACCGTGCCCGGCGTGACCGAGCAGGCTCTCGTAGTCGCCCCTGCCCGCGACGCCAACGGGCTCCCCGGGGTCGCTCCGCTCACCAGTGAAGGCAAGGCAGTCTTTGCCTGGGACCGCGAGCAGGGCATCCGTCCCGGCGACGCGCGAGGCAACGTGCTTCTCAACGCTCACACCTGGCCCGACGGCAGCGCCCTCGGGAACCGCCTGCTCACCGACCTGCAGACCGGCGACCGGATCGTCGTACACGGGCGAAACGCCCGGTTGTGCTACCGCGTCACCGAGCGCGTCGAAGTCCTCGCTGAGGAGGGCCTTGTGCGCTACTACAAGAGGAACGGTCCTCCGCAGCTCGCGATCGTCGTCTGCTCCGGACGCCGGCTGGGTCCGGGAGTGTGGGAGAAGCGGACGGTGTGGTTCGCTTCCCCTTCCGTGTGACCGGTCAGCGACCGATGAAGGCACTCTCCAGAGGGCGCGCGTTGAACATCCGCAGCGACGCCGTGCCGTCCTCGAACCACGAGATCACCGTGACCGAGGCCGGGGCAAGCTCCATCTTGTAGACCGCGTCGAGAGGGGCGCCGAGCGCCATGCGGACCAGGAGCTTGATCGGCGTGACATGGGTGACCGCCAGCACGGCCTTCCCCGGGTAGCCGGAGAGCAGGCGGTCGCGCGTGCGGCGTACCCGACGGTCCATGTCCTCGAACGAGTCGCCGCTGCCACCGGGGGCCACGTCGAGCGAGCCGAGCCAGGCGTCGAGGTCGTCGGGGTAGGCCTGCTGCACCTCGTGGAAGGTCAGGCCCTCCCAGGTGCCGAACGCGGCCTCGGCCAGACCGTCCTCGAGCTCGACCTGATGCGAGAGCCGCTCCGCGATGATCTCGGCGGTCTCCCGGGTGCGGGCCAGCGGGGAGCTCACCACGACGTCGATCTCTTCGGCGAGCGGCGCCAGCCAGTCCGCGACCGCCCGCACCTGCGCACGGCCGTCGGCGTTGAGTGCGGGGTCGTGCCCTTCTCGTCCGCTGAACCGCTTCTCTGTCGTGTGGTCGGTGGCACCGTGACGCACCAGGATGAGCGTCGTCGGGGAGCCGAGGTCCTTGCTCCAGCCCACTGTCCGCGCCTGCGAGACCGGCTGCTCCTCGACGGGGACCTCCGCGGCCAGCGTGCGCTTCGACGGCTTGCCCGTCGCGCTGTCGAGGGCCTTGTTGAGGAGTGCGTCGGCGTGCTTGTTCTGCTCGCGCGGGATCCAGGTCCAGGTGGTCCCGGGAGGCGTGAGCCGGTTGGCCGCCATTGCCAGGGGCTTCATGTCGGGGTGCTTGATCTTCCAGTTGCCCGACATCTGCTCGACGACGAGCTTGGAGTCCATGCGGACCTCCAGCTCGGCCTCGGGCGAGTGCTCGTTGTAAAGCTCCAGGCCGGCGATCAGACCGCGGTACTCCGCGACGTTGTTGGTGGCGATCCCGATGTGCCCGGCGCGCTCGGCGATCACGGCGCCGGTCGTCGCATCCTTCAAGACTGCGCCGTAGGCGGCCTCCCCCGGGTTGCCGCGGGACCCTCCGTCGGCCTCGATGACCACGGAGGCGGGACGAGCTTCCATCAGATCCCGGACTCCGAGGTGCGGACCAGGATCCGGTTGCACTCCTCGCAACGCAGCACCTCGTCCGAGGGGGTCTTGGCGATCTCGGCAAGCTCGGAGGCGTTGAGCTGAAGACTGCATCCGCCGCAGCTGCGCGCACGCAGGGCGGCTGCCCCCACACCGCCCTTCTGCTCGCGCAGCCTGGTGTAGAGACTCATCAGGTCCTCAGGCGACCCCTCGGCTGTCTGCTTGCGCTTCGCGGCGGTCTCGGTGAGCTGCTGCTCGATCTCGGCGGCGGCCTCGTCACGGGCCGCGGTCGCGGCTGCGATCTTCTCGTCGAGGTCGCCGACCTGGGAGGTGAGTACGTCGAGCTCCTGCTGCGCCTCCTCGAGCTTCTCCATGATCTCGAGCTCGGCATCCTCGAGCTCGGAGATCCGGCGCTCCAGAGAGACCAGCTCGCCCTGCATCCGCTCGAGGTCCTTGGGGTTGGTGATGATCCCCTGGTCCATCCGGTCCTGGTCGCGCTTGCGACGGGCCTTGACCTGCTCGACGTCGGCGTCGGCGCGCTTCTGCTCCCGGGTGAGGTCGTCGACGAGGATCCGGGCGTCGCTGGCACGGTCCGCCACAGAGGCGCGCTGCGCGGTGAGGTCCTTCAGCTCGGCGATCTGCGGCAGCGTGGCCAGCCGATGCCGGAGCTGGTCCTGCCGGGAGTCCAGCTCCTGGACGTCCAACAGCTTCAGCTGCGCGAAGGGGTCGGCTTTCACTCTGCTCCTCGAGGATCCGGGTCGATGCTGATGGGGTGGGTCGTGGGGCGTGCCGGACGGCTCAGGGCCTGAAGGTCCACGGGTCGGTGCACGTCGTGCTCACGCGGACGTCCACCGTATCCCCTTCGTCGCCGAATGCCTCCACCAGACTGCGCTCGAGCACAGGCAGCCAGGTCCACTCCGCGGCCCAGTGCGACACGTCCACCAGCGCCGGTCCGCCGTGCTCGATGAACTCCGACGCGCGGTGGTGCCTGAGGTCGGAGGTCACGTACACGTCGGCGTCCGTGCCGAGAACCGTGTCGAGGAGGAAGTCGCCGGCCCCGCTGGTCACAGCGACCGTCTCGATCAGGCGGTCCGGGTCACCGCCCGCACGAACGCCATGCGCGGTCTGCGGCAGAACGGTGGCCACGTGCTCCGCGAAGGCCCGCAGCGTCATGGGCTCGCGCAAACGGCCGATGCGCCCGCTGCCGCGCGCGGACGTCCCCGCGCCGGGCACGTCGGCGAGCTCGATGACGTCGTACGCGGGCTCCTCGTAGGGGTGCACGGCCCGCAGCGCCTCGAGGACCTGGCGGCGCCGCGCCCTGGGAACGACCGCCTCGACACGTGCCTCGGCCACCACC
The DNA here is from genome assembly GCA_035456965.1 of Nocardioidaceae bacterium. Lineage (GTDB taxonomy): Bacteria > Actinomycetota > Actinomycetes > Propionibacteriales > Nocardioidaceae > Nocardioides_C. Next base: position 41,286 of record DATICF010000044.1, read on the forward strand.
TCGACCTCGCCCACGCGTCCGATCGCCGGCGTCGCGCCGCCCAGCGGGCGGAAGCGACCTTGGCCCTCCGTGGTGAAGGTGCAGCTGTCGTAGTCGCCGAGCCTGCCTGCTCCCGCCTTGGTGATCGCCTCGCGGACGTCCTCGGCGTTCTCGTGCGGAACGAAGGTGACCAGCTTGTCCAGCGGGTCGCTCGGGTCGGGCACGATCACCTGCGGGTCGGTGATCCCGAGCGCGAGCGCCAGCGACTCGTTGACGCCCTTGGTCGGGGCATCTGCGTTCGTGTGTGCAGCGAAGAGCCCGCAGCCGCTGCTGATCAGCCGGTGGACCGTGCGCCCCTTGGGGGTGGTCGCTGCCACTCCGTGCACCGCCTTGAGCAGCAGCGGGTGGTGTACGACGAGCAGGTCGGTGTCCCACTCGACCGCCTCCTCGACGACCGCTGGGGCGGGGTCGACGGCAAGCATGATGCGGCGTACCGGCTGCTCCGGATCACCGCAGACCAGACCGACTGCGTCCCACCCGTCGGCGGTTGCGGGTGGGTACCACGTGTCCATCAGGGCGGTCACGTCACGCAGCTGCACGCTCATGGGCCGAGCCTAGGATGAGGGCCTGCTTGTCCGCATCTCCGCTCGTGCCAGCGGCAACCGTGGGCCCCTTCGAGGCCCGGGCTCTCCGAACCCGGGCTCAGGACGCCCGCAGCTCCAGATCGCAGACGCGAGCGGCGAGAGCAAGCGGGCCCATGACGCGTGGGGACCGAACACGCCGCTTGGGCCTGGGGACCTCGACCACGCGACGGCGGGCGAGCACGTTGAACTTCAACAAAGAGCACCGGTAGCACGGCATCAGGGCGTCGCAGCAACGCGAGAGCCGCAACTGTGCGGCGAGTGCCTCGGCCTCGGACTCGAGATCAGTCAGATCGAGCATTGTGGCTCCTCCCAGGCGACAAAGCTCATGTGTCAACTTCCCGAGAGTGGGACCACGGTATCTGGAACAAATCGGACAGAACAGACAGACACGGCCAATTTTGCTTTCCGGAGACATAATCCCCCATACGGGTGGTTGGTACCTGTTTCGACCGCCCCGCCACGGATCATCCCCGGTAGCCCTTCACATGCCCGCGCGCGGCGCAGCCCTTCCCTGCCGGGAGTACTTCCGCCAGATCCAGCTCGACGGCGCGAAGACCCCGTCGATCACGTAGGCGGCCGTTGGCTCATCGGTCAGCGTCGCGTCCAGCTCGCGGCGGGCAGTGGAGCCGCCGGCGAGCAGCAGCTCGTCGTCCCTGAGCAGCAAGAAGTCGTCGTCGGGCGCGATCGCGGCGGTGCCGTCACGCAGCACCACCAGGACGACGGCGTCCAGGTAGCGCTCGCGGCCGAGCGGACTGCGAAGCAGCGCGCCGAGTCGCAGCCCGTCGCCGGCCATCCACCGCTCCAGGGCCTCGGACTCGTGCCGGGACAGGCGCACCAGCCACAGGTCTGGCGTACCTGTCCCCGACCTCTCGACCAGGGTCTGGACCATGCGTGCGGCCCACGCCTCGTCCTGGCGTGGCACCTGCGGCAGGAACCTCATCAACGCCGGGTTGGCCAGGCGCGCGACGACCTCGTGAGCGATCACCTCGGCCGGCTGCAGGCCGAAGTCGACACCGATGGCGTTGAAGAGCGACACGTTGGTCGCCCGGTTCTCCAGGGTCACCACGAAAGCCCCGGGGTTGGCCCGGCGTGCCCGTTCGACGAGCCACAGGTTGGTCATGTCGTCCTCGGTGGCCGCGACGAAGGCCGAGGCCTGCTCGAGGTCGACCCCGTCGAACGTGTATCCGCCGCCGTCGTGGGGGGCCGGGGCCTCGACCGCCGTGACCTGCAACCCCTCGGCACGCAGGTCGGCGGTGAGCTCGCGGCCGAACCTCCCGTAGCCGCAGACCACCCATCTTCCCCTCGGCAACGGCTCCCTGCGCGCCGGTAGGGGGGTGCCCGGGGCGCTGGTGAGCCACACCATCAGCTGATAGGCCGAGGGCGAGCGCAGCAGGATCCTGAGGTGGTCGCCGAAACGGTCAAGGGGGTTCACCACCACGGGATCGCCTGCCGCGCGCATGCGCTCGGCGATCTCCCGCGAGCTGGCCCGGGCGATCACGGGCAGCCCAGGGCGGAGCAACGACGAGGTCATGGCAACGTCGAGGTTGGTCTCGTCGTGGCCGGTGAGGGCGACCACTCCCTCGCAGTGACGGTGACCCAGTCCGGCCAGGAGCAGCTCCCGCGTGTCCCGGGCGTCTCCGAGCAGTGTCGGGGTGTCCGCGCGGTAGGAGGCCAGGTCGACCCCGGCCAACCGGTTCTCGTCACCGTCCACCACGACGAAGCGGCGACCCATGTCGTCGAGCGAGCGCGCGAGGTGCTTGGTCGCGTTTCCGTAGCCGACGAGCATCAAGAAGGGCTCGGCCATGTGGGAGACCTTGTTCGCGAAGTGACGCCTCGCAAGGGCGCGGCGGAACGCCCGGTCCTGCATCAGCCCGAGCAGGGAGCCGATGGCGTAGGCCCAGCCGATCACCGACAGGAAGATCGCGAGGGTCACCCACATGCGCTGGGCGTCGGTGAACGCATCCGGGATCTCGCCGAAGCCGATCGTCGTCGCGGTGAAGCTCATGAAGTAGAACGCCTCGAAGATCGTCATCCGGGTCGGCCGGCCTTGTGCGTCCTCCCCGGGCACGAGCGCCAGTCCCAGGACGCTGATCGCGAAGATCACGATGAGCACGATCAGCGGGATCCGGATCCGGCGTAGCACCAGCAAGATCCCGGCGGAGGGCTGGTCGGGCATCCCCGGCAGGTTCCCGTCGGCGAGCCAGTCAGGCGTGTGCGGCAGCGCCCCGCTGGAGGGATGCTGGGTCTTGACAGCCGTCGCTCGCAGACCGCGCTCCCGCTCCGCCTCGTCGTCGGCGAACATCCGGTACCACAGGACCAACAGGGGGTTTCCCACGGCGGCGGCTCCCAGCTAGCGCCTCTGGAATGAGACCGTCTCGACCACAAGGAGGACGACCGAGACCACGTTTGCGAACAGCGCCCCGCCCGAGAGCGAGACCACGCTGGCGGTCATCTCCCGTGTGAGGCCGGCCTCCGTCACGGCGGTGGCATAGGTCCACACGACCGAAGCCGCGATGAGCTGGAGGCTGGCGACCAGGCTGGTCGCGAGGTGGACCGCTCCGATCTGCGTGCGGTCCCCGAACTTCAACACCGTGGCGATCAGGTTCACCACGACCGCCGCGAACAGCTCGTAGACGTTGTGAACCTCGGGATCACCGAGGGGACCGATGAAGAACCCGAAGTTCAAGGTGGCAGCGAGCAGGACGAAGAACCCGAAGATCACCTTCTCGAGGTTCATGGCCGCTCCAGCCGCTCCAGATGTTCGCATCGTACGGCGGTCGCGGGGCTGTCGAGGCGAAACCGGCAACGGGGCCGCGGGAGGGAGGCGGCTAATGTTCGGGGATGGCGATAAGAAAGCGGACTTTCGGTGATCCGCGAGTTGCAGTCATGACGATGGTCAGAGACGAGGGCCTCACCCTCCCCCGCTGGATCGACTATTACGGCGGCCAGGTTGGCCAGACGAATCTCATAGTGCTGGACGACAACAGCATCGACGGCTCGACCCAAGACCTCCCCTGCACTGTCTTCCGGCTCCCACCTCCGCCGTGGAAGCGCCCTTGGAGCAAGACACGCCTGCAGTTGGCCAACTCCCTTTCGCGGGGACTGCTTGCGTGTCACGACGCGGTCATCTTCACCGACGTGGACGAGTTTCTCGTGCCTGATCCCGCCAGGTACGTCGGACTCTCGGACTACCTGGCCTCCACAGCCGACCGTCGCGTGGTTGCACCTTTGGCTCTCGAGGTGCTCCACAACGATCGGCTGGAGCCGGCGCTGGACGAGAACTCACCGCTGCTACAGCAACGCCGGTTCGTGAAGTTCTCACCTGCCATGTGCAAGCCCTTGGTCAAACGGGTGCCTCAGAACTGGGACGGCGCCTTCCACAGGATCCACGCACCTTTCGAGGTCGACCCTGACTTGTGGATGCTCCACCTCAAGTACGCAGACGTCACCGTCTTGGACCAGGTCGCCGAGCAGCGCCGTCAGGTGCACGAACAGGAGAACCGTGGGCATCCGAAGAGCTTCTGGCCCATGGGAGCAGCCGCCCTGAGGGAGAAGCTCGTCTCGTGGACCATGGAGGCGGAGACGAACCCCGCTCTCCCGGAGTTCGACGCGGGCGAGGTCGACCTCAACCGCCTGATAGCACCGTTCGGCGACGGCACCTGGACAGCCTCGGCCAACCAGGTGGCATCCCTGGACGACGGCCCGTTACGAGAGCTACCCGAGCGATTTCGCGATGCCTTTTGACAAAGCCTGACCGGATGCGGCGGGTCTGAAGCGCGGGCGCTCCGGGTCGGTCCGGCCACGGGGCCAGTCCCTCGAAACACCGTCGTTGCTCAGGCGGATCCGGCGCGCTGACGGGTCACCGCCGGTCGGTGCGTCGCCGGTGGGGAGGTTGCTGGTGAGGCAGACCGGGTACTCCCCCTGCGACCAGCATGACGAGCGACGAGGCGGAGGCAGCGCATGGGCATCGACCCGACCAAGGCCAACGGTGACGGAGCGAACGGATACGTGTCCTCGGGCGACTTCGACCGGGACACGCGCTACATCAGCACCAGGATCACCGAGGACGGTCGTGACGGGTACCCGGTCGAGCCGGGACGCTACCGCCTCGTCGTCGCCCGAGCCTGTCCCTGGGCGAACCGAGCCATCATCGTCCGACGTCTCCTCGGTCTCGAGAACGTGCTCGGCATGGGCGTGTGCGGACCCACCCATGACGAGCGCAGCTGGACCTTCGACCTGGACCCCGGTGGACGCGATCCGGTCCTGGGCGTCGAGCGGCTCCAGGATGCCTTCTTGGCCCGGGACCCCGAGTACGACAAGGGCATCACGGTCCCGGCAATGGTGGAGGTCGCGACCGGTGAGGTGGTCACGAACGACTTCCCGCAGATCACGTTGGACCTCTCGACCGAGTGGCGCAGGCATCACCGCGACGGCGCGCCGGACCTCTGGCCGGACCATCTGCGCGACGAGATGGAGGCCGTGATGCAGCGGATCTACGAGGACGTGAACAACGGCGTCTACCGCTGTGGGTTCGCCGGCTCGCAGCGTGCCTACGAGCGTTCCTACGACCGGCTCTTCGGCACGCTCGACTGGCTGGAGGAGCGGCTGGCCGACCGGCGCTACCTCATGGGCGGCTCGATCACCGAGGCCGACGTACGCCTCTTCACGACGCTGGCCCGCTTCGACGCTGTCTACCACGGCCACTTCAAGTGCAACCGCAACAAGCTCGCCGAGATGCCGGTGCTCTGGGCCTATGCGCGCGACCTGTTCCAGACCCCAGGCTTCGGCGACACCACCGACTTCGACCACATCAAGCGGCACTACTACTGCGTTCACCAGGACATCAACCCGACCCAGGTCGTGCCCAAGGGGCCAGACCTGTCCGGGTGGACGAGCCCCCACGGTCGCGAGGAGCTGGGCGGACGCCCCTTCGGAGAGGGCACTCCCCCGCCTCCGCCCAGGTCCGACGAACAGATCCCGGACGAGAACACCCCGCTCACCGAGGTCGCCTGACGAGAATCGGGAGCTGCCAGGACTGAGCTGAGCAGCTCGCCTGGACGCGTGCCCTGCCGCGGCGCTTCACGGCCGACCCAGCCGGAGATCGAACCTGTGTAGACCCCTTCGCACGGTCGTTTCGACAAATGCGTTAGTGACGACTAACGTATTGCTCGTGACCGACCCGTTGACCGCTGCCGCCGAGCCGAACCGGCGACGCATCTTGCAGCTGCTCGCGTCGCAGCCCAGGACAGTCACCGAGATCGCCGCTGAGTTCACGGTGACCCGGTCGGCGATCTCGCAGCACCTGCTGGTGCTCGCCGAGGCCGGGCTGGTCGAAGCCGAGAAGGACGGTCGCCAGAGGATCTACCGGGTCCTGCCCGGCGGGCTGCGAAAGCTGCAGGCCGAGATCGACAAGTTCTGGACCAACGAGCTCGACCAGCTGGTCGCTGACGCTCAAGCAATGAGGAGAGAGACATGAGCTACACCAAGTCCGTCGTTCTGCCGGTCAGCCCTGACGAGGCCTTCGCGCTGGTGACCGAGCCCGAGCGGCTGCGCCGCTGGCAGACCGTCACCGCCGTGGTGGACCTGCGAGCAGGCGGGTCCTACCGCTGGGCCGTCACCCCGGGTCACCTGGCCGGAGGCACCTTCCGCGAGGTCGAGCCCGGCCGTCGCATCGTCTTCGGCTGGGGCTGGGACGGCAACGACGCCCTCCCCTACGACGCTTCCACGGTGACCGTGACGGTAGAACCCACCGAGGGGGGCTCGAAGGTCACGCTGGTGCATGAGGGCCTCACCGAGGAACAGGCCAAGGCGCACGCCGAGGGCTGGGACCACTACCTCGAGCGCCTCGAGCGCGCAGCCACCTCCGGCGACGCCGGCCCGGACGAGTGGGCCTACGCTCCGGAGAACCTCGACCCGATCGTCGCTGCCGAGGCGGCGCTGGCCGTGGTGCAGCCCGTGCTTCGCAACCTGACCGCCGAGGACCAGCCCAAACCCACGCCGTGCCGGGACCTTACGTGCCACGAGCTCGCCGAGCACCTGCTCACCTCGCTGGGGCAGCTGGCCGCCATGGCCGGGGCCGGCGATGAGATTGCGCTGACCGGAACACTGGAGAACCGGGTCTCCGTCGCGGCCGGCCGGGCCATCGAGGCTTGGCGCAATGTCGACCTCAACGGAACCGTCCCGGGTCCGGGTGGCTCCCCGATGCCGGCACGGTTCCTCGCCGGCGTACTTCCCCTCGAGATCGCTCTGCACGGCTGGGACCTCGCGCAGGCCAGCGGCCAGTCGATGCACATCTCCGACGAGCTGGTCGCCTACCTCCGCGAGATCGCGGACGAGGTCGTCCCTGGTGGCCGCGGCAGGTCGTTCGCCGACGAGGTGAGCCCGGCCGAGGACGCCTCACCGATCGACCGGCTCGCCGCGTTCGCGGGGCGTACACCGCTCGTGGCGTGACGACCCGCGCCCGCACCGACAACGGCCGGGAACCACCCGGCCGACAAACAAACAAAGGAGCACAGCTCATGACCAAGTACGTTTTCGTCTACCACGCACCCGTGACTCCCGCCGAAGCGACTCCGCCCACCCCCGAGGAGATCGAAGCCGTCATGGGTGAGTGGAACGCCTGGGCAGGCCGCGTCGGCGACCGCATGGTCGACTTCGGCGCCCCCCTTGCCGGCGGCGTCCGCGTCTCCCCTGACGGCACCGCGGCGAGCACCCGTGAGGTCGCGGGCTACAGCATCATCGAGGCCGACAGCTTCGATGACGCCCTCGAGCTCGCCAAGAACCACCCCCACCTCAAGATGGCTGGCGGCTGCGAGATCGAGGTTCACGAGGCACAGCCCGTCCCGGGCATGTGATCACCGACCGGGACCGACACGGAGGCTGAACCGGAGCGCTGGGGGCTCCGGTTCAGCCTCTGCCACGCGGTCAGCTACGTCGCACCACAGTTCTGCGGGTCGCGGAGTACCAGCGGATGACCCCGTTCTGGAACTCGGCTCGTGCGCCGCCCCTGACCTTGCGGACTCCGGTCGTGGGGAAGCCGAGCGGGGACCTTACCTTTCCGATGGCCGACCACTTTCGCCAGATCGGCCCGTGAAGTGCGTGGGCTCCGGTCTTGGGCGACCAGTACACGGCACCGTCCTTCTCGAAGTTCACGAAGCGTCCGCGGCCCACCTTGGTCTTCCGATGATCGGTGACCGGGTACCCCAGCGCCCCGGTCACACCGCCGGCGCGACGCCAAGCGCGACGCAGTTTTCCGCGCACGACATGAGCGCCGGTGCTCGGCTTCCAGTAGATGGAGGCCCGCTCCGCGAAGCTGCTGTAGCGGCCGACGCCATCGCCGCCGGACCGCTCGTCGGTGAGCGGCGCACCCAGCCGGCGATGGCCGCCAGCGGCCAGGTACTTCAGGAGGATTCGCCCGTGGATCTCGTGAACCCCCGCAGCCTCTGACCAGTAGAGGCGTCCCCGCTCGTATCGTCGATGCCTCACGGCCCGGCCGACCTCCGGCGCAACGGGACCCCCGAGCAGCTTCCGGAGCCTCGGATCCCTGGCGTAGCGCCAGCCGATCGGGGTCCGGTACGTCGCGGAGAGCGTGATGTCCCGCTCTTCAACGGTGATCGTCCTCGTCCGGTAGGTGACACCGTCCTGCCAGCGCCGGAACGTGGCCACGCCGTCGTGAGCCACCTTCGCGGCGACCACCTCCACCTTCAGGCCCTCGGTCACGTGTGCCGTCGAACCGGGGGAAAAACCTGGAACCTCGATCACCGCGGGAACGTTGCTGACCAGTCGCAGCAGTCGCAGGCGCGGGCGCGCCAGGTAGGTCTCCGTGCCGACGACGCCCTCGGAGTCGGTGACCGTCGCAGTGACCTGCATGCTCGACTCCTCGTGCGCAGGGAACTGCCCCGACCAGGCCGGTCCGGTGCTCGCGGCACCCGGATGCAGGTGACAGGTCGACGCCTGAGCACAGTGAAGCACCCCCGCTCGCCAGGTCACCGACAGCGCCCCGTCCTCCTCGTCTCGTGCGGAGGCGGCAAGCTTGACCGCCTCTCCCACGGCGAAGGTGGTGTCACCGGGCGTGGTCAGCTGGAGGACGGGCGAGTGGTTGGACGGCGCTACGACCACCGAGACCGTGTCGGAGGCCCCGAACGGGTCCGTGACAGTCAGCTTTGCCGTGAACCGGTCACCCGATGCGACGTACCGATGGGTCACGGACAGGCCGCTCGCGGTCGCTCCGTCTCCGAAGGACCAGGCGTAGGTCAGCTCGTCACCGTCGAAGTCCATCGAGCGCTCGGCGGAGAAGGTGACGGTCCGGGTCTCCGGGTCCGTGCTCGTGTCCGCATGCGCCACCGGGGCGGTGTTGCCAGGTGTGTAGGTCAGCCGTCGTAGCGCCCCCGAGACCAGGTCCGCATAGACGATGTCCCCGTTCGACGCGGCGGCGAACTTCACCGGCCCCCCGATGTCCACCCCGAAGGGAGGATCCTGTGGAACGGTCACGAGCTTGCCGGCGTCGTCGTACCGCAACGTCCACAGCTTGTTGGTCGTGTAGTCGCCGTAGAAGAAGGCTCCCCGGTATCGCGCCGGGTAGTTCTGTCCCGTGTACACGCCGCCGGCGACGACCGAGTTCCCCTCGGCGGAGCCGCTTCCGTGGCGGTAGGACCACAGTGGGGGTGTGTTGGACACCTTGGCGCAGCCGGGCAGGTCGCCGTACCCGGGCGTCCTCACCGCTCCCTCCCAGCAGGGCCAGGCATAGCTGTGGCCGGGCTCCACGATGTCGAGCTCCTCCCAGGTGCGCCACCCCACATCGCCCAGAACGGGATTTCCCGTACTCGGGTCCAGGGAGAAACGGAAGGGGCTGCGGAAGCCGCTGGCGTAGGTCCTGCTGCGCCAGGAGCGCGGCTGCGCGGCGTCGTAGTACGGGTTGCTGGCCACGCCGCGGCCGTCGGCGGTGATGTGGAGCAGCTTGCCTGCCGGTTCGTCGAGGTCGAGGGCCTTGAGCGCGTCCGGGTAGACGGTGGTTGCGAACTGCAGGTCGCCTACGGAGACCCACAGCGTTCCGTCCGGAGCCGCTACGACGGTGGTCATGCCGTGCATCCAGGCGGCTGACTCGATCTCGAACAGCACGGACTCGTCGACGAGTCCAGACGGGGTGTCCCCTCCGCTCACCGTGAATCGGGAGAGGCGCAGGATCCACGGCGGCGCAGACGTCGGGATGGACCGGATCGCGTAGACGTGGCCGGTGCGGTCGTAGTCGCGTGCCAGGGCGAGGCCGACCAGGCCCAGGTCACTGACGGGGTCCGTGTCCAGCTGCGCGATCGTTCTCGGCGCACCACCCAATGGCACCCAGGTGACCCGCCCGTTCTTGCCTGCGGTCAAGACACTGCCGTCCGGCAGATAGGCGAAGTCGGTCAGGTTGTAGGGCCCCTGGCCCGTCGGGGTGTCGCGGAGCACGAAGCCCGGAGGGAGGCTCGAGACGGCCGAGGCCGGGCTGCTCGAGAGCAGCAGAAGCTGCCCACACAGCATGGCCGCCAGCGCGAGCAGCAGACCTGAGCGCGAAACGTGACCGCTGGCCATGCCCTGCCCCTCGGAGATGGAACCGCCCGTTCGTCCGAGAACTGTCGAAGGACCGGCCGCCCCCATCGGCAGTCCCTGTCGCAACCTACGGCGACGGCGCGCTCCGCGAATCACTCAAAGTGGGGGAAGTGGACCACGAGGTCGACATATGACGAAGTCTCGAGTCAACGCCTTCCGAGATCGGACCCTGACTAGAAGTCTGGGTACCCCTCACCCAACGGGCATCGGTTGCCGAGGACGATCTTCCCGTCGCCGGCGCACACGAACAGGCTCACCACCAGCCGTACGTCTTCTACGAGGTTGAGGACTCGGTGGTCGATCAGCAGCGTGCGAAGTGCCGTGCCTTCGGAACGCTCTGGACTTCAGCCGGGAAGTGCATCTGTGGTGACCAGAGCGTTGTCTCACTCATTGTGGGCCTGCTGCGGGCCAGGCCCCGGGCCTGCTCCGGGTGGCGAAGGACGCCCAGACAGACTTGGAGCCGTCAGCGGCGGTGCTGGCGCCCCACGCGAGGCTCAGCTGCTCCACGAGGAGCAAGCCGCGACCGCGCATGTCGGTCACCTGTGGCCCCGCTTTGACCGGGACCGTGGTGGACCCGTCTCGCACGGCCAGCAGCACGGTGCGGTCATCCGCCGAGAGGGTCACGGTAAACGGCGTGCGCGCATGCACCATCGCATTCGTCGCGAGCTCACTCACGACCAGCCGGATGTCCTCCACCAGATACAACAGGCTGTGCTCGGCGAGGTGCAGGCAGACGAAGTCACGAGCCCTTGATGCACTCGTCGGCTCGGCTACGAGCACGGTCTGGTGCAACCAGTCCGAAGTGGTGACCATTTCGCCCTCCCTAGCTCGACACGTTGAGGCCGGGACAAGGGCTGGGGCAGATGCCGAGGCGCTTTCTCACACCCTACGCTCAATCCACACAGACACCAGCCGACGCGCTCTGGTGTTCGGCCAAGGGCTGCTCCCTGATCAGCCACTAATGGCGCGGCGCGGTCGACGGGTCGGGCTCGTAGAAGCCGTTTCACCTACCCAGCGGGTAGGCGTGCGTGTCTATACCGCGGTTGGTCCAGTCCCTGCCCAGTTCGGGGCGGTTCGAATTCCGGTGTCGACATGACTCTTTCGACGCCTCGCCGGCCACAACGACGCCTACGCCACGCTGCTCTCGCACCTCGGGACACTCGGCTACCGCGGCCACCCGATCACAAAGTCCCGCGCCTATCGGTCGCCTTCGGCCGACTCCGCCGAGCCCGCCGCCACCACCAAGGCAACCCCGCCGGCCTCGCCCCCGACGCCGACATCCGCGAGATCCTCGACGACGACCCCGACCTCCCCGACGGCTTCGAACTCGTCACCTCCTGGGTCTTCCACGGCCAGGGCTACCTCGACCTCGACACCGCCGCCGCAGCCGTCCACTCAGCCGCCATGGCCCGCATCCGCTGACCCGCGGTCGTGTCCAAGAAGCGAGTCTCAACGACGACAGGAGACCTGAGGCGTTCCCGTACACGTGCGCACGGCCGTCGGGCTGCTAAGCGGTCTCCTGGACCGGGTGCCGGGACAGGAGGAGGTCGGCGTAGCCGCCAAACGCAGCCGTCAGCGCTGGATCTGGAGCAGCTGGGAGGGTCCGAGGAATGACGAACCCGCAGGTCACCGTCGGTGGGCGCAGCAGGGATCGAACCTGCGACCACCTCCTTGTAAGGGAGGTGCTCTACCGCTGAGCTATACGCCCCGAAGCGGGCCACAGCCTACGCGAGGCACGATCAGCGGGACAAAAGCCGCTCCGCCCCGGTCCAGAAGAGCCCCGGAAACGCGTACGACCGCTGGCGTCTCGGGTCACCAGCGGTCGTAGCAAGAACTATTCAACCCAAGCGCTGAACCGCTGTCAGAGAAATCGAGAAAATCTCGAACGCGCCTGCGAATTCTTTACTTTGAAGCGCAGCCGACGTCTCAGAGAGCCTCCAACTGCCCGAGGTAGTCGGCCACGTCTCGGGCTTCTCCCATCGGGTTGTGCACGCTCCAGCGAACCGCCCCCTGCTTGTCGACCACGAACGTCGACCGCGTCGGGCAGCCGTGCTCGGCATCGAACACGCCGTAGGCCGACGCCACCTCGCCGTGCGGCCAGAAGTCCGAGAGCAACGGGAACTTGAGCCCGTCCTGGTCGGCGAAGACGCGCAGGGTGAACATCGGGTCGCACGAGATCGCGAGAAGCTCTGCTCCCGCTTCATCGAACCGGCCTGCGTGCTCGCGAAGCTCGTGCAGCTCCCCCGTGCACACACCGCTGAACGCGAACGGGTAGAAGACAAGGACCGCCGCCCGCTCGCCGCGCAGGGACCCGAGCGAGTGCCGCCGCCCGTGCTGGTCCCTGAGGGTGAAGTCCGGGGCGGCGTCGCCGACGGCCGGGCTCACCGGTGCTCTGCCAGCTCGCGCTTGAGGATCTTGCCGGTGGCGTTGCGGGGCAGCTCGTCGAGGAAGACGATCTCGCGAGGCACCTTGTAGCGAGCGAGGTTCGACTTCACATGAGCCTTGAGCTCCTCCTCGTCGGCTGCACCGGGCGAGGAGAGTACGACGAACGCCCGAAGGCGCTTGCCGAAGTCCTCGTCGTCGACGCCGATCGCTGCGGCGTCCTCCACCGCCTCGTGACGGTGCAAGCAGTCCTCGACCTCCTTGGGGAAGACGTTCTCCCCGCCGGAGACGATCATCTCGTCGTCGCGGCCCTCGACGAAGAGATGACCCGCCCCATCGAACCGGCCGACGTCGCCGGAGGCCATGAGCCCGTCGATGGTGTCCTTCGAACCGCCTCCGGTGTAGCCCTCGAACAGCATGGAGTTCCCGACGAAGATCCGGCCCGACTCCCCCTGAGGAAGCTCCTTGCCCTGGTCGTCGTACACCTTGACCACGGTGTTGTGCGGTGGCTTGCCGGCGGTGCCGGGGGCGTCACGGAGGTCCTGGGGTTGCGCAATCGTCGCCCAGGCGACCTCGGTGGATCCGTAGATGTTGTAGAGGTGGTCGCCGAACCGGTCCATCCATGCCGTGCCGAGGTCGCCCGGCAGCGCCGACCCCGAAGCGGCGACGGCCTTGACGTTGGACAGGTCGTAGGAGCTCAGGGTCTCGTCCGGGAGCCGGAGGATCCGCTGGAGCATCACCGGGATCACTACCAGCGAGTCGCAGTGGTGCTCAGTCGTCGCCTGGAGGCATCCCTCGGGATCGAACTTGCGACGCAGGACGATGGTGCTTCCCATCAGCATCGCGAGAGCGAGGTGCGCCCAACCCCAGGTGTGGAAGAGCGGAGCGGCGATGTGAGTCCTCCAGCCCGCCTTGAGATGGAGCCGCGAGAGGAGGGCGACGCCGGCGTCGAAGGAGCCTTCACTGCGCGGTGCCCCCTTCGGCGTACCCGTGGTGCCAGAGGTGAGGATCACCGACCGGGACCGGTGCATCGGCGGCGTGAGATCCTCGGTGGAGCTAGCGGCGATCAGCGCGTCGACCGTCGGCAGGTCCGTGTGTCCCTCCTGCCAGGCGAACACCTTGTGTACGTCGACCTTCGCGTCCTCGACGAGGTCGTCGAACTCCTCGTCGTAGATGATCGCGGCCGGCTTCTCCCGCTCGCACACCTCGCCAAGCTGGGGGGCGGCGAAGGCGGTGTTGAGGTACAGCAGGTCGGCCCCGAGCTTCGAGACTGCGATCGTGGCCTCGACGAAACCGCGATGGTTCCGGCAGAGGATCGCGACACTGTCGCCCTCCTGGACGCCGAGGTCCCGCAGGCCGTGCGCGAGGGCGTTGCTGCGCTCATGGAGCTCACGAAAGGTCAGCTCGCCGCGCTCGTCGATCAGCCCTACCTGGTCGGGCACGCGCAGATTGAGCGTGGTGAACCCACCGGCCGGCCCGCGACCCCACCGCTTCAGTGTCTTGACGATGCCCGCCAGCACGTGTGGCGGGTAGGGACGGATGATGCCCGCCGAGGCGAGCACGCGAACGGTGGTCAGTTCCTTGGACAGGAAGGCGGCTGCCTTGACCTTCATCTGGGCGGGTCCTCCTCAGGTCGAGTCGGACTACTGTAACCGCCGTTTACACTTTTCGACATCCCCGCGTCTCGCCTGTGGAGGCGCGGGGCGTCGCCCCCCCCAGTTGAGTCAGTGCGGGGTCTTCGGGGTGACCAGGCGAGTGGCAGCCCAGTCCTTGCTCACGCCAGCCGTCGACGTCGTTGCGAGCCCGGCTACCTGCGCGGCTTCCGCGATGTCCGCGGCGTCCACGGCGTTGGGTCGACCCACCTTCGGGGTCAGCAGCCAGACCACACCACCGCCGACAAGGTCGGTCGGGGCGTCCACCAGGGCGTCCACCAGGTCACCGTCGTCGTCGCGCCACCACAAGATGACCGCGTCCACGACGTTGCCGTACTGCCCGTCCACCAGATCGGCGTCGATGGCGTCCTCGATCTGGATCCTCAGCTGATCATCGACATCTTCGTCCCAGCCGAGTTCCTGGATGACCATCCCGGGCTTGAATCCCAGCCGATCACCACCGGTCTGGGTGGCGGTGCCTTCGTGGCCACCCGCGGTCGCGCTCAACTTGCTCCTCCAAACGACGTTTGACGAGCACCCCTTGCGCTCGCCTGCTGTCGGGTAGTCCACCGGAAGTCACACGCCTTCGCAACCCCAACGGCGCAGGTCATCGCCGATGCTGTCACCCTGATGACATGCGAGCGCCCTGCCCTGAGGCAACCGGACTGGTTCCGGGCGGGCACATCGCCTCCGTCAACCTGAGCGCCGTTCACGACTTCTCCAAGCGCCCTGCCCTCGAGGCGAAGCTGATCGCCGGCGTCGGTGTCGAAGGTGACGCCCACGCGGGGGCGACGGTGCGCCACCGGTACGCCCGCCGCAAGAGCCCGGACCAGCCGAACCGGCGCCAGGTCCATCTCATCGCCACCGAGCTCCTCGACGAGCTCGCCCGAGGCGGCCACCTGGTCGCGCCCGGCGACCTCGGCGAGAACATCACCACCACGGGCGTCGACCTCCTGAACCTGCCCTCGGGGACGGTCCTGCGACTCGGCGAGCAGGCTGAGGTCGAGCTCACCGGGCTGCGCACCCCCTGCCGACTCATTGACGACTTCCAGGCCGGCTTGATGAGCCAGATGTGGGGCGTCGACGCCGAGGGGCGGCGTTTCCGCAAGGCGGGCGTCATGGGGGTCGTGGTCACCGGCGGCGTCGTTCGGGCGGGCGACCCGCTGAACGTCGGACTGCCTGACGAGCCGCGGAAGCCCCTGAGCCCCGTCTGAGGCCTGGCCTCCTTACCCGCCGGTAAATTTGGCGAAAGCCTCAGGCGTGACACGATGCATGGTGAGGGTCTCGCGACCCGGACCCTCGGCCGCACAACGACGTGTACCTGAGAGCAGAGGAATCGTGTCGAACTCCAACGACCGCCACGGGGTCCCCTCGATCATCCACGAGGGACTTCCCACGCAGCTTCCCGACATCGACGCCGAAGAGACGCAGGAGTGGATCGATTCCCTCGACGCCCTCATCAACGAGCGTGGCCGGACCCGTGCGCGGTACGTCATGCTCAAGCTTCTCGAGCGTTCGAGGCAGAAGCAGGTCGGCGTGCCGTCACTTCGCAGCACCGACTACATCAACACGATTCCGCCCGAGCGTGAGCCCTGGTTCCCAGGCGACGAGCACATCGAACGCCGCATCCGCGCCTTCATCCGCTGGAACGCCGCGGTCATGGTCTCCACAGCCAACCGCAAGGGCCTCGAGGTCGGCGGCCACATCGCCACCTACCAGTCAGCCGCCTCGCTGTACGAGGTCGGGTTCAACCACTTCTTCCGAGGGAAGGACCACCCCGGCGGCGGCGACCAGGTCTTCATCCAGGGCCACGGCTCCCCCGGCATCTACGCACGCGCCTTCCTCGAGGGACGGCTCAGCGACCAGCAGCTCTCCCACTTCCGGCAGGAGGTGCAGCACGGCGTCGGCAAGGGCCTCCCGTCCTACCCGCACCCGCGGCTGATGCCGGACTTCTGGGAGTTCCCCACGGTGTCCATGGGCCTCACCGCGCTCTCGTCGATCTACCAGGCCCGGTTCAACCGCTACATGCACAACCGCGGGCTCAAGGACACCAGCCAGCAGCAGGTGTGGGCCTTCCTCGGCGACGGTGAGATGGGCGAGCCCGAGTCGCTCGGCGCGATCAGCCTCGCCGCCCGCGAGGAGCTCGACAACCTCACCTTCGTCGTCAACTGCAACCTTCAGCAGCTCGACGGCCCGGTGCGCGGCAACGGCAAGATCATCCAGGAGCTCGAGTCGGTCTTCCGAGGCGCGGGCTGGAACGTCATCAAGGTCGTGTGGGGCCGCGAGTGGGACGACCTCCTCGCCAAGGACGTCGACGGCGCGCTCGTGAACCGCATGAACACCACGCCCGACGGCCAGTTCCAGACCTACTCCGTCGAGTCCGGCGAGTACATCCGCGACCACTTCTTCGGCGACGACCCGCGCCTGCGCAAGATGGTCGAGCACCTCTCCGACGACGACCTGCGCCACCTGCCGCGCGGCGGCCACGACTACCGCAAGGTCTACTCCGCCTTCAAGGCCGCCTCCGAGCATGTCGGACAGCCGACCGTGATCCTCGCCAAGACGATCAAGGGCTGGACGATCGACGCCCTGGAGGGCCGCAACGCGACCCACCAGATGAAGAAGCTCACCAAGGACGACCTGAAGAAGTTCCGCGACCGCCTGCACCTGCCGATCAGCGACAAGCAGATCGACGGAGCCGAAGTCGCGCCGTTCTACCACCCGGGCAAGGACGCCCCCGAGATGGAGTACATGATCGAGCGGCGTCGCGCGCTCGGCGGCTCGCTGCCCAAGCGTGTGGTGCGTTCCAAGCCGCTCACGCTGCCCGGCGACAAGATGTACGACGAGCTCAAGCAGGGCTCGGGCAAGCAGCCGATCGCCACGACCATGGCCCTGGTGCGCCTGCTCAAGGACCTGATGAAGGACCCGGAGATCGGCAAGCGCATCGTGCCGATCGCGCCCGACGAGTTCCGCACCTTCGGCATGGACTCGATGTTCCCGACGGCGAAGATCTACCAGCCGGCCGGGCAGACCTACGAGTCCGTGGACCGCAAGCTGCTGCTCACCTACAAGGAGTCCGCGCAGGGCCAGATGCTCCACGAGGGCATCTCCGAGGCCGGCGCAATGGCCTCCGCGACGGCCGCCGGTTCGGCGTACGCCACGCTCGGCGAGCACATGATCCCCTTCTACATCTTCTACTCGATGTTCGGGTTCCAGCGGACCGGCGACTCGATCTGGGCGATGGCCGACCAGCTGGCCCGCGGGTTCCTGGTGGGCGCGACGGCCGGGCGTACGACGCTCACCGGCGAGGGCCTCCAGCACGCCGACGGCCACTCCCCGTTGCTCGCGGCGACCAACCCCGCCGTCGTGCACTACGACCCCGCGATGGCCCACGAGGTCAGCCACATCGTCCAGGACGGCCTGCGTCGGATGTACGGCTCCACCGAGGAGCACCCCGACGGCGAGAACATCATCTACTACCTCACCGTCTACAACGAGCCGGTGATCCAGCCCAAGGAGCCCGAGAACCTCGACGTCCAGGGGCTGCTCAAGGGCATCTACCACTTCGCCGTACCCCCCGAGGTCGAGGTCGAGAACCCTCCGCGCGTGCAGCTGCTCGCCTCCGGTGTCGGGTTCCCGTGGATCAGCGACGCGCAGCGGATGCTCGCCGAGGACTGGGGGGTCGCCGCCGACACGTGGTCGGTGACCTCGTGGAACGAGTTGGCCCGCGACGCCATTTCCGCCGAGGAGCACAACCTGCTCCACCCGTCCGACGAGGCGCGCACGCCGTACGTTACGCACAAGCTCAAGGAGGCCGAGGGACCCTTCGTCGGCGTCAGCGACTACATGTGCGCGGTGCCCTACCAGATCGCCAAGTGGGTCCCCGGGGACTACCACGTCCTCGGCACGGACGGCTTCGGCTTCGCCGACACCCGGCCTGCGGCACGGCGCTACTTCCACGTGGACGCTCAGTCCGTCGTGGTCGCCGCGCTCCAGGTCCTCGCCGACCGCGGCGAGATCAAGCGGGAGACGGTCCAGGAGGCCTTCGACAAGTACCGCATCGACGACCCGACCGCGGTGCGCGGTGTGAAGCAGGAGGGCGGCGACGCCTGAACGAGCTGTCGCGCTGACCGACAGCTGTCGTGTCTGAGATCCGCCTGTCGATGTCGTTCACACGGGACGGCATCGACAGGCGGTTCGCCTTCTGCCCAGTCGGCGCGAACGCCGCGGCCGAACCCCGCGAGTCGGCGCGACCGCCGCCTGCAGACCCCCCGAGTCGGCACCACCGCGGCCTGCAGACCTCCCGAGTCGGCACCACCGCGGCCTGCAGACCGCGCGAGTCGGCACGAACGCCGTGTCCGGACCTCCCGAGTCGGCACGACCGCCGTGTCCGGACCTCCCGAGTCGGCACCACCGCGGCCTGCAGACCGCGCGAGTCGGCACGACGCCGGGGCCGGGATCCGGCCGCATCCTTCCCATGAGCGGCACAAGTGCCGACTCGCGCCCGTCACGCCCGCACAAGTGCCGACTCGCGCCCGTCACGCTCGGCACAAGTGCCGACTCGGACTCGAGGGTCAGGCGATCTCGACGACCGAGGCGACGGACTCGTAGCGGGTCGGGGTGGCCGCCATGCCGTCCTCGAGGAGGGAACGCCAGTGAGCCCGGTCGTAGATGGCCGGCTCCGTGGTGCGGATGAAGTCGTTGACGATCTTCACGAAGCGCTGCGGGTGGTCCTTGTGCGGGAAGTGCCCGGCGTTGTGGATCACCTCGACGGTCGCACCCGGAGCGATCTCGGAGGCCAGCGCGGCGTGACGCGCAGGGATCACCATGTCGTCGGTGCCCCAGATGACGCACATCGGCATCGCATGCGTGAGGTAGGCCCGATCGGCCATCGTGACGACCTGGCCGCGCCAGTCGACGACGGCGCGAACCACGTGGGTGATGGCGGCGCGGGCCTTGCGGTCGGAGAGGTGCTGAACGATGTCGGCGACCTCGTCGAGGTCGCGGGCGTGCGACAGTCCGCTCGCGGACAGACCTCGCAGGGCCAGCTTCATCGCCTGGAGCAGACCCGGCATGGTCGCCACTCCCATGGCGGCCTGGAAGCCGGGCAGCGTGATGGCCCGGATCGCCGCGGTGACCTCGCGGCCGATGCCGCCGGGGGCGACCAGGATCATCCGCTCGGTGCGCTCGGGGAACTGGTAGGCGAACTGCATCGCGACGCCGCCGCCGAAGCTGTGCCCGACGACGGTCACCTTGTCGATGCCGAGCACGGTGAGCAGGTCGCGCATGCCGTTGGCGTAGCCGCCGACGCTGTAGTCGGCGCGGGGCTTGTCGGAGAGACCGTGGCCCAGGAGGTCCGGTGCGATGACGGTGTAGCGGCGCGAGAGGGTCGCGATCACAGGAAGCCACGTCGTGTGGTCGCACCCGAGCCCGTGCAGGAGCAGCAACGCCGGCCCGCTGCCGGCCTTCACGAATGCTCGCTTGTGGCCGTGGACGGTGAGGTACTGGACCTCGAGATCCTTCAACATCGGTGACGCTCCTCACAGGTACGTGCGGCCGATGCTACCCAGAACTTGTTCTCGACAACCGTCCGAAACCCTTTAGTTATAAGGTGTTTCGCGATCTGGGACATTCCAGCACGACTCTTCGCGTCGTTCGGGGCCTCCGCGCGGCCTCTGCGGGTCTAGGCTCGCTTCATGAGCGCTCCCAACCGGCGCACCCGCGCCCAGATCGCGCGCCGTCTCCAGAGGTCGGTGGGCGACCTGACGACGGCCGCCGTGACTCGCATGGAGCGGGACATGCCGTGGTTCCGGCAGCTCTCGGCCGAGGACCGGTCCTGGATCGGCCTGATCGTGCAGGCCGGCATCAACTCCTTCGTCGCGTGGTACCGCGACCCGACCCCCGACTCCCCGCTCACGGCGGAGGTGTTCGGTGCGGCCCCACGGGCGCTGACCGGCGTTGTGAGCCTTCACCAAACTGTCGAGATGGTGCGGCTGAGCATCGAGGTGGTCGAGGACAACCTCCCGGCGGCCGTCGGCGAGGACGACGCCCCCTCTGTGCATGAGGCCGTGATCCGCTATGCCCGCGAGGTCGCTTTCGCGACGGCGGAGGTCTACGCCAAGGCGGCCGAGATGCGGGGCGCCTGGGACGCCCGACTCGAGGCCCTCGTTGTCGACTCGGTGCTCCGCGCCGAAGCGGACGAGACCGTCCGCTCCCGTGCGAGCGCCCTCGGCTGGCAGGCGCGGGGGGACGTCGCGGTGGTGCTCGGTCGGGTGCCGGCAGCGGTCGCGGGAGACACCAACGGCGGTCGGGAGAGCACCATCGACGAGGTACGACGGTCGGCACGGCACATGGGCCTCGACGCGCTCTGCGCCGTGCAGGGCGATCGCCTTGTCGTCGTACTCGGCGGGGTCGACAACCCTGACAAGGCAGGGGCTTCGATCGTCTCGCACTTCGGGGAAGGCCCGGTCGTGGTGGGCCCGGTCGTGCCCGACCTGATGCGCGCCCACGTGTCGGCTCGAGCCGCCGTCGCGGGGCTTCGCGCGGCCCCGGGCTGGCCTGACGCGCCGCGACCGGTGACGGCGAACGACCTGCTGCCCGAGCGGGCACTCTCCGGTGACGGGCATGCACGCAGACAGCTCGTCACCAACGTCTACCGCCCCCTGTTCGAAGCGGGCCACGCGACGCTCGACACGGTCTCCACGTTCCTCGACCACGGCGGCTCGATCGAGGCCACGGCGCGGGCGATGTTCGTGCACGCGAACACCGTCCGCTACCGCCTGCGGAGGGCCGCCGACGTCACGGGTCTGACCGCGACAGACCCCCGCGACTCCTACACCTACCGGGTGGCACTGACCCTCGGACGGCTTCACCCCCCCGAGTCGACCACCACCACCTCTTTGTAGGAACCCTACAAAGACGCGCCGCAGATCTTCGTGCGTACCGGTGCTGAATCAAGTGGCCTGACCCGGGCACAGTGGAGGGGTGCTAGTCATCATCGCCCCGGGCCAAGGCGCCCAGACCCCCGGCTTCCTCGCTCCCTGGGTGGAGCAGGAGTCCTTCGCCAGCCGACTCGCATGGCTCTCCGCCGTGGCCGACATGGACCTGGTCCACTACGGCACGGATGCCGACGCGGAGACGATCCGCGACACCGCCGTGGCTCAGCCGCTGCTGGTCGCCTCGGGTCTGCTCGCTGCGCTCGAGCTCTTCCCCCATCCAGCCGACGCGTTCGACCGGGTCGGCGCGGTGGCCGGCCACAGCGTCGGCGAGCTCACCGCCGCAGCCGGCGCCCGCGCCGTCACCGCCGAGCAGGCGATGGTCCTGGTCCGCGAGCGCGGCAAGGCGATGGCCGCCGCCGCAGCGGTCACCCCGACGAGCATGACCGCAGTCCTGGGTGGCGACCGCGATGAGGTGCTGGCCAAGCTCGCCCAGCACGGCCTCACCGCCGCGAACGACAACGGCCCCGGCCAGATCGTCGCCGCAGGCACGGTGGAGCAGCTCGAGGCGTTCGCGGACGACGCCCCCGCCAAGGCCCGGCTCATGCCGCTCTCGGTCGCGGGCGCGTTCCACACCGAGCACATGGCTCCCGCGGTCGACGTACTCGCAGGCCTTGCCCGCTCGGTGTCCACGCACGACCCGCGCACCCCTCTGATCTCCAACCGCGACGGCCAGGTCGTCCACGACGGACGTGAGGTCGTCCGGCGGATCGTCAGGCAGGTGGCGAGCCCGGTCCGGTGGGACCTGTGCATGGAGACGATGCTCGACCTCGGCGTCACCGGCATCCTGGAGATGCCGCCCGCCGGAACGCTCACCGGCATCGCCAAGCGGGCGATGAAGGGCGTGGAGACCTTCGCGCTCAAGACGCCCGACCAGCTCGACGATGCCCGTGCCTTCTGCGACAAGCACGGCTCCGCCTCGGAACTCGACACCGCGCCGACCTGGCGGATGCTCGTCTCCCCCGCCAAGGGCACTTTCAAGCTCAGGAACGGCCTTCCCGAGGGCGACACGATCGGCCCTGACACCATCATCGGCGCGGTCGCGAACCTCCGCGAGGAGACCCCGGTGAACGCACCTCACGGCGGGACCATCGTCGAGTGGCTGGTCCACGACGGCGACATGGTCAAGCCCGGGCAGCCCCTGGTCCGCCTCCACCCCGAGGGAGTCTCCTGATGAGCGTGCTCGGATCCGGCCAACCCGTCACGGGTAGCCATGCCGCCCTGCTCGGGATCGGGGCCTACCGGCCGAGCCGGGTGATCCCCAACGCCGAGGTCGTCGAGGCGATCGACTCCAGCGACGAGTGGATCCAGCAGCGCTCCGGCATCCGTGAGCGCAGGTGGGCCACCGACGAGGAGACCGTCCAGATGATGTCGGTAGCCGCCTCGCGCGATGCCCTGGCACAGGCCGGGATCGAGGCGGCGCAGGTCGACTGCGTGATCGTCGCGACGGTCTCCCACCTGCTCCAGACGCCGGCCGTGGCCACCGCCATCGCGCACGAGCTCGGCACGCAGCGCGCTGCCGCGTTCGACATCTCGGCCGCGTGCGCCGGGTTCTGCCACGGGATCGCACTGGCCGCTGACATGGTCAAGGGCGGCACCGCCAAGAACGTCCTGGTGATCGGCGTCGAGCGGCTCTCCGACCTCACCGACGTCTACGACCGCGGCACGGCGTTCATCTTCGCCGACGGCGCCGGCGCGGCGGTCGTGGGCGCCAGCGACGAGCCCGGGATCGGTCCGGTCGTGTGGGGCTCCGACGGCGAGCAGTTCGACCTGATCCGTCAGAAGGAGGACTGGCGCGATGTGCTGAAGCAGGAAGCGCCGTCGATGCCCCACCTGATCATGCAGGGCAACCCGGTCTTCCGCTGGGCGTCGTTCGAGATGGCGAAGGTCGCCCAGCAGACGCTCGACCGCACCGGCATCACCGTCGACGACCTCGACGTGTTCGTGCCCCACCAGGCCAACATGCGCATCATCGACGCGATGGCCCGCTCGATGAAGCTCCCCGAGCGGGTGCAGATCGCCCGCGACATCGCGGAGCAGGGCAACACCTCCGCCGCCTCGATCCCCCTGGCCCTGGCCCGGATGGTCGAGGAGGGCACGGCCAAGAGCGGTGACACCGCACTCCTGATCGCCTTCGGGGCCGGCCTGGCGTACGCCGCTCAGGTCGTCAAGGTCCCCTAGCGGCCGCGGCCCGCCGGCCGCGGCGGGCCGTGGTGCACCAACCGTTGCACCCGACGTTCGGGCACGAGCCCCAGACGTTCGAACACCCACCACACAAGGAGAAGCACCAGATGGCAACCACCGAGGAGATCCGCACCGATCTCGCCGAGATCGTCAACGAGGTCGCGGGCATCCCGGCCGAGGACGTGCAGCTCGACAAGTCGTTCACCGACGACCTCGACGTCGACTCGCTTTCCATGGTCGAGGTCGTCGTCGCGGCCGAGGAGAAGTTCGACGTGAAGATCCCCGACGACGAGGTGAAGAACCTCAAGACGGTCGGTGACGCGGTCGCCTTCATCGAGCGCGCCCAGAACGGCTGACGAAGGAAACATGACGATGACTCGAGTCTTCGTGACCGGGATCGGCGCGACCTCTCCGGTCGGCGGCGACGCCCCCAGCACCTGGGACGCGCTCCTGGAGGGTCGCTCCGGCGTCCGGTCCCTTGAACAGGAGTGGGCCCAGCAACTGGGTACGACGATCGCCGCGGAGGTCGCGGTCGACCCGAGCGAGGTGCTCGAGCGGGTGAAGGCCCGCCGCCTCGACCGGTCCGGCCAGCTCGCGCTGGTGGCGGCCCTCGAGGCGTGGGCCGACTCCGGCCTCGCCACCGATGACGGGGAGGACGCCAAGGTCACCCCCGAGCGGCTCGGCGTCGCGATGGCGTCGGGGATCGGCGGGGTGCAGACCCTGCTGACCAACTACGACGCCCTCAACGAGAAGGGCCCGCGCCGGGTCTCGCCTCTGGCGATCCCGATGCTCATGCCCAACTCGCCGGCCGCGAACATCGGCCTCGCGATCGGCGCCCGCGCCGGGGTCCACACCCCTGTGTCTGCCTGTGCCTCCGGCAACGAGGCGATCGCCCTCGGCATCGACAT
>DATICF010000045.1:0-33831 GCA_035456965.1 Nocardioidaceae bacterium
GGCAGGGGGAGTGGATCCCGCTGACCCGCGTCGAGCGCGTCGACGCCGCAGACGGCGTGGGTGGCCGCTTCCGCGCCTGGACGGGCATCGGTCCGGTGGGCTTCTGGGACACGATCACGATCACTGCCTGGGAGAAGAACCCCGAGGGCGCCGCGCGTTGCGAGATCATGCACACCGGCCGGGTCGTGCGCGGCGACGCAGAGTTCAGCGTCGTGCCCGAGGGGCCTGACCGTTGCCGGGTCGCGTTGTGGGAGCGGCTGGAGATTCCCGGCGGACCGGTAGGAGCGCTGCTGTGGCGCCTGGTCGGCCGGTTCGTGGAGAGGGGACTGGGGAGAGTTCTGCGCCGCATGGCGGTGCGGGCCGAGGCGATCGCGGAGGGCGGGATCGATGTCTGACCACAACGGCCTCGTCGCCGGACCCGACGGGCGGTTGCGCTGCAGCTGGGCGGGCTCGGCGCCGGAGTACCTCGAGTACCACGACACCGAGTGGGGCCGAGAGCTGCGCGGCGACCAGGCTCTGTTCGAGCGGCTCAGCCTGGAGGCGTTCCAGTCGGGGCTGTCCTGGATCACCATCCTGCGCAAGCGCGAGGCCTTCCGATCGGCGTTCCACGACTTCGACCCCGAGACGGTCGCGACGTTCGGCGAGGTCGACGTACACCGGCTGCTCGACGATGAGGGCATCGTCCGCAACCGCGCCAAGATCGAGGCGACGATCGCCAACGCTCGCGCGGTGCTCGACCTCGACGAACCGTTCAGCGACCTGCTGTGGTCCTTCGCCCCGGCCGCTCCACCAGCGGTTCCCCAGGCGCTGTCGGAGGTTCCGGCCACCACCCAGGAGTCGAAGGCGATGGCCAAGGAGCTCAAGCGCCGTGGCTTCCGGTTCGTCGGTCCGACCACCGCCTACGCCCTCATGCAGGCCACCGGAATGGTCGATGACCACCTCGCCGCCTGCTGGGTCCGCGGAGTGCACTGACACACCGCCTTAGGGGCAAACTCGACCCCCAGTTCAAGCACAACACGCCCGGATCGGGCATGCTCTGATCGTGACCCCGTTACTCGCAACCATCGTGCTGACCGCTCTCGCGGCCGTCGTCGTAGTGCTCACGAGGGTGCGCCTGGCCGGCGACGACGAGGCTGCGGGGCGTCTGTCGATCCCGACCAACGTGCTCAACACGCACACGTTCGTGGGGGTTCCGTCGCTGCTGCTGTGGGTGGCATTCCTGTACACCGGGATCAGGTGGCTGGGGGCGATCGCGCTCCTGGGTTGGTGGATCACGGTGTTCGCGGGCCTGCTGATCCTCCTCCGGTGGATGCCTGCGAAGGGCCGTCACGCCTCGGGCCCCGCGGCCGACACCTGGGGTGAGGGGCCCGGGCTCTCGGTGCTCGCCCACGTCGGTCTGCTCGTCGGCGTCATCGTCTTCACCGTGTTGTTCCTGGTGGGCAGCATCCCCGGCTGACCCACGACACGGACCAGCCGCGGTCGGTCTCGGCGTCAGCGCCCCTCGAACAGCGGCTTCTCCTTCGCCACGAACGACTCGACCGCCGTCGCGTGGTCCTTCGTCCCACCGGTCAGCGCCATCATCTGCGCCTCGAAGTCCAGCGAGCTCTCGAAGTCGTGACCTGCGGAGAACTCCACCGACCGTCGCACGGAGCCGAACGCGACCGTCGGACCGCTCGCGAGGCGTCGGGCCAGCGTCGCTACCTCGTGCTCGAGTTCCCCGGCTCCGACCACCGTGGTGGCCAGTCCGAGGTCGAGCGCCTCCTCGGCGGGAATGGTGCGCGGGAAGTACAGCAGCTCCAGCGCCTTCGCCCGGCCGACGAGACGTGGCAACGTCCAGGACGATCCCGTGTCGCAGGAGAGTGCGACGCCGGTGAAGGCGAGGTTGAACCCAGCCGACTCCGACAGGATCCGGAAGTCACACGCGAAGGCCAGCGAAGCGCCGGCACCGGCGGCAACGCCGTTCACAGCGGCGATCACCGGCTTGTTCATCGTGGCCAGTGTCTTGACCGTGGGGTTGTAGTGCTCGGGGACGGTCCGGAAGAGCTCGTCGGAGGAGCTGCTCCGGAGGATCCCGATGTGCTCCTTGAGGTCCTGCCCGACGCAGAAGGCCCGCCCCGAGCCGGTGAGGACGACGCAGCGCACGGCTTCGTCCTCGGCCGCCCGGGTCACGGCCTCGAGCAGGGCGACCTTGGTGGCCACGTCGAGGCTGTTCATCGCATCGGGACGGTTGAGCGTGATCGTGGCGACCCCGTCGGAGACGGCGTAGATCACGGGCTGGTCGGTCATGGGTGTTCTCCACTCATCGCTTCGGGGTCAAGGCAGCGGTCGACGAATCGAGAGGCGGCAGGCATGAGACGCTCTGCCTCCTCGGCAAAGAACCTAGCGGCGGCGTGGCCAGGCCAGTCCGGAGGCAGCAGCTCGACGGGGAGTCCGGGGTCGATGAAGAGGAACTTGCGCCACTCGTGCACCAGGTGTGAGCGCACCACGAACGCCCGCTCGTCCTCGTCGGACGAAGCCACCCCGAGAACGCGACCGGGGTCGGCGACGAGCTCGCCGGCCTCGGCGTGCCAGGTGGCGTAGGCGGCGCCGAGTGCGTCGAGGTCCCAGGCTCTAGCGGCCAGTTCGGTCGGGTCTCCGTCGTAAGCCTCGAAGCGCGTCACGCTCGCTCGCTCCGACGCCAAGAGGGCGTCCACTTCGGGTGAGGCGTAGGGGCTGATCCAGGTGCCGTCGGTCAGCTGCGCGTAGCCCAGGAACGACAGACCCGAGCGCACGCGCTCCCGCCCCGTCCGGCTGGGAACCGCGCCCACGACCAGCAGGTCCCAAGCACCCTTCCAGCCGCTGTCACGGGTGCGGTAGATCCGTGCGGCGGCGTCTTCGAGCCGATGCGTTGCCCGCTCGGTCAGGGCATAGCCGCGGCCACCCTCGACCTCGACCGGGGTCAGCCAGCCCTGTCGGACCATTCGGGAGATCGCCGTCCGGACTGCGGGAGCGGTCACCCCGAGGGGGGCGAGGATGCGCACGAGTGAGGCCACCGGCGCCCGATCCTCACGGGATCGCAGGTGGTCGCCGAAGAGGTCGAAGAGCGCGGACCTGGCGTGCACAGGACGGAGTCTGCCGTAATCGCGACGAGCGCGCTGAAAGTGTCCGTTCGGTACCGGTCACCCGGATGTGGTCGGAGAACTGGGAGAAATGAGCGATACTAGACGTGCAGCGCGGCGCGCCACGGTGATTTCACTCTCGGTGTGGGAGGGACCACGTCGACAAGGCGCCCCGCAGGACCAAGGAAGAGGTGTGCGCATGGCGGCGATGAAGCCGCGGACGGGCGACGGCCCGCTCGAGGTCACTAAGGAAGGGCGCGGCATCGTGATGCGCGTCCCGCTCGAGGGCGGTGGCCGTCTGGTCGTCGAGCTGAACGCCGAGGAGGCAGGCGCTCTCGGCGCGGCCCTCAACGAGGTCGTCGGCTGACGTACCGTCCATCGGGCGAAGCCGCCCGGCTGACACTGAAGGACCCTGGGTCCCCACACGGGGCGCCCAGGGTCTTCGGTTGTCAAAGTCGCTCAGGTGAGTAGGGTCAGGACGGCTCCCGTCGCACCCGGACCACCACCCCGCGAGCGGCGCGCCATCCTCATCGACCTCGACTCGACCTCGACGCAGGGGGAACAACCACCGTGGCTCAGCCCAACCAGGTCTCGCCGCCTCAGATCGCGCTCAGCACCGCGACCCCGATCGGTGTCGTCGGCGCGGACGTCGTCGCCATTCCGCTGATCGCCGAAGACGACGGGCCGACTCTTGGTCCGGGCGCTGCCGAGCTTCTCGACGAGCTCGATCTCGACGTCTTCACGCTTCTCGAGCACCACAAGGCGAAAGGCAAGACAGGTGAGGTGGTGGAGCATCCGGTCCTCGCACCGGCGGGCCTGACCAACACCAGTCTCCGCAGCGTCATGTTCGTGGGCGTGGGCGAGGGCAAGCCGGCCGACCTCCGCAAGGCAGGGGCCGCGCTCGCCCGTCGCGCCAAGGGCAAGGACACGCTCGCGACCTCCCTCGGGGGACTCAGTGACGACGCCGGCCTCCGCGCCCTCGTCGAGGGGCTCGTGCTCGGTTCCTTCGTCTTCCACCGCCGCTCCGAGGAGCCCAAGGACAAGCCCGTCTCCCGTGTCGTGCTCGCCGGTGTGTCCGACGCCTCCGAGCGGCAGCCCGTGCTCGAGCGGGCACTCGCCCTCGCCGGTGCGAGCTGGATGGCACGCACCCTGGCACTGGTCCCCGCGAACGAGAAGAACCCGGTCTGGCTGGCCGAGCGGGCCGTCGAGGTCGCCGAGCAAGCCAAGCTGAAGGTCAAGGTCTGGGACGAGAACCAGCTGGCCAAGGAGGGCTTCGGAGGAATCGTCGGCGTCGGCCAGGGGTCGGCGAGCCCGCCCCGGCTGATCCGGCTCGACTACACCCCGCGGGGTGCGGGGCGGAACACCCCCCACGTCGTGCTCGTGGGCAAGGGCATCACCTTCGACACCGGCGGGCTGTCGATCAAGCCGGGCGAGGCGATGATGAACATGAAGCGCGACATGACCGGTGGCGGTGTGGTCATCGCGGTCATGGGCGCGCTCGCCGACCTCGACTGCCCGGTGCGGGTGACCGGCCTGGTCCCGGCGGCCGAGAACGCCATCGGCGGCAACGCGATGCGCCCCGGAGACGTGATCCGTCACTACGGCGGCCGCACCAGCGAGGTGCGCAACACCGACGCCGAAGGCCGGCTGGTGATGGCCGACGCCCTCGCCTACGCCGTCTCGGAGATCAAGCCCGACGCTCTGGTCGACATCGCGACCCTGACCGGCGCGATGAAGGTGACCCTGGGCCAGCGCACCGGTGGCCTCTTCGCCACCCACGACGAGCTCGCCGACCTCATCACGACCGCCGGCGAAGCCGCAGGCGAGCCTCTGTGGCGGATGCCCCTGGTCGAGGACTACGAAGAGCGCCTGGAGTCCAAGGTGGCCGACGCCGACAACGCTGCCGGCGGGCCGGGTGCGATCACCGCGGCACTGTTCCTGAAGCACTTCACCGACGGGCTGCCCTGGGCGCACCTCGACATCGCCTCGGTGGGCGACTCACCCGTGGACGCCTTCGAGTGGACCAGCGGGGCCACTGGCTTCGGCGCCCGTGCACTGCTGCACTGGCTGGAGCTGCGCGAGCCCCTCGCAGGCATCTGACCACCGAGTCCTGGAGGTTTCCCATGCATGGGCTGACTGTTCGTTGGTCGCTCGAGACCGCCTCGGAGGGGGTCGAGGAGGCGCTCGCCGCCTACGTCGAGTCGACCTCACACGCACGGTTCACCGGCAAGCCGGGTCTGCGCTTCAAGACCTGGCGGATGCGCGCTGGTGAGTGGTTCGAGGGCTGCTACGTCTTCGAGACGCCCGAGGCCCGTGACGCCTTCGAGCAGGAGTTCACCGACGTCGCCGCCGAGTCACCGGGCTCCCAGATCGTCGGGTCTGCGCCGGTCCTCATCGAGCCCTGCGAGGTCGTCGCCGTGGCGGAGGGTGAGGCAGGCTTCCTCGCCGCCCCCAGCTACCGCTGACCGTTGCGCCATGTGGCCGCGCTCCCGCGGCGTCCGGCGGAGGGCGGTGATCCTCGACCTGCCCCCGAAAACTGCTCGCCGCCGCGACCGTCGTACACCTAGCCTGTCGGCCATGCTCGAGCTCGCCGCGCCGCACCCGCGCTTCCACCGATCCTTCCTCGCCGCCGCGGACGAGTTCCTCACGGCGGGCGAGGTGTCGTACGCGAACATCCCCGCGCTGCGACCGGACGCCTTCTCCGAGGACCTGCGCTACACACGCGAGGACCTGGAGGATCCCGTGGCGTTCGCGCGCCTCGCCAGGTGGGCCGCCAGCCAGAAGGAGCCCGAGGCAGAGCGCCCCGCAGGGTACGTGCCCTGCACGGAGCTGTGGATGGTCGTCGAGGACGAGTACGTCGGACGCATCACCCTGCGCCACGAGCTGACCGACCTGCTGCTGACCTGGGGTGGACACATCGGCTACTCCGTGAGGCCGTCGGCGAGGCGACGCGGCTACGCCACGAGGGCGCTCGCCCTGATGCTGCCTGTCGCCGCCGGGCTCGACATCGACCCCGTGCTGGTCACCTGCGACCCCGACAACGCAGGATCTCGCGGTGCCATCGAGAACAACGGCGGCGTCTACGAGGACACCCGAGAGGGCAAGCTGCGCTTCTGGGTGGCCGCAGCCGCGCCGGACCTCGCGGGAAGCCCCCGTGGCGGCCAGCGCTGATCGACGTCGTGAGTCAGGACTCCGGCGTCCACACCTTCTTCGCGACGAGCAGGCCGTCGCCGACGGGGAGCAGCAGCGGCAGCAGCCGGTCGTGGTCGCGCACTGCCCTTCCGAGCTCGCGGATCGAGACCGTCTCCGCGTCTCTCTGCGCAGGGTCGGCGACCCGGTCGTGCCAAAGAGCGTTGTCGAAGGCCACGATGCCGCCCGGCTTGAGCAGACGCAGCGCCTCGGTGAGGTAGTCGGAGTACTCCAGCTTGTCGGCGTCGCAGAAGACCAGGTCGTAGTGGCCGTCGGTGAGCCGCGGCAGCACGTCCAGGGCGGCGCCGGGGATCAGGCGCACCCGCTGGGGAGCTATGCCCGCCTCGCTGAAGGTCTGCTTGGCAAGGCGCTGGTGCTCGGCCTCGGTGTCGACGGTGGTGAGCACCCCGTCCGGCCGCATGCCGCGCAGCATCCACAGCCCGGACGCGCCGGTGCCGGTGCCGACCTCGACCGCTGCACGAGCCTCGGTCACGGCTGCGAGGAACCGGAGAGTGGCCCCACCGCCCGGACCGATCGGCACGACGCCCACCTCCTTGGCCCGCGCGCGAGCGGCAGCCAGGATCTCGTCCTCGGCTACGAACTCCTCGGCGTAAGCCCAGCTGGTGGGCTTGAGTCCCGTCGCGATGATGGCCTCCTCGGTCGGCAAAACGTGGCAAAGCGGGTCTCTACGGCGCTCTTCGGGCGTGACTCTACCGGCACCAGTGGTTTCGGGAGGGGAACACCGGGGACCCTCGAGACGTTGTTCAGGAAACACGAGCCTCGTTCCTCAGGTCTCTCTCAGGCGCGGCTCCTAGCGTGAAAGGGGACAACACCATCTCAACGGTGACCAGACTGAGCGGCCTGGCCGCGAAGACCCCTTGGGGCAAGGAGCGCCCGATGAGCCACCTCGACCCGACGATGGACGGCACCCAGGAGTGGGAGGCGCCGTCCTGGGAGGACGTCGTCGAGCAGCACTCTGCCCGGGTCTACCGCCTGGCCTATCGACTCACCGGCAACCCCCATGACGCCGAGGACCTGACCCAGGAGGTCTTCGTCCGGGTCTTCCGCTCCCTCTCCAGCTACACCCCTGGCACCTTCGAGGGCTGGCTGCACCGGATCACCACGAACCTCTTCCTGGACCAGGCCCGCCGCAAGGCCAAGATCCGCTTCGACGCGCTCGCGGACGACGCCGAGCTGCGCATGCCGGGCCGGATGCCGTCACCGGACAGCGAGGTCGCCGACGGGATGCTCGACGACGACATCGAGGCAGCCCTCGCCGACCTGCCGCCCGAGTTCCGCGCCGCAGTGGTTCTCTGCGACATCGAGGGGCTGACCTACGAGGAGATCGCAGACGTCCTCGGGGCCAAGCTCGGCACGGTCCGCTCCCGGATCCACCGGGGCCGCAAGATGCTGCGTTCGGCCCTCGCGCATCGGGCTCCCGCGGAGGGGCGTGTGCGCTACTCCGGGCCGGTCGACGTCCCCGATCTCGATTCTCAACCGGTGTGATGCGGTACCTCGGAGGTCATCTCGGAGTCGCCGTCAGCGCCCTTGTCGACGGGCAGCTCGACCCAGCATCTGCTGAGCGCGCCTGGGCCCACGTGCACGGCTGCGCTCCCTGCCGACGTCACGTCGAGCGCGAGGGTTGGGTGAAGACCCAGCTGGCGTCGATGGCGGGGGAGCAGGGACCGCCCCAGCAGCTTCTGGGCTCGCTCTACGGCCTCGGGGACGTCCCCGGGCAGTCCGACACGGACGGCGCTGCCGCCTGGGCAGCGGTCGAGGAGATCGAGCGCCGTGGCAGGGGCAGGCGCCGTGCCGGCCTCGCCCTCGCCGGCGCCGGCTCGGTCTCGGTCGCCGTCTTCGGACTGGCCTCGCTCACCGGTGCCACCCTCGGCATCGGCGGCGCCGCCCCCGCGAGCGCGCCGAGCCTCACCCCCAGCCCCGTGCCCGCCATGATCGCCCCTCAGGCGCGAGTCCAGGGCAGGCTGCCCTTCACCCCTCGACAGCTGCGGCCCGACGCCGGGCCCGTGCCCGGGTCCGAGCGGGGCGAGACGCCCCCGAACTTGCGCCGGTAGGACAAAATGGCGCCTGTGAGTGAGAACGAGCCAGGCCGACCCGAGAGCGACGACGAGGACACCGCCCCGCTGTGGGCGCGTGGCGACGACGAGGCTTCGACCCACGAACCGGCTCCCGGTGCCGCGCAAGGCGGTTCGACGCCGCCCGAACCCCTCGGCCGACGGGCGCCGGAGGACGGCGCGGCACAGTCCCCTGAGTGGGTCGGCCAGGGCGGGTCCTACTACCAGCCGCAGGTCCAGCAGGACCCCTACGGCTACCCGCAGCAGGATCCCTACGGTTGGCAGGGCAACGACTACACCGATCTGAACCAGTACGGCTACGCCCAGCAGCCCTACGGCTCCGACAACGGCTGGGGCTACCCGACGCAGCAGCAGCCTCCGCAGGTCTCGACCCAGCGTCCCTCAGGCGGCAGCGCCCTCGCTGGCTGGGTGTGGCCGGTCATCGC
The DNA here is from genome assembly GCA_035456965.1 of Nocardioidaceae bacterium. Taxonomy (GTDB): domain Bacteria; phylum Actinomycetota; class Actinomycetes; order Propionibacteriales; family Nocardioidaceae; genus Nocardioides_C. The sequence goes on from DATICF010000045.1 coordinate 8,806, forward strand.
CGCCACCGCCATGGTGGTCGGCCTCCTCGGCGGCGCGGCGGGGGGAGCACTCGTATCAGCCTCGCTGGACGGAGGCGGGAGGGTCGTGCCGGTCATCGGGAGCGACGATCCGGTCCCGGCGCCCCTGAAGCCGCGCAACGGTTCGGTCGCCGCAGTCGCGGACGCGCTCCTGCCGAGCACGGTGCAGATCCTCACGCGGGGCGGCTCCGGTCCGGCCGGCTCGGCCACCGGCTCCGGCTTCGTGGTCGACCGCGAGGGGCACGTCATCACCAACAACCACGTCGTCTCGGGGGTCAGTGACAGCGGCGAGATCCAGGTCGTCGACCACGAGGGCAGGCGGCTCACCGCCGAGATCGTCGGTCGCAGCCCGGTCTACGACATCGCGGTCCTCGACGTCGAGGGGGCCGAGGACCTGAAGCCGGCTGCCCTCGGGAGTTCTCGGGCGATGAAGGTCGGGGAGACGGTCGTGGCCATCGGCTCGCCGCTCGGCCTGAGCAGCACCGTCACCGCCGGGATCGTCAGCGCCCTCGACCGGCCTGTGACCACGGGTGACCAGGACGAGTCCTCGTTCATCAACGCAGTGCAGACCGACGCCGCGATCAACCCCGGCAACTCGGGCGGGCCGCTGGTGAACCTTCGCGGCGAGGTGGTCGGCGTCAACTCTGCGATCGCCACCATGGGCGGATTCGCCGCCGACGCCGGCAACATCGGCGTGGGCTTCGCGATCCCCATGGAGCAGGTCAAGGTGACTGCCTCCCAGATCGTGGAGAACGGCGAGGCGGAGTACCCCGTCATCGGCGCGAACGTGAACACCGGGTCGCGCCGCAACGGCGCGCAGATCGTCGACGTACCGTCCGGCACCCCCGCTGACCAAGCCGGCCTCAAGAAGGGCGACATCGTCATCGCGGTGGAGGAGAAGCCGGTCGCCGACGGGATCGGGCTGATCGTCGCGATCCGCAGCCACCAGCCGGGCGAGACGATCCGGTTGACCGTGCGACGCCAGGGGCAGGAGCGCACCCTGCAGATCACCCTCGACGCGAAGGTGGGCTGAGCCCGAGCCGGCCGAAGCGGGTCAGGTCGCTTCGGCGTCGTACGGCGGATGCTCCCCACGCTCGAGGGGGCGCAGGCCGGGCCTGACCGGGACGGTCGGCGAGACGTCCTGCTCGTCGTCCATCGCCTCCAAGATGTGCTTGCGCACGATCTGGCGGGGGTCGAGGTCGGTCAGCTCCAGGTCGGCGAACTCAGGTCCGAGCTCGCTGCGCAGGTCGTCGCGGGCAGCCTGGGTGAAGGTACGCACCTGTCGAACGAACCGGCCGGCCTGGCGAGCGAACTCCGGGAGCCTGTCGGGACCGAATACGAGGATGGCCACCACGAAGATCACCAGGAACTCTGGCAGCCCGACTCCGAACACAGGTCAGAATCTACCCGCCGGAGTGAGCCCGAGCTGCATTCCGGCCAGACCGCGGCCACGACCCGACAGGGTTCCGGCGATCTTCTCGAGCTCCTTGGCTGCAGGAGAGTCGGGGGCAGCCTCGACGATCGGCTTGCCGGTGTCGCCACCTTCTCGCAGGTCGAGGTCGAGGGGGACCTCGCCGAGCACCCGGACGTCGTAGCCGAAGCGGCTCGAGAGGGTGCTCGCAACCCGGACGCCTCCGCCCGAGCCGAACACCTCCAACCGGTGCTCCGGGCCGCAGTGGGGGCAGGGCAGGTAGGACATGTTCTCCACGACCCCGACGACGCGCTGGTGCATCATCGAGGCCATCGTGCCGGCGCGCTCGGCCACCTCCGCGGCGGCCTCCTGCGGGGTGGTCACGACCAAGACCTCGGCGTTGGGGAGGTGCTGGCCCAACGAGATTGCGATGTCGCCGGTGCCGGGCGGAAGGTCGAGGAAGAGCGCGTCGAGGTCGCCCCAGTAGACGTCGCTGAGCATCTGCACCAGCGCCCGGTCGAGCATGGGACCACGCCACGCGACGACCTGGTCGCGGCGCGGCTTGAGCATGCCGATCGAGATCACCGAGATGCCGTGCTGGGTGGGCACCGGCATGATCATGTCCTCGACCTGCGTCGGCCGGACATCGCCCACTCCGAGCATCGCCGGGACCGAGTGGCCGTAGATGTCGGCGTCGACGATGCCGACCTTGAGGCCCTGAGCGGCCATCGCGACCGCGAGGTTGACGGTGACCGAGGACTTGCCGACCCCGCCCTTGCCGCTGGCGATGGCGTAGACCTTGGTCAGCGAGCCGGCCTGGGCGAACGGGATCTCGCGCTGGGCCTGCCCGCCACGCAGCGACTGCTGGAGCTCTGAGCGCTGCTCGGGGCTCATCACGCCGAGCGTCAGGTCCACCCCGGTCACCCCGGGCACCTTCTCGACGGCGGCGGTGACGTCGCGGTTGATGGTGTCCTTCAGGGGACACCCTGCGACGGTGAGCAGCACGGTCACGCTCACCTTGCCTGCCTCGTCGATCTCGACGGAGTCGACCATGTTGAGCTCGGTGATCGGTCGCCGGATCTCGGGGTCGTTGACGGTGGCGAGGGCAGCGTTGACCTGGTCGAGGAGCGAGGACGTCATGGTTTCAGCCTACGCGGGCGCACAGGTGCGGTTCAGCGGCGGTCCGCATGGTCTGTGTCACCTGAGCCCGCGGAAGCCTGACCCTGTTCGGCAGCCTCCTCCTCGCGGCGCAGCTCCTCGAGGTCGTTGAGCAGCGAGCGCAGCTCCGACCTCACGTAGTCACGTGTGGCGACCTCGCCGATCGCCATCCGGAGCGAGGCCATCTCCCGCGCCAGGAACTCCATGTCGGCGTGTGCGCGCGAGTTGGCCTGCCGGTCCTGCTCGGTGACGACCCGGTCGCGGTCCTCCTGCCGGTTCTGCGCGAGCAGGATCAGCGGTGCGGCGTACGACGCCTGCAGGCTGAGCATCAGGGTCAAGAAGATGAAGGGGTAGGCGTCGAACTGCCACTCCTCGGGGACCGAAGCGTTCCAGACCAGCCAGATGGTCACGAAGGCCGTCATGTACAGCAGGAACCGTGCGGTGCCCATGAAGCGTGCGAAGTTCTCGGCGAAGCTGCCGAACGCCTCGGGGTCGTACGTCGGGCGGCGGACCAGCTTGCGTCGGGTGTCCTGTGGCTGGTCGAGCCTGGCCCGTACGGGTTCGGCTCGCTCCGCGCCGCGCTCCCGGCGGATGTCCCTAGCCATGCAGCAGCCCTCCTCGTGCCGGGCGGTCCCGCCAGTTCTCGGGGAGCAGATGATCCAGCAGGTCATCGACGGTGACGGCGCCCAGGAGCCGGCCGTCCTCGTCGGTCACCGGCGCGGCAACCAAGTTGTAGGTGGCCAGGTGCCTGGCCACGTCCTCGACGGAGGCGGTCGCGGGCAGGGTCTCGAGGTCGGTGTCGAGCACGCCGCCGACCATCGTCGAGGGCGGCTCGCGCAGGAGCCGCTGGATGTGGGCGACCCCGATCAGCCGACCGGTGGGCGGCTCGTGTGGGGCCCGACAGACGTAGACCATTGCCGCCAGCGACGGAGTGAGCTCGGCGCTGCGCACGTGGGCAAGCGCATCGGCCACCGTGGCGTCGGGCGGGAGGATCACCGGGTCGGTGGTCATCATCGCGCCCGCGGTGCGCTCCTCGTAGGACATCAGCCGTCGGACGCTCTTGGCCTCGTCGGGCTCCATCAGCGCGAGCAGGGCCTCCGCGGTCTCGGTCGGTAGCTCGGCGATGAGGTCTGCGGCGTCGTCAGCCGACATCTCCTCGAGGACGTCTGCGGCACGCTCGCTGTCGAGGTTCCCGAGGATCTCGACCTGGTCCTCCTCGGGCAGCTCTTCCAGCACGTCGGCGAGGCGCTCGTCGTTGAGGGCGGCCGCCACCTCACGGCGACGCTTGGCGGGCAGGTCGTGGATGACGTGCGCGAGGTCTGCGGGCCGCATCTCCTCCAGCGCTGCCAGCAGGTGCGTCGCGCCCTGCGTCTCCTCGGGCAACGCGAGGCCGTCGACCTCGCTCCACTCCACGACATGGGTCTGTCCGCGGCGACCGAAGCGCTTCGACCCCTCCTGGAGAGCGACCCGCGAGAGGTACCAGTCACGGTTTCGGGCCTGCTCCATGGCCACGTCGTACACCGTGCCCTCGATGCCCGACTCCCGGACCTTCACCTTGCGGTCGAGCATCTGGCCGAAGACCAGCGTCTCGGTCGAGCGCTGCTCGAACCGGCGCATGTTCACCACGCCGGTGGTGATCACCTGTCCGCTGTCGACGTGGGTCACCCTGGTCATCGGCACGAACACTGAACGGCGTCCGAACACCTCGACGACGAGGCCGAGCACGCGCGGCTGCTGGCGCCCGGTGCGCAACGCCACCACGAGGTCGCGCACCTTGCCCACCTGGTCACCGACCGGGTCGAAGACCGGCAGGCCGGACAGCCGGGCTGCGAAGACGCGGTTCGAGGTAGTGCTCACGTATCGATACGTTAGCGGTCGAGCGTAGCCGGTCAGGGCTTCGCCGCAGCCGAGAGGACACCGGATGCTGAGCTACGACGTCGTCGACGTCTTCACCGACCGCCCCTTCGCAGGCAACCAGCTCGCCGTCGTGCACGGCGCCGAGGCCCTGACCACCGGGCAGTGTCTGGCGATCGCCCAGGAGTTCAACTACTCCGAGACCACCTTTCCCGTTCCGTCCGGGAGCCGGTCCTACGCGACCCGCATCTTCACGCCGAGCAGCGAGGTCCCCTTCGCCGGACACCCGACCCTGGGGACGGCGTGGATCCTGCGGGAGCGAGGTCTGGTCTCCGAGGACGAGGTCGTCCAGCACTGCGGTGCAGGGGAGATCGGGGTGCGGTTCATCGCCGACGGAACGGTCGAGCTGTCCGCGACACCGCGCGACATGGCCGGTCCGGTCGAGGACGAGCTCGTGGCCGCGCTGCTCGAGGACGTCGGCCTATCCCTCTCCGACATCACCGGAAGTGTCTGGGTGGCCGGCACCGGCCTCGTCTTCGTCCACGTGCCCGTCACCGAGGACGCTCTCGCGAGGGCCCACCCGTCGGTCACGCCGCTGGCCAGACATGCGGGCCGCTTCGCTGCCATGGGCGGCACCCGCGACCCGTTGGTGGGGATCAACCTGCACCGCGTCTCGGGTGAGGCGCCGGATCTGTCGATCCGATCGCGTGTGTTCGTCCCGGGGCTCGACGTCGCCGAGGACCCGGCGACGGGTGCGGCCGCTTCGGGTCTGGGGATCGCGCTCGTCGCGGCCGGGCGACTGCCGCAGGGCGGGAGCTACTCGATCACCCAGGGAGTGGAGATGGGGCGGCCGTCCCGGCTGCTCGGTCGGGTCGACGCGGTCGACGCGGTCGACGGTGTCATCACCCGGTGCCACGTCGGAGGGCAGGTCCAGCAGGTCGCCTCGGGCCAGATCGCGGTGCCGCCGCTCAGCTGAGCCCTGGGCGGCGCCGCTTGCGGCGGTGCAGCACGCGAGGTAGCGCGCCCCGGGTCGTGGCGCCGGTCTCTCGCGGCGGTGCGTTGTGGGGGTCGTCGTCCAGGGAGCCGGGCTCCTCAAGGAGCTCTCCGGTGGGGTCGATACGCACCACGATGCTGTTCTCGGCCCACTGCTTCTTCGCAGTGGCCAGGTCCTCCAGGTTGAGGCGGCCCGCGACGAGGGCTGTGGTGACCTCGTCCCAGGCCTCGTCCTCAGGGCTGACGACGGACACGCTGCCCACCCAGGTGACGAGCCGCCCGCCGCTCTCCTTGCTGCGCATGACGACCTCGACGCGGCCGGCGTTCACGATGCCAGGCAGCGGCTGCTCGTCGCCGCCGGCCACGACGTGCAGCGCCTCGTCGTACCAGATGTGCCAGGCGGCCCGGGCCCTGTGGTTCGACTGCCCGGCGGACTCGTCGTAGCGCAGCCAGCACACGCCGGTCTTCTTGCCCAGCTCCGCGATGAGGGCGGTGGTGAACGCGTCGGTCACGTGCCCGAGCCTGCCACACCGCGCCGAAGGACGGTGCACGCCGCGCGTCGACGGGGCCGAGGGGAGTGCCCGCGGGCTCCCGGGAAACAATGCGGCGGTGCGCACCCTGCTGCTGATGGCCGTGGGCGTCCTCGCGGTGTCCATGTCCGGGCCCCTGATGGCGGCCATGGTCGTCCCCCCGCTCGCCATCGCGTTCTGGCGCAACGCCATGGCGACGGCTCTGCTCGCGCCCTCGGCAATGTCGACGCGGCGACGGGAGCTGATCTCGCTCGGCTCACGTGAGGTGTTGCTCGTCGCCGCCTCGGGGCTCGCGCTGGCCGTCCACTTCGGCACCTGGGTCACCTCTCTCACACTGACCTCCGTTGCCTCGGCGACCGCGCTCGTCTCGTTGCAGCTCGCGTGGGTCGTGGCGTGGCAGTTGCTGAAGGGCGAACGGTTCGGGCCAGGCGTGGGCGCGGGCCTCGCCTTCGCGTTCGTCGGTGTCCTCGTGGTCTCGGGCGTGGACTTCTCGCTGTCCCCGCGAGCGCTGGCGGGCGACGGTCTCGCGCTCGTCGGCGGCATCTCGGCGGCGGCGTACATGCTCGTGGGGTCGAGGGCTCGTCAGACGATGACCACGACGACCTACACCTTCGTCTGCTACGGAACCTGCGCTGCGGTGCTCGCCGCGGCCGCGCTCGTCGCGGGCCAGGATCTCGGCGGGTACGACGGAGCGCAGTGGCTGCTGCTCGTCGCGGTGACCCTCACTGCACAGCTGCTCGGCCACTCTGTCTTCAACCACCTCCTCGCGACGACCAGCCCGGTGCTCGTGTCGCTGGCGATCCTGCTCGAGGTCCCCGGAGCAGCCCTCCTCGCGGCCTGGTGGCTCGGGCAGCAGCCGCCGCTTGCTGCCCTCGCCGGGCTTGCGGTGATCCTGGCGGGCATGACGCTGGTGATCCTCGGCAACCGGGCGCCCACCGCGGAGGTCGTCGAGCCGCCGGTCGACTAGCACCTCGTGACCAATGCCACGGGAGCGGGGCCTCCCGAGCCCCGCCTACCTGCGAGTAGGCTCCGGGCAATCTCCCCCGTGTCGTCGAAGAGAGGTTCAGCCATGTCCGACGCGCCTGTCGCTCGCGAGCTGCGCGCCCGCCGTTCCTGCCACGCCGTACCCGGGTCGAACCCGCGCTTCCTCGAGAAGGCCCAAGGCCTCGACAGCGACCAGGTCTTCCTCGACATCGAGGACTCCGTCGCGCCGCTCGCCAAGCCGGATGCGCGCAAGAACATCGTCGAGGTGCTCAACACCGGCGACTGGGGCAACCGGGTGCGCACCGTGCGCGTGAACGACTGGACCACCCAGTGGACCTACCGCGACGTGATCGAGGTCGTCGAGGGGGCTGGAGCGAACCTCGACTGCATCATGCTGCCGAAGGTGCAGACCGCCGACCAGGTCAAGGCGCTCGACGTGCTGCTGACCCAGATCGAGACGACCATGGGCTTCGAGGTCGGACGGATCGGCATCGAGGCCCAGATCGAGAACGCCCTCGGCCTCATCAACGTCGACGACATCGCCACCGCTTCGCCGCGTGTGGAGACGATCATCTTCGGTCCTGCGGACTTCATGGCCTCGATCAACATGAAGTCGCTCGTCGTGGGGGAGCAGCCCCCGGGTTACGACGTGGGCGACGCCTACCACTACATCCTCATGCGGATCCTGATGGCGGCCCGCGCACACAACAAGCAGGCCATCGACGGGCCCTACCTCCAGATCAAGGACATCGACGGCTTCAAGCGCGTCGCCGGCCGCTCCGCAGCGCTCGGGTTCGACGGCAAGTGGACGCTGCACCCGGACCAGATCGCGGCAGCCAACGAGGTGTTCTCACCCAACCAGGACGACTACGACCACGCCGAGAACATCCTCGACGCCTACGAGTACTTCACCTCGGAGAAGGGTGGAGCGAAGGGCGCGGTCATGCTCGGCGACGAGATGATCGACGAGGCCTCCCGCAAGATGGCCCTGGTGATCTCCGCGAAGGGCCGCGCCGCAGGCATGCAGCGCACCGACGTGTGGAGCGCCCCCGAGGCGTGAACCACCACCCCTGACCGGCCTGGGAGCCGGGAGCACGCGAGGAGCCGCGGACCCATCGGGTCCGCGGCTCCTTCTCGTGTTGTCGCTACTCCGACGCGTCAGCGGCCGTGACCGGCGAGCCTGAGCTGCTCTCGCCCTCGTCCTCGCCCTCGGCCTGCCCACGGCTGCGCCCGAACGGGCGGGGCCCGTGGCCCTTGTCGAGCGTCGCGTGCAGCTTCGCGAGGAGGCTGTCGTCGCAGCTTCCGACGACGAACTCGGCCAGGCCGCGCAGTTCGCGCGCCTTGACGTCGGCGTCGTCGCTCGTGACGCGCTCGTAGCGGATGTCGTGTGTGCGCCCCGGGCGCGAGTCGCGCAGGAACTGCTGCATCTCCTCGACCCGCTTGAGCGTGCGCAGGACCCGGCGCTCCTCCTGGTTCTGCCAGAAGCCGGAGGTGGAGACCTTCTCGTGGTCACGCTGGTTCAGAACGTACGTCGCGCCGGGGAAGATCTGCTCGAACCAGTCGAAGAAGGCAGCCTGCTCCTCGCGCTTGATCCGGTGCCAGAGCACCTCCTTGAAACCGAGGACCTCGACGCCAGAGGGGTCGGCCGAGCCGTACAGCGAGCGCAGGGTGAGCTCGCGGGCGGTCTGGACGAAGTCCTCGGGGTCGATCTCGTCGAGGCCGTAGAACGCGGACTGCGAGCCCTTCCTGGCGTTCTCGTTGTTCTTCTCCTGGAACTCCTTCAGCCCCGCCCAGGAGCGGAAGAACGGGAGCATGAACATGTTGTTCTCACCCCGGACGAGGGAGCCCGGCAAGGTGTTCAGCAGGCCCTGGGTGAGCGTGGAACCCGAGCGTCCGTAGGTGACGACGAAGACGTACCGCGGATGCTCCCCCGAAGTGCCGTCCTCGCGGCGGCGGTTGAACAGGCCTTCGAGCTTCAAGGTGGCGCCTCCTGTGGTGACTTTGCGTGTGCCCGTGTCTGACGAGCCGGTCTTCGGGTCCCCCGTGTCGATGGTGGCTCAGCTGTTCTCGCCGCGGAGCCGCCGGAGCAGCCCGGTCCGCTCCTGCGTCTTCGGACCAGCCCCGTTGGCGCCGTCGCCGAAGAACTCGTCGAACGACTTGTACTGCCCCGGCTTGATGTAGGCCAGGATCTTCTCGCGGTGCGCACCCTTGGGGCTGTCGAGGCCGAGGAACGCGGCGATGTCGTCGATGAGCCCCTCGGGGTTGCCGATCGCCTTCTCGTTGCTCACGAGGAGGCAAGGCCGGTCCGTGGCGAGCGCGAGACCCGTGTTGACGGCGTTGTTCGCCTCGGACTCGTGGATGGAGAGACGCGTGGTGCGCTTGTTGAACTGGCGGTCGCGCTTTGCCTGGCTCAACGCCGCCGCCACCGGGTCGCGGTAGACGACGATGAAGTAGGGGTTGCGCAGAGAGTTGCTGAGCTCGGGGAGGTAGCCGCCGGCCGCGGGGAACTTCCAGCCCCACACATCGCGCTCGGCGTTGCGGGTCTCGATCGCCTCGCGCATCTGCGGCATGGGCCGGTTCTGGAAGCGGGCGTCCTCGTTGTTCTTGCGCTGGCCCACCTGGCCGAGGTCGAGACCGAGGGCACGCGCGACGCCGGCGACCATGCTGGTGCCGCCGCGGCGGGTGCCGAAGATCGTGTAGGTGCGCTGGCCCTCGAGCTGGGCGGGAGGGTTGAGGATCACGCCGGTGGTGTACTCGCGTGATGAGGGGTTCATCTCTCTCCGTTCACTTCATGCTGTCGGCGTCGTCGTTTCAGCGGCCACGCCGTGCGGCGAGCTCCTGCAGCAGGGTGTCCCACTGCGCGGAGACCGCCTCCTGGCTGCGCTCGTCGGCCTTCGCCAGCGCGGCACCCGCCATCTTCTGGCGAGTGTCGTCGTCGAGCTCGATCATCTCGATGATCGCCCCGGCGAGCGCATCGACGTCCTTGTTGGGTACGAGAAGGCCGTCTACCCCCGAAGTGATGATGTCACGAGGTCCGGCCGGGCAGTCCGTGCTCACCACGGGGACGCCGCAGGCCATCGCCTCGACGAGCACCATGCCATATCCCTCGGCGCGCGAGCTCAGCACGAACAGCGAGCCCTTGGCCATCTCGGCCTGCAGCGAGGTGCTGAAGCCCTCGAGGCTGACCTGCTCGCGCAGTCCGAGCCCGTCGATCTGGCGCTCGAGCTCGGGGCGCTGCGACCCGTCGCCGTAGATCCGCAGCCTCCAGTCGGGGTGGGCCGCTGCGACCTGCGCCCAGGCCGCGATGAGGAGGTCGAAGCCCTTGCTCCTCTCGAGCCGCCCGGCGCCGACCACGACCTTCTCCGTCAGGGTCGACAGCTCGCCCTTCCAGGCCGGGGTGCCGTTGGTCATCGTCTGCACGTGCGTCTGCGACCCGAGCATCCGTTCGTAGCCGGCGGTGTCCTCGCTGGTGAGCGCGAGGAAGGCGTCGAGGCGTCCGGCGTACTTCTCGTAGAGCGCCATCGTCGACCGCGGGCGCTCCACGAACGGCCGGTGGTCCTCTGCGACCCGGATGTAGCGGTCTGTACCGAACCGGGCGAGCGCGATGTTGAGCCCCGGCTGCATCGTGACCACGGCACCGTCGCGGAGCGAACGCAGGTAGCGGGCGAGGACCAGGTCGGAGTAGAGGGAGTACTGCTTGTAGCGCGGCTCGCTCTCGGGCATCACCCGGGTCGGGATCCGCGAGAGCCGCTTGCGCAGGAACCCCTGCTCGGCGCGGCGGTCGATCAAGGCGGTGACGGGGACTCCCGCGGGTAGGGGGTGCACCGGCTTTCCACCGCCGAAGAGGCTGACCAGCTCGACGTCGTACCGGTCGGAGAGGTCGCGGGCGAGGGCCAGGGTGACCGTGAGCACGCCGCCGCCCTTGGTGAAGACGTCATGGAGGAGAAAACGCAGCTTCATCTCGACTCCAGGGGCAGGGGGCAGGGCGGCAGAGGTGCGGCTGACGTGTCAGAGTAGCGGTGTGTCACAGCGGGCGGGGAGCCGGTCAGGCTCCGGGGTGACCAATGCGGCCCTGTGAGGTTGCTCATGGTCACCGCACTCCGGGCGGGCCGATAATCTCCCAGACCACCCGTCCCCATCCAGCCGAGGAGCACGAGAATGGGCCGTCTCTGCCAGACCGAGGGTCTCACCGACATCCAGGAGGAGATCCTCAAGACCGTCCGCAGCTTCGTGGACGAGCAGATCCTGCCGGTGGCGGGTGAGCTGGAGGCGAAGGACGAGTACCCCACCGAGATCGTGGAGGGGATGAAGGACCTCGGCCTCTTCGGCCTGACCATCCCGGAGGAGTACGGCGGCCTCGGGGAGTCGCTGCTGACCTACGCCCTGGTCGTGGAGGAGATCGCGCGCGGCTGGATGAGCGTCTCCGGCATCGTCAACACCCACTTCATCGTGGCCTACATGCTCATGCAGCACGGCACCGAGGAGCAGAAGAAGTACTACCTGCCGAAGATGGCCGCCGGTGAGATCCGCGGTGCTTTCTCGATGTCGGAGCCCGGCTGCGGGTCAGACGTCTCGGCGATCAAGACCAAGGCCACCCGCGACGGCGACTCCTACACCATCAACGGCCAGAAGATGTGGCTCACCAACGGCGGCTCGTCCACCCTGGTGGCCGTCCTGGTCAAGACCGACGAGGGCGCCGAGAGCGTCTACAAGAACATGACCACGTTCCTGGTGGAGAAGCCCGCCGGGTTCGGCGAGGTCAAGCCCGGCCTCACGGTGCCGGGCAAGATCGAGAAGATGGGCTACAAGGGGGTCGACACCACCGAGCTGGTCTTCGACGGCTTCGAGATCGGCGCCGACCAGATCCTCGGCGGCCAGCCCGGTCGCGGCTTCTACCAGATGATGGACGGTGTCGAGGTCGGCCGGGTCAACGTCGCGGCCCGCGGATGCGGGGTCGCCTGGCGGGCCTTCGAGCTCGGCGTCGCCTACTCCCAGCAGCGGGAGACCTTCGGCAAGAAGATCGCCGACCACCAGGCGGTGCTGTTCCGCCTCGCCGAGATGGGCACGAAGGTCGAGGCCGCCCACCAGATGATGGTCAAGGCTGCCCGGACGAAGGACCGCGGTGAGCGCAACGACCTCGAGGCCGGGATGGCGAAGTACCTCGCCTCGGAGTACTGCTCCCAGGTGGTCGAGGACTCCTTCCGCATCCACGGCGGCTACGGCTTCTCCAAGGAGTACGAGATCGAGCGCCTCTACCGCGAGGCGCCCATGCTCCTGATCGGTGAGGGAACCGCCGACATCCAGAGGATGATCATCGGCCGGCGGCTCCTGGAGGACTACAAGCTGAAGGGCTGAGGACACAGGCCCATGGCGCGTCGCGTCTACCTGCACGTCGGGACCATGAAGGCGGCCACGAGCTACCTTCAGGCCCTCTTCGACGACAACCGCGACCTCCTCGCGGAGCACGGCATCACCTGGCACACCACTCGGTTGAGCCAGCACGCCGTCCACGACTTCCAGGGCTCCCGGATGCTCCCGCCACGGGGCGAGGGGAGCTGGAAGCGGCTTCGCGAGGAGATCAGCGGTACGACGGGCGACGTGCTCGTCTCGATGGAGCTCATGGCGCGCATGCCCGAGCGTGAGGCGAAGCGGCTGGTCAAGGCGCTCGACGCGGACGAGCTCCGGGTCATCGTGACCGCGCGCGACCTGACCCGGATCGTCCCCTCTCACTGGCAGGAGACGACGCAGAACCGCGGCACCGCGACGTGGTCGGAGTTCGTCGCCGGGGTCTGCCGTGGTAAGCCCGCGAACCCCGACCTGGACCTGCCGTTCTGGAAGAACCACCACCTGCCCTCCATCGTGCGGACATGGTCGTCCGTGGTGGGGGCCGGCAACGTCACCGTCGTGACCATCCCCTCGACCGGGTCGGGCGCCGTGTGGGAGCGGTTCGCCTCGGTGATCGGAGTGCCTGCGCAGCGGGCGGTCGAGCCGTCCTTCGGCAACGCCGCGCTGGGTGCCGCATCGGCCGAGCTGATGCGGCGGCTCAACAACCGGGTGGAGGGACTGGAGTTCGAGCAGTACCGCCGCGGCTTCAAGGTCGCACTCGCCAAGCACGGACTGTCCCGGCGCGCCGACAGCGAGCCGCGCGTCTCGCTGGCACCCACCCAGCACGCGTGGCTGCGCGAGGCGTCGGCGGCCATGGTCGGCGAGCTCGAGGGGCTCGGGGTGCGGGTCGTGGGCGACCTCGGTGACCTCGTGGGGCCGGCCGAGCCCGGGGGAGCGGGCCACGACCCGGAGGACAGCACGGACGCCGAGCTGCTCGACGCAGCGCTCGACGGCCTGGCCCTCCTCGGCGAGCGCCTCGCCGACGCACAGCTCACCAACGACCGGCTCCGCCAGCGGGCGCGGGGCAGGGACGAACCCCGGCGCAGACCACTGAGGCCGCTCTGGCGTCGGCTAGGGTGACCGCCGTGTCCCACAGAGTCTTCCTGCATGTCGGTCTACCCAAGAGCGGGACGACCTACCTCCAAGCGGTGCTCGGCAAGAACAAGAGCCTCCTGAGGCAGCACGGGGCCTTGCTGTACCCCGGCGAGACCTGGAGCCGACAGGTCGACGCCGTCCGTGACGTGCGCCGGATGAAGCTGCCGCCCTCGCAGAAGGCGGTCGTCGCCGGGGCCTGGGACCGCCTGGTCGCCGAGATGGAGGCCTGGCCGAAGGACTCGATCGTCTCGATGGAGTGGCTGTGCATGGCCACCCCGGGACAGATCCAGCGCATCGTCAAGGACCTCGAGCCGGCGGAGGTCCACGTGGTCTTCACCGTGCGCGACGTCGCCCGGACCGTCCCGGCAGCCTGGCAGGAGTTCAGCCAGAACCGCTCCACCTGGCGGTGGCCGGAGTTCCTCCAGCAGGTCACCGGCGACCAGCCGATGGAGACCTCAGCCGGCAAGGCCTTCTGGGGGCAGCAGGACATGGAGCAGCTGCTCGAGCGCTGGGCCTCGATCGTCCCGTCCGAGCGGGTGCACGTGGTGACCTTGCCCCAGAGCGGCGCGGACCCGTCAGAGCTGTGGCGGCGGATGTGCCAGGTCCTCGGCATCGACCCGAGCGGCTACGACCTCACCGACCTCGGCTCCAACGCCTCGCTCGGCATGGAGTCCGCCGAGCTCATGCGCCGCGTCAACGAGCGGCTGCGCGAGCAGGGGCTGCCGGTGCCGGTCTACAACAAGGTGTTCAAGCACAAGCTGGCGAAGAAGACGCTCGCGTCGCGCAAGAGCCAGGAGACCAAGGTCCTCCTGCCCGTCGAGTACCACGACTGGGCCAGGTCCCGGGCCGAGCAGCAGATCCAGGCCATCAAGACCTCGGGCAGCCAGGTCGTCGGCGACCTCGAGGAGCTCCGGCCGGTGCTGAAGGATTCAGGCGACGTGCAAGTGGTCGCGACCGAGCCACCCGCCGACGCCGTGCTCGAGGCTGCCGTGGAGGCGCTCGTCGCCGTTGCTCTCGAGCGTCAGCGCCGCAGGAAGCGCCAGGCTGCGCCGAACCAGGTGGCACCGCGGGAGGGTCTGATGCGTCGGGTGCGCCTGGACTGGATGGACCGTGTCCGGGGTCGCTCGCCCAAGGAGCTGGCCGCCGCGGCTCTGCGCCGAGTACGCCGCACCCCGGGATCGGAGCACTGATGGCGCGCCGCATCTACCTCCACGTCGGCAGCCCCAAGACCGGGACGACGTTCCTGCAGGAGGTGCTGTGGTCTCAGAAGGAGCTCGCCAGGCAGCAGGGCCTCCTCCTTCCGCTCGAAGCGTTCTTCGACCACTACCTCGCCACACTCGCGGTCCGCGAGATCGAGCCGCAGCCCCAGGACGTCGAGCGCGCGAGCCGCGTCTGGGAGCGGGTCGTCGAGGAGTCGCTGGCATGGGACGGCGACGTCCTCATCTCCCACGAGCTCTTCGCGCCGGCGACGGCGGTCCAGGCCGAGCGAGCGATCGCGGCGTTCGGCCCCGAGGCGGAGGTGCACCTCGTGCTCTCGGTCCGCGACCTGGTCCGTCAGATCCCTGCCGAGTGGCAGGAGCACGTCAAGCACCGGTCGAGCGCGGAGTTCGACGCCTTCGTCGCCGATCTGCGTCGCGAGGACCCGGGCACCTGGTTCTGGCAGGTCCAGGATTTCGTCGACGTACTCAAGCGGTGGGGGTCCACGCTCTCGCCCGAGCGCATCCACGTCGTGACCGTGCCGCCGGCAGGGCAGCCCACGAGCCTGCTGTGGGACCGCTTTGCCGGCCTGCTGGGGCTCGACCCGTCGACCTTCGCCACCACCGGCCTGCGGGCCAACACCTCACTGGGCTACGAGCAGGCCGAGCTGCTGCGCCGCGTGAACGTCGCGCTCGGCGACCGGCTCCCGCTGCCCGGGCCGTACGCCCCTGACGTCAAGTCGATGTTCGCCGAGCGGGTGCTCTCGCAGCAGCCGGGCACGCGCCTCGCCCTGACCGGCGACGGACTCGAGTACGCCGTCCGCCGTAGCGAGCAGCTCGCCCGCGACCTCGGACAGCTCGGTGTCGACGTCGTCGGTGACCTCACCGAGCTCGTCCCCGACCGGGATCGTCTGGCGCAGCAGCCCCCGCTCGCGACGCCGGGAGACGAGGTGGTCCTCACCGAGAGCATCACCGCCCTGACCGGGCTGCTCGAGCAGTACTCCGAGCTACGCCGTCGCGCCACCCGCGAGCGTCAGGAGCTGCACCGGCTCCAGCAGCTCGAGCGGGAGATGCGCGAGCGGCCGGGCAAGCACCTGCTGCGGGGACTGAGCGAGCGGTGGGCATGGGCCGGGAAGGCCCGCGGTCTCGCCCGTCGCGGCCGTGACCGTCTGCGCGGCCGGGGGCCCCGCTAGCCGATGTCGCTGTCCCGGATCGCCGGCCACTTCCGCGACCAGGCCGGTGCCTGCGCAAAGCTCGGCTCACCGATGTACGCCGAGCTGCTCGACCGCCTCGCCGACGATATCGACGCGGGCGGGGCGACGGCGGCTGTGCTGGCCGGCCACGAGGCCGACCCAGGCCCCTCGGGTCTTGCTCTCCGGCTCGCGGGGACCGTGCACCGGCTCGTTCTCGACCGACGGGCAGGTGAGCTGGCCACGTGCTACCCCAGCGTTGGCGGCACGTGGGACCTCTCGACCGCCTGGCCGTTGTTCGAGAAGCTGCTGCGGGACCGGATCGAGGAGATACGTGCCGGGTTGGAGAGCGCCCCGCAGACCAACGAGATCGGTCGGGCCGCCGCGCTCATGGGTGGGTTGCTGCGCCTCGGGGAAACCTGTCGGCTGCCCGTCCGGCTGATGGAGATCGGCTCCAGCGGCGGGCTCAATCTCAACGCCGACCGGTTCGCCTACCTCGACGGCGACACCGTCGTCCAGGGGCCGGCCCACAGCCCGGTCCGGCTCGTCGACTGCTGGCGGGGGAGGCCGGTCACGCCCTGGCCCGAGCTGGCCCTGGTCGAGCGGGTCGGCAGCGACCTCGCGCCCGTCGACGTGCGCACCACGCAGGGGCGGCTGTCGCTCACCTCCTACGTCTGGCCCGACCAGCACGAACGGCTCGCGCGCCTGCGCAGCGCCTTCGCCGTCGCCGCAGAGCACCCCGTGGACGTGCGGCATCTGGACGCCGTGTCCTTCGTCGACCAGGTCGAGCTTCGTGAAGGCACCACCACCGTGCTCTGGCACAGCGTGATGTGGCAGTACCTCACCCAGGACGACCAGGCGGCAGTCACCGCAAATGTCGAGGCGCTCGGGGCGGCCGCGACGGAGCAGTCCCCGTTCGCGCACCTGGCGGCCGAGCCCACCCGTCGTACTCCCGAGAGCGACCACGAGTTCCTGGTGACGCTTCGGCTCTGGCCGGGCGGCGAGCCCCAGATCATCGGCACGACGGTCGGGCACGGGTTGCCGACGACCTGGGAGTAAATGCGTCGACGGTGGTGCGTCGTCATGCCAGGGTGGCGCAGAGACGACACCCACGCAGGAGGTTCGGCCATGGCTGCGAACATCAACCGCTCGGCGGACAACGACGACCTCAAGGCCAAGATGCGGGAGGCCCTGGCGCGCAAGCAGGCGCACGCTCGTGGCGTCGACCACCCGGCGGGCTCGCAGGAGAAGGTCCACGGGCCGGAGCTGCACGGAGGCGCCCCCACGAAGTTCCGCCGCAAGGTCGGCGGCGGTGGGGCCTGAGGCGAGCCTCGCAGAGCCCGGGTGGCGTTACGCGTGAGTAATGCCACCCCTCCGGCCTCTCCCGCCCACTGTCCGCGTTCGGCACGATAGGGCGCACCGACGTCGAGACAACAGGAGTGTGTGGGATGCAGTTCGGTCGCAGCTACGAGGAGTTCGAGGTCGGCGCGACGTACAAGCACTGGCCAGGCAAGACGGTCACGGAGTACGACGACCACCTGTTCTGCCTGCTGACCATGAACCACCACCCGCTCCACATGGACGTCAACTACGCCGAGAACACCACCCAGTTCGGCAAGAACGTCGTCGTCGGCAACTACGTCTACTCGCTACTGCTCGGCATGAGCGTCCCCGACATCTCCGGCAAGGCGATCGCCAACCTCGAGATCGAGTCGCTGCGTCACGTTGCCCCCACCTTCCACGGCGACACGATCTACGGCGAGACCACGGTCCTCGACAAGTGGGAGAGCAAGTCCAAGGACGACCGCGGCGTGGTCCACGTCGAGACGATCGGCTACAACCAGGACGGCAAGGTGATCTGCATCTTCCGCCGCAAGGTGATGGTTCCCAAGGAGAACTACCTCACCGAGCGCGGCGGGGAGCAGCCGGGGCGTCCGACCCCGCAGCCCGACAAGAACTGGCCCGGCCCGAAGGCCGACTGACCCGGTCTCCGACGGACATGGACGGCCCGGCTCGCCTTGGCGAGCCGGGCTGAAACCGTGAGCAGAACCACGCCCTCGGGATTTGTCGGGCTTCATCAGGGCGTGGCAGCGTCGATCGGGTGAGTGTCCAGCCAGTCTCCAACGAAAAACAGCAGAAGACCTTCTTCGGTCAGCCCCGCACTCTCGCCAACCTGTTCGGCGTCGAGATGTGGGAGCGGTTCTCCTTCTACGGGATGCAAGGCATCCTGCTGATCTACCTCTACTACTCGGTCAACGAGGGTGGACTCGGCATGGACGAGGCCACCGCGAGCGGCCTCGTCGGTGCGTACGGCGGTCTGGTCTACCTCTCGACCGTCCTCGGCGCCTGGCTCGCCGACCGGGTGCTCGGCTCGGAGCGGACGCTCTTCTACAGCGCCATCATGATCATGGCGGGCCACGTGGCCCTGGCGCTGCTGCCCGGCCTCCTCGGCGTCGGCGCCGGTCTCGTCCTGGTCGGCGTCGGAAGCGGTGGCCTCAAGGCGAACGCGACCAGCCTGGTCGGCTCGCTCTACGCCGAGGGCGACGAGCGCCGCGACGCCGGCTTCTCGCTGTTCTACCTCGGCATCAACCTCGGTGCCCTCGCCGGCCCGCTGCTGACCGGTCTGGCCCAGAAGGAGCTCGGCTTCCACTACGGCTTCGGCCTCGCGGCGATCGGTATGGCGGCCGGTCTGGTCCAGTACACCTTCGGCCGGAAGAACCTCCCGGAGTCGGCCAACGAGCTGCCCAACCCGCTCCCGGCCTCCAGGCGCACCACCGCTGTGGGGCTGGCACTGGTCGTCCTGGCAGCGGTCGCCTTCCTGACGACCTTCGGCGTGATCAACGCAGAAAACCTCGCCGACGTAGCGATCGGCGCGACGGTCGTGGCTGCTGTCGCCTACTTCGTGGTGATCTTGTCGAGCAAGCAGATCACCACGGTCGAGCGCAGGCGGGTCTTCGCCTTCATCCCGATGTTCCTCACCAGCGCGGTCTTCTGGTCGCTGTTCCAGCAGCAGTTCACCGTGGTGGCGCAGTACTCCGACAAGCGCCTGGACCGCGACATCCTCGGCTGGGAGATGCCCGTCTCCTGGGTCCAGTCCATCAACCCGATCATGATCATCGCGCTGGCGGGTGTCTTCGCCGCGACCTGGACCCGGCTCGGGTCGCGCCAGCCCTCGTCGCCGATCAAGTTCGCGACGGGCACCATCATCATGGGCATCGCCTTCTGGCTGTTCATCCCCATGGCAGGTGGCGGCGCGAACAGCGCTCCGCTGGTCGGCCTGATCGGCATCCTGCTGGTGTTCACGGTCGCGGAGCTGATGCTCTCACCCGTGGGGCTCTCGCTCACCACGAAGCTCGCGCCCGAGATCTTCAAGACCCAGATGGTGGCACTGTTCTTCCTGTCGGTCGCGCTGGGCTCGGCGATGTCCGGGTACCTCGCGCAGTTTTACAGCGTGGACACCGAGCGTGCCTACTTCGGCGTGGTGGGCGGCGTCGCCGTTGCCCTCGGCCTGCTGCTCGCGGCCCTCTCCCGGCCCATCCGCAAGCTGATGTCCGGGGTTCGCTGACCTTCAGCGGGGGAGGACTCCCCACGACTCCAGCGCCTCTACGAGGCCAGGTGCGCAGTCCAGGCGCGCCACCTCGGACGGGGTGAACCAGCCGGCGTCGGCGGCGTCATCGCCGGCTCTCACCCCGTCCGGGTCGGCGCCGTCCTCCGGTGTGCAGCCGTAGTCGCGGATGACGAAGACCGAGCCGTCGGGGGCGTCGCGCTCGACCGTGCCGACCAGACCGTGCACGACCACCCGGAGCCCGGTCTCCTCCAGCACCTCCCTGGCCGTGGCGGTCTGGTCGTCCTCGCCCGGCTCGACGCGGCCGCCGGGGACCGCCCAGAGGCCCCGCGCGGGTTCGTTGGCCCTCTTGACCAGCAGGATGCGCCCGTCTCGCGCGGTGACGATCCCACCCACGCAGGCAACCCGTCGTCGTTCCACGCGCCCAGCGTAGGCACCATCTTCTTGACGTGGCGCTGTCGCGGCATGACGGTGGTCCCTATGACTCTCGCGGCCGGCTGCCCCCGCTGCACGTCACCCGTCAGCGAGGGGGACGATGGCTGGTCATGCGCCAGCCACGGAGCCATCACCCCGATGTGGCGACCGCCCGCGGCGAACTACGAGGCGCTGGCCGAGCACCTGAAACGCTGCGGCGCCGCGCCGACGCTGGTCCCCTGGCCCCTCGCGCCGGGCTGGACGATCACCGACTTCGGCTGCGTGGCCGAACCGGGACAGGACGGACGAGCCAGCATGCTCTCCTGCCGAGGGGTCACCGACCTCGACGGCGTGGTCGAGCTCACCGTGGTCTCCGAGGAGCCCAACGTCGGTCTCGGAGCGCGTTGCGCCGGCACAGACCACACCGACCCCGGAGCCGAGATCGGCGACGGCCCCCCGCACGCCAGGCTGCGCGTAGCCGGGGTGGCCCTGCCCCTGTGGTCGGTGTCCACCTCCCACTGCGACACCGCCTTCGACAGGTCCGTGTTCGCCGGCGAAGCACACGGCCGCTGGCTGTGGCTGGTACTCCGCCCTGCCTCAGCGGCCTTGCTGCTTCGTGACGAGTGGGTCCTCGCGGACCTTGCCAGCCTCGGCCCCGAGCTGATCGACGTACCCTTCGGTGGAAACCCGCCCCCCTGGTGAGGGAGGTGCCGGGGGCTAGGCTGCGCGGATGCGTATCGACCTCCACACCCACTCCGACCGTTCGGACGGGACCACCCCGCCACGCGAGCTGGTGCGTCACGCCGCGGAGGTGGGGATCGATGTCCTTGCCCTCACCGACCACGACACCGTCGAGGGCTGGGTCGAAGCGGCGAAGTCCGCCGAGGAGCACGGGGTCACGCTCGTGCGCGGGATCGAGGTGAGCTGCAAGCTGGAGGGGAGCGCGATCCACCTGCTCGCCTACCTGCCCGACCCGACCTACCCACCTCTCGCGGAGGAGCTCGAGCGGATCATCGAGGGTCGCAACGCGCGGCTGCCGCAGACGGTGGAGAGGCTGCGCGGACTCGGAGTCGACATCGTCGAGGAAGACGTACGCCGGGTCGCCGGCGACGCTGCGGGGGTCGGCCGGCCGCATGTGGCCGACGCACTCGTCGCGAAGGGGGTCGTCAAGGATCGCAGGCAGGCCTTCGACGCCTACCTCGGCTCACAGGGCCCGGCCTACGTCAAGCGCTACGCGGCGCCGCTCGAGGAGATGGTGCGCACTGTCGCCGGGGCCGGGGGCGTGAGCGTGATCGCTCATCCGTGGGGCAGGCGCTACAGCCACGGTGCGCTCGACGAGGCGCGCTTCGCGACGCTCAAGGATGCCGGCCTGGCGGGCATCGAGGTCGACCACCAGGACCACGACGACGCGGCCCGCGACGGGCTGCGGTCGATCGCGCGCAACCTCGACCTGGTGGCCACGGGCTCGAGCGACTATCACGGCGAGGGCAAGGTCGACCACGACCTGGGCTGCAACACCACCCGCCCCGAGGAGTTCGACAAGCTCGTCGAGCGGGCTCGGGCGTCGGCCGCCGCCTCGGGCCGCCCGACTCCCCAGCTGCTCGCCCCGTAGGCCGGCTGGACCTTCCTGCGCCCAGGCAGACCACGGCAGGCCGCCCCCGAGCTACTTCCGGCCGAGACCCTGGAACCTCGCCTGGAGTGACGACGGGGTGCAGCGGGCCACCGCGCTGAGAGCCTTGTACCTCTTGCTCGGGATCGAGATCGACCGGCCCCGGTCCAGGTCGGCGAGCGCCTCGCGCACGGTCCGCTCGGCCTCGAGCCACATCCAGCCTGGCGCAGAGTCACGGCTCACACCCATGCGCTCATGGAACTCCGTCTTCACGAAGCCGGGGCACAAGGCCATGCCACGGACACCGCGGTTGCGGTAGGTCAGATCGAGCCACTCGCTGAATGACACGACGTAGGCCTTCGCGGCGCTGTAGGTCCCGCGAGGGAGGAAAGCGGCGACGCTGGCGACGTTGACGATCGCGCCGTCGCCCCGCAGCAGCATCGGCCCGATCGCGGCGTGGCTCAGGCGCATCACCGCCGTGACCAGCACGTCGAGCATCTCCTGCTCGTCCTCGACGGAGTTGTCGGTGAACGGCTGCTTGTGCCCGAAGCCGGCGTTGTTCACCAGCAGGGAGACCGGGCGGGAGGGATCGGCCACGCGTGCCTCGACCTTGGCGAGCGCTTCGCGGTCGGCCAGGTCGGCTGCGAGCACCTCGACCTCGACCTTGTGCCTGTCGCGGAGGTCGTCGGCGAGCTCGTCGAGCCGCTCGCGGTTCCGTGCCACCAGCACGATGTCGTAGCCCCTCGAGGCAAGCTCGTCGGCGAAGGCACGCCCGATGCCGGCAGTCGGACCAGTGATCAGCGCGGTTCCCTGAGACATGCCGCACAGCATTCCACGGACAGTGACCTCGGCGGCCCGGGGTGTCGGGCACAATATCGGGTGATGAGCACTCAGATTCTCGCGATCGCCAACCAGAAGGGTGGCGTCGCAAAGACCACGACCGTCGCCTCCCTCGGTGCCGCTCTGGCCGAGCAGGGCAAGTCCGTCCTCATCGTCGACCTCGACCCGCAGGCGTGTCTGACCTTCTCGCTGGGCATCGATCCGGAGGACCTCGAGCTCTCGGTCCACCACGTGCTCACCAAGGGGATCGACCCGACCGAGGTCATCATCGAGACCGACGACGGCGTCCACCTGATGCCTGCCACCATCGAGCTCGCCCGTGCCGAGGCCGACCTGCTCACCCGCACGGGACGCGAGTACGTCCTCCGCGCGGCGCTCGAGGAGCTCGACGGGTACGACTGGGTGCTGCTCGACTGCCCGCCGTCGCTCGGGGTCCTCACCGTCGCCGCGCTCACAGCGGCCTCCGGGGTCCTGATCCCGCTCCAGTGCGAGACCCTCTCGCACCGCGGTGTGGGGCAGCTGCTCGACACCGTGCACGACGTGCGGCGCTTCACCAACAAGAAGCTCGCGGTCTGGGGCGTGCTCCCGACGCTGTACGACGGTCGGACCAACCATGCACGCGCGGTGCTCGAGACCATCTCCGACACCTACGACCTCGACGTGATCGAGCCTCCGATCCCGAAGTCGATCCGCTTCGCCGAGGCCCCGGCCGCCGGGCGCTCGATCCTGGCTACGGCCAAGAGCAACCGAGGCGCCGACGCGTACCGCGACGTGGCCGTCAGCCTCACCAAGAAGGCGGCTTCGGGGTCCTAGACTCTGCGCATGGGACCGCAGCATGGCAGGCACCGCGCCGTGCGCCCGCGTTACGGGCGGATCACCGCCGCGCTGAGCGCCGTCGGAATCACCGCGGTCGCGGTTCTCGGAGCCGCGGGTGTGATCCCGGTCGAGGCAGCGCCGAAGTCGACCGACCCTGCAGCTGGGGCACCCGCCGCTCCTGCCCAGGCTGCCATGCAGTTGAGCGCCTACAGCGCACCGGCGATGATGCGCCGCCCCGAGAACCGACGCCCCGCTTCGACTCCTGACGTCCTGCCGCTCCGGCGGCGGGAAGCGGTCGAGTCGACGGACCTGCCCATCGATTCGGGGAGCGGCAGGCGGGTGGTCTTCGACATGAGCGCCCAACGCGTGTGGCTCGCCGAGAACGATGACCGCGTGCGCCGCACCTACCTTGTCTCGGGCAGTCTCACCGACAACCTCTCGCCGGGGACCTACGAGGTGTACTCCACCTCCCGACACGCGGTGGGCATCGACGACTCGGGCAGCATGCAGTACATGGTCCGGTTCGCCCACGGCAAGCGGGCCGCGATCGGGTTCCACGACATCCCGGTCCAGGACGGGAAGCTCGTGCAGACCCGGAGCCAGCTCGGCACGCCCCAGTCTCACGGCTGCATCCGACAGTGGCGCCCCGACGCGATAGCGCTCTGGGACTTCGCCGACGTCGGGACCGCGGTGGTCGTCATCGCCTGAAACGACGAGCACCACCTCTGCGAACAGAGGTGGTGCCGCGGATAGGTCTCGGCTCAGTCCTTGGAGGCCGGGGCGGTCTCGCCGCTGCGGGTGCGGCGACGACGGCGCCGGTTCCGGCTGGGGGAACCGGAGGAGGCTTCGGCATCGGACTCGCCCGAGGCAGCCGGAGCGGGCGAGCTGCCCGTCGTACCGGCCTCGACCCTCTCCCCGCCGCGGGTGCGAGTGCGCGAACGCTGGCGCCTGGGTCGCTCTCCGCGGTCCGATCGCGGCTTCGACTCACGCGCCGGCTTCTCGGCCGGGGTCTCGGGCACGATGCGGCCCTTGGTGCCCGGCGGGATGCCCTGGTCGTGGAAGAGGTGCTCGGAGGTGGAGTAGGTCTCGGTCAGCTCGTCGAAGGGCAGGCCGAGGGTCTTGTTGATGATCTTCCAACGAGTGACGTCGGCCCAGTCCACGAACGTGATCGCGATGCCGGTGGCTCCCGCACGACCGGTGCGGCCGATCCGGTGGACGTAGGTCTTGTCGTCCTCGGGGCAGCTGTAGTTGACCACGTGCGTGACGTCCGCGACGTCGATGCCGCGGGCCGCGACGTCGGTTGCCACGAGCACCTTGAGCTTGCCGTCGCGGAACTTCTTCAGCGCCTTTTCGCGCGCCACCTGCGGCATGTCGCCGTGCAGGGGGCTGCTCGGGAAACCACGCTCGGCAAGGTCGTCGGCAACCCGCTGCGCCTGGCGCTTCGTCTTCGTGAAGACGATCGTGATCCCGGAGTTCTCGGCCTGCAGGATGCGGGCGAGCATCTCGGGCTTGTCGAGGTCGTGGACCTGGTAGATGAACTGCGCCGTGGCCGGGACGGTCTGCTCGTCGGAGGCGGACTCGGCACGGATGTTCATCGGGTGGCGCATGTGCACCCGGGCGAGGCTCACGATGGCGGCCGGCATGGTTGCCGAGAACAGCATGGTCTGCCGGGTCTCGGGCGTCTTCGACAGCAGCTTCTGCACGTCGGGGAGGAAGCCGAGGTCGAGCATCTCGTCGGCCTCGTCGAGGACCAGCACCTTGACGTGCGAGAGGTCGAGCGCGCGGCGGTTGGCCAGGTCGAGGAGGCGGCCCGGCGTACCGACGACAACGTCGACGCCGGCTGCCAGAGCATCGAGCTGGGTCTCGTAGCCCACGCCGCCATACACGGTGAGGATCCGCGTGCCACGGTCGGCAGCAGCGGTCTTGAGGTCGTTGGTGACTTGAAGCGCGAGCTCGCGAGTCGGCGCG
>DATICF010000046.1:0-44276 GCA_035456965.1 Nocardioidaceae bacterium
CTGGACCTGTTGGTGGCACGGGAGCATCACGGGCGTTTTCTCGAGGTTCTGGCCAGTCTCGGCTTCAAGGCCGCCGCCCTTCCACCGGCCCGAGAAGTGCCTGCGGTCGTGCACTACTACGGGTTCGACGCACCGTCCGGACGGATGGTCCACGTCCATGCGCACTACAGGCTGGTCCTCGGCGACGACACCACGAAGAACTTCTGGCTGCCCATCGAGCAGGCCTACCTCGCATCGAGCTCGACCGACGGACTCTTCCCGCTGCCGGCACCCGAGTTCGAGCTGGCCGTGCTGGTGCTGCGGCTGGTGCTGAAGCACTCGACCTGGGACGCGATGCTCCAGGCACGAGGGAGGCTCGCAGCCAGCGAGCGGCGCGAGCTCGACTGGCTTCAGGCGCGAACCGACTGGTCGACCGTCGAGGACGTGGTTGCCGAACATCTGCCTTTCGTGCGCGAGGTCTGGCCCGAGTGCCGCCGCGCGGTGGAGCCCGGCTCGTCGCTGGCGCTCCGGGTGCGCGCCGCAGGAAGGCTTGCGAAGGCGCTCGATGCCTGCGCCCGGCGGTCACGTGCCAAGGACACCACGCTCCGCCTCGTCCGGCGTCCCACGTGGGCCGCGCGCCGCTTCGTCCTTCAACGTCCGGTGCGGAAGCGACTCGTCTCCGGGGGTGCAGTGGTGGCGATCGTGGGCGGCGACGGATCGGGAAAGTCCACGGCGGTGGACGGTCTGACTGCGTGGCTCTCCCGAGCGTTCGTCGTACGACGCGTCCACCTGGGACGACCGCCCAAGTCGCCCACGAGCATCGCCGCCAAGGGCGCGCTCCGGGCAGGGCGCCGAATCGGGCTGTGGGAGGACCTGGCCGAGCCGACGGCGCCACCGGCCGACCCGACCAAGGCGCCATCGACGGCGTGGCTGGCCTGGCACGTTCTCACGGCTCGTGACCGGTACCGGCTCCTCACCCGATCGCGCCGCATCGCTGCCAACGGCGGCATCGTCGTGTGCGACCGCTACCCGCTCGAACAGCTGCGGACGATGGACGGGGCCCGTACGACCTGGGCTCGGGGGCTCCCCGGGCTTACCCGGCTCGGCACCGCTCTCATCGATCGAGAGGCTCGTTACTACGCCGCGTTCACTCGTCCCGAGGCGTTGGCTGTGCTCCGTGTCGACCCGGAGGTGGCGGTCAACCGCAAGACCGACGAGGAGGAGAACTACGTCAGGCGGCGGTCCACCGAGGTCTGGAACGCCGTCTGGGACGAAAGCACCGTGGTCATCGACGCGGCTCAGCCGGCCGCCGGTGTGCTCGCGGATCTGAAGTCAGCGGTGTGGGAGCGGTTGTGACCCGATGCGTCGTCGAGCTTGCCGGTCCCGCGGGGGCGGGCAAGACGACGCTCGCAAGCGCCCTGGTCTCGGAGGGCGGCCAGGCCCGCGTCGGGGTGGACTCCAGCCGGATCGATTTGGCGATCGGCGCCTTCTCGCTCGGGCCGGTCCTGGCCGGGGCGCGAGTGTCGACCTCGGGGCGCGGCTGGACCAAGGGTGAGCTCCGCAGTCTGGTGTACCTGATGGCGTGGCACCGCGAGCTGGCGAGCCGCAGCTCGGGGACGTACCTGCTCGACCACGGACCGGCCTTCCGGCTCGCTGTCCTCGCTGCGTGGGGTCCGCCGATGACCCGGACCCCGGTCTTTCGAAAGTGGTGGACGCGCACCGCCCAGGCCTGGGGCCAGCTGCTCGACGGCGTGGTGTGGCTGGACGCCCCCGACGCGGTCCTGCTCGAGAGGATCGACTCCCGCCACCGCATGCATCGAATCCAGAACGCCGACACGGAGACCGCCCAGGCCTTCTTGGCTCGATACCGGGCTGCGTACGACGCCATCCTCGTCCTCTTCAGGGAGGCAGGCACACCCGTCCTCAGCATCGACACGTCCACCGGTACGCCGGAGAACCTCGCCGCCAGGGTCAGGAGCTCGTTCCTGCAAGAGGTAGGGGGTGGTTGAGCTGAGCAAGCCGTCCACCGTTCCTCGCGTCGATCGCCCGCGTCCCTCGTTGACGAGGCGGGCCTCCTTGAACGCGCTCGCAGCGGGTGTCGACTACGCCGCGAGGATCTCGATCCAGCTCGTGCTGGCTCCGCTGCTGCTTCGCTTCCTCGGCGATGCCGGGTACGGAATCTGGCAGGTCCTTCAGCGGCTCATCGGTCACACCTCTCCGGCGAGCGGTCGGCCCGGCGAAGCCCTCAAGTGGGTCGTCGCCCATGCCCAGTCGTCGGAGGATGACGAGGCGAAACGAGAGAAGGTCGGCACAGCGATCGCGGTCTGGCTGTTGTTCCTGCCGCTGGTCACTGTGCTCGGTGGTGTGCTGGCGTGGGTCTCGCCGGCGCTGGTCCACGCCTCACCAGATCAGACGTGGGTCATCAGAGGAGCTGCCGGGCTGCTCGTTTTCAACCTCATCGTGCTCGGCATCGCGAGCATTCCTCGATCGGTGCTGCTGGGCGAGAACCTTGGCTACCGGCGCCTGGGCGTGTCCACCGCGGTCCTGTTCGTCGGCGCCGGACTCACCGCGACCGCGCTCTGGCTCGGCTGGGGGCTGCTGGGCGTCGCGCTCTCGATGGTGCTGACGACCATGCTCTCCGGGATCACTTTCCTGCACATCGTGCGCAGGCAGGTCCACTGGTGGGGCGTCTCGCGTCCCCGCACCGGGGCGGTCAAGGCGTTCGTGGGGATCAGCTGGTGGTTCCTGCTCTGGAACCTGGTCATGCAAGCCATCAAGGGCAGCGACGTGCTCGTCCTGAGCGCTGTGGGCGGGGTTGCGCTCGTCACGACGTACACCTTGACGAGCTATGTCCCGCACGCCATCACCGACGTGGTGTTCATGGTGGTCTCCGCCACGATGCCCGGCCTGGGTGGTCTCGTCGGCGCCGGCGAGCTCGACAGAGCGGTCAAGGTCCGGGGCGAGACGATGGTGCTGTCGTGGATGGTCTCGATCGTGGCAGCCAGCGCCGCCATCATCTGGCTGCCTGACTTCCTTCGCCTCTGGGTCGGCTCGCAGTACGACGCGGGCACCACCGCCACCGTGCTGATCTGCATCATGGTGCTGCAGCTGGCCCTGATCCGCGTGGACTCCAACGTCATCGACCTGACACTCAGGATCCGTGGCAAGGTGCTGCTCGGCATCTTCTCCGTTGCGCTCTCGGTGGGGCTGGCCATCGTGCTGGTCGGGCCGGCACAGCTGGGCATCGTCGGACTCGTCACGGCGTTCCTCATCGGCCGCCTGGTCCTCAGCGTCGCCTACCCGGTGCTCGTCGGGCGGTTGCTCCACTTCCCGGTCATGGCGCAGGTACGCGGCGCGTGGAGACCGGCGCTCACGTCGGTGGTGATGCTCGGCGGCGCCGTCTTCGTGCGCAACCAGGCCGGGGCCGGCGGCTGGTTCTCCCTCCTCGCCCTCGGCTCTCTGACCTCGCTGCTGGCCCTGCTCCTGGCCTACGGCTGCGGGCTCTCCGCCGGTCAGCGGCGTCAGGTTCGAAGCCGCCTGCGGAAGGTGGTTCGTGCATCATGACGGCCCTGAACAAGCGGCCCGACCCGGCCGAGCCGAAGCGGCACGAAGAGCGGATCGCTCTCATCATGGCTTCGATGAGGGGCGGTGGCGCCGAGAGGGCTGTCGCCAAGCTGGCGTCGGGATTCGCTCGTCGCGGCTACGCGGTCGACCTGGTGCTGGCCAAGGCGGAGGGGCCATTCCTGGCGGAGCTGCACCCGGAGGTGCAGGTCGTCGACCTGGGTGTGAAGCGTGTGGCGACTGCGGTAGTGCCGCTGGCTCGCTACCTGCGGGCGAAGCGGCCGGCCGTGGCCTTCTCGGCCCTGAACTATGTGAACGTGGCGGCGGTCGTCGCGCGAGCGCTGGCGCGCGTGGACGTGCCGCTGGTGGTGAGCGAGCGGAACACGCTCTCGGTTGCCACCGCGAACACTCCCAGACGGCGCAACCGCTGGATGCCACGGCTCATGCGCTGGACCTATCCACGGGCGAGTGCGGTCGTCGCGGTGTCGCAGGGGGTTGCTGAGGATCTGGTGGAGATGTGCGGACTCGCCAGCGAGTCGGTGGTCGTGCTGAACAACCCCGTGGTGACCCCCGAGATGGCCCGCATGCGGACAGAGCCGGTGACGCATCCGTGGCTGCAGGAGCGAACCTGCCCGACGATCCTTGCGGTGGGGCGGCTGATACCTCAGAAGGACTTCGCCACCCTCATCGAGGCCTTCGCGACAGTACGTCGCGCGCGACCAGCGCGACTGGTGATCCTGGGTAGGGGGCCGTTGCAATCCGAGCTGGAGCAGCTCGCGGCTCGGCTCGGTGTGGCTGCTGACGTGTCGTTGCCCGGCTTCTGCGACAACCCCTACCCGGCCATGTCGGCCGCCGACGTCTTCGCACTCTCGTCACGCTGGGAGGGGTCACCGGGCGTGCTCATCGAAGCGATCTCGTGCGGCGCCACAGTCGTGTCCACGGACTGCCCGAGCGGACCGCACCAGATCCTCGACGGTGGCCGCTACGGGGCCCTGGTGCCGGTCGGGGACGCCGCAGCCATGGCAGCTGCGCTCGTCGATGCACTCGATGGCCGGGTGCCACCACCACCTCGAGAGAGCTGGCTGCCCTACGAGCAGGAGCAGGTGGTCACCAGCTATCTCGACGTACTCCTGAAAACGAGTCGGTCATGAACACGTTCGTCTTCCGCCTGATGATCCTGATGACCATCACCCTTCCCTGGGAGAACGTCGTCAACTTTCCCGGCGCCGGGAAGGTGAGCAAGGTCATCGGACTGATCGTGGGCGTCGCGTGGCTGGTGTCGGTGCTGATGAGCGGGAAGGTGCGCCAACCGCGAGCCGCGCACGTGTTCGCCATCCTCTTCGTCCTGTGGAACGCCTGCAGCATGGCCTGGACCGTGGACGGGCCCGCCACCCAGACCCGCGTCCTCACCTACATGCAGCTCCTGGGCTTCATGCTGGTGGTCTGGGACACCGTCACCACCGCGGCGAGGGCCCGACAGGTCCTGCTGGCTTACGTCATCGGGTGCTACCTCACCGTGACCTTCTTGCTGATCAGCTCCGCACAACCCACCGGTGGAACGCAGATGTACGGGCGGGCGACGTTGGATGGGTTCCATCCCAACGACCTCGCGGCGATTCTCGCGTTCGGCGCACCGATCGCGGTCTACCTGATCTTCGCGCCCGGGACCGACAGATGGCACCTGGCCCGCCTCATCGGAGGCTGCCTCTACATCCCGCTCGCGGGCTTCGCCGTGCTCCTCACCGGTTCCAGGTCGGGCCTGGCCGCACTCCTGCCTGCGATCGTCTTTCTCGTCTATCAGATTGCACGCCGGCACCCTGGCATGGCGATCGGGTCCCTCGGCGCGCTGGTCGCGCTGGCCGCCCTCGCCTTCCCCTTGGCGCCGCCGCGCGTGAGACTGAGGCTGGAGGGCACGGCTGAAAACCTTCAGGCCGGCAACCTGAACTCGCGCGAGACCGTGTGGGCAGAGGCGTTCCGGCTGATCCAGGACCATCCCGTGCTCGGGGTCGGCGCCGGCGCCTTCCGCGAAGCCGCCGTCGGAGCCAACAAGGTCGGCCACAACTTCGCACTCTCGTTGCTTGCCGAGGTGGGTGTCGTCGGGTTCGGCCTCTTCATGGCGATGCTCATCGCCGCACTCCTGCCCATCCGACACCTCTCCCCTCTGCTCCGAGGGATGTGGGTCGCACTGTTCACCGCCTGGTTGTTCTCCGCGGTGCTGCACAACTGGGAGTACCGGAAGCAGACCTGGCTGTTCATCGCCCTGGTCATCGCGTACGGCGCTCTGTCAGATCGTCGACACGCCGACGACGACTCCGAGAACGGCGCTCATGCCAAGTCTGGAGGCCATAGATGAGCATGGTGGTCGAGCTGTGTGGGCTGCCCGGGGCCGGCAAGACGACGATCGCACGCGCCCTGGCCGAGCAGCTGCGGTCACAGGGAGTCGACACCTGGGTCGCCGACGAGCACGTGTCAGCCTCGGCTCCCCTCGTCCCGCGCCTGTTTCACAAGGCTGTGTCGGTTGCGGCTGCCCTCTCCGCAACCCCTACGGCAGAGCTTCGCGCGGCACGAGTCCTCGGATCCGGCCAGTCCAGCGTCCGAGACATGATCGCGCTACCGGTGCTGTGGTGGACGAGGAAGCACGTGGTCGCACGGAGCAGGCGCTCCTCCGGCGTGGCCACCTTGGAGGAGGGGCTCGTGCAGGCCCTGTGGTCGGCCGCATTGCGGTCCACGGCAAACCCGTCCCAGTCCCTCGTCGAGCTTGCTGAGTCCGCCACTCGGCCCGACGTCGTCGTCCACGTCGACGTACCGCCCCGGCTGGCGCTCGAGCGACTGTCCTCACGCCCCTCCAGGCACAGCCGCGTACAGCGGCTAGCGGAGGAGGACCAGCTGTCCGCCATGCGTCACGGAGAAGCCGTCTTGAGTGAGATCCTCAGCGAGTGGAGGAGGCGTGACCTGAGCGACGTCGTCGTCATCGACGGGACCGGATCGGACTGCGTGGCGCAGCTGGCAGCCGACCTCCTCAGCAATCGACGTCTCGACACCTCCTCCGGTCCAGGCTGACGAAACGGATCGATTGTGCCCAGCCACGTCTTCGACGACTCGAGCCGCCCCCGCCACAGGAGGCCACTCCTCGGCATGACCGTCCGGGTCCTGGGCGCGCTCATCGTCGCGGTGGCTGTGGTGGTGGGCCTCGGCCTCGGTCTGGGTATGGACGGTCGTTCGACCCCCCCGGGGACCACGACCATCTACTTCCCCACCTGCCCGCCAACGACCTTGACGTGGGGAGGGCAGCAGGAGCAGGCGCTCTACCAGGGCAACAGCGGCGGCACCTGGGACCTTCGCGGCGCGGTGTGGCACGAGAAGCCCTACCCGATCCGTTCCGAGAGCTGGAGCAAGGGATGCATCAAGGGCGGGGAGGTCCACGGGCCCGTCCCTGATGACGCGACGCGCGACGAGTGGTACGACGGCGAGGGGGATCAGGACGGGCCGGGCGGAGAGGGCCTACGCGTCACCATGACGAGCTCGGCCGGCAGCTGGCTGTTCGTCCAGGACATGTCCGTCGAGGACTTCGAGGACGCCTACGATCCCAATGCCGCAGGCTCCGCCGCTCGGACGTACCTCGACCACGTCTACGCGCGGGACATCCGCGACGACTGCATCGAGAACGAGCAGCCCGTTCACAGCGTGTACGTCAACAACTCGTTCTTCGACGGCTGCTTCGCAGCATTCGCGCAACGTCCTACCGAGGCCGAGAGCGCGAGGGACGGCGAAACACCCGCGGTGTTCACCGTGGAGAACTCCCTGGTGTATGTCGAGCCGCAGCCTCTCGGCGACAACTACTGCGACGACGACAGCGCCGCTCGCGGACGCTGCGTAGCCAGCGGCGAGGAGTGGCTGGGCGCCTACGGCATCTGGAAGTGGTCGGACATGGCCGCCAGACAGGTAGAGGTTCGCAACACGATCTTCCGCCTCGACATGCCTTCGTACTCGTCCTGCCAAGCCCAGATGTGGCCCGACGGCACCTACGAGAACGTCACGCTCGTCTGGGCTGGAGCCGGGGACTACCGCACCGCCGGTGAATGCAACAACACCCTCCCTGACGGGGTCACCCTCACCACGGACCTCTCGGTCTGGGACCGAGCGGTTTCGGACTGGTTCCGCCAGTAGCTCTGTCGCCGACCACGCCCGGTCACGTCTGCGCTATCGCCCGAGCGGATAGTGATAGCGCAGGAGAAGCGGCAAGGTCATGGAGGTCACGGCAAGCTTCGTTCGAAGATCCATCGCGGTCTCCCACTCGTCATCCTTGGTCAAGCGCACCAGACCCCGGTTGAGGCGCACCGGATTCCCGTCGACGGTGTGGCACACGTCCAAGAAGACCTCCTGGTCGGCCGTGACCTCGACATTCAGGGAACTCTTGCCCAGCATGTCGAGAACCAGCTGGCACGTCTCGAGCGGCTTCACGACGAAGTCCTCGTAGCGAACGCGCACGTAGCGGCTCGAGTCTCGCTGCCAGAAGGCCTCTGCGGCTGCGTTCCACGCCAGCCACCTGGCCGAGCTGGCTCCGGGGGTCCGCGACATGAACGGCTTTCCGTCCCGGTCGGGGCGGGGCCTGCGACGCTGCCACGAGTGCGCGACCGCCCTCGGGTCGCGGACAAGGTGGAGCACGTACACGTCGAGGTCGGGTCTCTCACTGAGCAGCAGCCCGTACGGCGGCCACTTGGACGAGTCGATCACGACATCGCATCCGGTCGTGTCCGCTATGGCCGCATAGAGCTTGTCGACGTTCTCCGCGTACTCCGTGAGACCGTCCAGCAACCGGTGACGAGGCTTCTCGAGCAGCAAGCGGGGTATGTTCCGCGTCCGGAGCCCCTCGAGGCCCAGCTGCTTCATCCTGTCGGCGTCGACTCCGGTCTCGCCGAACGCGCGCTCCATCACCTCGCGCCAGAGCGCGCACTCCCGAAACGGCGCGCCACACCCGCACAGCACCTTGTCCTTCGCGGCGTGGGGCCAGAAGTAGTACAGCTCTCCGGCCGAGAAGAAGCCCGGCAGCTGGCCGAGCATGTTGCTCAGGATCGTGCTGCCACTGCGCTGCCAGCCCGCGAGGTAGAGAACCTTGTGCCGCGCATTCTTTGTCATCTGTATCTCCTTTACGCCCGCGCTCTGCTCGAGCGGTTGGTACGACTCGACCGTCAGAGCCCCTGCTCCCGCCTCACAGCCGACTGCTCGACCGGCTGTCCCGACCTGCTGGCCTCCTCCGCTTGCGCCACTGCAAGACCGCTTGGGCCGAAGGCTCGAGGGACGGCAGGTGCGCCGCCGTGCGCGCGGCCGCAAGGACCGAGAACCTGGCGAAATGGAGCAGTCGGCCGCGCACCCCCTTCCCGTACACGAAGCAGGACGAGTGCGGCAGCACCAGATCGGTCCAGTCGGCCTTCCACGGCGCCATCAGTCCGAGGAAGTCGACGACTGCGGGCCCATCCTTCGCGCAGTCCTCGATGATGCCGCGAAGGAGCAGGTGACCAGGCGAGTACTTGGCATAGTCCTCGTCGTAGGCGACCTTCGGCATGTAGTAGCGGCCCTTGTACCTCAACCCCAGGTGACCGGCGACGGGAACGCCGTCGAAGTCTAGGAAGTAGAGGGACAGATAGCCCGACTGAGCCGCTACCGTCGCGGCAGCGGTGTAGAAGTACCGTGTGGCCTCGTTGCAGGCGATGGCGGTTCCCGTCGTGCCCTTCCAGCTGCGCCTCTCGAGCTCGAAGAACGCCTCGAGGGCTTCCGGATCGGCATCCTCGACACGGCGCAGGCGGACCTCGTACTTCTCCATCGCCCGTCGGAGCCGGCGCCTGACGTTACGTCGGAAGTGAGCATGTCCGGCGATCGTGGTGGGGTCCTCGCCGGGAGCGAGGTCCACCTCGAGGTAGGGGCTCTCCATGGCCTGCCATCCCCGCCACAGTCCCGTCGGGTATCCGTCGCGCGCTGCCTGGCTCACGAGCGCATCTGCGGCGCCACCCGAGGGCACGCGCGGGATGATGACCAGGTCCCATCCGGGAAGACCGCGGAGGGTGGACCAGATCTTGGCGACCGAGGCCTCTCCTGTCTGTCCCCTCTCACGGGGGATGTCGAAGCGGCAGGAGTGGATGTTCGCTGCGCCTTGCAGCGTGCGCGCCCAGAGCTTGCGCCATCCGCCCCGTGTCTCGACCAGTGGTAGGACTGCGGTGAGTCGGCCCTCGACCCGAGCCTCGAGCAGGAGCAGGTGAGCGTCCGGCTCGAAGGCGTCGAGGTACGTGCTCACCCATTCCGGCCGGTAGAACGGCTCGTCGTGTTCCGCCCGGTTGCAGAGCTGGCGCCACTCAGGCGCCAGCCTGTCGATCATCTCACGCTTCCCCCACCTGGCCTCCACGGTTACCTGTGCGGTATCTGAGGAGACTGCTGTCACGTGTGCCCCCTTCGTCGACCTTCCCTGAACGTCGGCCGGTCACTCAGCCGATCGTGTACTCGATGTGGAGCAGTGGCGCGGCGGACGGGACACCGTCGTACGACTCGGCGGTACGTCGACCGGTGCCCGAGATCTGGAGCGCCAGCGCGTTGCCCGAGGCCCAGCCGGCTCGACCGACCACGGCCTGCACCACCGCCGCCAGGTTCGGCGTCCGCTGCCCGGCAGCCGCCTGACCACGGGTGTTCCAGTCCGGCGGCGCCCACGCCACGTTCGCCGCCGTCGTGGCCCGCGACACCATGCTCCCCGAGGTCCCCACATAGGTCGGCGCGTTGTCGGCAGCCTCACCCCGGATCGTCAGCGACACCGCACCGGTGCTCACCTCGTCGACCGTGAACTGCACATAGGCGTTGGTGATCGTCGCACCCGCAGGGATCGCCAGCCCCGGGAACCGCATCCCCACCACCTGCTGGGTGGAGTTGTCGGTGGTCAGCTCCAGATCCGAGCTGGTCAGGTCCATCGACCCAGACAGCCGCTGCTCGGCATCATCCGAGCTCGTCGCCACCCGGACCTCGAGCGTCTGCGTGGTCCCACCACCGCCACCGGATGCCGGTGACACCGTCACCACGACCTCATCCGCGGTGGTGAGCGCCCCGTCGTCGGCACTCAACCGCAACACATAGGACCCCGCCTCCGAGAACGACGCCGTCGTGTCCACCGCAGCCGCGTTCCCGAACGTCACCGTGCCCGGGCCACTGACCTTGCTCCAGGTCACCGTCGTGGCTCCCGGCGGGTTGGGCAGCCCGTCATCGTTCACCGTGCCGTCCAACGACGCCGACGACGGCAGCACCACCGACTGGTCCGCACCCGCACTCACCGTCGGAGCCTGGTTCACCGGACCCCCGCCACCGGAGCCGGTGGTGTACTCGACGTGGAGCAGTGGCGCGGCGGACGCAACACCGTCGAAGGCCTCCGCGGTGCGTCGACCGGTGCCCGAGATCTGCAGCGCCAGCGCGTTGCCCGAACTCCAGCCGGCCCGACCGACCACGGCCTGCACCACCGCCGCCAGGTTCGGCGTCCGCTGCCCGGCAGCCGCCTGACCCCGGGTGTTCCAGTCCGGCGGCACCCATGACACGTTCGCCGCCGTGGTGGCCCGCGAGGTCACGTTCCCCGACGTGCCCAGATAGGTCGGCGCGTTGTCGGCCGCCTCGCCCCGGATCGTCAGTGACACCGCACCGGTGCTCACCTCATCGACCGTGAACTGCACATAGGCGTTCGTGATCGTCGCGCCCGCCGGGATCGCCAGCCCCGGGAACCGCATCCCCACCACCTGCTGGGTGGACTTGTCGGTGGTCAGCTCCAGATCCGTGCTGGTCAGGTCCGTCGACCCGGACAGCCGCTGCTCGGCGTCATCCGAGCTCGCCGCGACCCGGACCTCCACCGTCTGCGTGGTCCCACCGCCGCCACCACCAGACGACACCGTCACGGTCACCTCGTCCGCGGCCGTCAACGCACCGTCATCGGCGGTCAACCGCAGCACATACGCTCCCGCCGCCGAGAACGACGCCGTGGTGTCCACCGCGGCCGCATTCGCGAACGTCACCGCACCCGGACCACTGACCCGGCTCCACAGAACCGTCGTGGCCCCCGGCGGGTTGGGCAGCCCGTCATCACTCACCGTGCCGTCCAACGACGCCGAGGACGGCAGCACCACCGACTGGTCCGCACCCGCACTCACCGACGGCGCCTGGTTCACCGGCCCCCCACCCCCGGAACCGGTCTCCACGGTCACCTCGTCGTAGAAGATGTTGGAGTCGTCATCAGCGTGCGGCCCCACGTCGTAGGTGAAGCCGATACGGGCTTCTGATCCTGACTGCTCGAGCACGCTGTTGTAGACGTACTGCACCAAGGACCCCGTCCCGGCGCCCGTGTCCACGGTGAGGGTGTCCGCGCCCCACGTACCACCGACCGGGCGCTGGTCGCGGTAGACGTGACCGTTCGCAGCGTCGGACCACATCGCCACAACCGTCGAGCCCGCCACTGCGAGGTGAGCTACGGCGGCCAAGTTGGTTGTCGTAGCCGGGTTGATCGTCACCGAGCCACTGCTGATGGTCTGCTCCGGTCCCACAACCCCGTCTCGGATCTCGACGGACTTCAGGATGCCGCTTGGGTCTGCGAACGCGACCATGACCACTTGTACGCCGCCGTCGGAATAGGCGACAGCGTTCGTGATGGGGGTCTCGACCGCGTGCGTGCCGCCGGAGTCGACCCGGACCGGGGCGGAGAGCACCCCCGCTGTCGACAGCGTGCGCCAGTAGATCCGGTTGTTGGAGTGGTCCTTGTAGAGGACATGCGTCAGGTCGCCGGACCCCTTGACCAGCCGTGGAGCGGTCGTGGCCGTGCCGGTGTCCAGGATCGTCGGTGCCCCATAACCCCCGCCGGGCAGTCGCTTGACCACGGCCGACCTTGGCCCACCCGCGGGCGATGCTCCGTAGGCGACCCACAGGCTTCCGTCGGAGTTCTTCGCGAGAGACGCGTATTGCGGGCCGGGGTCGGAAGGAGTCGCCACCGTCTCGATCTGGATGTCGTAGGTGTCCGGGTTGGTCGGGTGATCCGACGTGCGGAACCGCGTGAGGTGAACGGTGGCCGACTTCTGCCAGGCGAACCAGAGATTGGGGCCGTCCTGGAGGAGCCAACCGCCCTCCGTGTCACCCGTGGTCGGCCGGTTTGCCGCATCCTGCTCGCTCCACGTAACGCCACCGTCGCTGGACTTCATCACCCTGGGTCGGTTGCCGTTGGCCAGAGTGTCCTCCGTGACCCGATAGAGGTTTCCGTTCGCGTCCATCACGGGTGCGATGTGGTCGTGCGACTCGATCTCGATCCCGTCGATCTGTCCCGGAAGGCTCCCACCGCCTCCACCACCAGACGAGACCGTCACCACGACCTCGTCCTCGGTGGTCAGCGCACCGTCGTAGGCACTCAACCGCAGCTCATACGTCCCCGCCGCCGAGAACGACGCCGTCGTGTCCACCGCAGCCGCGTTCCCGAACGTCACCGTCCCCGGACCACTCACCCGCGACCACGTCGTGCTCACCGCACCCG
The DNA here is from genome assembly GCA_035456965.1 of Nocardioidaceae bacterium. Taxonomy (GTDB): domain Bacteria; phylum Actinomycetota; class Actinomycetes; order Propionibacteriales; family Nocardioidaceae; genus Nocardioides_C. The sequence continues at coordinate 13,073 of DATICF010000046.1, forward strand.
GCGGGTTCGGCAACCCGTCATCACTGACCGTCCCGTCCAACGACGCCGACCCCGGCAGCACGATCGTCTGGTCCGACCCCGCGTTCACCACCGGCGCCTGGTTCGTCGGCGTCCCACCACCACCGGTGGTGTACTCCACGTGCAGCAGTGGCGCGAACGTCGCCCCACCCTCGAACGACTCAGCCGTGCGCCGCCCTGAACCCGAGAACTGCAGCGCCAAGGCATTCCCGGACGCCCAGCCCGGACGGCTCACCACCGCCTGAACCAGGGCGGCGATGTCGGGCGTGCGCTGCGCGGCCGCGGTCTCACCCACGGTGTTCCAGGCAGGCGGGGACCACGCCACGCTCGCCGTCGTGGTCGCCCGGGCGGTGAGGTTGCCCGCCACCGCCTGGTACGTCGGCGTGTTGTCCGCGGCCTCGGCCCGGATCGTCAACGACGACGCCCCGGTGCTCACCTCGTCGGTGCGGAACTGCACCCACGCACTGGTCACCGTCGCCCCCGCCGGCACCTGCAGCCCCGCGAACCGGGTCCCCACCACCTGCTGGGTGGTGTTGTCGACGACCAGCTCCAGGTCCGTGCTGGTCAGGTCCGTCGAGCTAGAACCTCGCTGCTCGGCATCATCGGAACCAGCAGCCACCCGAACCTCAACCGTCTGGGTGGTCCCGCCACCAGGCGCCGCCGACGCGGTCACGGTCACCTCGTCCACAGCAGTGAGTGCACCATCGGACGCGGTCAGCCGCAGCACATACGTGCCCGCGGTCGAGAACGACGCCGTGGTGTCGGTCGCCGAGGCGTTCCCGAACGTCACCGTCCCCGGACCACTCACCCGCGACCAGGTCGTGCTCACCGCACCCGGCGGGTTCGGCAGCCCGTCATCACTCACCGTCCCGTCCAAGGACGCCGACCCTGGAAGCACCACCGACTGGTCGCCACCAGCACTCACGGTCGGCGCCTGGTTGTCCTGCGGGTCGCCGGGCCCGAGGGTGGGCGCGGAGATCTCGAACATCATCCCGTCGTTCTCGTTCGGGTTGTTGTCGTTGTCCACGCCCCGAGTCGTCACGTACAGATTGGTACGAGTGGGGTCGTTGGATCCTGGAGCCAAGGTGATGGCAGCCGGGTTGTTCATGTTGATCCCGGCGACGTCGATGGACTGCACGAGCCCACCGTCCTTGGTCACCTCGAGGATCTTCGTGTACTTCCGGTCGGCCAGGAACAGCGAGTCCCGGGTCGGGCTGTAGCCGATGCCCTCCAGATCGGTGATCCCGTACGCACCCACGTCGTACCGGGTCGCGACATCGTCACCGTCCGGCGCCACCCCGTCGAACCGGCCGTTCGGCCCCGCCGAGACCCGCACCACATCCAGCCCCACCCCGTCGGTGACGAACAGGTCACCGCTCCGGGTGTCGTAGGTGACGTCCTCCGGGTCCTCGTTAGCGAACCCCCTGGTCGAGAACCAGGTCATCGGGTCGTCCGCGGTCCCGAACCGGTTGTCCGGCCCCCTGGTCACCTCGAAGATCCGCCGCCGACCGTCGTCGCTGACGAACATCCGCTTCCCCGCCGGGTCGTACCCCACACCCGTCGGCTCCATGGAGTAGGCCAGCGTGTTCCCGGTTTCGTGCAGCGTCGACCCGTTCCGCGAGATCTGCCACAGGTTCACCCCCTGGTAGATCGCCATCTCCTCCACCTCGGAGTCGGCCACTAGCAACCGGTCCACATCACTCATGTAGACGATGCCGGATGGGTCCGGTGAGGGCGGGCTCAGCTGCGACAGCAGAGTCCTGCGCACCAAGGTCCCTGTCGACTCGAGAGGCGCTGCCGCGGCTGCCGCTTCGAGCGGTTGCAGCGACAGCTCCGAGACCTGCCCGAAGGTCGAGGCGTCGCCCGACTGAGTGGTGTAGAGGCTGGACAGCACGCGAGAGTCGGTCGGGTCCGCGGTAGCACCGAAGGACAGCGAGGTGAGCGAGGCCGCGTCGATGTCGCCGAGGTCGTAGGTGTCTGCCGGCTCACCCTCCGGCGACACGGCGTAGAGGCGAGAAGCCTCCGGGTCCGCGACATAGGTCAGTCCCGTCGAGTCTTCGAACGCGAGACCCTTGAGGCTGTTCGCTCCCAACCCGGAGAGTGACAGGCCCTTGGTTGCCACGACCTGGGAGCCTCGTTGGTCAAGCGCGACGACCTGCTGCCGAGCTGCGTCCAGGACGAGCCACTGACTCGAGGACTCGTCGTAGGTCATGCCTGCTGGGTCCTCGACGGTCTCCCCCTCGACCGTCAGCTTCCGGACCGATGCGGTGCCCCGTGCGGCAGCGGGCCAGGTCAGCAGCGTCTGCCCGTCGAAGGCGGCGAGAGTCCCCTTGCCGTCGTCAGCCAGGGTCGTCGGATCGCTGAGCCCCGGCACGACCATGCGTCCCACCACGTCTTCCCGCTCCGGCTTCAGCAGCGCAACGATGGATCCGCCAGACCGCGGCTCGGCGATCGCAAGTGCACCCTGGCCGTCGACGTACGTGACTGCTGCCGGGTTCTCGAGGCCGAACTCGGCGGTGAAGAACGGGTTCTTCTCAAATGCCTCGACGACCTCGCCCGGGCCGGGGTCCGGTGGGCTCGGAACGGTTACGGCGTCGGCGCTGCCCGTGAACACCGCGAACGACGAGACCGCCGCGGCAATCGCGGTGATGCCCCGCAGGGCCCTGCCCGATCGCACGATTTCCATTGTCGTGCCCCCTCTGCGCAGTCGCTGGTCGCGGCGCGTCGGCGAACGACGCAGCGCACCCGTCAGTTGGGAGTATCGACGTTGCTCACGACCGGGACATCCGTCGATATGCGTAGGGGTATGAGCCCGGTGACGGGGATCGCGAAGAGTGCTTGCCGGCGGACTGTGCCGGATGGATCAACAACTTTGATTAGTCATGCGATGGCACCCTCGGGTCATTCTTCGAGATTCGCTTTGTGGAACCGGCGCCGGTCCATAACTTGGCTGAGACGCAGGTTCTGCGGCCGTGTTTGTGGCGAGCAAGGAGCCCATCGGGGAGAGCTGGCTCTTTGCCGATGTCGGGGTGAGACCGCTAGGGGGCGGGGGGGAAGATGCCGACGATTCCAAGTTCCGGAACATCGAACCACGTGCGACGCCTGATTCTGGCACCGCACGCGGACGACGAGACCCTCGGCTGTGGAGGTCTCCTGGCGAAGTATCCGGATGAGTGTGCCGTGGTCGTGCTGGCGCAGCCGGACGAAATCAGGGCCAAGGAGCTCGAGGCGGCCCGGGATGTCCTGGGCTACCGGCAGGTCATCGTGCTGAACCTGCCGGACGGCAGTGTCGGCCAGGACATGAAGGCTCTGGTCGGTCGACTGGACGACATGTTGAACGGGTGCCGTCCCGACGAGCTCTACCTTCCATACCCATCCATGCACCAGGACCACATCGCAACCTACGAGGCCGGCATGCGCTCCGCGCGGCTCTCGATGAGCGCGCGACACTGGTACCCGCCGACCGTGATGGTCTACGACGTGACGGCCTACGACCTTCAGCTCTATCCCACGGATCTGCGCTGGAACGTCTTCGAGTCCCTGGACGAGTCCCAGGTGGACAAGAAGGTGGCCGCCGTCGAGGCCTACGCGTCACAGCAGGTCGAAGGGCCACACCCTCTCAACGGGATCAAGCAGAGCGCACATACGCTGGGAGTCGCGAGGCAGGTCGGCTGGGCTGAGCAGTACGCCCTCGTGCGTGCGGTCCGCAACGGCGACTGGGCAGAGCATCTCGCGCGCTTCGAGAGCACCCCGGGATGATCGTCACGACGCACCAGGCGGACCTCCTGCCATACTCCGGCTTCTGGTACAAGATGGCCAAGGCTGACCTGTTCGACCTGAAGATCTACGACCAGTTCCAGGCTCGCGGATACCAGCGTCGAGTGACCATGCGAGGCACCTGGGCCTCGGTACCCGTGATCGGCAGCCCGAGCCGAGCCCGCATCTGTGACGTCCGGATCCGCCCGGACGAGGCAGCGACCGTGCTGCGGGACCAGATCATCGGCCGCTACCGCGGGTCGCGCAACTGGGACACCGTGGGCAAGACCCTGCTGGACATGATCAACGACATCCACACCGAGCACCTCTGGCAGTTCAACCTCTCGCTGATCCTCGGTGTCCGCGAGCTGCTGGGCATCACGACGCCGATCTCCATCGCCCTGCCTCCGGAAGGACGGGGGAACGCCGGGCTGGTCAGCGTGCTACGTCGGTACAACGCCGACGCGTACCTAGCGGGTCAGGGAGGTCGCGCCTACATGGGCGACTGCGCCGAGTTCACCGAGGCCGGCATCGAGGTGCTGTGGTCCGCACATCGGCCCGTGACGGGCGACTCGATCATCACGGTCTTGATGGATCACGACGACCCGATGTCAGTGGTACTTGCCGAATAGCCGAAAGAGGGGACGACCATGAAGGTACTCGTCACGGGGGGCGCGGGTTACATCGGTTCGGTGACCGCCAAGGCACTGGAGAAGGCCGGCCACACACCGATCATCCTCGACTCGCTCATCAGCGGACCCCGGGCATTCGCCAGGGACCGCATCTTCTACGAAGGCGACATCGCGGACCGCGAGCTCGTGGCGCGGATCTTCGACGACCACCCAGACATCGACTGCACGATTCACATGGCGGCCCTGATCGTCGTACCGGAGTCTGTGGAACGGCCCTACGACTACTACCAGAACAACGTGGCCAAGTCGCTCGAGCTCTTCGACGAGCTGGTTCGGCTGGGCAAGCCGCGGGTGCTGTTCTCGTCCTCCGCCTCCGTCTACGCGCTGTCCCCGGACTTCGAGGTGCGAGAGTCCTCGACGCTCGACCCGCCATCGCCGTACGCGCGAACCAAGCACGTCATGGAGCAGGTTCTGACCGACATGGCCGCCGCTACCGAGCTCAGAGCGGTCATCTTGAGGTACTTCAACCCGATCGGGGCCGACCCCGAGCTCGAGTCCGGTGTCTACATCCGCGAACCCACGCACGTGCTGGGTCAGCTCGTGATGGCGGCGATGGGACAGATCGACGCCTTCACGATCACAGGGGTCGACCTGCCCACGCGCGACGGCACTGGCCTGCGCGACTACATCCACGTCTGGGACCTCGCCGAGGCCCACGTGACCGCGGTGGAGCAGTTCGACCAGGCACTCGAGACAGTCGGCGCGCCCAGCACGGTCATCAACCTCGGCACCGGCGACGGTGTGACGGTACGCGAGCTGGTCATGGCGTTCGAGAAGGTCTTCGGCCAGGCAGTGCCGGTGCGCGAGGCCCCTCCGCGCCCGGGGGATGCGATCGGGGCCTTCGCCAACGTCGACAAGGCGCGCGAGGTGCTGGGGTGGAGCTCGCGGCTCACCGTCGAGGACGGCATCGACTCGGCACTTGCCTGGGGCAGGCGGCGCCGGGAGATCCTCGGCTACGAGTAGCTGCCCGATTCGAGAACTGTGGTCCGCATCGGCACCAAATTGCCTTACCGAGAACTGGGGATCTTTACGGTTCAACAAGTCTTTCTCGAAAGTTCACTTGGAGGATGGGTTCGGTAAGGGCTCTCGCCGTGGGGGGAACTCCGGCGAACTGATGCTGGGGGAGGCAACTGGTGTGGCATGAAGCCGTCCCGTCCAGGGGCACGACGACTGTTGGTGCAGAGCGTGGAATTCCCATCCCTGGGCAGCGCACGCCGTCCGTGGCTGTGCTGTCCACGGAGGAGCCAGACGCGCGAGGTCCGTTGCACCAGAACGGCGCCAAGCACCTGCCGATGCGCACCGACCATGCCACGGCTGTGCTCCTGGGATCGGACGCCCTTGCGCTCCTGGTCCTGTGGCTCGTAGCCCCGTGGTCCCACGCCTCGTCGCTGGCGCTCAGCGCGGGCATCGTCACGGTCTTCGCAGCCAAGTCGCTCTACAAGAGTCGGCTCACCCTGTCCGTGCTGGACGACCTTCCAGTCATCTGCGCGACCGTGTTGGCCCTGGTTGCGATCGTGGCACTGAGCTCCCCGATCCCGAGTGCCTCCACCCAGGTCTTGATTCACGTCGCTTTGGCTCTGGCCCTCATCCTGAGTGGTCGCCTGGCGACGTACACCGCCATCACCTCGGCCCGCAGGAGCAGGCGCACCAACCACCGCACCCTGATCGTCGGGAACGGCAGCACCGCCGCGCTGCTGGGACGGATGCTGGACGAGCGTCCGCAGCACGGACTCCGGGTCGTCGGCTTCCTGGGCAGGCGAGCAGATGCCTGCCCCGAGGTGAGGGACCGGCTCATCGGGGAGGACATCAGGCGGCTGGCGCAGACTGCAAGCGAGAACGACGTGCACGTCGTGGTGCTGACGCTGAGCGGGGGCGAGAACGAAGAGATCCTCGAGGCGTTGCGCAGCCGCGACTCGCAGGCTCCCTTCACCCTTTTCGTCGTGCCGGCGTTGCAGGAGATGCTGCACTCCTCGGGAGCCGACCGCGTGGGGCACATTGCTCTGTTCCGGCTCCACGAACCTCTCCTCCACGTCCTGCCGCTGCGGCTGAAGAGGATCTTCGACGTCATGGTCGCCGCAGTGTTCGTGACCCTGCTCGCCCCGGTGATGGCGCTCGTGGCAGCGGCAGTCAGGCTCGAGGTGGGTCCGGGCGTGCTGTTCAGGCAGACGCGGGTGGGGCAGGGGGGCGACCCCTTCGTCCTCTACAAGTTCCGATCCCTCCGGCTCAGCCAGACCGACTCGGACCAACGGTGGGCCGCGCAGAACGAGACCCGCATCGGCCCGGTCGGCCGGTTCATCCGTGAGACCTCTCTGGACGAGCTCCCGCAGCTGTTCAACATCCTCCGTGGCGACATGAGCCTCGTCGGCCCGCGCCCGGAACGACCGCACTTCGTCGAGCAGTTCGGGCGAACCTACGACTGGTACTCCTTCCGCCACCGGGTGCGTCCTGGACTCACCGGATGGGCCGCGGTCAACGGCATGCGAGGAGACACCTCCATCCAGGACCGCTGTCTCTACGACAACGCCTACATCGACAACTGGTCCCTCTGGCTCGACATGAAGATCCTCGCCAGCACGGTCAGGGCGGTCTTCAAGGGGGAGGGCTCGTGAGGAAGCCCCCCGACCGGGTCGGTCTGAGGAGTTCGAAGCACGGTCTCGGCTGGGGCAGGACATCAGCCGATGTGCGTAGCCGAGGTGCGGCACTCGGTGGGCGCGGAACAGACCTCGCGGTGGGACAGTGATGTCCGCCCAGGAGACACCGACAAAAGGGGGGTAGTCAGAAATGGCACCAAAGATCACCGTCATAGGCTGCGGCTACCTCGGGGCGACGCATGCGGCCTGCATGGCCGAGCTCGGGTACGACGTCCTGGGAATCGACATCGACGAGGCACGCATTGCTGCGCTGAAGGACGCGCGGCCGCCGTTCTACGAGCCAGGGCTCGAGCCGATGCTCCGCAAGCATGTCGAGTCGGGCCGGCTCCGCTTCACCACCTCGTACCAAGACATCGCAGACTTCGGTGACGTCCACTTCCTGTGCGTCTCGACTCCCCAGCGCGACGGCGATCTGGCGGCGGATGTCTCTCACATCGACGCCGCGGTGGAGTGCCTGGCTCCCCTGCTGGAGCGTCCGGCTCTCGTGGTCGGCAAGTCGACGGTGCCCGTGGGGACGGCGGAGCGGATCTCAGCACGCATCGCTGAGATCGCGCCGGCCGGTGACGATGCAGTGCTGGTCTGGAGCCCGGAGTTCCTCCGTGAGGGCTACGCGATCGAGGACACCCTCTCCCCTGCGCGCCTCGTCTTCGGCCTGCCCGACTCACCGCATGCAGAGAAGGCGCTCGAGACGATGCGGTCCTTGTACTCCGAGGCGATCAGCGCGGGCGCGCCCGTCGTGGTGGCTGACCTCGCAACCGCCCAGCTCACCAAGGTGGCTGCGAACTCCTTCCTGGCTACGAAGATCTCCTTCATCAACGCCATGGCCGAGGTCTGCGAGGCAACCGGAGGGGACGTGACGGTGCTGGCGGAGGCGCTCGGCCACGACCCGCGCATCGGTCGTTCGTTCCTCAGCGCCGGGCTCGGGTTCGGTGGAGGATGTCTGCCGAAGGACATCCGCGGGTTCATGGCGCGGGCGGGGGAGGTCGGCGCCGGGGGTGCCTTGACCTTCCTGCGTGAGGTCGACGCGATCAACCAGCGCCGGCGGGCACGGGTCGTCGAGATCACCGCAGAGCTGCTCGACAGGCCGTGGCCCGGAGCGAACATCGCGGTGCTCGGCGCATCGTTCAAGCCCGACTCCGATGACATCCGAGACTCCCCTGCCCTGAACGTGGCAGGCAGGCTGCATCTCTTCGGTGGCCACGTCACTGTCTACGACCCCCAGGCGATGGACAACGCCCGACGGTCCTGGCCGACGCTCCACTATGCGGACTCCGTGTTCGATGCCTGCGCCGGCGCCAACGTCGTACTCATCCTCACCGAGTGGCCCCAGTTCCGGGAGATCTCCCCGGAGGCGCTCGGCCAGGTGGTGGCCACGCGTGCCGTCGTCGACGCCCGGAACTGCCTGGACCCGCAGACGTGGCGGGCTGCTGGATGGGCCTACCGCGGAATGGGCAGAACCTGAGGCTGCGTCGCCATGGTCAGCCGGTCGAAGTAGCGGCCGATCTTGTCGTCGTCCCAGTCGTGGCCTTCGCGCAGCCCCTGGGCGAGCATCGCGAGGTACGCCGGGCTGGGCTCGTTGAGGGTCACGTGATCGATGCCGTGGGGCGCGGTGAACGTGAGCATCGGCGCGCCGCCGATCCGGCCTATCTCGATGAGGGTCTCGTAGTGACCGGGGCCGACGTGGTGGCGGCCGTCGAGCTCCGGGTCGAGCCCGCCGAGGACGATCTCCTCGATCGGGTCGTCGGGGTCGGGGACCCGGTGCATCTCCTGGGCTGCGATGTCGGCGAACTGCTGGGCGGTCACGAGGTAGGCGCGGCCGACGGAGGGGCCGGGGGTCTCGTGGTCGTAGAAGGCGACACCGCCGCCCCACTGGCTGGACTCACCGGCGAAGTAGACCGAGCCCGGCAGCTTGACGCCGATGCTGTGTCGGGGAGGGCGCGGGTCGCGGGCACCGGGGTTGTGGCGGGTCGCACCGGGCGGGGTTCCGCCCTGGATGTAGCACGCCAGGCGACTCTCGGACATGTTGGAGCCGTAGCTGACGTACCAGACCTCGCCGTCGCGAGGAAGGGGACTTACGTTGCGCTCTGATCCAGTCATGGCTGGAGAGCAAAGTACCCATGTCCGCTTCTATCGACACATTTGTCCAGCCAGGTGGCTCACGTCACCAGCATCGCCCAGCCGACCTCGAGTCAAACGCGGGTCACGTCACACAGACGGGCCCGCCACCGCAGGGGCGGTGGCGGGCCCGGTGAGGCCGCCGGGGGCTAGACCGACTCGGCGTGCGCCTCGCGGACCACTCGGTCGTGGCGGAGCGAGGACGCCTTGGTCTCCTTGGCGAAGAAGACCGCGATCAGGGTGAGCGCGGACGCGGCGCAGACATAGAGCGCGACCGCGGTCGTGTTGCTCTCCTCGACGGAGCCGAAGAGCTTCACCGCGATGATCGGTGCGAGCGCACCGGCGAAGATCGAGGCGAGCTGGTAGCCGACCGAGGCGCCGGTGTAGCGGACCGAGGTGCCGAACAGCTCGGAGAAGAAGGCTGCCTGCGGCGAGTACATCAGGCCGTGGAGCATGAGGCCCACCACGACAGCGATCGTGAGGTTGGTGGCGCCTCCGGCCTCGACGAGGCTGAAGAAGGGGAAGGCCCACGCCGCGACACCCACGGCGCCGAGGAGGTACAGCGGACGGCGACCCACGCGGTCCGAGAGCGCACCCACGAGCGGGATCCACACGAAGTGCACGGCCGAACCGATCAGCAGTGCCTGGAGGATCGGGCCCTTGTCCTCGCCGAGGTACTCGGTGATGTAGGTGATGACCACGATCGTGAAGATGTAGTAGGAGATGTTCTCCGCCATTCGCATGCCCATCGCGATGAAGACCTCGCGCGGGTAGTTCTTGACCACCTCGAGCAGCGGCATGTGCGAGTCGGAGGCCCGCTTCTCCTCGATCTCGGCCTTGGCCTCGGCGAAGACCGGGGACTCCTCGATGGTCAGGCGGACCCAGAGACCCACCAGAACCAGCACGGCGCTGAGGATGAAGGGGACTCGCCAACCCCAGGCCAGGAAGGTCTCCTGGCTCTGGACGAGCGCGAGCACCCACAGCACCCCGGTGGCGAGCAGGTTGCCCATCGCGACACCGGCCTGCGGCCACGACGACCAGAAGCCGCGGTGCTCGTCCTGGCCGTGCTCGGCGGCCATCAGCACCGCACCGCCCCACTCGCCGCCGACGGCGAATCCCTGCAGCAGTCGCATCACGAGCAGCAGGATCGGCGCTGCGATGCCGATCGTGGCGTACGTCGGGAGCAGACCGATAGCGATCGTCGCCGCACCCATGAGCATCAGCGAGGTGACCAGCATCTTCTTGCGGCCAACCTTGTCGCCGTAGTGGCCGAACACGATCCCGCCGAGCGGACGGGCGACGAACCCGAGTGCGTACGTGCCGAACGCCAGCAGTGTGCCGGTGAGCGGGTCGGAGGAGGGGAAGAACAGCGCACCGAAGACAAGTGCTGCTGCCGACCCGTAGAGGAAGAAGTCGTACCACTCGACGGCGGTGCCGATGAGGCTGGCGAAGACGACCTTGACGATCGGGGTGCGCTGTTCCGCCCCACCGGGACCGGTCGGCCCTCCGGCTGAGGCCGCGTTGGTCTGCGTTGTCATGCTCTCGTTTCCTTTCATGCGGCGGTCCAGCCGCCGTCCATCGTGAAGGAGCTACCGGTGATCGAGTCGGTCCCGGGCCCGCAGAGGAACGCCACCAGGTCGGCGACCTCCTCGGGCTCGACGAGGCGCTTGACGGGGGTCCTGGCGAGCAGGACGTCGTCGAGCACCTCGGACTCTTCTACCCCGTGGGTGCGTGCTTGATCGGCGATCTGCCCCTCGACCAGGGGGGTGCGGACGTAGCCGGGACAGACCGTGTTGCTGGTGACTCCCTTGCCCGCAGCCTCGAGGGCGATGACCTTGGAGAGTCCTTCGAGGCCGTGCTTGGCGCTCACGTAGGCGGACTTGAACGCCGAGGCGCGGTGGCCGTGCACCGAGGAGATGTTCACGATCCGGCCCCAGCCGCGCTCGTACATCCCCGGGAGCAGGGCCCGGGCGAAGCGGAAGGGCGCCTCGAGCAGCACCCGCTGGATCAGGGAGAAACGCTCGGGGTCGAAGTCCTCCACGGGCGAGACGTGCTGCAGGCCCGCGTTGTTGACGACGATGTCGATGCCGGCCTCGGTGAGACCGAGTGTGTCGATCACGGCCGGGTCGGACAGGTCGGCCACGAGGTGGTCGCCGCCGATCTCGCCGGCCAGCTGCTTGGCCCCGGTCTCGTCCCTGTCGAGTACGACGGTCCGCGCCCCCGCCTGGGCCAGCCGGATCGCGACGGCCCGGCCGATGCCGCTCGCCGCGCCCGTGACCAGGGCGGTGTGACCCTGCAGGGGGGTGAGCTGGGTCTCAGTCGAATCTGTCACGGAGCGAGACGCTACGCGCGAATCGTCACGACCGGTTATGTGCGTGACGCCCACAAAATCGTGGGACGAGTGTGGTCGGGCTCAGGTTTGGGTCGCGCGGAGCCGGTAGAGCCGCAGGGCCATCTGCAGGTCGAGGGCACGTCCCGGGTCGCGCCAGCGAGGGCCGAGCAGCCGGGTCACGCGGTCCAGCCGCTGACCGACGGTGTTCGGGTGGATCATCAGCGTCTTGGCGGCCTCCGCGGGGCGACCGCCCGACGCGAACCAGGCCTCCATCGTCTCCACCAGGTTGGTGCCGCGGCGCTGGTCGTAGGCCAGCACGGGGCCGATCGAGGACTCGACGAAGTCGTCGAGCGCCTCGGGCCCGCTGTCTCCGAGCACGAGCCGTGCCAGACCCAGCCCGGCCGGGTCGCTGACCTCACCGGTCCGGCCGAGTGTCAAGAGCGTGCGCAGGCAGTCGCGGGCCTCCCGATAGGCCTCCGGGACGGCCTGCGGCCCGGGGCCCGCCGCGACGACACCGACCGTCACGCGACCACCGGCGGCGACGATGCGCGCTGTCAACGCCTCCCCCACAGCGACCGGGTCCTCGCTCGGGACCACCACGACGACCTGGCCGTCGTGCTCACCCCCGAGACCGCGCCGCTCGCCGGCATGACGAGCGGCCGCCTGCGAGGCCCGGTGACGTTCGAGTCCCTCGACGTCGGCCACGGCCACCACAGTCGGCTGCTCGAGGTCCGCATGCTGGCGACGGGCGCGCTCGACGATCCGCACCGGATCGGTGTCGCGCCCGGCCAGGAGGTCCGCGAGCAGCTCCCCTCGCACGCGGTCCTCGGCCTCGGCGACCGAGCGGTTGAAGAGCAGCACCAGCGCGGTGACCAGGGCACCGCGCTCGACGGTGCGTCGGTCCGCGAGCTCGAGCGGGGTCTCCTCGCGGCGTAGGACGAGGGTGCCGAGGTGCTCGGCCCCGGCCAGGGCGGCGGCGACGTAGACGTGGTCGCCCTTCTCCCCCGGCCGCTCGACGCTGCGGCCCGAGCCCCTCGACTCGTCGATCGCCTCGGCCAGGTCGTCGGGGACCGCGAAAGGCTCCCCGACCGTCGCGAGCTCGCGGCCCTGACCGTCGTACACGACCAGGGCTGCCGCGAGGACGTCGGCGAGCACGGCGGCGACGTCGGAGATCCCGCCCCCGCGGACCAGGGCGTCGGTGAGCCGGTCATGGGCATTTGCCGCGACCTCGACCGCCTGGCTGTGCGCACGGATCTGGCGGTTCGCCTCGTCCACCTCCGCGAGAGCGGCCTGGGTGCGCTCGAAGAGCCGGGCGTTCTCCAGCGCCACCGCTGCGTGGGCGGCGAAGGAGGTGAGCAGGCTGATCTCGGCCGGAGGGAACTGCCGGACGGTGCGGTGCACGGCGAGCAGCGCTCCGATGACCTTCCCCTCGACGACCAGCGGCACACCGAGGATCGCGCGGATCTGCTCACCGGCCACCGCGCTGTCGATGTACTCGCGATGGAGGAAGCGATCGTCGGCCTGGTAGTCGTCGGTGTAGTACGGCGCCCCCGTCTGCGCGACCAGACCGAGGAGGCCGGTGCCGAGGGGAAGCCGGAGCTTCTGGAACTCCGCGGTCAGCGCGCCGTCGGTGACGCGCATGTACGACGCACCCTCCTCCTCGTCGTTGAGGGAGAGGTAGGTCATGTCCGCGTGGAGCAGCTGTCGGGCGCGCCGAACGATCGCCGCGAGGATGTCGTCGACGTCGCGGATCGCGGTCAGGTCCTTCGCGGTCTCGTACAACGCGCTCATCTCGGCCTCGCGCTGCCGTTGCCGCGCGAACTGCTCACGGAGACGGAGCGCGACCCGGCGCTGCTCTCGCAGCTGCTCGAGCTCGTGCGCAGGAACGCCGTCGGCCTCGGCCTTCGCGACCACCCCGTCGTAGGCCTCACGCGGCGCCTCGGCGTAGAGCAGGTCGAGGAACGACGAGGAGGCCATGGAGGAAAGATAGCCCCGGTACCGTGGTGCGGATGGCCGAGAGCAGCCCCCCACGCAGCCTTGCCGACCAGTTCCGCGGCTGGTCGGACGAGGCGCTGGCACGCCTGCTCGAGGCGCGACCGGACCTCTCCGTCCCCGCACCTCACGACTCCACGCAGCTGGCGTCGCGGGCCAGCACCCGCGCGTCGGTGGTGCGCGCAGTGGACCAGCTCGACGTCCTCGGGCTGGCCGCCCTCGATGCGGTCGTCGCACTCGGCGGCCGGGCCTCGCTCAAGGAGCTCGAGCGGCACCTGAACGCCGTCCCGGAGTCCGTCCTGCCGACCGTCGACCTGCTCATGGCCCGCGCCCTGCTGTGGGGGACCCACGACGACCTGCGCGCGATCAGCGTGCTGACCGAGGTCGTCGGTACGTCGGTCAGCGGACTCGGCCAGGGCGCCGAGCAGCTGCTCTCGGGCTACGGTCCCGCCCGGATCACATCACTGGCCCGCGACCTCGGGCTCGAGGTCTCCGGTGACCGGCACGCCGACATCGGCCGGATCTCCCAGCACCTCACCGAGCCCGAGGTCGTGGACGCGCTCATCGGCGAGGTCGACGCCCGGGCGCGCGCGATCCTGGACCACCTCGAGCGCGACGGTGCCGCGGGGACGGTCGAGCACGCGGACCGCCCCGTGAGCCGGGCTGACGCGAGGTCACCCGCCGAGCAGCTGCTGGCGCGCGGCTTGGTCATCGCCCGGGACCGCACCCACGTCGTCGTGCCCCGAGAGGTGGCGATCTGCCTCCGGGACGGCCTGACCACCAGGCACCGCGTCGACGTACCCCCGGAGCTGGCGGCCTCGGACCGCGAGCAGGGCCTGGTCGACCGTGCGGCCGCCGGCGCCGCCTTCGACCTGGTCCGCCACGTCGAGCTGCTTCTCGAGCACTGGGGGGCGCACCCTCCCGCTGCACTCCGCACCGGGGGTCTGGGGGTGCGCGACCTGCGCGCGGCGGCGGAGCTGCTGCACGTCGACGAGCGCACAGCGGCGCTCCACGTCGAGGTCGCCGCTGCAGCGGGGCTGCTGGCGATCGGGGACACCGCCGAGCTCGACGCGGCCTGGCTGCCGACGGACACCTTCGACGTGTGGAGCAGCGGCACCGCCGGCGAACGCTGGGCCGCCCTCGCGATCGCCTGGCTCGGCTCCCCCCGCCTGATGGGACTCGTCGGCACCCGGGACGACAAGAGCAAGCCCGTCAACGCGCTCGTGGCCGACCTCGAGCGCTCCTGGGCCGAGGAGACCCGACGAGCCACGCTCGAGCTCCTCGGGGAGCTGCCCGAGGGGCGGGTCCTCGCCGCGGGCACCGGGGTCCCCTCGCTCGCCGAGCGGATGCGATGGCTGCGACCCCGCCGACCCGCCCAGCGGGCGGAGGCGGTGGCCTGGACGGTCGAGGAGTCCGCTGCCATCGGCGTGACCGCCCTCGGTGGCCTCTCGACACACGGCCGGAGACTGCTCGGAGGCGAAGACCCGCGACGCGAGGCCGCCGGAGTGCTCGAGCCGCTGCTGCCCGAGCCGGTCGACCACGTGCTGCTCCAGGCCGACCTCACCGCCGTCGCGCCGGGGCCGCTCGAGCACGAGCTCGCCCACAACCTCGCAATGATGGCCGACATCGAGTCCCGCGGAGGAGCGACGGTCTACCGCTTCACCGCCACCTCCGTCAGACGCGCGTTCGACTCGGGCTGGTCGGCAGCGGAGGTGCACGCCTTCATCGCGTCCTCCTCGCGCACCCCGGTTCCGCAGCCGCTGGTCTACCTCGTCGACGACGTGGCACGCCGTTTCGGCACGGTGCGCGTCGGAGCAGCCGGGTCGTTCCTGCGCAGCGACGACGCGGCGGCGCTCGCCGAGCTGGCGCACAACCCCCAGGCCTCGAGCCTGCGGCTGCGCCTCATCGCGCCGACCGTCGTGGTCAGCGACGTGCCCGTCGACGTACTCCTGCCGCGGCTGCGCGAGCTCGGCATGGCGCCGGTCGTCGAGGCTCCCGACGGCACGGTGCGGCTGGCCCGCAAGGACTCCCACCGGGCGAGGCCCCCGAGGCATCGCCGCCCGAGCCCTGACCTCGACCTGGCTCGGCTCACCGCGCGCGTCGCCTCCACCGTCGGCGCGATCCGGGCCGGGGACCGCGCGGCAGAGTCTCGCCCGCGAAGGACCGAGGCGGCCTCGTTCGCAAGCGGAGGTCCGATGGCGACCATGGCCGCCCTTCGCGAGGCGGTGGAGGCGCGGACGACGGTGTGGATCGCCTACCTCGACAGCCACGGCTCGACCGTCGAGCGGGTCGTCGACCCGGTGAAGGTCGAAGCCGGCTGGCTCACCGCCTTCGACCACCGTGCAGATGACGTGCGCTCCTTCGCCGTGCACCGGATCAGCCGCGTCCACGCGGTCGGGTAGCCGTCTCGAAGTACCACAGGAGAGGTCCGCTCGAGCCCCTTACCGGGCTACCGGGTTGCCACAGGGAAGTAAGGTGCAGGCATGGATTTCGTCCGTTACGCCGAACGGTCGGCCGACCTCGTCAACGCCGACCTCGAAGACGCCGACTCGCTCGTGGGCTTCCTCCACGATCGAGCCTGGCTCCACGACAAGGTCGTGGAGCGCGACGCCACCGCGCTGCGCCGCTTCAGCCGCGAGCTGCGGCCGGTCTTCGAGGCCTCCAACGAGCGTGACGAGAAGCGGGTCGTCGAGCTGCTCAACGGGCTGCTCGCCAAGCACCCGGTGACGCCCTACATCGCCGGCCACGAGCCCGGGAAGTGGCACATGCACGTGGCCGACCGGACCTCCTCGGTGGCAGAGCTCCTCGTCGCAGAGTCGTTGATGGGCCTCTCCACCCTCGTGTGCGACCTCGGCGCGACCCGGCTCGGCGTGTGCGACGCGAGTCCCTGCACGAACGTGTTCGTCGACACCTCCCCCAACCAGTCGCGCAGGTACTGCTCCGACCGGTGCTCCTCCCGCGCGAACGTCGCCGCCTACCGCGCCCGGCAGAGGGCAGTGGCGGCGGGAGGGTCCACGCCATGAACGACGGCCCGCTCATCGTCCAGTCCGACAAGACGCTGCTGCTCGAGATCGAGCACGAGCGCGCGCAGGACTGCCGCAAGGCGATCGCACCGTTCGCCGAGCTCGAGCGCTCGCCCGAGCACGTCCACACCTACCGGCTGACCCCGCTCGGCCTGTGGAACGCGCGCGCCGCCGGCCACGACGCGGAGCAGGTCGTCGACACCCTGCTCACCTACTCCCGCTACTCCGTCCCGCACGCGCTCCTCGTGGACATCGCCGAGACGATGGCCCGCTACGGCCGGCTCCGTCTCGAGAAGCATCCGGTGCACGGGCTGGTGCTCGTCTCGCAGGACCGGCCGGTGCTCGAGGAGGTGCTCCGCGCCAAGAAGGTCAAGCCGATGCTCGGTGCGCGGATCGACGACGAGATCGTGGCCGTGCACCCTTCGGAGCGCGGCAACCTCAAGCAGGCGCTGCTCAAGCTCGGCTGGCCGGCTGAGGACTTCGCCGGGTACGTCGACGGCGAGGCCCACCCGATCGACCTGCGCGAGGACGGGTGGCAGCTGCGCTCCTACCAGAGCGAGGCCGCGGAGTCGTTCTGGCACGGCGGCTCCGGGGTCGTCGTACTCCCCTGCGGCGCGGGGAAGACGCTCGTCGGCGCGGCGGCGATGGCCCACGCGAAGGCCACAACGCTGATCATGGTCACCAACACGGTCTCGGCGCGGCAGTGGAAGCACGAGCTGCTCCGGCGCACCTCCCTCACCGAGGACGAGATCGGCGAGTACTCCGGGACGACCAAGGAGATCCGCCCGGTCACGATCGCGACGTACCAGGTGATGACCACGAGGCGTAAGGGCGTCTACTCCCACCTCGAGCTCTTCGACGCCCGCGACTGGGGTCTGGTCGTGTACGACGAGGTGCACCTGCTGCCGGCCCCGATCTTCCGGATGACCGCGGACCTCCAGGCCCGTCGACGGCTGGGGCTGACCGCGACGCTCGTGCGCGAGGACGGCCGCGAGGGGGACGTGTTCTCGCTGATCGGCCCCAAGCGGTACGACGCGCCGTGGAAGGACATCGAGGCGCAGGGCTGGATCGCCCCGGCCGACTGCGTCGAGGTGCGGGTGACGATGCCGGAGAGCCAGCGCTTCGCCTACGCCACGGCCGAGCCGGAGGAGCGCTACCGCATGGCCTCCTGCACGCCCGTGAAGACCGACCTGGTCGGCCAGCTGGTGCGCAAGCACGCCGGGGAGCCGACCCTGGTGATCGGGCAGTACATCGACCAGCTCGACGAGATCGCCGAACGTCTCGACGCTCCGGTGATCAAGGGCGAGACGCCTGTGAAGGAGCGGGAGCGGCTGTTCAACGCGTTCCGCGCCGGAGAGATCGACCTGCTCGTCGTCTCGAAGGTCGCGAACTTCTCGATCGACCTGCCCTCGGCGGCGGTGGCGATCCAGGTCTCCGGCTCGTTCGGGTCACGGCAGGAGGAGGCCCAGCGTCTCGGCCGGCTGCTGCGCCCGAAGGAGGACGGCCGGACGGCCCGCTTCTACGCGATCGTCGCCCGCGACACCGTCGACGCCGACTTCGCCCAGCACCGGCAGCGGTTCCTCGCCGAGCAGGGCTACGCCTACCGGATCATGGACGCCGACGACCTGGCCGCCGAGTCCTAGCCTGCGCTCTCCCGCTGTGACGCGGTCCTACCGCGCCGGAGGAGGGGGAGCAGCAGCACCAGCGGCATCAGACCGAACAGGGCTGCGTAGACGAGCCACACCGGCAGCCCGAAGGCGAACAACAGGATCGCGATCATGCCCGGGGCCATGAGCGCACTCGCGACCGTCATCCGCCAGGTCGGCTCCGACATCAGTCCGACCTGCTCCGAGGTCACCTTCCACCAGCCGCCGGCCATCCGGCGCTTGTACGTCGCGGCCTGGCTCAACAGACCGCCGCCACCGATGAAGACGACGCCGGCAAGGACCAACCACGTCCATGAGCGGGCGCCGTACTCGATGGACTCCACCACCTCACCGCCGACCTCGAAGGCCACGAGCTCGCCGTGCCACAGCAGCCCGGTCACGGGTCTTCGGCCGATGTCCTCCAGCCTGCGCGAGCCGACCGTGCCCACCTGGACCTCGTGGGTGTCGGCTCCCTCGAAGAAGTGCCAGTCGCTTCCGGGGCCCCGGCTGTAACGCGGCCCGTCGAGCCATCCGCTGGACTCGTAGAGGCAGTCCTGGTGGACCGAGCCCGACCTGTCCACGCCCGTGCAGCGCTCGGCGTCGGTCATGCCGCGCCCATCCTGGAAGTCCGACCACGCCACGCCGAGGAACAGCAGCCCCAGCGCCGGGGCCAGCAGCGAGTAGAGGACCAGGAGCGCGGGACGGGTCCAAAAAGCCTTGCGCCAGAAGTGCCAGGCCTTGGGTGTGCTCCGCGCCATGTCTCCCCCTCCCGAGTCGCGCCGATGCTACTGGCGACGGTCGCGCTCTGACAGGCTCGACCCCGTGCCGAACCTTTACCGCAGCTCCTCAGGACAGCGATGTGTCCGGGACTGGTGCACGCAACGTCTCGCGGCCTGGCCGGTTCCGCACGCTACCTCGACCGTCGAGACCTCCCTCGGTGAGACCCACCTGCTCAGCGCGGGCGAGGGTGGGACTGTCTGCGTCTACCTGCCCGGGACCAACTTCAACGCCGCGACCTCCCTCGGCCTGCTCGGTCACCTCGCGCGCCGGTGCCGGGTCGTGGCAGCCGATCTGCCCGGCCAGCCGGGGCTGAGCTCACCCACCCGGCCGCGCCCCGAGACCCAGGGGTACGCGAGCTGGCTCGCCGAGGTCCTCACCGGGATCCGGGCCGAGCACGCGAGCGGCCGCCTCGTCGTGGCCGGCCACTCGCGAGGTGCCGCGGTGGCGATGAGCGGCCCGACGGACGTCGACGGCCTGGTCCTGGTCTCGCCGGCCGGCCTGGTCGGCGTCCGCGTCGGTGCCGGTGTGCTGCGGACCGCCCTGCCCTGGATGCTGCGACCGACGCCTGCCCGTTCGCGTGCCCTGCTGCGGCTGATGAGCGGCCAGGCCTCCACGCCCGCCCCTCTGCTCGCCGAGTGGCTCACCCTCGTCGCACGCGAGTCCCGCTCGACCGGCGCCCCGGGTCCTCTCTCCGACGACCTCGTGGAGCGGTGGCGCGGGAGGCCGGTCCGGGTCCTCGTCGGCGAGCACGACCACTTCTTCCCGTCCGATCGAGTGGGTCGTGCGGCGCGGGACCGCCTGGGCGTCGAGGCCGAGGTGCTCCCCGGCCTGGGGCACCTCGCGGTCGAGGAGGCGCCTGAGCAGGTCGCCGAAGCGGTCCTCGCGAAACCCGGTGACGCGCGGGCGGGCCGCTGGTAACGTCCCTCGCCCTCCCAACACCCTTTTTTGGAGCACCGCCAGCCCTCCGTCCAGGAGCCTCCCGATACCGAGACCGGCCCGATAGCCGCCGAGCGCGAGCATCTCGCCCGCTCACGCGCCGCCCTCGCCCGGATGCGGGCGAGGACCGCCTCCCTCGACTCGGGCGCCGCCGGTGACTGGGTGAGCGAGCAGGTGCTGGAGTCCAGCACGGCGAGATGACCGCGTTCGAGGACGAGCGGCTGCTGGAGGGAGTCCAGGAGGCCCACAGCGAGATCCTCGAGACCGAGATCGAGCGGCCCCGTGTCACGGGCTCCGACGGCGGTCACGGGGCGAACGGGTCGGCAGCCGCCTGGATCTTGGAGACGTACTCCTTCCACCAGGACTCGCCGCCCATGTCGTCGTGGTCAGGGCCGCCGCGCCCGTCGATGAGCTCCCGGACGATGTCCGCGTGCCCTGCGTGCTGCGCGGTCTCCGCGACCATCCGCACGAGCAGGAACCCGAGCGTGGTGTCACGTCGCTCCGCCGGCCAGTGCGGCACCTGACCTGGGGCGTCGAGGGGCAGGTCGCGGATCGTGGCATCGGAGTGCTCGCAGGCCCGCCGGTAGAGACCGAGCAGGTACTCCTGCGACTCCTCCGGCCTGGCCCACATGTCGGCGCTGTCCCAGATCGACCCGTCCTCGACCCACCCCAGCGTCTCGGGTGCGGGCCGCCCGAAGCACTCGCCCAGGTAGAGGTACTCCACACCGGCCAGGTGCTTGACGAGGCCGAGGAGGTTGGTGCCGGTCGGGGTCACCGGACGCCGCAGGTCGTACTCGCCGAGGCCGTCGAGCCTGGACAGCAGCGAGGCGCGCAAGGAACGGAGCTTGTCGTGCAGGTCTGTCTTGGGTTCCATCCGCATCTCTTCCTGAGGTCGCTGTCGCGGGTCAGAGCCGCTCGAGGAGCCAGGAGGGACCGACCCATCGACCCCCCGCTGCCTCGATCCGGTCTCGCAGAGCTCGGTCCGCGGTCACCACGGTGACGTCCGCGTCGGCAGCGCGAGACTCGACCAGCGTCACGATCGTGTCGTCGCCCGAGGCCGGGGCATGGACTGTGTGAACCGATCCGTCCTGACCCTCCGACTGGCCTTGTCTGCCTCTCCCCTCCAGCACCAGCAGCACCTCGTCGGCCGGAAGATCGGCGCCGAGCAGCTGCCTGTGCAGCCGCTGTGCCGCACCGGGACGGTCACGCCACCAACCGTCGGGCCGGCTCCCGATGACGTTCGCGGCGTCCACGATCAGCACCTGCATGCGCTCACCGTAGACCCCGGCACGCCCCGTCACCGCTACGACGGCGGCCGCCCGGCGGTGCGCAGGACCCCTGCACCAGGGCCCGCCTCTGCCCAGGCCGTCTCCACGTCGATCACCGCGAGCGCCGAGGTGGTCAGCCGAAGGGGCTGCCCGACAAGCAGCTCGACCAGGTCCTCCAGCCCGGGGTTGTGTCCGACGAGCACGACGGTCCGGGCGCCGTCGGGCAGGTCCTGGACGACCTCCAGAAGGTCCTCCGCGGACGCGGCGTACACCCGCTCGTCCTGCACCGGCGTCGGTGGCTCGGCCAGCTCGCCTGCCACGAGCTCCCAGGTGCGGCGGGCCCGGGTGGCCGGTGACACGACTGCCCTGTCGAGGCGGAGCCCGGACGACTGGAGCCACATGCCCGCCTCCGGCGCTTGACGCTCACCCCGCTCGGCCAGCGGCCGCTCATGGTCCGGCTCGCCGCCTGACCAGTCGGACTTGCCGTGGCGCAGAAGAATCAGGGTGTGCCCCGCCGTCGGTGTCACGCGACGATCAAATCACCAGGGCAGCGCTGCTGACGACCCCCACTGCGCAGCCGACCAGGGATCACAGGCATGCCTGCGCGGGGCGAAAAGCACATGACGGTCGAGCCGCCCGCTGATACCGTCCTTCGGCTTCCACACATCCACTACCGCGTCAGCGGAGGTTTCGCGTGCCTACTCCCACCGATCCCGTCCCCGACCCGATAGCCACAGAGCGTGAGCATCTCTCACGCTCACGAGCGGCGCTTGCCCGGATGCGGGCGAGGACCGCCTCACTCGACACCGGTGCCGCCGGCGACTGGGTGAGCCAACAGGTGCTGGAGTCCGCGGTCTACCTGCGGATGAAGGCGCTCGAGGACGACCCCTCAGTCCCTTTGTTCTTCGGCCGGCTCGACTACGACGAGGCCCACGAGGACGCTCGCGGGGAGCGCTTCTACATCGGCCGCAGGCACGTGACCGACGAGGTCGGCGACCCGATGGTGGTCGACTGGAGGGCACGGATCAGCACCGCGTTCTACCGAGCGAGCCGCACAGAGCCGATGGGCGTGCGGCTGCGCCGCCGGTTCGGCTTCCAGCACGGCGAGATGACCGCGTTCGAGGACGAGCGGCTCCTCGAGGGCGATGTGAGCAGGGGCCCCGACGAACACTCCGAGATCCTCGAGAGCGAGATCGAGCGGCCCCGGGTCGGGCCGATGCGCGACATCGTGGCCACGATCCAGCCGGAGCAGGACGTGATCGTCCGGTCCGAGCTCGCGCACTCCGTCTGCGTGCAAGGCGCCCCGGGCACCGGCAAGACGGCCGTGGGACTGCACCGTGCGGCGTACCTCCTCTACAGCCACCGCGACCAGCTCTCCCGCCAGGGCGTGCTGGTGGTGGGACCTAACGCCTCCTTCCTCCGCTACATCGGTGACGTGCTCCCGGCCCTCGGGGAGATCGAGGCCAGGCAGACCACCATCGAGGAGCTGGTCGGCAAGACGCTGAGCAGCCTCAACGCCCGCTACACGATCCGCTCCGAGGACCCGCCCGAGGTGGCGACTCTCAAGGGCGACCCGCGCATGGCGACCGTGCTGCACCGTGCCCTCTGGTCGCACCTGAAGCCCCCGTCGGAGGGGCTCGTCGTGCCGCGCGGTGCGCGCCGGTGGCGGGTCGCGACGTACGAGGCCGAGGAGATCGTCGCCTCGTTGCGCGAGCGAGGCGTGCGCTACGGCGCTGCTCGGGCGATGCTCCCCCAGCGGCTCGCCCACGCGATCCTCGTCAAGATGGAGCTCGCAGGCGACTCCCCCGACGACCGGGTGCAGGACAGCGTCGCCCGCAGCCGCCCGGTCAAGCAGTACGCCGAGCAGCTGTGGCCGGCCGTCGATCCGGCTCGCCTCGTCGTGCGGCTGCTGAGCGATCCGGAGTTCCTCGCCGAGGCGGCCGACGGCCTGCTGACCGAGGAGGAGCAGGCCCTGCTGCTCTGGTCCAAGCCCGCGAAGGGGCCGGTCTCAGCACGCTGGTCACTCGCCGACGCGGTCCTCATCGACGAGGCGGCCGACCTGGTCTCGCGCACGCCGAGCCTCGGCCACGTCGTCGCAGACGAGGCTCAGGACCTCTCGGCGATGATGCTCCGCGCGGTCGGACGGCGCTGCTCGACGGGTTCGACGACCGTGCTCGGGGACCTCGCCCAGGCCACGACACCGTGGGCGACCCGGTCGTGGGAGGAGGCGCTCACCCACCTGGGCAAGCCCAAGGCCCACCTCGAGCAGCTCACCAAGGGATTCCGGGTGCCCGGCGAGGTGATCGAGTACGCCGCACGGCTGCTCCCGTCGATCGCCCCAGACCTCGAGCCGCCCTCCTCGGTGCGCCGCACGCGCGGGGAGCTGGAGGTGGTCCGGGTAGACGAGGTGGTGGTCGCCGCGGCCGAGGAGGCCGGTCGCGCGGCAGCCAGGGTCGGGTCGGTCGGCCTGATCGCCCCGGACGCGATGGTGGCGAAGGTGTCAGCGGCCCTGACCGCCGCAGAGGTCGCGTACGCCGTGCTGGGCGAGGAGCCCGACGCCGTGGAGGCCAAGCTCGACCTGGTGCCGGCGTCGCTGGCGAAGGGCCTGGAGTTCGACCATGTGGTGCTGTTGGAGCCCGCCGGCCTGGTGAGGGCGGAGGCCGACCGGGTCACCGGCCTCCGACGGCTCTACGTCTGCCTCACCCGCGCCGTGACGTCGCTCGTCGTACTCCATGCCGAGGACCTGCCCGAGGAGCTCGGCTGAGCGTCCCCGGGAGGTCCTCGGCGTCGGGGCCGGAGGTCAGGGTCAGCCGATCAGCTGCTCCTGCGTCTGCGGGTTGAGGTGCGGCAGGCGCACAGCGCCGGACCGTGCCGGGTCGGCGAAGAGCATCACGTCGAAGCCGCGGCCCGTGTCGTTGGTGTAGACGTTGCCGTTGTACCAGTACGAGGACCACGTGTTCGCACCGTGCGGGTCGTTGTGGCCCAGCTCCACCGGGTTGCTCCGGTCGGTGAAGTCGAAGACCGTCGTCCCGCCGGAGTACGACGCCGAGACGCCGACGTACCGGTCCTTGATCGGCAGCACGTTGAAGTTGTGCATCGTGCAGCGCGCCACGTCTCCTTGCACCCTCGGGACCTTGTAGTGGCTGAGCGCCTGCTCCTGCGTGGTGCCGTCGACGGTGTCGACCGAGGCGACGTCGTAGATCCAGATCGCGCCGAGAGTGTCGGGGTCCTGCTCGCGGCAGCGAGGCGACGAACCCCCGCCGGCCTCGTCACCGAAGAGGACGGTGGTGCCATCCCAGGTGAAGCTGGCGGAGTGGAAGAACTCGACGTTCGGGTTGTGGACGCGACCGACGGTCGTGGGCTGCTCCGGGTTGCTGATGTCCCAGACCTGGCCCTCGCTCATGCAGGCCGCAGCCGCGCGGTCGATGGCGGTGAACACGCTGATGTCGTGACACCCACGGAAGCCCGCGGTGTTGCGGAAGTCGTTGAGCTCGAACGTCGGCTCACTGACCACCGACGCGCTCTGCGGGTCGTCGAGCGGAACCTCGACCACGGAGATCTTGCTGTGTCCCTCACCCTGGCGGGCGCAGGAGTTGCCGTACTCCGACTCGGCGAGCTCGGCGCTGGGGTAGGAGGCCGCGTAGACGAGCACACGGCTGGCGTCGTTCTTGTCGGGCACCAGCGTGTTCGTGTGGGAGCCGCAGTCGGTGGCCACGGCGCCGACGTACTCCGGGTTCGCCCGGTCGCGTACGTCGAAGATGCGGATGCCCTCGAAACCGGGGGCGGTGCGACCCTCAGCGTCGACGGAGCGCGGGCTCCCGCACTCCGGGCCGGTCAACGGTGCGTCGATCGACAGGAACAGGAAGCCCTTCCACACCGACACGTCGTGCTGGGAGCCAGGGCAGTTCACGTCGGCGATGACGGTGGGGTTCTCCGGGTCGGCGATGTCGATGACGCGGAACCCGTCGTAGTTGCCGGCGTAGGCGGTCTTGCCCCAGAACGCCAGGTCGGAGTTGCGGTAGCTGGGCACCTCGCTGGTGCGGGGAACGCTCCCCACGATCTTGAGGTTCTTCGTCTGGCTCTCAGGGCTGGGCTCCCAGGTGCCGCCGTGGTCCTCGTGCGCGACAGCGGTGGTGCCGCTCGCGACGAGGCCGGCCGCTGCCAGGAGAATGGCGAGAGGACGGACAGTTCTGGACATGCGGGTGGTCCTTCCAGTGACTGCGCCAGGGGGTGGAGGCGCACACCGCATACTGCCCAAACCATGTGATCTTGCCAATACCGGACGAAATCGGACACAAGCGCGTGGCTGCCCCGCGCTACCGCTGCGCGCTCACGCCCCGCCGCGAACTGCCTGGTCGATGAGATCCGCGGCCTGGTAGACCCCCCGAAGGTCCTGGCGCCCGTGCAGGAGCGCGACGAGCGGGGTGGTGACCTCACCCATTGCCGGGCGGTTGCTGCGACGCCTGGCCTCGGCGGGGGTCTCGGAGACGTCACGAAGTGACACCCGGTACTGCGTGAGGCCGTCGGCGACGCTCACCCGGGCGCGCAGGTCGGCTCGCCGGAGGGTGTGCAGGACCGCGTCGTTGGCCGGTTCCACCTGGCAGGTGACCGTCTCCAGCCCACGACGAGCCCCCTCGAGGACCAGTTCTCGCAGGAGCCGCGTCCCGTGTCCCTGGCGCTGCCACCGGTCCTCGACCATGAGGCCGATCTCCGCCTCGGCCGCCTCGTCTGCTGACGGGTCGGGTGCCAGCATGCCGATCGCCATGATGTCCTCGCCCACGGTCATCACCAGGCTCAGCCCACCGGGCGGCCGCAGGAGGGCTCGCGCCAGGCGCGGGCTCAGCCGCGGCAGCGGGGCGTGGTATCGCCGGGAGACGGTCTCCGACGAGCACCGGGCGTGCATCGCCACCAGGGCGCCTGCGTCCTCGGGGGTGCCGAGTCGTACTGTCAGCTCGGCCGCCCCGCCCGGTTCGGCAGGGGCCGACGCCGCGCCCGGGACGGCCGCGACCCGTCGCAGCTCCGTGGCCCGTGCGATCTCGGTGTCGGTGAACGGGACGCTTCGCGACAGGCGGACCTCGGGGCCCTCCCCATCGGAGAGCTCGAGGGTGTCGAGGCCCGGGATCCCGTCGCTGGGGAAGGCGCCGAGCAGGCGGCCGAGCTGGTCCTCGAGCAGGGCGGGCTCCTCCGTGACGACCTGGGCAGCGCGGAGGTACCTCGTCGGCTGGTCCTCAAGGGCGTGCGGGGAGCACTCGGTCACGTCCGCCTCGTCGACGCCGGCGAGGGCGAACAGCTGCTCGATGTCCTGGGCGGTCCAGCCGCCAGGGGTGTGCAGGACCAGCTCGTCCACCACGCGGCCACTCGCCGCAGGGAAGATCTGCAGGCCCAGGATGTTCACGAGCTGGTCACCGCAGCCGGCCGCGAGTGCGGCAAGGGCTCCGGGTCGGTCCTCCATCAGTGCGCGTACCTGCCACAGCATGGGCGCTCCTCCTCTTCGTGGGTGCACAAGGAGCGTCGCTCGGTTGCCTTGCCGGACGGCTACAGCGGTGTTTCCGCGTCGTAAATGTTTGGCAGGACCGCCGACCAAGGGCCTGCTCGCCCTCCCCATCCGCCGACCACGACCGCAGACCTGCTCCGCGCGCCGGGCGCGACCTGACCCCCGTCCATGGCGATACTGACCCGGTGGAACTCGTCTTCACCGGTCGCGTCCTCGAGTGGCGTGGACCCTCGCCCTACTACTTCGTCCCTGTGCCGGAGGACGAGTCCGCCGACATCCGCGAGGTGGCGTCCTTCGCGACGTACGGCTGGGGTGTGATCCCGGTGGAGGCCCGGATCGGGGAGACCACGTTCGCAACCTCGCTCTTCCCCAAGGACGGCGGCTACCTGCTGCCACTCAAGGACGCCGTCCGCAAGCCGCAGCACCTCTCTGCAGGCGATGACGTGACTGTGGAGATGACGATCCGCCTCGAGTCGTAGAACCGTGGCGGACGATGAGCCCCCGTCAGTCCACGCAGAGGCAGAACGGGTGCCCCGCCGGGTCGAGGAAGACCCGGAACGTCTCACCGGGCTGGTGCTCGTGCTTCGTCGCGCCGAGCTCGAGCACCGCGGCCTCGGCCGTGTCGAGGTCGTCGACGATCACGTCGAGGTGCATCTGCTGGGGCACTTCCTGGGTCGGCCACACCGGCGGTGCGAAGTCCCGCACCTGCTGGAACGAGATGCACTGGCCGTAGTCCGCGCGGACGTCGGCCCAGTCAGAGGAGATCTCGACCTTCCAGTCGAGCACTGCCCCGTAGAAGGTGGCGAGAGCACCCGGGTCCGGGCAGTCGATGACGATGCTGGGAAAGCGTGCGATGGCCATGCCCGGAACGCTAGCCCCGACCACCGACATCCGTGGTCCGTTCGTGATACCGACGCCAGGACCGCTCGACCGCGATCAGCAGGCCCGGGACCGCGCTGAGCGCCAGGAGCACCAAGAACACCTGGCCCGAGACCGGCTCGGTGCCCAGAAGGTCCCTCAACGGCGGCAGCAGCACCCCGGCGACCTGGAGCAGCGCGGCCCCGACGACCGCGGCCTCGAGTCCACGGCCCCGCCAGCCGACTCCCTTGCGCGGCGCGCGGAGTGCGAGCGCCACCCCGAGCTGGGCGAGGCCGAGGGTCAGGAACACCCAGCTCTGCACGTGCTCCCCCTGCGCCTGCGCGAGCAACCCGGCCACGAGCGACACGACGCCGATCACGAGACCGGTGCCGATGATCAGGCGACCCAGACCCTCCCCCAGCACGGACTTCTGAGGCGAGAGCGAGGGCCGCTTCATCACCGACTCGTCGAGCGGCTCGCCGCCGAAGGCCACACCCGGCAGTCCGTGGGTAAGCATGTTGATCCACAGGATCTGCGCCGCGTTGAGAGGTAGCGGCATGCCCAAGAACGGGGCGACGAGGATGACCGCGACCTCCGCGAACCCGCCCGAGAGCCCGTAGCGCAAGAAGGTGCGGATGTTGGAGAAGATCCGCCGTCCCTCGGCGACCGCGACCACGACGGTGCGCAGGTCGTCGTCGGCCAGCACCAGGTCCGCGGCCTGGCGGGCCACCTCGGTGCCGCGCCGGCCCATCGCCACCCCGATGTCGGCGCTGCGCAGGGCGGGTGCGTCGTTCACGCCGTCGCCGGTCATCGCGACGATGTGGCCGCGGTCCTGCCACGCCTTGACGATGTCCACCTTCTGCTCGGGCTTCGTGCGCGCGTAGACGCCGATCTCCTCGACGCGCTCGACGTGGTCCCCCTTGGCGACCGACTCCCCGAGCGCGACGGCGGGGGCGGCAGCGGTGATACCGAGCCCGTCGGCGATCGCTCGGGCGGTCTCCGGGTGGTCGCCGGTGATCAGCACCAGGTGTACGCCGGCCGCCTGGCAGTCCGCGACCACCTGCGCGGCGCTCTCGCGGGCCGGGTCGGCGATCGCGGCGAGGCCGACGAGCGCGAGCCCCTGCTCCAGCCGGTCCGAAGGCGGCTGCTGGGCATGACTGGCCTCGGCGACCGCGATGACCCGGAAGCCTTGCGCGGCGAGGTCGTGGGCGACCCGTCGCGCGGCGTCGACGCCCCTTCCCGCGCCACGATCCTCGACGAGGTCCAGCACCATCTCCGGGGCGCCCTTGCAGACCACCACCCACCCGCCGGTCGGCGAGCGGTCCAGCGTGGTCATCCGCTGCCCCTCGCTGTCGAAGGGCACCTCCTCGACACGCTCCCACTCCCGGCGCAGGTCCGCGGCCTCGACCCCGCCCTTGGCAGCCGCGACCAGCAGCGCCGCCTCCATGGGGTCGCCCACGATCTGCCACTCACCGTCCTCGGGACCGGCGAGGTGGGCGTCGTTGCACAGCACCAGGTCGCGCAGCAGGTGGTCGGCCGGCTCCGGCTCGATGGCACCGGCCGTCCCGTAGCCGCGACCGCTGACCGTGCTCTCCCCGGACGGGGTCCAGAGCCGCTGGACGACCATCCGCCCCTCGGTGAGGGTGCCGGTCTTGTCGGAGGCCAGGACGGTGACCGAGCCGAGGGTCTCGACCGCGGGCAGCCAGCGGACCACCGCCGAGAGCCTGGCCATCCGGTAGGCCCCGAGCGCCAGCGAGATCGAGACGACGGCCGGGAGCGACTCGGGGATCGCGGCGACCGAGAGGCTGACGCCCAGGATCAGCATGTCCACCACCGGCTCGCCGCGCACGACGCCGAGGACGAACACGAGTGTGGCGAGCGAGAGCACCGCGATCACGAGCACGTGCGACAGGCGCTTGAGCCGCCGCTGGAGCGGGGTCGGACGGATCCCCGCGCCGGCGATGAGCGCCGCGATCGCGCCGAGGCCGCTGTCAGCACCGGTCCTGGTGACCGTCGCGACCGCCCGCCCCTTCGTGAGTACCGTCCCCGCGAGCACCTCCTCGCCGACGGCCCGCGCCACGGGGACCGACTCGCCGGTCATCGCCGACTCGTCGACCTGGAGCGCGAAGGCCTCCTCGAGGTCCGCGTCGGCGGGCACGACGTCGCCCGCCTCGAGGCGGAGCAGGTCGCCGGGCACGAGGTCGACGGCCGGCACCTCGACGAGCATGCCGTCACGGAAGACGTGGGCCTGGGGTGCGGCCATCCGCCCGAGCGCGGCGATCGCCTGCTCGGCCCGGACCTCCTGGAAGACGCCGATGGAGGTGTTGAGCACGACGACCGCCGCGATGATCACAGCATCGGTCCAGTCGCCCACCACTGCGGTGACCACGAACGCCCCGAGGAGTAGCAGGATCATCGGGTCGCGAAGCTGGTCGAACACCCGGCGGGCCCAACCGCGGGGTGGCGCCTCCGGCGTCTTGTTCGGCCCGTGCTCGACCAGCCTGCGAGCCGCTTCCGCGGCCGTCAGGCCGGTGTGGTCGACGCGAGTGCCGGAGGCCGTGTCCACCCCTCCATCTTCGCGTTCGTCGGCTTCTGGTCCGAGGGTCGTTCGGCCCGAGATGGGACACTCGCGACGTGAGCGCTCTCGAGGGCCGTTGGCCCGCCCGACTGGCCGCCCACACGGCGCTGCGCGACCGGCTGCTCGACAGGTACGCCGCCCCCGACCGGGGCTATCACGACACCCGCCACCTGAGGGAGGTGCTCGACCGGGTCGAGGAGCTGCTCGCGCGACCCGAGACAGCGACCGTCGACCGGGACGCGGTGGTGCTCGCCGCCTGGTTCCACGATGCGGTGTACGACGGCGCGGCGGACGACGAGGAGCGGTCCGCCGCCCTCGCGGAGAGCACGCTGGCCGCGTGCGGCGTACCCGCGGGGCTGGTGGACGAGGTGGCCCGCCTGGTGCGGCTGACCCGCGACCACAGGCCGGAGCCCGACGACCTCCCCGGACAGGTGCTCTGCGACGCCGACCTCGCGATCCTGGCGTCCGGGCGGCAGCGGTACGACGAGTACGTGCGCGACGTGAGGAGGGAGTACGCCCACCTCGACGACGAGACCTTCCGCGCCGGGCGTGCTTCGGTACTGCGCGCGCTGCTGGACAAGCCGACGCTCTTCCACATGCCCCAGGCCCGCGACTCGTGGGAGGCGACCGCCCGCGCCAACGTCGAGCACGAGCTCGACGGGCTCACCGAGCAGGAGGCCCTGTGACGACGACCAGTGTCGTTCGCGGGTCAGAGGTGATCGACCGCCTCAGCACCCGAGGCTGGTGGTTGCTCACCGGCGGGACCCTCCGAAACTGGGTGACGGAGCAGAGCAGTCACCCGTTCGCAGACCGCTGGAACCACAACTCGCACCACTACCCCCTGCTGCGCGAGACGATCGACGGTGCGCGCAGGGTGCTGGACGTCGGCTGCGGCGAGGGCACCTTCTGCCGTTTCGCCGAGACGCCGCACGACCGTACCGTCGTGGGACTCGATCCCGACCTGGCCGTGCTCCCACCCTTCAGCGGCGGGACCTGCTACGTCGGCGGCTCCGCCGAGTCCCTGCCGTTCGCGGACGCCACGTTCGACGCGGTCGCGATCACGAT
>DATICF010000047.1:0-19226 GCA_035456965.1 Nocardioidaceae bacterium
CGCTGTTCACGCGTCGCCGCGCCTGGTCGATCCGCAGCGACCCGACGACGAGCTCGGGGGGAGTCCGGGTGGCGAGCTCGGCGGCCCGCTCGACCCGGCGTAGGAGCACCCGGATCCGGGCCACGAGCTCGCGCATGCTGAACGGCTTGGTGAGGTAGTCGTCCGCGCCGACCCCGAGCCCCACGAGCACGTCGGTCTCGTCGTCACGGGCAGTCAGCATCAAGACAGGCACCGGCTGCGCGGCTTGGACCCGGCGGCAGACCTCGTGCCCGTCGAAGCCGGGGAGCATGACGTCGAGCACCACGAGGTCGGGGGCCCACTCGGCCGCAGCGGCGACGGCAGTCGGGCCGTCGTACTCCTGGCGCACGGTGAACCCCTCGGCCGTCAGGCGATCTGCCACGGCCTGGGCGATGGTGCGCTCGTCCTCGACGACGAGAACCCGTCTGCTCCCCGAATCGGTCATAGGGGGAGCGTACGAGCGAAACCGGCGTGGTTGTGCGGACGAGTTGTGAAGATCCTGTGCAGGCTGAGCCACACGGACAGCCGCGGCGGGTGGGACACGCAGCGTCCCACCCGCCCGGTCAGCTGTTGCCGTGCCAGGACTCCCAGAGCCCGGCGTAGGAACCGCCGTGAGCCACGAGCTCGTCGTGCGACCCGAACTCCGTGATGCGGCCGTCCTCCACGACGGCCACCCGGTCGGCGTCATGCGCGGAGAAAAGCCGGTGCGCGATGGCGATCACGGTGCGTCCCTCGAGCACCGCGGCCAGGGACCGTTCGAGGTGGCGGGCTGCGCGCGGGTCGATCAGCGAGGTCGCCTCGTCGAGCACGAGCGTGTGCGGGTCGGCGAGCACGAGGCGGGCCAGGGCGACCTGCTGTGCCTGCGGGGGCGTGAGAGTGCGCCCGCCCGAACCCACCACGGTGTCGAGCCCCTGGGGCAGTGCCTCGACCCACTCACGCGCGTCGACCGCCTCCAGAGCAGCCAGCAGCACCGCGTCGTCGACCGACGACGAGCGGCCGTCGAGGGCCAGCGCGAGGTTCTCCCGCAGCGTCCCCACGAACACGTGGTG
Source organism: Nocardioidaceae bacterium (assembly GCA_035456965.1). Lineage (GTDB taxonomy): Bacteria > Actinomycetota > Actinomycetes > Propionibacteriales > Nocardioidaceae > Nocardioides_C. The sequence goes on from DATICF010000047.1 coordinate 1,068, forward strand.
CTCCTGGGTCACCAGGGCGACGTGGCCGCGAAGCTCGTCCAGCGGCAGCTCGGTCAGGCCGACCCCGCCGACGGTCACCGCCCCGGTGCGCGGCGGGTGGATGCCGGCGAGCAGGCGGCCCAGGGTCGACTTGCCCGCGCCCGAGGGGCCGACCATGGCGATCCGCTCGCCGACCTCGATCGACATGTCGACACCGTGCAGCACGTCGCGACCCTCGACGTAGGAGAAGCGCACGTCCTCGACGTCGATCTGCTCACCCGTGGGCTCGCGTCCCGTGGCCGTCCGGTCGTCGGGGACGTGAGCGACACCGAGCAGGCGCGACAGCGACGCGGCACCGACCTGGAGCTCGTCGAGGATGGAGACGATCCGGTCGACCGGGTCGATCAGCATCTGCACGTACAGCGTCGCCGCGGTGACGTCGCCGAGCGAGACCGTGCCCTGGGTGTAGAGGTAGCCGCCGAAGAGCAGGGTGGCGACCGTCGGGATCAGGTAGGCGACCTCGACCGAGGGGAAGAACACCGTGCGCAGGAAGAGGGTGTACTTCTCCGCGGCGTACGAACCGGCGATGTCGCCGTCGATCCGCCTGATGCGCTCCTGGTCGAGACCGAGCGCCTCGACCGTGCGGGCACCCTCGACGGTCTCGGTGAGCGAGGCGTTGATCGCGGAGTACGACGCGTTCTCGCGCAGGTAGCCGTCCTTCGCGCGCTTGAGGTACCAGCGCAGGCCGATCACCAGCGGCGGAACACCCAGCAGGCAGGGGATCGCAACCCACCAACCCACGAGCAGGGCCGCCGAGAACGTCATGACCGCCGTGAGCACGGCGATGCTCCACTCCGGCAGCGCCCACCGCACCGACCAGCCGAGCTGCTCGACGTCACGCGAGGTCCTCGTCAGCAGGTCGCCGCTGCCCGCGCTCTCCACGACACCGACAGGGAGGGCCAGGGTGTTCTCGACGAAGTCCTCGCGAAGCTCGGCGAGGATCTCCTCACCGAGCGTGAACGAGACGTACCTCGCGAAGCGGGTGAGGATGGTCTGCGCGAGGAGGAAGCCCGCCAACAGCAGGATCGTCTGGTTGACGTAGCCGATCGTCGTGCCCTGCTCGACAGCCTCGACGAGGTTGCCCAGCAGGCGAGGACCGGCGAGCGCGGCGAGAGCGGCCCCACCGTGGAGCACGATCGCGAGCGCGACCGGCCTGCGGTGGTGGCCGAGCAGCCGCGCCGTGTAACGACGGACCTGCCGCCCGTCGGCCACGGGCAGGGTCTCGGTGGCTGCCGTGCTCATACGGTCGCCTCCTCCTCACGGGTCACGGCGGCGCGGTAGGCCGGCACCTCGTCCAGCAGGTCACGGTGGCTGCCCCACGCCACGACGACGCCGTCGCGGAGGAAGGCCACGTTGTCGACGCGGTCGAGCAGCAGCGGGCTCGAGGTCGTCACCACCGTGGTCCTGCCCGCCCTGTGTGCGTGCAGGCGGTCGGCGACCCGTGCCTCCGTGTGGGCGTCGACGGCCGAGGTCGGCTCGACGAGCACCAGGATCTCCGGGTCCGCGGCGAGAGCGCGGGCGAGCACGAGACGCTGGCGCTGACCGCCCGAGAAGGAGCGGCCGCGCTCGGTGACCACCGTGTCCATCCCGTCGGGGAGCGCCTCGAGCACGTCTTCGGCCGAGGCGGTGCGCAGAGCTGCGGCGACGGAGGCCGCCCCCCTCCCGCGTACGTCGACCTGGGTCTCGAGGCGGCCCGAGAACAGCGTGCTCCCGGTGTCCGACACCACGATCCGGCGACGGATCGCGTCGCGGGCGATCCCGTCGAGGGGCACGCCGCCCCACAGCACCTCGCCGTCGGCGTAGCGGCCGAGCCGGTCGGCCAGCGCAGCGGCGTCCTCGGGCGGGTCGGAGACCACGGCGGTGATCTGCCCTGTCGGGACGCGCAGCCCGCTGCTGACGTCGACCAGCTCGGCGCCGGCAGGCGGCTCGGCGTACCGGCCCTGGTCGGGGGAGACCTCGGGCTCGAGCGCGAGGACGCGGATGACACGACGGGCGGCGACGAAGGCACGGATCCACTTGTTGGCGAACTCGGTCGCCGTGCGCAGCGGGATCATCAGGAACGCCGCGTAGCCGTAGAAGGCCACGAGCTCGCCCGGGGTGATCCGGCCCTGCACCGAGAAGCGGGCGCCGACCCACACCACGACGACCACGAAGACCCCGGGGAGGAGGATCTGGAGCGCGTCGAGCACCGACTGGAGGCGCCCCACCTGGACCCCGGCCTTGCGCACCTGCTGGGACTCGCGCACGTAGCGGTCGTGGAAGACCCGCTCGCCGCCGATGCCGCGCAGGACCCGGAGCCCGCTCACGATGTCGGTGGCGAGGTTCGAGAGGTCGCCCATCATTTCGCGCTGGTGCATGTTGCGCCGCTGGAGCGGCTTGAGCAGGGGACCGACGGCCACGAGCAGCAGCGGCACTCCGATCAGGACGATGAGGCCCAGCGTGACCGAGGTGCGCAGCAGGATCACCGCGACGACGAGGAAGGAGACGATCGCGCCGGCAGCACGGGCCATGACGTCCATGGCGTTGCCGAGGTGCGCGAGGTCGTTGGTGCCGATCGCGACGACCTCGCCGGTGGCGACCTTCTTGGGCAGGGTCGCGCCGAGGTTCACCGCCTGGCGCGCCACCAGCTGCACCGTCCGGTAGGCGGCGGTCAGCCAGTTCGTGACGGCGAAGCGGTGGCGCATGATGCCGGCGACTGCCTGGACGAGCCCGATCCCGAACAGCACACCGGTCCAGGTCAGCAGCGCGTCGGTGTCCTTCGCGGCGATCCCCTGGTCGATCGCTCGGCCGATCACCGCAGGCATGACCGCCTGCGAGACCATCCAGATGATGCCGAAGAGCATCCCCATGGCCAACGTGTGCCACTGGCCACGCATGAGCCACACGAGGAACCGCAGGGGGCTGCGGTGGTCGGCGGTTCCGGGGTGGTCGAGCGGGAGGTGTCTCACCCGGTAAAGGTACGGATCGGGCAGCCCGCGCGGCCAACGATTTTCCCGCCCCTGTCAACGGTCGTTCACCTTCATGTGGCGACCCCGACATCTCGGACATCTTGGCTCACTGCCATGTCCATTCCCGGGAAGTCGAGCCTGCTCCGCAGTGGAGCCCTCGCCATGGCAGCCACCTCGCTGATCTCGTGCGCCACCGTCGGCGCCTACGCCGCGCCGACCCCAGCCGCCGTGGCGGGACGTGACCCGGAGGTCGGCGAACCGCTCGTGATCGGCCACCGCGGTGCCAGCGGCTACCGGCCGGAGCACACGCTGGCCTCCTACAGGCTGGCCATCCAGATGGGCGCCGACTACGTCGAGCCGGACCTGGTCGCCACCAAGGACGGGGTCCTCGTCGCCCGGCACGAGAACGAGATCTCGGGGACCACCGACGTGGCACGACACCCCGAGTTCGCCGATCGCTACACCACCAAGACCATCGACGGTCAAAGCATCAGCGGCTGGTTCACCGAGGACTTCACCCTCGCAGAGCTCAAGACGCTGCGAGCCGTCGAGAGGCTGCCCGCCACGAGGCCCGACAACACCAGGTACGACGGCCGCTTCGAGGTCCCGACCTTCGAGGAGGTGCTGGAGCTCGTCGCCCGCGAGAGCCGCCGTCGTGGCGAGGTGATCGGGGTCTACCCCGAGACCAAGCACCCGACGTACTTCCGGGAGATCGGCCTGGGCCTCGAGGAGCCCCTCGTCGCCGCGCTTCGCGCCCACCACCTGGACCGACCCAACGCCGAGGTCTTCATCCAGTCGTTCGAGACCGGCAACCTCAAGGCTCTGGCGGACCGGGTGCGGGTGCCTCTCGTGCAGCTGGTGGACAAGTCCGGTGCGCCCTACGACCTGAAGGCTTCAGGCGACGACCGGACCTACGCCGACCTGGTGACGCCCGAGGGCCTCCGCGAGATCGCGACCTACGCGGACGCGGTGGGTGCCAACAAGGATCTCGTCCTTCCCCGGAACGCGGCGGGTGAGACCACGGAGCCCAGCCCTCTCGTCGACGACGCGCACGCGGCCGGTCTCGACGTCCACGTGTGGACGATGCGCGACGAGAACATGTTCATGGCCCGCAACTACTGGAACGGCGCCGACCCCCAGGCGAAGGGCGACGCCGCTGCGGAGTACGCGGACTTCTTCGAAGCCGGGGTGGACGGAGTCTTCTCCGACCACCCCGACACTGCCGTCGCCGCGCGCGAGGAGTGGCTCGCTCACTCCTCCGGCATGAGGATCCAGGCGACGATGTAGGCGACGGCCAAGGACCCGAAGCCGAAGACGGTGCCGAGCACGACGAGCAGGCGGACCAGGTTGCTGTCGACGCCGAGGTACTTCGCGACGCCGCCGCACACCCCCGAGATCCACCGGTCGTCCCGGCTGCGGACCAGACGCTTCGGCTGAGGCGCGGACGGGGGAGGGGTCATCGGCTCGGTCATCGTCCTTCTCCTTCGTAGCTGTCAAAGCTCTCGTAGCTGTCGTAGGTCGAACCATAGGTCCCAGGCCCGGGCTCGGTGTCGTGCCGCGCGAGGTTCTTGGCCACCATGGCGCCCATGCCGATCACTCCGGCGAGCACCAGGGTCAGCGGGAAGAGCCACCTGACCTCGGCGAGGTCGATCACGCCGGCCTCGCGCAGTGCCCACGAGCTGGAGAGGCCCAGGAAGATCAGGCCGACCACCAGGTAGCTGACGTTGAGCGGGTGCGTTCCACGGGTGGTGTTCATCACTGCCTCACTTCGATGGTTCCGAACAACAGGTCGACATTGAGGTCCATCTCGGGAGCGTCTGCCCCACCGTCGACGGTGCGCTCGATCGAGACGCCGGTGCCGCCGCGGTTCTGGTCGAGGACGGTGACCTCGCCTGCCACCCCCACATCGGCGTTCACGTTGACGTCGATGCCTTCGGGCAGTGTGACGATCAGCTCGCCTGCGTTCGCCTCGACCTCGATCTCACGGCCATCGAGCCGCTCGACGTCGCGGATGTTGCTGAGGTCGAGGTGGAGGGAGCCTGCCGGCACGAAGTACCGCTCGTCGACCTGAGTCGCCATGGTCGGTGTCTCGACCTGCTGGCGGTCGCCCGAGTAGCGAGGTTCGGCGACGGAGGCGCCCAGGAGGGCGATCGAGGCGACGATGCCCAGAGCGATCAGGCCGCCGGGGCGACCGAACCAGGCGCCGACCACGAGCATCACGCCGATCACGGTCAGAGCCAGTGCGGCGTACGCCGCGTCCGCGACACCGCCCTGCGCCACGTCGTACAGACCCAGCGTGCCGATCGCGACGGCGAGCAGCGCGAGAGTGAACCAGAAGAGCTTCGGGCCGCGGTCGGGCTGCGGGGCAGGAGGCTGCTGGACGGGGTAGGGAGCCGCAGCGGGCGGAATGGTGCCGGAGTACGGCGCGCTCGGCGGTGCTTCCGCGGACAGGGTCATCGTGTCGCCTCGGTCGGGTGCGGTCGGGGCGTCGCTCGGAGGCCCGGTCTCGCCATCGGCTTGCTGGGGGCCACCGGTCCACGGCGGCTGGTGGGGATCTTGTGTGTTCATCGGTTTCTCTCGGTTCATCAGGATGAGGAAGAGGACAAGGGCTATGAGCGCCAAGGGCCACGGGAAGCCGAAGCCACCCCAGCTGTCGCCGATCAGGAGCAGCCCGGCAAGGACCGCGGCGACCAGGAGGACGGCGTTGCGGGTCCCGGTGCTCGTGGAGATGACCGCCTCCTCCTTGCCCTCCTCGGGCACGAACAGCCAGAGGGCGCCGTAGAGCAGGAGGCCCGCTCCTCCGAAGAGGGCCAGGACGACGAACCCGACCCGCAGGATCGTGGGGTCGATGTTGAGGTGCTTTCCCAGGCCTCCTGCGACACCGGCCACCTTGCGGTCGGTGACGCTGCGGCGCAGCTGGCTGTAGTCGCGCAGGTGGTCGGTGTCGACCCGGTCGTGCTGCGGTGTCTCGGTCATGCCTCGATCCTTCTCCTCCGACCGGGCGGCGGGCTATCAGGGAAGGCCCTGATTCGCACCGGGCATCGGTCCGCTCGGCTCAGGGGTGCTCCGGGGCCGGCACCAGGGTCGAGTCAGGGTTGATTCTCATGGTTCGGGCCTGTGCGCTGTGTGACGATTGGGGCGATGACCAGCAACGTCGCGGACCACCCGCCACGCCCTGCCGCGCGAAAGGCCACACGTCGCACCGAGGGACGGATCCTCGGTGGCGTCTCGGCCGGCCTGGCCGACCACCTGGGCGTCGACGTGCTGCTGGTGCGCCTCGCCTTCGTGGTCACGGCCCTGTTCGGTGGCTTCGGGGTGGCGCTGTACGCCGGGCTGTGGATGATCCTTCCCAGCGACGCGAGGTTCCGACAGGACGCGCCGGGCCTCGAAGCCGCGACCCGACAGGGCAAGCGCCCGGGATTCACGTCCCGGCTCGAGGACAGCGGCTGGCTCGTCGCGCTGGGGGCGCTGGCGCTCGGCGTGCTGGTGCTCTTCCAGTCGGTCGTGGGCATCGGCTTCCTCTTCTGGCCGGTGCTGATCGGTGCCGCCGGCCTCGCGGTCCTGTGGCTCCAGGCCGACGAGGCACAGCGCGAGCGGTGGGCAGACACGACCGGACGCATCGACCCGATCCGTGCCGTGCTCGGCAAGGGTGGCGCCGCGTCGTACGCCCGCCTCGTGGCGGGGGTGCTGCTGCTCGTCACCGCTCTTGTGCTCTTCGCGGTGCAGACCGGGCGGGAGGAGGTCGCCCGAGACGTCGTCGTCGCCGGGGGTCTCGGCGTGCTCGGCCTCGCGCTCACCGTGGGGCCCTGGCTCTTCCGCCTCGCCTCCGACCTCGCCGAGGAGCGCGCCGCTCGCGTCCGGTCGCAGGAGCGCGCCGACGTCGCCGCCCACCTCCACGACTCCGTCCTCCAGACACTCGCGCTGATCCAGAAGCACGCTGACGACCCGCGCGCGGTGGCCCGGCTCGCACGTGCCCAGGAGCGCGACCTCCGGTCGTGGCTGTACAGCGACGACGCGACCGCGGAAACCACGGTGGCCGGAGCCCTGCGCTCCGCGGCCGCGGAGGTCGAGGACAGCCACGGCACCCCGGTCGAGGTGGTCACGGTCGGCGACGCCGCCCTGGTAGAGCAGGCCCGACCTCTGGTGCTGGCCGCTCGCGAGGCGATGGTCAACGCCGCCAAGCACTCCGGTGCCGACAAGATCGACGTGTACGCCGAGACGACGAGCGACGTGGTCGAGGTCTTCGTGCGTGACCGAGGACGAGGTTTCGAGCCCGACGGCGTGCCCGAGGACCGACTCGGCGTGCGACGCAGCATCATCGACCGGATGCAGCGGCACGGCGGCGCCGCCAAGGTCCGCTCCGCGTCCGACGAGGGCACCGAGGTGCGCCTGTCCATGCCGCTCCCTTCCCACGACAACGAGGAGGACCGATGACCGAGGCCGTCTCTCGGCGCCGGGTCGTCATCGTCGACGACCACGCGATGTTCCGCAGCGGCGTGAAGGCCGAGATCGCCTCTGCGGTCGAGGTAGTGGGGGAGGCCGGTGACGTCGACGAGGCGATCGCGGTCATCGGGGCCACCCGCCCGGACGTGGTGCTGCTCGACGTACACCTCCCCGGCGGAGGAGGGGTCGAGGTGATGCGGCGGGCCGCCCCACGCCTGCCTGAGACCCGCTTCCTGGCGCTGAGCGTCTCGGACGCCGCCGAGGACGTGATCGGCACCATCAGGGGCGGAGCGCGCGGGTACGTCACCAAGTCGATCACCGGTCCAGAGCTGGTCAGCGCCATCGACCGGGTCGCGGACGGTGACGCGGTCTTCTCGCCCCGGTTGGCGGGCTTCGTGCTCGACGCGTTCGCGGGCACCATCGAGGTGGCGCAGGTCGACGAGGACCTCGACCGGCTGACCGAGCGGGAGCGTGAGGTGATGCGCCTGATCGCCCGCGGGTACGCCTACAAGGAGGTCGCCTCCGAGCTGTTCATCTCGATCAAGACCGTGGAGACGCACGTCTCGAGCGTGCTGCGAAAGCTCCAGCTGTCGTCGCGCCACGAGCTCACCCGCTGGGCCTCGGACCGCCGCCTTCTGTGAGGATGTCGCGCATGGAGATCCTGCGCGAAGTCCTCGTCTTCCTTCACTTCATCGGCCTCGGGGCCCTGTTCGGCGGTCTGTTCGTGCAGATCAAGTCCAACCCGCGTGTGGTGAACAACGCGGTCCTGCACGGCGTCCTCACGCAGCTCGTCACAGGGCTCCTGCTCGTCGGTGTCCTGGAGGGTTTGGACGAGCAGGTCGACAACGCCAAGATCGGCGTGAAGCTCGTCGTGGCCCTCGTGATCGCCGTGCTGGCGTTCGCGAACCGCAAGAAGCCCTCGATCCCGAACGGGCTGTACCTCGGCCTGATGGGGCTGACCGTGCTCAACATCGCGATCGCCGTCTTTTGGTGAGGTCTCGAACGGGCACCTCCGCTAGGCCCCTGGCCGGTCCTGTTCCCCGACACCCCGGCTCACCGAAGCGCAGGCATGACCTGGTCGCTGAACCGTCGTAGCTGCTCGAGCTCGTCGGCGACCGGCCACAGGAAGACCCGTTGCACGCCGGCGTCGCGGAACGCCAGGAGTCGCTCCGCCATCACCTCGGCCGGCCCGAAGGGCAGGCGCCCCCGTAGCTCCTCGGCAGGCCGGTTCATGACCGGCGCAAGGCGGTCGGCGAAGACCTCGTCGGCTCGCCGGTCATCGATGTGGAACCACATCGTGGCCAGCCCATTGCCGAATCCGGACGGGTTGCGTCCGTGGTCCTCGAGCATCTCCTGCACCCTGCCCCAGGCTCGCCCGAACACATCAGGTGTCGTGTTGTACGCCGACGCCAGCCACCCGTCACCGACACGCACCGCCCGGCGCAGGCCCACATCCGAGCCCCAGCTCCCCACCCACAGGGGCAGACCCTGCGGCGTCCCGGGCAGCGGCTCCAGTGTCGCCCCGACCTCGTAGAAACGTCCTTCGAACGGCTTCCCCCGAAGCAGGGCACGCACACACCGGACCGCCTCGTCGAAGCGGCCCCACCGCTCGTCGAAGGGCAGCCCGACGCTGGCGTAGTCCCGCTCCGACGAGCCGGGCCCCAGCGCGGCGGTCAACCGGCCCCCCGACAGCACGTCGAGCCCGGCGAGCGTCTTCGTCAGCGGCACCGGCCCCCGAACGACCGGGTTCGCGACGGTGGTGAAGAGCTCCGCGTCGGCGCTGCACGAGACCACTGCCGCGAGCGCGGTGGGACCGTCGAGCCACGGGGTGGCGAACACCATGTGGTCGTTGACGGCGATCGCGTCGAACCCGAGGTCGATCGCCGTGTCGACGTACTCAGCCAGGTGGTCGAGGTCGAAGCGCTGATCACCGAAGTCCATGAGGGGCAGGTGGACACCGAACCTCACGTGTCAGTCCGCCGGCCGTGCGTAGGTGGGCAACGCACCGAAGTCGATAGTGGTGCACGGCTCGTCGCCGACGACCCAGGCGTCGTGCCCAGGCTCGATGCGCACGAGGTCGTCGGCGCTGCCCTCGGCCTCGGTGCCGTCCTCCATCGTCACGTGAAGGCGCCCGGAGAGGATGTAGACCAGGTGCGGTGACTGGCACGTCTCGGTCCCGACGAGCGGGCGTACGTGTTCTGACCACCTCCAGCCCGGCTCGAAGCGGCTCTTGATCACGGTGTTCCCGGCCAGGGTCACCACCTCGGCCGCGCCCTTGGCGGTGAACGGCCTCGTCTCGTCCGGGGAGGTGAAGCTCTTCGACTCGATCCCGGGCATCACGGCCTCCTCGCAGTCAGCTCCTTCGACGCTAGGCCGGTGCGGGCAACCGGGCCAATGGCTCGGTCGGGCCAATGCGGTGCACAGCGTTGTGGGGCGTTCACGAGTGACTCACCGCACCGGGCCTGCCGTCGGTTGTTGTCGGTGTCGAGACGTAGGCTGAACGGGACATGAGTGCGCTGTTCCCGATTCCCCAGGCTCCTGCTCCTGCCCGTCCCGACGAGGCCCCCTCCGACCGCGACGGACAGGGCGGTGACGGCGGTCGCCGCGGGCGGCGCAAGCGCTCCCCGGAAGAGCTGCTGGAGGGGCTCAACGAGCCCCAACGGCAGGCCGTCGTCCATGCCGGGACCCCGCTGCTCGTGGTCGCTGGAGCCGGATCCGGCAAGACCCGGGTGCTCACCCGCCGCATCGCGTGGCTGATCTCCGAGCGCGACGCTCACCCCGGCTCGATCCTCGCGATCACCTTCACCAACAAGGCCGCGGCCGAGATGCGCGAGCGCGTGGAGGACCTTGTCGGCCGCCGCGCCCGGCTGATGTGGGTCTCCACCTTCCACTCCGCCTGTGTGCGGATCCTCCGCAAGGAGATCGAGCGGTTCGGCTACAAGTCGTCGTTCTCCATCTACGACGCCGCGGACTCCAAGCGACTGATGACGCTGGTGCTGCGCGATCTCGACCTCGACCCGAAGCGGTACCAACCGCGCGCGGTGCTCAACTGGGTCTCCAACGCCAAGAACGAGCTCCTCGACGAGGAGCAGGCCGCCAAGGACGCCAAGAACCACCTCGAGGAAACCTACGCCGAGGCGTACGCCATCTACCAGCGGCGCCTGCGCGAGGCCAACGCCCTCGACTTCGACGACCTGATCATGACGACGGTCCACCTGTTCCGGGCCTTCCCGGAGGTCCGCGAGACCTACCGCCGTCGCTTCCGGCACGTCCTCGTCGACGAGTACCAGGACACCAACCACGCCCAGTACGCCCTGATCCGGGAGCTGTGCGGCCACGTCGGCGAGGAGGACGCCGCCGGCGGGCCCGGTGTGGAGCCGTCGGAGCTGATGGTCGTCGGCGACGCAGACCAGTCGATCTACGCCTTCCGCGGCGCGAACATCCGCAACATCCTCGCCTTCGAGGAGGACTTTCCCGAGGCCCGCACCATCCTGCTCGAGCAGAACTACCGCTCCACGCAGACCATCCTCACCGCGGCCAACTCGGTGATCAGCAAGAACGCCGGCCGCAAGCCCAAGAACCTCTGGTCCGACGCGGGGGAGGGTGAGCAGATCGTCGGCTACGTCGCCGACGACGAGCACGACGAGGCACGCTTTGTCGCCGAGGAGGTCGACAGGCTGACCGACAAGGCGTCCGCCCGGCCTGGGGACGTCGCGGTCTTCTACCGCACCAACGCGCAGTCACGTGTCTTCGAGGAGGTCTTCATCCGCGTCGGCCTTCCCTACAAGGTCGTCGGCGGCGTGCGCTTCTACGAGCGCAAGGAGGTCAAGGACGCCCTCGCCTACTTGCGGATGCTGGTCAACCCCGCCGACGAGATCTCGCTGCGGCGCATCCTCAACGTTCCCAAGCGCGGGATCGGGGACCGGGCCGAGGCCTGCGTCCAGGCGCTCGCCCAGCGCGAGCGGATCTCCTTCTGGGAGTCGCTGCGCCGGGCCGACGAGGCTCCCGGGATCGCGAGCCGCTCCCTCAACTCCGTCCGGGCCTTCGTCGAGATGGTCGAGGAGCTCCAGTCGATGGCCGACGCGGGGGAGCGGCCCGACGTGGTGCTCGAGGAGGTCCTCGCCCGGAGCGGGTACCTCAAGGAGCTCGAGGACTCCGACGACCCGCAGGACGAGACCCGTGTCGAGAACCTCGCCGAGCTCGTCGCTGTGGCCCGCGAGTTCGCCGACGCGCCCGACAGCGACGAGGCCGGAGCCGGTCTCGGCGACTTCCTCGAACGGGTCGCGCTCGTCGCCGACTCCGACCAGATCCCGGACCAGCCCGACGAGGGTGACGACTCGGGCGTGGTCACGCTGATGACCCTCCACACCGCGAAGGGCCTGGAGTTCCCGGTGGTCTTCCTCACCGGACTCGAGGACGGTGTCTTCCCCCACATGCGCTCACTCGGGGATCAGACCGAGCTCGAGGAGGAACGGCGGCTCGCCTACGTCGGGCTCACCCGGGCGCGTGAGCGGCTGTACGTCTCCCGGGCGGTGGTGCGCTCGGCGTGGGGAGCACCCTCCCACAACCCGGCGTCACGGTTCGTCGACGAGCTGCCGATCGACCTCGTCGACTGGCGGCGCACGGAGGCCGCCCAGACGTCCTGGACCCGTCCGGTGGCCCCGTCGCTGACGGAGCGCGCCGCAGGCGCCGTACGCCGTTTCGGCACGGCTGCCGCGCGAGCAGACTCGTCGGCCAAGGCCAAGCCGAGCCGGGCGATCCCCTCGCTCGAGCCCGGTGACCGCGTGCTCCACGACAGCTTCGGCATGGGCAGCGTGGTCTCTCTCGAGGGGTCCGGGGAGAACGCCGTGGCGTCGATCGACTTCGGGTCCGGCGGCGTCAAGCGGCTGCTGCTGCGGTACGCGCCGGTCGAGAAGCTCTGAGGTCGGTCCGCTCCAGGGAGCGGCCCCGGCAAGACGCGCACCACCACCTGGGACGTGGTGGGCTCGATCGCTGTTCGTGCAGTGTGCCCTACGGCGAGAGGCCGTGAGCCAGAAGAGCGGCGTAGGGATCGACGGGGTCACCGGCACCGGGGCGCACCTCGAGGTGCAGGTGGTCGCCGGTGGAGTTGCCCGTCGAGCCGACCCCGCCGAGCACCTCGCCGCCGGTGACCTCCTCGCCGACGCTGACGCTGAACGAGGAGAGGTGGCAGTACCAGATCTCGGTGCCGTCCTCGAGGGCGAGGACGATCTTGTTGCCGTAGGCGCCGTCGTACGACGCGGAGCGGATCACGCCGTTGGCCACCGCGACGACCGGCGTGCCGTACGGAGCGGCGAAGTCAAGGCCGGTGTGGGTGCTCGACCAGAGGCTGGAGGAGTAACCGAAGCGGGCGGTCAGGCGGTAGCCGGCGAGCGGGAGTCGCCAGGCGTTCGCGGCGATCTCTCCGGCGTACCTCTCGGCGCTGGCTGCCAGGGCAGCGAGCGCGGCGTTGCGCTCCTGGGCCTGGGCCTCGATAGCGTCCTGGAGGTCGTCGCTGGCGGCGTCCTCGAGCGCGGCGCGATGCGTGTCACGGCTGACGGCCTGCATCCGGCTGTCGAGGTCGAGGTTCGAGATGGCGTCGCTGGTGCCGGTGTAGGCGCTCGCCGGGGTGAACGCCTTGGTGCTCTCGGCGGCCGCGAGGTCGCCACCGGAGTCGCTCACGGTGATGGCGCCCGTCGCAGCGATGACCAGGGCTGCCGCCCCGATGGCGCTGGGCGCGGAGGGGAGCAGCGGGAAGGCGCTCTTGCGGCTCGTCGACTCTGAGCGGGCTGCGACGTTCGCGGAACGGGTTGGTGCCTTGGCAGAACGGGCTGGGACGCTCGCGGAACGGGTTGGTGCCTTGGCAGAACGGGCTGCGACGTTCGCGGAAGGGGTTGGTGCCTTGGCAGAACGGGCTGGGACCTTCGGGGAAGGCGAGGGGGACTGCGCGCGACGCGGGAGGGTGCGGGACGCCCGCGACGGCTTGACGGCCTTGCGCTTGCCCGCGACCGACGCAGGTGGGGCAGTGGGCTCGGCAGGGGTCAGGCCGTCGGTGGTGCCGGTGCGCGAAGCTGAGTGCTTCGGTGCGCGGTGGTTTGCCACGAAACGGTGTCCTTACGTCGATTTGTCACACGCAGCGCACCACCATAACGGACTAGTCATGGCATGAGGTGCGCAGTCACCCTACTTGTGGACCGGGTCACACCTGCCTATCCCTGAGCCGCGTGTCCTGTCCGGGCATCGCTGCGGCCTCCGTGCCGCTTCGTCAGCCCTTGGTCCACGTTCATTCGTCCTCTTCGCCGTATATTCCGGATCTCTAACGGCGCAGAATGCCCGATGTCACGTCCCGTCAACCGCCGGTCTAGTCGGCTCCGTGAGGGCGTCGGATACCCTGCGGCCAAGAGATCTCGCGCCCGAGGTGGGCCTGCCCGACCGGCAGTGACCCTGCCCGGCACAGTCCCAAGGTGGTGGCAGTTCTGATGGTGGCTCCGATCCGGATCGTGGTAGCAAAGCCCGGGCTCGACGGGCACGACCGCGGTGCGAAGGTCGTCGCACGCGCGCTTCGTGACGCCGGGCACGAAGTGATCTACACGGGCCTGCACCAGACCCCCGAGCAGATCGTGGAGACCGCCATCCAGGAGGACGCCGACGTGATCGGGCTGTCCGTGCTCTCGGGGGCGCACATGACGCTGTTCAAGCGAGTGATCGAGCTTCTCGACGAGCGTGACGCTCGCGACATCGTGGTCTTCGGTGGCGGCATCATCCCCGAGGGCGACATCCCGCTGCTGGAGCAGGCCGGGGTCGCCAAGGTCTTCACCCCGGGTGCGACGACCACGGAGATCGTCGGCTGGGTGCGAGAGCACGTCAGCGACGCCGCCGGCGTCGAGGCCTAGCAAGCGGCCGGGGGAGGACGGTCCCCCGTGCTAGGAAGACGCGGCTGGGGGGTGAGCCTGCACGTCGCCGGTCCACGGGAGCCCGTGCAGTCGCTCTTGCGGCGGTCCGACGCGGTTCTGCAGAGACCGGATGTGACGGACCCTATGTGGTGGTGACGCCGGTTACAGGTCTATGGTCGGCCTGGAAATCCACCCCTGTGTGCTCACCGGCTGAGTCGCGCCACGGGGGAGACCTGGGAAACCGAATAGGACGGGCCAAACCGTGGACTTGATGGAGTACCAAGCGAAGGAGCTCTTCGCGAAGCATGACGTGCCGGTCACCCTCGGCGCCGTTGTGGAGAAGGCCGAGGACGCCGCCGCGGCCGCCGACCAGCTCGGTGGTCGCGTTGTCGTCAAGGCGCAGGTGAAGACGGGTGGTCGTGGCAAGGCCGGCGGCGTGAAGCTGGCCGAGAACGCCGACGAGGCCGTCGCCCGGGCGCGAGACATCCTCGGGATGGACATCAAGGGCCACACGGTCCACCGCGTCCTGATCGCGCCGACCGCCGAGATCGCGGAGGAGTACTACTTCTCCTTCCTCGTCGACCGCGCCAACCGCAACTACCTCTGCATCGCGAGCATCGAGGGTGGCGTCGAGATCGAGGAGGTCGCCAGGACCAACCCCGACGCCGTCGCGAAGATCTCGATCGACCCCGGCACCGGTGTCGACGACGCGAAGGCAGCCGAGATCGTCGCCGCGACCCGCTTCCCGGCCGAGGTCGCTGACGAGGCCAAGAGCGTCATCAAGAAGCTGTGGGACGTCTTCATCAAGGAGGACGCCTCGCTCGTCGAGGTCAACCCGCTGGTCCGTCTGGGCGACGGTCACCTCGAGGCGCTCGACGGCAAGGTCACCCTCGACGCCAACGCCGACTTCCGCCACGAGGAGCACGCGCAGTTCGAGGACAAGGCCGCAGCCGACCCGCTCGAGGCCGAGGCCAAGGAGAAGGGCCTCAACTACGTCAAGCTCGACGGCGAGGTCGGCATCATCGGCAACGGCGCCGGACTGGTCATGTCCACGCTGGACGTCGTCGCCTACGCCGGTGAGAAGCACGACAACGTCAAGCCCGCGAACTTCCTCGACATCGGTGGCGGTGCCTCCGCCCAGGTGATGGCCAACGGGCTCCACATCATCCTCAACGACCCGCAGGTCAAGAGCGTCTTCGTGAACGTCTTCGGCGGCATCACCGCCTGTGACGCCGTCGCCGACGGGATCGTGCACGCCCTCGAGATGCTCGGCGACGAGGCCAACAAGCCGCTCGTCGTCCGCCTCGACGGCAACAACGTCGAGGAGGGGCGTCGCATCCTGAACGAGGCGAACCACCCGCTCGTGACGATGGTCGACACGATGGACGGTGCGGCCGACCGCGCCGCTGAGCTGGCTGCCCAGTAACGACGGAGCAAGGGATTCCACTGATGGCAATTTTCCTGAATGAGAACAGCAAGGTCGTCGTCCAGGGCATGACCGGCTCGGAGGGTCAGAAGCACACCCGCCGGATGATCGCCTCGGGCACGAACATCGTCGGTGGCGTGAACCCGCGCAAGGCCGGGGAGATCGTCGACTTCGACGGCGCCTCCGTCCCGGTCTTCGGGTCCGTCAAGGAGTCGATGGACGCCACGGGTGCCGACGTGTCGGTGGTCTTCGTACCGCCGGCGTTCACGAAGGCTGCAGTCATCGAGGCTGTCGACGCCGGCATGCCGCTGGTCGTCGTGATCACCGAGGGAGTCCCGGTGCACGACACCGCGGAGTTCTTCGCCTATGCCCAGTCCAAGGGCACCACCCGGATCATCGGCCCGAACTGCCCCGGCCTGATCAGCCCCGGCAAGTCGAACGCGGGCATCATCCCGGCCGACATCAGCAAGGGCGGTCGCATCGGCCTCGTGTCGAAGTCCGGCACGCTGACCTACCAGATGATGTACGAGCTGCGTGACTACGGCTTCTCCTCCGCGGTCGGCATCGGCGGCGACCCGATCATCGGTACGACGCACATCGACTGCCTCCAGGCGTTCCAGGACGACCCGGAGACCGACGCGATCGTGATGATCGGCGAGATCGGCGGCGACGCCGAGGAGCGTGCCGCGGACTACATCAAGGACAACGTCACCAAGCCGGTCGTCGGCTACGTCGCGGGCTTCACCGCTCCCGAGGGCAAGACCATGGGCCACGCCGGCGCCATCGTGTCCGGCTCCTCGGGCACCGCGCAGGCCAAGAAGGAGGCCCTCGAGGCCGTGGGTGT
This sequence comes from Nocardioidaceae bacterium, assembly GCA_035456965.1. Lineage (GTDB taxonomy): Bacteria > Actinomycetota > Actinomycetes > Propionibacteriales > Nocardioidaceae > Nocardioides_C. Next base: position 17,658 of record DATICF010000047.1, read on the forward strand.
GAAGGTCGGCAAGACGCCGTCCGAGACCGCCCAGCTCATGCGCGAGGTCCTCGAGAACCTCTGAGGACCGCTCAGCACAGCCCGAAGGCCGCCGTACTCCCCGGAGTGCGGCGGCCTTCCGCGTCTGTCGACCCTGGGGGCTTACCGCGCCCGGAGAGCGCCGTCCTGCCAGGATGCGGTCGATGTCCCGTCAGTCTCGCCGCCCGGTCAGGTCACCCTCGCGCCAGGCGCTCCGGGCTCGTGGCATCGCCGTGAAGAAGGGATGCATCGGGAGGTCCGTGAACTCCGGGTCCCGGGAGAAGTGCCACTCGACGTCGATGGCGCTCAGGGACAGCCAGCTCAGTCGGTTGCCGACCAGCACCACCCCGTCGGTCTGGAAGTAGCCCATCTCACCGCGTGGGTCGATCTTCTTCGGCGCAGGCCCGTAGTCCAGCTCGGCGAAGACACCGCGGGCGCCGGCGGGACCGTCACCGAGCAGCGACAGGAGCGCAGCCCTGTCGCGGCTCAGGCGCGCCTTCACGGTGCCCACCGGTGCCCCGACCTCGGCCGCGACCTCCGCGACGGGGAGGTCGCACATGTGGTGGAGCACCGCATCCATGTCATGACCTCCGCGGTCGACTGCCGCTTCGCTCTTACGTTGTCTCTACGCCCGGGCAATTGCGCAGGTTGCATGCGCGAGCGGACGAATTCGCACCTCTCCGTCGCTCCCGCGCCATCACGTCAGGTGACCACCTTGCGCGTGAGGTACTCGGGACGGTCGTACTCCTTGCGCTCCATCACCGCCACGAGACGGTCGACCGCGTCGTACACGTCCTCGTGGGTGACGTAGAGGGGGGCGAACCCGAACCTGGCCACGTCCGGGGTGCGGAAGTCGCCGACCACCTTCCGGGCGATGAGCGCCTGCACGATCCCGTACGCCTCGCGGTGACGCAGCGACACCTGGCTGCCCCTTCGTGAGTGCTCACGGGGTGTCACGACGTCGAAGACCCCAGGCAGACGTACGTCGACGAGCTCGATGAAGTAGTCGGTGAGCGACAACGACCGGGTGCGGAGATCGGCCGGGTCGACCCCGTCGAACACGTCGAGCGCGGCGTCGAGGGCGGAGAGGGCGAGGATCGGCGGGGTCCCCGAGGCGAGTCGTCCCACGCCCGCGACGGGCTCGTAGCCGAGCTCCATGTCGAAGGGGCGGGCGTGGCCCATCCACCCTGACAGGGGTTGGTCGATCGAGTCCTGGTGCTGCGGGGCGACGTACATGAAGGCGGGGGAGCCCGGGCCGGCGTTGAGGTACTTGTAGCTGCACCCGACCGCGAAGTCGGTGCCCGCCGCGACGAGGTCGACCGGGACGGCGCCGGCGGTGTGGCACAGGTCCCAGAGCATCAAGGCGCCGACCTCGTGGGCGGCGGCGGTCACGGCGGCTGCGTCGAACATCGCGCCGGTGCGGAAGTCGACATGCGTGAGGCAGGCGAGCGCGACCCGCTCGTCGAAGGCCTCCTCGACCTTGTCGGAGTCGGCCCAGCGCAGCTCCAGGTCGAGCATCCTGGCGACGCTGGACGCGATGTAGCCGTCGGT
>DATICF010000048.1:0-17190 GCA_035456965.1 Nocardioidaceae bacterium
GGCTGCCATCATCAGACGATGACCGACGACGGGTCACGGCCTCGCGCACCGGGCTTCCGGACCGGGCGCATGGAGGCGTTCAGCGACGGTGTCTTCGCCATCGCGATCACGCTGCTCGTGCTGGAGATCGCTGTCCCCGCCGGCTCCGAGGACGACCTGCTGCAGGCGTTGGTGGACCAGTGGCCGTCCTACCTGGGCTATCTGGTCAGCTTCTCCACCATCGGGGCTGCCTGGATCGGCCACACCGTGATCACCGAGCACCTCGACCGCGCCGACCCGGTGTTCCTGCGGCTGAACATGTTGCTGTTGCTCGTGGTCTCGTTTCTTCCGTTCCCGACCCGGCTGCTCGCCGAGTACACCGTCGACGCCAACGCCGAGCGCGTCGCGGCCACGTTCTACGGGATCAACCTGTTGCTGACGATGACCATGCTGTCGGTCCTCTGGCGCCATGCGGTCCGCCGGCAGCTCGTGCGACCCGACCTCGCCGACGACGACGTGAAGACACTCACCAAGCGGCTCACACCCACCCTGGGCGTCTACGTCGTGATGATCCTCGTGGGGCTGCTCGTTCCGACCGTCGCGGTGCTCGGCTACCTGGTGCTCGCGGTGTTCATCCTCGTGCCGTTCGGCGCGCTGCGGCGCCGCTCGTCGCAGGGCTGACCTGGGTCAACGGCGTATCGCGGCCGACCGGCCTCGGCGGCTGGGTGCCTCGTGCCGTGAGCCCATCAGCGACCGAGCACGCTCAGCACCGGTTCGGCATCGAGGCCTGTGCGCGCAAGCACCAGCCAGCAGGCGCCGACCAGCAGCCCGGGCGCGATGAGCCGCCGCTCCCAGTCCGAGCCGGTCCGGAACAGCCGCAGCGATACCCTGGTCCTCGACATCGGCCACAGCGGCGGGATCCCGCCGACGGTCAGCATGTCGCCGATCACGTGGGTGGCGCTGCCGACGAGCATCGCCGCGGGCAGCCAGTGCGGGAACCGGTCGTCGACCGTGCCCGGAACGCCCAGCAGCCACCACGCTGCTCCGAACGAGACCAGCAGGTTCACCGGCCACAGCTCCTCGAGCCTGCCCGGGATCGCGAACGCCAACGCCTCCAGGGCGAGGCCGATCGCCAGCGCCAGCAGAAACAGCCGGCCCGGATAGGCCGTCGCCAGCACGCCCACGACCATCGCCGTCCCGGCGATGCCGACGATCGAGTGCGAACCGTTGCGGTGCCCGCCGAAGATCCGACCGAGCAGCTCTGCGAGCACGCAGGTGATCGGCCCCCACATGAGTGCGACCGTGGACCCGTGCAGTCGTGGGAAGCCGCGTCGCGTGGTGACCCCGCCGGTGTCGAGGTCCGGCAGCATCGCGAACCCGCCGACCGCCACCACCCAGGTGAGCTCGGCGGTCAACGACTCGAGGGGTACGACGGGCAGCGTGGCCGCTCCCACTGCGAGTCCGGACATGGCATGGGAGTGACCCAACATGGGCGCGCGGCACCGCTTTCTGCTCGACCGGGGAAGAGCGCGCCATGCTAGCGGCGCCGACCGACAGGGAGCAGAAGCCCCTTGCCACGTTGCCGTCTGGTCAGACCGGGTGGACTGTGTAGACGACGGTCTGCACGCGGATCATGCCGTCCTTGAAGATGAACGTGTCGATCCCGTCCTCGACCTTGCGGCCACCTCCGGTCGCCTTCCACTCGAGGTACAGCACATCGTCGATGAAGGTCGTGTCGAGCTCCCACTCGGCCCCGGGCACGTCGCCGATCAGCTGCGTGAAGACCTCGCGCGCGCCGTCCTTGCCTCGGTAGATCTTCTTCTGCACGACCAGGATCGCGTCGTCGCTGTAGTCGGCGATGATCTCCTCCAGGTTCTCGGCGCCGAGCGACTGGCCGTGGTGGGCGAAGACCTCCTCCGGGGTCCGTGTCGCCATGGCCTCCTCCTCCCCTCGTCGGGACCTGGTCCCGTACTCCGCCGTACCGGTCCTCTCTTGCAGTCTCTGACGGTGGCCCTTCCTTGTCCATGTCCAGGGGACGCGTGAGTCGGTACAGTCCCAAGCGAGACCAGCACGTCGTCGAGCGCAACGGGGAGAAGCGATGAAGGCGGTTCGACTGCACGAGTACGACAGGCGTCCGGTGGTCGAGGAGGTCCCGGAGCCGGAGGCGAGCGGCCCCTTCGACGTGGTCGTCCGGATCGGGGGAGCGGGTCTGTGCCGCACTGACCTGCACATCGTGGAGGGTCAGTGGGCAGAGAAGAGCAACGTCGCCCTTCCGTACACACTCGGACACGAGAACGCCGGGTGGGTCCACGCCGTGGGTTCGGCTGTCGAGCACATCCGACCTGGTGACGCGGTGATCCTCCACCCGCTCATGACGTGCGGCTTCTGCCGGGCCTGCCGGGCTGGGGACGACGTGCACTGCGAGGCGAGCGCCTTCCCGGGCATCGACACCGACGGAGGCATGGCCGACCTGATCAAGACCTCAGCACGTTCGGTCGTGAAGCTCGCCCCGGGTGTCGAGCCGGCCTCGGTCGCCGCGCTGGCGGATGCCGGCCTCACGGCGTACCACGCGGTGAAGAAGGCGGTGCCCCTGCTCTACCCGGGCAGCACCTGCGTCGTGATGGGAGCCGGAGGTCTCGGCCACCTCGGCATCCAGTGCCTGCGCGCGATGAGTGCCACCCGGATCGTGGTCCTCGACCGCAACGAGGAGGCGCTCCAGCTGACCCGTGAGTGGGGAGCCGACGAGACCGTCACCGCTGACGGGTCCCACGTGGAGCGGGTCCTGGAGCTCACCGACGGCAAGGGCGCCGAGGTGGTGCTCGACTTCGTGGGTGAGCAGGGCGCCGAGCGTGACAGCTGGGCGATGACTGGCCGGGCAGGCAGCGACTTCGTGATCGGCTACGGCGGCACGGTCGAGATCCCCGCCATCGACGTGATCTCGACCGAGCGCAACGTGGTCGGCAACCTCGTCGGCAGCTACAACGACCTCGTCGAGCTGATGGCGCTCGCCGCGGCGGGACGCGTCGAGATGCTCACCCACACCTACTCGCTGGACGCGGTGAACGACGCGATGGACGACCTCGACACCGGCAAGCTCCGCGGCCGGGGGATCCTGGTTCCCGAGGGCGCCTGACCTGCCTGTCGGCCGAGGACCTTCGCCTCAGGCGCGGGGCCGTTGGTGGTCCTAGCGTGAGGGACGACGGACCGGGGAGGCTTCCGATGGTCGAGTTCATGCGCAACAGCGATGCGTTCGCGTGGGACATGGAGCACGACCCTCGGCTGCGGTCGACCATCGTCACCATCATCCTGCTCGACCGGCCCCCGGACTTCGACGTGCTCGTCGACAGGTTCGACCGCATCGGGCGTGTCGTACCGATGTTCCGCCAGCGCGTGGTCGAGTCGCTGCCACCGGCCCCGCCACGGTGGGAGCTCGACCCGGACTTCGACCTCGACTACCACCTGCGTCGCGTGATCGCACCGCATCCGGGCACCTTCGACACGGTGCTGGAGATGGCCCGGCGTGCCGAGATGGCGGACTTCGACCGGGCCCGCCCGTTGTGGGAGGTGACTCTGGTCTACGGGCTCGCCGACGGCGGGTCTGCCCTGGTCTGCAAGCTGCACCACTCGCTCGCGGACGGAGTCGGCGGCGTCCAGATCGCGATGCTGCTCTTCGACCTGGACCAGGAGCCGCGCGACCTGGGACCGCTCCCGCCCGAGCCCGTGATCGCCCGCCCCGGCCGGCTGGACGGAGCCCTCCACGTCTTCCGCTACGACGCCGACCTTGCCATCAAGCTGGCCCTCGCCGCCGCCCGAACCGTGCCGTCGGTCGTCCTCCACGGCGTACGACGGCCACGGCAGAGTGCGGTGTCGGCGATCGAGACCGCGGCGTCGGTGTACCGCACGGTGCGCCCGATCAACCAGACGGCGTCGCCGATCATGAAGGAGCGCAGCCTCGTCCGCAGGCTCGGCGTCCACGAGGTCGCGATGCCCGCGCTGAGGGAGGCCGCTCACCTGGCCGGCGGCACGCTCAACGACGCCTTCATCGCCGGGATCACCGGCGGTCTGCGTCGCTACCACAGCCGCCACGGCGTCGAGGTCGGCGATCTCCACGTCACGATGCCTGTCAGCGTGCGCGAGAAGGAGGACCCCGTCGGCGGCAACCGGCTCACCCTGATGAGGTACGACGTGCCGGCAGGTGTGGTCGACCCGGCCTCGCGGATCGCGCAGACGCACGCACGGGCCGCCAGGGTCCGCCACGAGCGCTCCTTGCCCTACACCCAGCTGATCGCCGGAGGGTTGAACCTGCTGCCGCGCTTCTACATCGCCGCGATCCTGCGGCACGTGGACTTCCTCGCCAGCGATGTCCCCGGGATCCCCGTCCCGGTGTACCTCGGCGGCGCCGCGGTCTTGATGCAGTACCCGTTCGGGCCGACCATCGGCGCGGGCGTCAACATCACGATGATGACCTACGTCGACACCTGCGCGATGGGGATCAACGTCGACACCGGCGCAGTCCCGGACTACGACGTGCTCTACGACTGTCTGGTCGCCGGCTTCGACGAGGTTCTCGACCTCGCAGTGCCATCGGAGGCGGCCGTCCCGGAGCAGACGTCCCGGTCCGCTGCGGAGCCCCGCCCCGCGAACCCGTCACCCGTGCCGACGCACTGAGGCGGCCACCGGGGTCGTGGGCCACCGCTCACGCCGTGGTGGCGTCGTCGCGTCTCTCGTGGCCGGGTAGTACGCGCGCAGCGGCCTCGGTGAGCACCATCGAGAAGATCGAGATCAAGATCGCCGCCCCCACGGCAGGCAGGAAGCCGTCGACGGTGAGGTAGTCGGTGAACGCCGACACGAACCAGATCATCAGCCCGTTGACGGCGAGCGTGAGACCGGCGGAGAGGAAGTACGACGAGGGCCCGGGCACGAACCCCATCACGGCCTGCAGGACGACGTTGGCAAGAGCAATCAGGGCCGCCACCCACAGGGCCGCAAGGAACCCGCCCTCGAGCGACACGTCGGGCATGACCCACGCGGTCAGCACGACGGAGAGGGCCAGGAGCAGCCAGCGCACCAGGATCGACAACCAGACCATCGCTGTCCCCTCACCTCGGGCTGCCCAGGCTTCGACGGTATACCGCGCATCGGCGACTCAGCGACACAATGGCGCAATGACCCCGACCTGGGTGCTTCACGTGGACCTCGACCAGTTCATCGCGGCCGTCGAGGTGCTCCGCCGTCCCGAGCTGGCCGGGCTGCCACTCGTCGTCGGCGGTCGCGGCGACCCGACCGAGCGGGGAGTGGTCTCGACGGCCTCCTACGAGGCTCGCGCGTTCGGCGTCGGCTCGGGGATGCCGTTGCGTACCGCGGTGCGCAAGTGTCCCGAAGCGGTCTTCCTTCCCGTGGACGCACCCGTCTACGAGGCCGCCTCGACCAAGGTCATGGACACCCTGCGCTCGCTCGACGTGGTGGTGGAGGTGCTCGGCTGGGACGAGGCGTTCCTCGCCGTCGAGACCGAGGACCCGGAGGCCTTCGCAGAGCTGGTGCAGCGCCGGGTCCTCGATGCCACCGGGTTGCACTGCTCGGTGGGGATCGGGGACAACAAGCTGCGGGCCAAGATCGCGACGGAGTTCGGCAAGCCCCAGGGGATGTTCCGTCTCACCGAGGACAACTGGTACGCCGTCATGGCTGATCGGCCGACCGACGCGCTGTGGGGGATCGGCAAGAAGACCGCGAAGCGGCTCGCCACGCTCGGCATCACGACGGTCGCCGAGCTCGCGACGGCCGACCCGCGCCGGCTCGCTGCCGACATCGGCCCGACGATGGGGCCCTGGTACCGCCGCCTCGCCCGCGGGGTGGACCCGTCGCCCGTCGAGAGCACGCCGTGGGTCGCCCGCTCGCACAGCCGGGAGAGCACCTTCCAGCAGGACCTGACCGACTGGAGCCGGGTGCAGGACGAGGTGCGTCGCCTCGCGCGGCAGGTCACAGAGGACATCCGACGGGAGGATCGCCCCGCCGTCCGAGTCGCGGTGAAGGTGCGCTTCGCCCCCTTCGACACCCACACGCGCAGCCTGACCCTGGAGCAGAGCACGCTGGACCCTGAGCCGATCGAGCAGGCTGCCGTGGAGCTGGTGGAGCGGTTCGAGCCGACCCGCCCGGTCCGGCTGCTCGGCGTACGCGCCGAGATGGCACCCCCCGACGAGGGGTGACCCGGTCAGCCCGCGGGGCACACCGCCGAGCCGGGCGGAAGGTCCGGATGGATCGGTCCGGAGCGTTCGCTGAGCGAGCCGCCGCTGACGCCTCGACGCCGCAGCGCGATGATCTCGGCGACCACGGCCACCGCGATCTCGCCGGGGCTGTCGGCGCCGATGTCGAGGCCGACCGGCGCGCGCAGCCGAGCGAGCTCCTCGTCGGCGACGCCGTTGGCGAGCATCCACTCGCGTCGTCGCGCCTGCGTCGCACGCGACCCCATGGCCCCGACGTACCTCACCCCATGCGCCAGCGCAGCCGCGATGGCGGGACCGTCCACACCCTCGTGGTGGCTGGTGACGACGACCGTGCCACAGCGCGGCAGTGCCGACTCGGTCTCCTCGAGCGTGTCCACGACCGTCACCGGCCAGCCGAGGGTGCCGGCGATCTGCTCGAGGGCAGCCGCCACCTCGCCCTGCCCGACTACCAGAAGGCCATCCATGGCCTCCACGCTATGCCTTTTTTGCCCAGACCGACGCGCCCTGCCAGTCGACCACGACCGCCGGCTCGTCGCCGACCACCCAGGCGTCGTGGCCCGGCGGGATGGATGCGACATCCCCTGGCCCGAAGTCGTGCTCGGTGCCGTCCTGCATCACCAGATGAACCCGCCCGCTCAGCTGGTACTGCTGGTGCGGCGCCATGCACCAGTCGGTGCCGGCCTTCGGCTTCACGTTCTCCGACCACTTCCACCCGGGCTGGCAGGTGATCCGCCCGACCTGGGCGCCGCCTGAGAGGTGCACCAGCTCCATCCGCCAGTTCTCGCCCTCGCGTACCTCGTCGGGCTTGTCGAAGGACAGGTGCTCGAAGATCTGCTGCGTCATGATCCCTCCCCGAAGTCGTGCCTCGCCTTCCGACACTGCGCCGGGCTTGCTGTCGGGTCAATGACACGGACGTGCTCGCCCGCCCGCGAGGCTCCAACGTTTCGCCCCATTTGTGCCCTACGGTCTTGGGGACAGCCGCCGAGGCCTACCCAGGTTCCGTCGGCGGACAGGAACGACCTTGGAGCAGGCAGAACGGTGCTCGCCACCATCCGCGTCCATGACCGCCACTCTCGGCGATGCCTCATCGCCGTGCTGGTGGCCCTCAGCGCTGCCCTGAGCCTTGCCGTCGTCCCCTCCTCGACCGACGCCTCCGCCAACGAGCTCGACGACCGCAAGCGCAGGGTGCACCGAGACATCGACCGGGCAAAGCAGCATCTGCGCCACTCCAGCAAGGCGCTGGTGCGGGCCACGGAGCGGGTCGAGAAGGCGGAGGCCAGGCTCGAGGAGGCCGAGCGCGAGCTGGAGGCCAGGCGGGCCCAGCTCGCCGCGGCCGAGGTCGTCGACGCCCAGATGCAGTCCGAGCTCGACGCCGCCACTGCCCGGCTGCGGCGTGCGCAGGCGGCACTTGCGCGTGGGCGACGCAGCCACCGCACGCAACAGGAGGTGCTGCGCACCATCGCCTCCGAGACCTACCAGGTGGGGTCTCCCGGCCTGATGGGGCTCACGCTCGTGCTGACCTCGCGCGACCCGTCGGAGCTGAGCACCCAGCTCAACGTCGTGCGCAACGTCCTCGACCGCGAGACGGCAACGCTGCAAAGGCTCGAGGCGTCGAGCCTGCTGCTCGAGCTCCAGGAGGCGCGGGTCGCCGACGCCCGCAAGGACGTGGCCGACCGCCGCAGGGCTGCCGCCGAGACGCTCGAGCAGAGGCGGAGGCTCGAGATCCGCGCGGCCGTCGCCTCCGCGCGCGTGGAGCAGCTGGTCGAGGAACGCACCGCAGCCCGCAAGCAGGCGCTGCGCAGCAAGGAGGCCGACCAACGGCGCCTGCGGCAGCTGCGCAACGAGCGCGACAAGATCACCCGGCTGATCAAGCAGCGTGAGGCCCGGATCCGTAGGCAGAAGTCGAAGGCTGAGATCGCTCGGGCGAAGAAGGCGTCCCAGTCGCGCACCTCGCCGATGCGGCTCCCGGTGGACACCTACGTCACGTCCCGCTACGGCATGCGGCTGCATCCCATCTACCGCCAGTGGCGGCTGCACGACGGCACCGACTTCGGTGCCCGTTGCGGACGACCGGTGCGTGCGGCAGCCGGCGGGCGGGTCATCGGGCGCTACTACAACGTCGGCTACGGCAACCGCGTGATCATCGCCCATGGCTACCTGCGCGGCGCCTCGATCACCACCACGTACAACCATCTCAGCCGCTACTCCACCTACGTCGGCCAGCGGGTGCGCAAGGGGGAGATCATCGGCTTCGTGGGCACCACTGGGTTCTCCACGGGCTGCCACCTGCACTTCATGGTCTTCCGCAACGGCAGGACCGTGGACCCGATGAACTGGCTCTGACTGGGTGTGTCCCATTGGGCCCCTGCTGCGCGCAGGCACCTGGCGCGCACCGCCTGATGTTGCCTCGCGCGAGCGAACGCCGAGCCCGCCGACCGCACATCGGCACCACAGCGCGGATCGCGGCTATATGGTCATCGGGTGCCCCAGGACAACCCCGCCGCTCTTTCTGACCCCGACCCCGACTGGCCAGCCCGCGCAACGGAGTGTCTTGAACAGGTCAAAGAGGCTCTGCAGGGTCTCACGGGGGCGGAGGAGGCGGCATTCGACCACATCGGATCGACCTCAGTGCCCGGGCTTGCAGCGAAGCCGTTCATCGACCTCCAGGTCCGCATCCTGCCCTTGCCGAGTCACGACGACCTTGCGCCCCGCCTGGGGTCGCTCGGCTTCGAGCAAGCCCGCGGGGCGCGACCAGACTCACCTGGCGTCACACGCGACATCCCACGCGGAGATGAAGCCGCTCCGGACGCTGTCTGGGAGAAGCGGCTCTACTTCGCCCAGAGTCGCTCGATGATCCTTCATGTTCGCCGCGCCGATTCGCCCTGGGGTCATTACACCGTGTGGTTCCGTGACTGGTTGCGAGCGCACCCTGAAGCGCGCCGCGGATATGAGAACGCCAAGCGAACGCTTTCGGAGCGGAATGCCGGCAAGCCGGACTACGACGACTACACCCGTGCCAAGTCGGCCTTCTTCGACGAGGTTCATCCAGTCTTCTCGGCCTGGGCGCAGGACCGGCCACGCTCGACCTAGGCGCATGAGGCAACGTCCTGATCTCGGCGGCTGAGGTCTTCTCTCACACCGGCTGTCGGTATCTGCGTCCTGCCGAGGGGGCCAGAACGAAATGCGGCGACACGCGTCGATGGGATTGATGCAGGCCGGTGAATGTGGTCTCGTGCGTAGTTCTGCCCACGGCGAGCCAGCGAGACCGTGACGGTCCTGATGGACGCCCACACACGATCGGTACGGACTCGGGTTGAAGGCCATCCTGCTGAGCGGCGCGTTCGCGCTCATGACGTCGCTGCTTGTGACTCGCTGGGCGATCCCGCAGTTTGCCTCCTGGGGCCTTGGACAGCTGATCCGCGAAGACGGCCCAGAGACGCATCACCTGAAGAGGGGCACCCCCACGATGGGCGGCGCCGTCATCGTGCTCTCGGTGGTGCTCGGCTACACGTCCGCCAAGCTGCTGACGTGGGACCTACCCACGCGATCCGCACTCCTGGTGCTCTTCCTCCTGGTGGGAATGGCCGGGGTGGGATTCCTCGACGACTTCATCAAGGTCAGGAAGCAGCGCAGCCTCGGTCTCCGGAGCAAGGCAAAACTGGTGGGGCAGACCGTTGTCAGCCTCACGTTCGGATTCCTGGCGCTTCATGCCGCGCGTCAAGACGGTGCGGCAGCCGTTGTCTCTGACCGGCTGTCCCTCGTGCGTGACTTCGGCCCAGCGTTGCCTTGGGCGATCGTGATGGTCCTCATCTGGTTGATGGTGAACGGGACCAGCAACGCCACGAATCTCGTCGACGGACTCGACGGGCTGCTCGCAGGCAGTGCCACGATGGTCTTCGGCGCGTACACCATCATCGGCATCTGGCAGAACAATCACCTGTGCGAATCTGTCGCCGGTGCGAACGGTTTGTGCTACCAGGTGGCTTCCCCGCTGGACTTGGCTTCGGTCGCAGCCGCCCTGACCGGCGCCTGTTTCGGGTTCCTGTGGTGGAACGCATCTCCGGCCAAGATCATCATGGGGGACACGGGCTCCCTCGCTCTCGGGGCAGCCATGGCCGGGCTCGCACTCCTGACACGAACGGAGCTGCTCCTCATCGTCCTCGGAGGCTTGTACGTGGCCGTCACCGGATCGGTGATGCTCCAGGTGTCGTGGTTCAAGCTGACCAGGCGCACCACCGGCGTGGGCAGGAGAGTCTTCCGAATGGCGCCGCTCCAGCACCACTTCGAACTGCTCGGCTGGGCGCAGGTAACAGTGGTGACCCGCTTCTGGATCATCACCGGAGTCTGCGTCGCGGCTGCGCTCGGCATCTTCTACAGCGACTGGGTGGGGAGCCTGAGCTGAGTCGTGGGGCCGCAAGGGATGCGCAGGAAGCACGACCGAGCGGATCGCGGCAGTTCCGGATGGCGGCAGCGCAGGCTATCTGCGGCAAGCAGATCCGGACGCTGAAGGCAGGATGGAACCACGTGGCCTCCCCTCGCGTCCGAACAGCATGATGGCCGTCATGCCTGCTCGCCGTAGCGTGCGCATACTGCTGTTCGGTGCGGCCCTTGCGCTGCTTCTCGCCGTCGGTCTCGGCTTGTACGCCCTACGAGACTCCCGCGCCCGAGTGATCGACGAGTCAACCGATGCGACGGGGTGGAAGACCCTTGAGTACGAAGGCGTCAGGGTCAACATCCCCTCCGACTGGGAGAGGCTGGACATGGGCGGCTGCGACTTCCGCTTCGAGCGATGGGCACCGCAAGGCGTATCTCCGTGCGACCCCGACGCGGAGGGCGTCGCCTTCTACGGTTCCGCGACCTTTGACCCGGACCTCGGCCCGGGCGTCATAAGGAACGACGGGGAGGACCCGAAGATCCCTGGCTGGGAAGGGTATGTCTACGCCGGTGAATTCGCCGTCCACGCCTCTAGCAACGACCGCGCGGTCGTGGAAGGCATCCTGGATTCGGCGAAGTGAACAATGCTGCGGCAGCCTCGCCGCGACATTGCGTCAGGACCGGAGCGGTCCACCCCGAGACCCACGCGCTGAATGCTCGGCGCGGGTGCGGGGCACGGTCGGGGCATGATCCCCCTCGACGTCATGCTCGCCGTGGTCGGCGCTCTCGGTGTTGCGGTGGCCGCCTTGTCGGCGAAGATCAGACGCCTGCCTGTGTCCGAACCCCTGATCGCGCTTGTCGCAGGACTGCTCCTCGGGCCAGCCGCCTTCGACGCCCTGCCCCTCGAACCGGTGACGTCCGAGCATGCAACCCTGCACGAGGCTAGCCGCGCCCTGCTCGCCGTGTCGGTGATGGGCGTTGCCCTGCGCTACCCGTTCGGCGACGTCCGCCGGCAGGCAGGTCCGGTCGCCCTGCTGCTGCTTGCGGCGATGCCGCTCATGGCACTGGTGACGGCGGCGCTCGGTATGGGCATGCTGGGTCTCTCCCTCGGCGCCGCGATGCTGCTGGGCGCCGCGCTCTGCCCGACCGACCCGGTTCTGGCCTCGAGTGTGGTGACCGGGGAGGCTGCGGAGCAGGACCTGCCGCCCCGGGACCGCCAGATCCTGTCGCTTGAGTCCGGAGCCAACGACGGTCTCGCCCTCGCGCTCGTCCTCCTCGTCGTCGCCATCGCCGGTTCGACCACAGCAGCGAAGGCCGTCGGCGAGATCGCCTGGCAGGTGCTCGGGGCGGTCTTGGTGGGCGTGGTAGCGGGCTGGTTGTCGGGACGGGCGCTCCGGGCCGGCGAGGAGCACGGCGCCACCGCGCGTGGGCCGATGCTGCTGTTCACGATCCTTCTTGCGTTCGCGGTGCTCGGCGCCTCCGGTCTGTTGAGGATCGACGGGGTGCTGGCGGTGTTCGCAGCCGGCCTCGCCTTCAACGTCGCGAGCACCGGAACGGAGCGCAGGGCTGATGTCGAGATCGACGAGGCGGTCAACAGGTTCGCCGTCCTCCCGCTCTTCGCACTGCTCGGCGCGTCCATCCCCTGGACGGAGTGGCGTCATCTCGGCTGGGCCGGCGTGGTGCTTGTGGTCGGCGTACTTCTCCTGCGCCGGCTGCCCGTCCTGGTGCTGCTCAAGCGCCCGCTCCGCCTGGGGTGGGCCGACGCGGTCTATCTTGGCTGGTTCGGGCCGGTCGGCGTCTCCGCGCTGTTCTATCTGACGCTTGAGGCCGATCGGCTCGAGCTCCCGCATGAGGTGATGGCGGCCGGGACCCTGGTGGTCGTTGCCAGCACCGTGGCGCACGGCCTGACCGCAGCGCCGGGGAGGGTGCTCTACCGACGTGTCACGGCAAGCCGACGTGAGGTGCAGACTGCCGGCGAGCGCAGGGGCGCCTGACTAGGCTCCCTGCATGACGAGGTACGTGGCGATCGGGGACAGCACCGTCGAGGGACTGGAGGACCCCGGCCCCGACGGGGTGTACGTCGGATGGGCGGATCGTCTTGCCCAGCACCTCCGCGCGTCCCACCCGGACCTCACCTACGCCAACCTCGCCGTGCGCGGCATGACTGCGCGCGAGGTCCGCACCACCCAGCTCGACCGCGCTCTCGCGCTCCGGCCCGACATCGCCGTGGTCGTCGCGGGCGTCAACGACGTGCTGCGTCCCCGGTTCGACCGGGAGGCGCTGCGCGAGGACCTGCTCGCGATGCACGCCGCGCTGCACGAGGCGGGCGCGCGGGTCGCGACGTTCACCATGCCGGACATGGCGAAGGTGGCTCCGCTGGCCGTCGTACTCCGTGGGCGGCTGGACGCGCTCAACGAGATCGCTCTGGAGGCTGCATACCTCTACGGGACGGCCGTAGCCGACCTTGCGATCGAGCCGCTCGCCTCGGACCCGGCGCTGTGGCACGACGACCGGCTGCACGCCAACGGCGACGGGCATCGCCGGATCGCCCTGGCGCTCGCGGAAAGCCTGGGAGTGCCCGCCGGTGACTGGCGCACGCCCCTACCCGAGGCACCAGGCCAACCGCTCGCGGCGGTCGTCGCCCGCGAGGTGGCCTGGGTCGTGACGCACCTCGGGCCGTGGCTGTGGACCCGGCTCAGGGGCAGGCAGTTGACGGAGGCCGTCTGCAAGCGGCCGGAACTGACGCCGGTCGAGTGAGCCTGAGTGAGTGCGCTGCACGCTGTGGACGGGGCCGGACGCGGGCCTGATCTCCCATCTCCACCACGACCACGCGGAGCTGGGGGGTCGCCTCCGAGCATGGTCCGGCGCGCGCACACGTGGGTGAGCGGCCGGCCGGATCCGCCTAGCCGTTCCTCGACAGGGGTTGCTCGTCGAGCGCCTTGGCCGCCAGCTCGTGGCCGAGCGCGATCATCTCGCCGGCCTTGTGGAAGTCCAGGGTGCGGCAGGCGTTCTTGGGGACGGTGATCAAGACGTCGGGCGGGTAGCCGGCGGTCCGGTACCTCGTGACGACGCTCTGCATCGTGTCGAGCGAGAGCTCCATGACGTCCAGGGTTCGCAGCCCGGAAGGCAGCGATCCGAAGACCTCCTCGGCCACCTCCTCCGAGGCGTTCCCCGGCGTGGTGGACCGACCCGCCCCGAACCTGCTCGTCACGAGCCGCACGATGTCCCGGTCGAGCACTGCGGACGTCGTACGACGGAAGCGCTCGACCCACTCCTCGCTCGGTCGGGGCTCCGACGACTCCTGCGCGGGGGCTCGGCCGGAGGGTGCATCGAGCTCCCCTGCAAGCGAGACGGCGACCGTGGCATCGGCGCGTGACGCGGTCGTCGGGGCGATCGGGATCGGGTTCATCAGACCGCCGTCGGCAAGCAGGCGACCGTTGAGCATCACCGGCGTGATGATGCTGGGCAGGGCGATCGAGGCGCGGATCGCCACGTCCACCGGACCTCGCTGGAACCACACCTCCCGGCGGGCGAGGAGGTCGGTCGCGACAGCCGTGAAGGGGACGGGAAGGTCCTCGATGCGCACGTCGTCGAGCAGGTCGCTCACCCGGGTGAGGATCTTGTCCGCGCGGATCGCACCCGGCGCCTTGAGGGAGGGATCCAGGAGACGGAACACGTCGCGCTGGCCCAGGCTCGTCACCCAATCGGTGTACGCCGCAAGCCTGCCTGCTGCGTGGAGGCCGCCTACCAGCGCGCCCATCGAGGTCCCGGCGATGCTGACGATCTCGTAGCCCCGCTCCTCGAGAGCCTCGATCACCCCGATGTGGGCGTAGCCGCGGGCGCCCCCGCTGCCGAGGGCGAGCGCCACACGCGCGCGACCTTCCACCTGTCGATGCTAACCACGCAGGCGTGACGCTGGGGCCTGGTCGAGGCACCCGCGCGGAACCAGGCCGCGGTGCTAGCGTCCGCGGGATGCGCAGCATCGCACCCGAAGTGTCGGTCGTCGTCGAGGCAGAGGGGCTCGTCCTGCGCGAGTGGCGAGCGTCCGACGTGCCCACCATGGTCGAGCTCTTCGACACCGAGGAGATGGACCGGTGGACGCCGCTGCCTTCGCCGTTCGACAAGACCGTCGCCGGGGAGTACGTCGACCGGGCCCATGCGGCCCGCTGCAGCGGAACGTTGCAGCTCGCGATCACCGCCGACGGGGGAGAGGCGCTGGGGGAGGTGCTCCTCTTCTCGACCGAGCACGACGAGCTGTGCGAGCTCGCCTACGCCGTTGGGGCTGCGCATCGCGGCCGCTCGCTGGGGGCCCGTGCTGTGCGCGCCGTCCTGGGCCTCGCCGCGCGGGCCGGATTCGGCAAGGCCAGGCTGCGGATCGCGGTGGACAACGCCGCGAGCCGTCGGGTCGCCGAGGCCGCCGGGTTCTCGCTCACACCGCAGCCCCTGATACGCCGCGAGCGCAAGGGGTACGTCCTGGACATGACCACGTGGGAGCGGCCCCTCGACGGTGCGAGAGACTTCTCCCTGCCCTGAGGGAGGAGGCACATGCTCATCGGTCTCATCGCTCTGCTGCTCTGCCAGCTCGTCGGCGAGCTCGTCGTACGCACCTTTGACGTGCCGCTGCCCGGCCCGATCGTCGGCATGGTGCTGATGCTTGTCGTGCTCCTGGTGCGCAGGCCCCGCTCCGGGTCGGGGCTGCTGAGCGGGCCGCAGAGGCTTCTGCGCTACCTGCCACTGCTCTACGTTCCCGCCGGGGTCGGCGTCGTCGCCCACCTGTCGCGGCTGGGGAGCGACGCCGTGACGATCGCCGGAGGGCTCGTCGCGTCCTGGCTCGCGGGCCTGCTTGTGACCGCGGGAGTCATGGCCCTGGCGCTGCGGCTGTCGGGCGCGCGCAAGGTGGTGCGGTGAGCTTCCAGCCGCAGGAGGCGTGGACCTGGTTGGTCGGCTCCCCGCTGTTCGGCGTGACCCTCACCCTGATGGCGTACAAAGCCGCCCGCGTCCTCTGGGAGCGCACCGGCCGGCACCCTTCGCTCAACCCGGTGCTGGTGGCGATCGTGCTTACCGGCGGCACGCTGCTGCTGCTCGGGGTCGACTACGACGAGTACATGGTCGGCGGGAGCTACATCGCCTTCCTGCTGGGGCCCGCCACGGTTGCCCTGGCGCTGCCGCTGTACTACGAGCGACGGCTCGTGCGGAAGGCGGCGTTGCCGATCCTGCTCGCCCTGGTGCTGGGGTCTGCGGTGTCGATCGTCGTGGCCTACTCGGTGACCGTCGCGCTCGGTGGTGACGAGGCGCTCGCGATCTCCATGGCTCCCAAGTCGGCGACGACCCCGGTGTCGATCGCGCTGTCGGAAGCGTTCGGCGGCATCCCCTCCCTGACCGCGGTGTTCACGATCCTGGCCGGTGTCCTCGGCGCGGTGACCGGCCCCGCCGCACTGTCCCTGCTCGGCTTCCGCGACCTGCGTGTCCGCGGGCTCGCGATCGGCGCGGCCTCGCACGGCATCGGCACGTCCCGGGCGTTGGAGGAACACCCGACCGAGGGCGCGTTCGCCGGCCTCGCGATGGGGCTCAACGCGCTCGCGACGGCGATCCTGCTGCCGCTCCTTCTGCTCCTCCTGCAGTAGGTGGCCACCCCGACCGCGGGTACGCGGGTCCGGACCCTTGGATCGCACGGATGCCCGCCCGATGCCGGGTCGCCTCCGTGTCACTGTGTGTCCTGTCTCGGGGACGCGTGCCGACGAGATTCGCCTCGTGGCACAGGAGCAGGGAGCTGGTCCCGGTAACCCAGCCGCCAGCTGACTCGAATCGCGTTTGACTCGGTAGCGTGGCGCGCATGCCCATCAAACTCGAGAACGTCGGGATCGCCGTCCGCGACCTCGAAGCGGCGATCGCCTTCTTCACCGACCTCGGGTTGACCGTCCTCGGCCGTGACACGGTCAGTGGAGAGTGGACCGACACCGCGGTCGGCCTCGACGGCAACCACGCCAACATCGCGATGCTCCAGACGCCAGACGGCAATGGTCGCCTCGAGCTCTTCGAGTACATCCACCCCGACGCGATCGAGACGGAGCCCACCCGGCCTAACGAGATCGGTATGCACCGCGTGGCCTTCTCGGTCGACGACATCGACGAGGCCCTCGAGATCGCCGCGAGGCACGGCTGCCACCCACTGCGCGGCGTGGCGACCTATGGGGACATGTACAAGCTCACCTACGTCCGCGGCCCCAGCGGCATCATCGTCATGCTTGCCGAGGAGCTGAAGAAGAGCTGACCCCGGGTCGATCCTCATCGGGCGCCCGGCAGGGCACGTGCCCCATCCGCACCTGATGCGAATTAGCCAAGGGACCGAGTGCCGTCACAGTTGCCAGATGGAACGCCGTTAGCATCCGGGCATGTTCATGCTGCATGGTCGCCTGGCCGCCAGGCCGGGGAAGCGCGACGAACTGCTGGCCCTGCTGGCAGAGGGTGAGCACGACGCGCGGATGCCCGGATGTCGGCTGTATCTGGTTGCGATCGACGAGACCGACGCGGACGGCGTCTGGGTCACCGAGGTGTGGGAGTCCGAAGATGCCCACCGCGCCTCATTGCAGCTGCAGCGGGTCCGAGACCAGATCGC
>DATICF010000049.1:0-2338 GCA_035456965.1 Nocardioidaceae bacterium
CAGCGAGCCTGGCGGAGTCGGTGGCTGTGGCCATGTCCGGAGC
The DNA here is from genome assembly GCA_035456965.1 of Nocardioidaceae bacterium. Taxonomy (GTDB): domain Bacteria; phylum Actinomycetota; class Actinomycetes; order Propionibacteriales; family Nocardioidaceae; genus Nocardioides_C. Next base: position 44 of record DATICF010000049.1, read on the forward strand.
GTAGTGGGGGAGGTGGCTGGTCACGTCCTCCGGAGCAACAACCCGTCGATGCGGACGATGCGGCCCGAGGTGGTCCTCAGCATCACGCGCCCGCTGACTTGCCGGGGCAGCAACGGCACCGTGAGCAGCCGCCTGTCCCGTGTGCGGGACGACTTCAGCGACACCGTGCCGACGTAGCGTTTGCCCACGAACATCTTCAATGGTGAAGGGACAAACCGGTCTCAAGGGACGAGCCGCAAACGTAGTAATGCGATGCGCGCCGCGTCTGCGTTCAGGCACGAACCTTCCTGGTGAACGTGAGGTGGGTGACGCCGCTGGGGGAGGACACCACTTCGATGTCGTAGGCACCCTCCAGGGCTTCCAGGCCGTCCCAGATGCGGATGCCGCGGGCGAGAACGATCGGCACCTGGACGAGATGCATGTGGTCGACGAGCCCGGCGGCGAGGAAGTCGCGTACGACGGTGGGGCCACCGCCGATGCGGACGTCCTGACCGGCTGCTGCTTCGCGTGCGGTCTCGAGCGCCTCCGACGGGGTCGCGTCGAGGAAGTGGAACGTCGTGCCGCCCTCCATCTCGATCGAGGGCCGCGGGCGGTGGGTGAGGACGAAGGTCGGCGTGTGGAACGGCGGGTTCGGACCCCACCAGCCGTTCCAGTCCGGGTCGTCCTGCCAGCTGGGCGGCCCGAACTTGTGGGCGCCCATGATCTCGGCCCCGATGCCCTCGCTGTGGCGCCGAGCGAAGGCGTCGTCGACTCCGTCGGTTCCGCCCGGGCCCCAGAACCGGGTGCCGAACATCCACTCGTGCAGTCGCTGGCCGGCATGGCCGAACGGCGCATCGGCGGACTGCGGCTCTCCGGTGGCGAAGCCGTCGAGGGAGATGGAGAGGTTGTGGATCCGTGTGAGTGACATCTGCGAGCTCCTCGAATCGGTGGATGCGCTAGGTCATCGGTCTCTGGTGAAACGGACCTGGGTGAGTGGAGTTTCTCATCGGCCCGCTGGTCGCTTGGTTCGTCGCAGACAGACCCACACGCATCTGCGGACTCTGTTATTGACGGGGGAGGGGGTCAGGGCCACGGTGGAGATCGACGGCCATGGCGGACTGTCGAGTCACCTGTGCGGCGGCGTACTGGCCGAAGGAGACCGCCATGAAACTGCACGACTTCCCCCGCTATCCGCTTACATTCGGGCCCAGTCCCATCCACCAGCTGGACCGACTCACCAAGCACCTGGGTGGTGCGACCGTCTGGGCCAAGCGCGAGGACTGCAACTCAGGACTCGCTTTCGGTGGGAACAAGATCCGCAAGCTCGAGTACCTCGTCCCGGACGCACTCGCCAAGCACGCCGACACGTTGGTCTCGATCGGCGGCGTCCAGTCCAACCACACCCGCCAGGTGGCCGCCGTCGCGGCGAAGCTCGGACTGAAGTGCGTGCTCGTCCAGGAGAAGTGGGTCGACTGGGATGACCCCGTGAACGACAAGGTCGGCAACATCCTCCTGTCGCGCATCATGGGCGCGGACGTACGGCTCGATCCGGCCGGCTTCGACATCGGGATCCGCACGTCGTGGGAGGACGCGCTGCGTCAGGTAGAGAAGGCGGGCGGTACGCCGTATGGGATTCCAGCCGGCGCTTCCGAGCACCCACTCGGCGGACTGGGCTTCGCCAACTGGGCGTTCGAGGTCGCCGAGCAGGAGAAGCAGCTCGGCGTCTTCTTCGACACGATCGTCGTCTGCACGGTGACCGGCTCCACGCACGCGGGCATGATCGCGGGCTTCGCGGCCCTGCAGGAGACTGCCGACCCCCGGCCGCGCAGAGTGCTCGGGGTCGATGCCTCGGCGACGCTCGAGCAGACGCGCGACCAGGTCTCCCGAATCGCTCGTCATACGGCCGAGCTCATCGACCTCGGCCGAGACCTGCGGGACGACGAGATCACCGTTCTCGAAGGCTGGGCCGGTGAGCGCTACGGGATCCCCGTCGAGTCGACCATCGAGGCAATCAGGCTGAGTGGGTCGCTCGAGGGCATGATCGTCGACCCCGTCTACGAGGGGAAGTCGATGGCTGGGCTCATCGACCTCGTCACCACGCGGGAGATCCCCGAGGACTCGACCGTTCTGTACGCCCATCTCGGCGGTCAGCCGGCGCTCAACGCCTACTCCGGCATCTTCGACTGACCCGGTCCGCCGGGAACCTGTCGTGCGGATCGCGTGTCTTCTGTGCAAGGTCGCTCGAGAGGATGGTGGTCGTACCGCCCAGGAAGCATTCGCCAAGGCTCTGCGCCATCAGCGCACGTTCATCACCCT
>DATICF010000050.1:0-8225 GCA_035456965.1 Nocardioidaceae bacterium
CTACAAGGTGCCGGGCCGCAGGCCTTGCTCTCGCCGAGTAGCGTGAGCGCATGCCAGCTGCCAGTCCCTCGCCGGACCCGTCGGGCGCACTTCAGCCGGACGCCGACGAGGCGGGTGGGGAGGCTCCGGGACTCGGACCCAAGGCAGCGGCCGCCCTCGTGTTCGGGTCCTCGGCCGCCGTACTCGTCATCGAGATCGTCGCGCTCCGGCTACTCGCCCCGCACTTCGGTCTCACCCTCGAGACCAGCACCCTGGTCATCGGCATCGCTCTCGCGTCGATCGCGTTCGGGGCATGGGCCGGCGGCCGGACGGCCGACGCGGTTGCTCCGCGACGGCTGTTGGGTCCGCTGATCGGTATCTCGGGTGTGACCGTGGTCGCCACTCCGTTCCTGGTGCGAGGGGCGGCCACCGGTGACGCAAGCCTGCTCCTGCTCACAGCCACACTGAGCATCTTCGTGCCGGGCGCCCTGCTGTCGGCGGTCACGCCCGTCACCATCAAGCTCCGACTGACCAACCTCCACGAGACCGGGACCGTGGTCGGTCGGCTCTCCGGTATCGGCACGGTCGGCGCGATCGCCGGCACGGTGATCACTGGGTTCGTGCTCATCTCCCGTGTCCCCGTCAGTGGCATCCTGATCGGGCTCGGCCTCGCCCTCGTCGTCACGTCGGTCGTGGTTCAGGTGCACACACGCCGAGGCCGTCGAGAGGTGGTGGTCGCCGCGGTGGTTGCGCTGGCCGCGACGGGGGCTGTGGCAGTGCCCGACGGGTGCGACGTGGAGACGACGTACCACTGCCTCACGGTGCAGACGGACCCTGAGCGGGACACCGGACGGATCCTGGTCCTCGACGGTGTACGCCACTCCTACGTCGACCTCGAGGACCCGACGTACCTCGACTTCGACTACGTGCAGACCATGGCATCGGTGATCGACACCGCCTTCCCGCCCGGGGAGCCCCTGCGGGCGTACCACCTTGGCGGTGGTGGCCTCACCATCCCGCGATACCTCGCGGAGGTGCGCCCGGGCACCACGAGCCGTGTGTCCGAGATCGACGCCGGCGTCGTGCGTGTCGACACCGAGCGTCTGGGCCTGGACCTGGGTGACGGCGTGGACGTACGAGTGGAGGACGGCCGGCTCGCGCTCGAGGAGCTCGAGTCCAGCAGCTTCGACCTCGTGGTCGGTGACGCGTTCGGCGGGATGAGCGTGCCGTGGCACCTCACGACGGTCGAGGCCATCAGCGGCGTACGGCGCGCTCTCATGGACGACGGCGTGTACGTCGCCAACCTCATCGACCACGGTCCGCTGGCCTTCGCGCGCGCCGCCGTCGCGACGACCGCGGAGCTGTTCGAGCACGTCGTGCTGCTCTCCGACCCCCGCGTGCTCGCAGGGGAGGGCGGCGGCAACCTCGTGGTGGTCGCCTCGGACGCCCCGATCGACCTCGGGGCGCTGGCTGACCGGGTGGACGATCGGGGGACCGGCTGGGAACACTTGACCGACGCGGAGCTCGAAGCCTGGATGGGCGACGCGCCTGTGCTCACCGACGACTACGCGCCGGTGGACCAGCTCCTCACCCCGTACGGCAGCTGACCCGGGGACAGCTCTGCAACTGGCCTCGGTCGAGGCGTGCTGACGTGTACGGTCGCCGCATGACCTCTGCCTCCACGCCCGAGCCGGTCGTTGCTGTGCGTGGTCAGTGGCGCGACGAGGTGCAGCCTGAGCTCGCACGCGTGTTCGTCACCATCGGCGCCCGCGGCGACGATCGTGCCAAGATCCTGACGCTCGTCTCCGGCCGCGTCGACGAGGTTCGCAAGGTCATCGACGCCTACGGCGAAGGGGTCGAGCGCGTGGAGCAGTCGGCCCTGCAGGTGATGGCGAGATTCAAGGGCCCGAAGCCGACGGAGAAACCGAGCGGCTACGTTGCCGAGGTCCGGCTCACCGTGCTGGTCACCGACTTCACGGTCCTCGGGGACATGCTCCTGCGACTGGCGGACGAGGCGATGGTGACGGTGGATGGCCCGCACTGGAGCCTGCGCCCCGACAGCAACGTCTACCGGAAGGCCCGGATCGAAGCAGTGCGCGACGCCCGGACAAGGGCGGAGGAGTACGCCGCGGCCGCCGGCTCGAGACTCACCGGGCTCGTCGAGATCGCCGATGTCGGCCTGTCCCGCGGCTACGGAGACGGCTACGTCGAGGAGGCGGCGCCTGCGTCGATGAGCTTCCTGGCGAGTCGCGGGTCGGTCGCGGACCGGCTGACCTTCGACGTACAGCCGGTCCCACAGACGGTCTCGGCGACGGTGCACGCGCGCTTCACCCTCACCCAACCGGACTTCCCCTGAGGATGAAGGCTGACTTGCGCGGTCGGCTCCCCGAGTTGGTCACTTCCATGCGGAAGGCCAGCGATCCGATGCCCGCGAAACTGTCACGCTCGGGCGCAGACGACGGCCGCCTGTCATCCAGCGAGGTGGCCGCCGCCAGTAGCGCGTCATGCTACTTTCACGGGTCCACCCGGGACCGGTGGGCAACCGTAGGAACGAGTTATCCGGTAGGAAAACCGAATCAAGGTCCGCTACCGCAGGAAGTACTGCTACAACTTCTACGGTTATGAGACCAAGCGCTACTGGCAGGCGGTCGGGCAGCCTGGCTACACCTGGGCGTACACGTTGGACTCCCGCCCCGCCAACGCGGCTCGGCGGTTGTGCGGGAACGACGCTGATGCTGCCTACGCATCGCAGTTGCGGGAGCGGTTCAAGCTGTGATCTTCGATCCTCGTAGACGCCTGGTGATCGGCTCTTTGCCGGTTGCCAGGCGGGGCATGTTCGAGGCACGCTCTTCAGGTTCTCAACCGCGCCGATTCCTGCTTGGAGGGCTGGCGCTCAGCCTGCACGTGGCTTTGACAGGCTGCCAGGCAGGTGCCAGCGAGCGCGAGAGCCATCCTGACGGCGAGGGAATTCTCTCTGTTCAGCTTGGCAGTGGGGGCGGCGTCGCCGTGCGGCCGCCGGGGTTCTTCCCATGGAGGGCCTCCTACGGGTTCGGCCTGTTGTGCCTGCGTGAGGACGCCGACGTCCGACTCGAGCGGGTGCGGTGGGATGCCACCGTCGAACCGATTTCCGTCACTCCGATGCTGCGTCGGGTGTCCGCCCAGCAGTTAGACGGCTCGCCTCGGCAGACGGCGCCGTTCTCGCCGTTCTACTCCGCTCTTGGATCGCCCCCGAAGTGGTCGGAGAGGTATGCCACGGCGGATCTGCGCGGGGACTTCACGAAGGAGGTTGCCGGCACCGAGGTGGCTGCCGCCTGCGAGCGGCCGCGGGACCCGAAGGCGGCATTCACGGAACTTGTGTTCGTGGTCGAGGCGGCTGAGGAAGGGGCACGCATGCCGCGCTTCTATGTCGACTACACCGCTGACGGCAGTCCGTACACGCTGCGGGTCGATCACGCCTTCGTCCTGTGCGGGACGCGTGCCCGGTCTCGTGCGTGCTGACCGGACGCCATTGCGACTGACCCGGAGGTCCGGGAGGGCACGATCGTCACGCGGGCCCGGTCCGGCGCCCTGCGACCCGGGCGAGTTATAGATTTCGGAAGCGGGTACTAGGCGTGTCATGGCCACGCAACAGACCAGCCGAGCGCAGGCCGCCGGCTACGACCTGACCAAAGTGATCCGCCTCGCGGCCGTGGCCGCGCTCGGGGGCTTCCTGTTCGGCTTCGACACCGCGGTCATCAACGGCGCGGTCAATGCGATGCGCGACGACTTCGGCATGGGGTCCGGCCTGACCGGCTTCGTGGTCTCATCAGCGTTGCTCGGTTGCATGGCAGGGGCCTACCTCGCGGGACGGCTCGCCGACAGGTGGGGCCGGCTGCGGGTCATGTTCCTGGCCTCCGGCTTCTTCACCGCGTCCGCGATCGGCTCGGGTCTGGCGTTCGGCCCGGTGGACATGATCGCGTGGCGCGTCCTGGGTGGGCTCGGCGTCGGCGCGGCCTCGGTCATCGCTCCGGCGTACATCGCTGAGATCAGTCCTGCGCAGGTCCGCGGCCGGATGGGCTCGCTGCAGCAGCTGGCCATCGTGATCGGCATCTTCGTGGCGCTGCTCTCCGACTACGCGATCGCGGGTGCGGCCGGCGGCTCGAACCAGCCGCTGTGGTTCGGCCTGGACGCCTGGCGATGGATGTTCCTCGCCGAGACCCTCCCGGCCGTCGCCTACGGACTGCTGGCCACCACCATCCCCGAGTCGCCGCGCTTCCTCGTTCGCCTGGGCAAGGAGGACCGGGCCCGGACCGTCCTCGCCGGGGTGCTCAAGGCGGGCGTCGACGAGCGGATCCGCGAGATCAAGCGCACGCTCACGCAGGAGCGGCGTACGTCCTGGTCGCACCTGAAGAAGCCCGAGGGCGGCCTGCTCCCCATCGTCTGGATCGGCATCGCCTTGTCGGTGTTCCAGCAGTTCGTGGGGATCAACGTCATCTTCTACTACTCCTCGACGCTGTGGCAGGCCGTCGGCTTCACCGAGGAGGACGCTCTCCTGCAGACCGTGATCACCTCGGTCACCAACATCGCCGTCACCCTCGTGGCGATCGCCCTCATCGACCACATCGGCCGCCGCCGGCTGCTGATGATCGGCTCGGCGGGCATGTTCTTGAGCCTGGGAGTCATGGCCTGGACGTTCAGCCAGGCGCCGATCGTCGACGGAGAGCCGGTGCTGCAGGGCGCTGCCGGGCCCACCGCCCTGGTCGCCGCGAACCTCTTCGTCGTCTTCTTCGGGATGTCGTGGGGACCCGGCGTGTGGGTGCTGCTCGGCGAGATGTTCAACAACCGGATCCGGGGTCTCGCGCTCGGCGTGGCGGCCGCGGCCCAGTGGCTGGCCAACTTCGCGATCTCCACGACGTTCCCCGCGATGGCCGACTTCGGCCTGTGGTTCGCCTACGGCTTCTACACCCTGATGGCCCTCGCATCGCTGCTCTTCGTGATCCGTTTCGTCCCGGAGACCCGGCACAAGGAGCTCGAGGACATGGACTGAGGGCATCTGCCCCGTCGTGCCGGCCACCGCGGCCGAGGCACGATGGGTCTGTGCTCGACCTCGAATCCCTCGCCGGACCGGTGGTGCTCGACGGCGGGCTCTCGACCGCCTTGGAGGAGCAGGGCGCCGATCTTGGCGGGACGCTGTGGACTGCTCGACTCCTGGGCGAGGAGCCGGAGCGGATCGCCGACGCGCACCGCGCGTACTTCGAGGCAGGCGCGCGGGTCGCTACCACGGCGAGCTACCAGGCGAGTCTCGAGGGGCTGGTCGCGGCCGGGTACGACGCGGCAGCCGCGCGGCGACTGATCACTCGCAGCGTGACCCTCGCGCAGGAGGTCCGCGACGAGCTCGCGGACACCCGACCGGGGCTCCTGGTGGCTGCCTCCATCGGACCCTACGGAGCGTTCCTCGCGGATGGATCGGAGTACCGGGGCAGGTACGGAGTCTCGCGAGCGCGGTTGCGCGACTTCCACGCGCCGCGCCTGGAGCTGCTGGTGGCGGCGGAGCCCGATCTGCTGGGCGTCGAGACCATCCCCGACGTCGACGAGGCGGAGGTCCTGGCCGAGCTGGTCGAGGACATCGACGTACCTGTGTGGTTCAGCTACTCCGTGCGCGGAACCGCCACGAACGCCGGCCAGCCGCTGGGCGAGGCGTACGGCGTCCTCGCCGGTAACCGCTCGATCGTCGCGGCGGGCGTCAACTGCTCGGAGCAGGTCGACGTACTCCCCGCTGTGCGGGAGGCGGTCGCGGTCACGGGGCTCCCCGCTGTGGCGTACCCGAACCGCGGAGGCAGTTGGGACAGCGAGACCAAGCGGTGGGTCTACGGCGGCCCGATCGACCTGGACCTCGCCGAGTCCTGGGTCGCCGCCGGTGCTCGCTTCATCGGAGGCTGCTGTGGCACCAGACCCTCCGACATCGCCGACCTGGCTCGACGCGTCGAGCGGCGCCATCCGTCGGGCGACTGAACGCGTGTGGTCCGGGGCTGGGCAGCGCAACCGACTGCATCTGTCGGTGGGCCGCGGTACCGTCGAAAGACGCTCTCGGGGGAGGAGCGCAGGGGGTCGAGATGGGCAGATTCGAGGACGACCTTGATCTGAGCACGGCACGGGCGTGGAGCCAGTTCCAGGCACGCCTGGCCGATCACGTCGTGGAGATGGAAGACGACGACCTCCTCGTCATCGAGGCGCTGTCCGGGGTCGACAACGACGGGATGGACGGCGCGGCGCCGTACATCCAGTTCTGTGCCTACGGCGAGGACCTTGTGCGCTGCGAGGTCTCGAGCAACCAGTACCTCGCGGCCGAGCACTGCCTGTCCCAGGTCGAGTCGGAGAGGCTGACCGAGCTCGGCTGGTGCGCGCCGACCTGCAGCCGGCACGACGAGAACCCCGGCCAGGGGTCCGCCAACTTCTACGTCGACCTCGAGCGAAACCAGGGCGACCGGCTCGCCGTGATGACGGTGACTGCCTTCCGGGACGTGTTCGGTGTGAAGCACCCGGCCTTCCTGGACGCCGACAAGCTTCGGGCGCCCGAACCACCAGCCGAGCCGACGATCGAGTCCACCCGGGCAGCCCAGGATCCGCCCGTGGACCCGAGCTGGTGCGAGCCGCTCGCGGTCATGCCACGGGACCACGACCACCTCCAACGCCTGGTCGGAACTGCACTGGGGCCGTTGCTGGGATACGCGCCCGATCGCGACGAGGACGGCGACATCCCCATCGTCGACGGCAAGAAGTGCGTGTTCGTCCGCGTGCACGAGACGGCCCTGGTCGAGGTCTACGCGGTGGTCTTGCTCGGCATCGAGGACCGAGCCCGAGCAGCTTTTGAGACGTTCGAGCTCAACCTGGCCAACAAGCTCGTGAAGTTCGTTCTGCTCGACGACGCGATTGTGGCGACCTTCCACGTGCCGGCCTGGCCGTTCGCGCCCGAACATCTGCGCAGCCTGGTCGGTCTCATGATGAGCACTCTCGACTCCCTGGACGACGACCTTGCCGCTCGCGTACGCGGCAGCTGGCCGCACGTGGCGGACTCGTCGGACGAAGAGGAATGGGACGAGAACGAAGCCGAACCGGACGGCTCGGACGACGATCACGGACCCGTCCACCCCGCGATGCAGACCCTGCGCGAGCTCGAGGCGGAGGCACCCGGGTCGGTGGATCCGGAGCTTGCGGCAGACATCTGCGAGATGGACCGCGACCTGATCCTCGAGCTGATCCGGCACCACAGCGAGCAGGAGCTCCGCTGGCGCGGGGCGCGCGACGAGGCCATCGCGGCCGGGGATCCCGAAGATGAGGCTGCCTCGTGCGACGGCGAGATGCTGCGGGCCATCCGCATGCAGTCGCTGCTGCGTCGCGCCCTGCGTGTCGTCGTCGAGCAGCGGATGGGACGCCCGCCGGGCAGGACGTCGTACGACGAGCCGCCCCACCGTCCCGGGGCGCAGAGGAGGCTGCCGCCACGCAGGCGGCGGGAGCCGGCTGACCCGACCTTGGAAGAGGTCGACCCGGACGCCTGGAACTAGGACCTGCTGTCTCTGGGAGAGCGCCGCTCGTCTCCCCGGAGTGACTGACCGATCAGCACGTCACGCGGTGGCCGCTGCGGCCGCCTTCGAGGCCGGTGCTGAGGCGCAGGTCACCACCAGAGCCGCCGCGACCGGAACGACGAACAGGCCGATCGACAGCATCCCCAGCAAGGTGAACGCGGCCAGCAGCGCAGTGAGACCCCAAGCGACCGGCAAGGCGCCGCGACGGGGCCGCAGCAGCAGCGCGCCTGCGACGACAACCGTCGCCAGAAGTGGAAAGGCGAGGACGACCACGACGCCGGGGCCGTTCATGCCGACCAACGTCTCGGTGCCCCGCGTCAGTTCGCCGGGGGAAGACAGTTTCTCCGCCTGGTAGACGGGGGCGAAGAATCCTGCGACCACAAGTCCCACGCCCCATGCTGCGGCAATGAGCAGTGCAATCGCCGAGGTCCGGCCGAGCTTCGAGAACGACGTCACCACGATGGCCCCCTTCGCCGCAATCCTCCCACTGAGCCGAAAGAAATGTCGGTGGTCCTGTCTACCTTGAGATCGTCGCCAGAACGGCGGCCGAGAGATGGGGGGGATCGAATGAAGTTCTCAACGCAGCTAGACGTGAACGTCGTCGCGCACGAGGCCGACGACGAGGTGGCACTCCTCCTCGACCTGGCCGCGCCGAGCGCACCCGCGACGGGCGAGGACCGGGTG
>DATICF010000051.1:0-27680 GCA_035456965.1 Nocardioidaceae bacterium
TCCGACCTCGTCTACCAGCAGATGCTCAACGACGCCCTCGGCACCAGAACGGGCCCGGGAGGGCAACGGGGCAACGACTCTGACTCCAGCGCGACCGGCTCACAACCCCAACACCGGCTCTTCGGACAAGCCACTCCGGGACCCGCCACCAAACAGCCTAAGCCCCCACTCCCGAAGGTGTCTTGACACAGAAGGGAGCCAGATCCGGTAAATCCCCGGCCCGGGGACAGCGCGGTTCGGGCGGCGTTCTGAGTGGGCGCCCGGCGCGACCCAGGGCGGCGTCTCGTGAGAGGAGTGCGCGGAGACTTTCCGCAGGTCAGGGCGTTCCTGCCATACGCCACGAGGGCGGCGCATGGCTGAAACCCTCGCTGCAAACCTCGCTGCAACCCGGGTCGCCCTGCACCGGACAGGGTAGTCGATACCCGCCACGGGTCGTGCCGCCGGCCAGCAAGCCTTGCGTGCTAGACCTTGTCCTCGTCCGGGGTCGACCTCAGAGAACGGTGAAGCTGACCCAAGCGAGTGGATCTCGGGGATGGGGCTGGTCCGTTCAGCACGTCGGCCACGGCACCCTGCCCGTCCGGGCGCTTCTGCCTGGCGGCTGAGTGTCAAGGCCCCGCGGAGGCCACGCCTACTACCGGATCCTGCCTGTCAGTGGCCGTCGGGCTGGCGGGGCGCGAAGGGCCACTCCTCGAAGGCGGTGCAGCGACCGTGGGCGTCGAAGCGGAGCACCCAGAGGTCTCGCCACCGGCCGCTGGCGGGGTCGCCGTAGGTCACGGACACGCGGACCACGGCGGTATCGCCGTCGACGGCCACAACCTCGCTGGACATCGTGAAGTCCTCGTCGGGACGGTCCCGCTCCGCCTCCCAGAAGCGGCTGATCGCCGCGAGCCCTGAGACCGGAGGCGCCCACGGCGAGGGAAGGTAGACCGCCTTCGGCGCGAACAACGCGGCGAGCCCGTCGGTCCCCGCTGTTCGCCAGAGTCGTTCGTAGTCATTCACCCACTGCTCGACAGCGTCACGGTCCATGGCAGCGATGATGCCGGATGCCGGCGGACAGATTCCCCTGCAGATCGCAGGACCAGCCCAGAGAATGACCTGGGCAGACGCGACCGGCGACTGCGGGAAGGAGCCCAGCGGATGGCGAAGTGGGCGGCGATCGGCCTCGTTGCGGCGACGACGGTCGCCATGGTTGCCCTGGACAGCCACTACCGGGTGGGGGACCGGCTCCAGGCCCGGGACTTCGTCCCTCCCCGCGAGTTGGGCGTTGCCGAGGTGCATCCGGAGTTCGGAGCCGGGGCACCTTCCGCCTTGGGTGATGCCCGCATCACCGCGGACGGCAGTCTCCAGGTGCTTTCCTCTGGCGGCGCCTGCGACGCTCTCGCCTCGGTCGAGGTCGCCGAGTCGGACACGCGCGTAGCGCTGACTGTGAACCGTGCCTTTCTGCCGGGGGCGTGCACGGCCGACGTCAAATCCTGGTTCGTCCACGTTCCACTGGCCGCACCGCTTGGGGATCGCGAGCTCATCGACGCCGTGGACGACGTGGCGCTCCCGGTCACCGACTGCGGCGACGACCCCGCGCCCACCAAGGGGATCTGCGCGATGGGCCCCATCGAGTGACGCGCCTGCTCCTACCGGTGATCTACCGGCCCGCCGCCCGGAGCCCCCGGCTCCCCGCGACCCCGCTGCCACCCAACCGGGCACGCAACACGGCGACGTAGGAGATCGCGGCGAGCGCGATCATGCTCAGCCACACGTGGGTCTCGTACTCGTACGGGTACACCACGTCGCGCAGGTAGTGGGCGGTGAAGCTGCCGTCGTACGGCGTACGTCCGGCGGCGACGAGCAGCCATTTCTCCAACGCCGTCAGCGGGCAGCCGACCGCGGTCAGGGTCACCGTGATGCACCAGGCGGTCGAGATCAGGTGGGGCCACAGCCAGACCATTCCGCGCAGACCGAGGAAACCGCCGACGGCGGCGTACACCAAGTACGCCAGGTGCAGCAGTACGACGAGTCCCGCAGCCAACAGGGCTGTCACATGGCGAATGTATTGCGCAACGACGCCCCCTGACATGAGCCGAACGACCCGGCAGCCCTGACGAACTCGGACCACACCGACAAGTCGGAAGTCGCGCGCGGAGGAGAACCTTCGACTGTTCAATGATCAGGTGACCGTGCTCAGGTCTCGGGGTGTGGAGATCGGGCAGGGGGCGGCGCGCATACGACAACGGCCCCTGCTGCTGGGACTGTGCCTGGCGGTGGTCGCGGTGCGACTGACTTATGTACTGCATCCCTTGCGCCCCGACGAGGCCGGCTACCTGCTCATCGCCCGCGAGTGGGAGGCCGGAGGTGAGTTCCTCTACGGCGACTACTACGTGGACAGGCCGCCGCTGCTGATGCTGATCTTCCGCGTGGCCGCCCTGAGCGACTGGGACCCGCTGATCCGTCTGCTCACCATCCCGTTCGCCCTGCTTTTCGTTCTAGCCGCGTGGCGAACGGGGGACAAGCTCGCCGGCCAGGCCGGGGCGGCCTGGGCTGCTGTGGTCGGCTCGGCCCTCATGTGCTCCCCGGCGATCGCGGCCGACCAGGCTGACGGTGAGCTCTTCGCCGCAGCGCTCGTGATGCCCTCGATCGCGCTCGCCCTCACCGCCTGGCGGACAGCTCCCGGCGGACGTCGGTTCCTTCTTGCCGCCGCCGCCGGCCTGTTCGCGGGGGCAGCTCCGCTGGCCAAGCAGAACTTCCTGGAAGGGGCGCTGTTCATCGCGGTTCTCGTCGTCGCGTCCTCCATCCTCAGCAAGCGGGTCGGGCCTCGCGAGCTGAGCGTCGCGGGCGGTGCGCTCGCGGGGATCCTGGTGCCGCAGGTCCTGGTCTGGGGCTGGGCAGGCTCGGTGGGAATCGAGGCGTCGAGCATCTGGGGAGACCTCGCTGCCTTCCGCGTCGAGGCCTTCGAGGTGATCTGGTCCGGCAGTCTCCAGGCCCCGGTCGCACGAGCGCTGCGACTGGTGCTCCTCGGGCTGGTGAGTGGAGTCCTGCTGGTGCTCGGATGCTGGGTGGCGGCCGCGCGGCCCTGGCGGCTTCGCGGCGACCCGGTGCAGTGGGCGACCACCGCCGTCCTCGCTTTCGTCTTCGTGGCCATCGTCGCGGGGGGAAGCTACTGGCCGCACTACCTCGTCCAGCTCGCTCCCGGCGCAGTCCTCGCGGTGGGAGCTGTGGCGCCGAGGCTCACCCGTGCCGGCCGCTGGATGCGGCTCGCCGGGACGACCACCGTTGCGGCGGCTGCCGTGGGCACGCTGGTGCTCACCGTGGCCTACGAGGTATCGGCCATCGGGTGGGTCCACCATCGGACGGGGGAGTGGCTGGCAGCGTCGAGCGGCTCTCGCGACACCGCGTTCGTGGCCTACGGCAACGCCGCCGTCCTCGAGACAGCCGACATGGGATCGCCGTACCCACACCTGTGGAGCCTTCCGATGCGCACGCTCGACCCGGACCAGAGACGCTTGCGCGAGACACTGGCAGGCCCGGATGCTCCGACCTGGATCGTGGAGATCAACGGGCTCAACTCCTGGGAGATCGACGAGCGCTCATTGCTCCGTGACCTGGTCGAGGAGCGGTACCGGGTGGTGGTCGAGGTGTGTGGCAACCAGGTCTGGCTGCGCAGAGGTGTCAGTCGCCCACTCGCCCCGGTACCGGACTGCTGACTCGCGAGAGACACCCGTCACGGTCGTTCACAGCAGTCTCAGAAGCAAACTCGCACGGGCCCGAAGTGGCATTTCTGGGGCTGGCGACTCACAATGGACGGCGGTCCACGTATCCTCCGGCGTGGCCTCCTCCGCCCACCGTCCGTCCGAAATGTCGGACCTGACAGAAGAGACCCCGCCGTGTCGCACCCTGCTCGTCACCGAGATCACGAGGTTGCCCGCAAGCGCGCCATCCGTGCGGCCTCGCTGACGGCAGTCGTCGTGACGCTGGCAGTCGTCTTCGGCGGTCTGCTCGCCTACCGTTCGCTCGAGGGCAACATCACCGCGCTCGACGTGGAGGACGCGCTGGGGTCTGACCGTCCCGACAAGGTGGTCGATCAGAGCGAGCCGCTGGACCCGATGAACATCCTGCTTCTCGGCTCCGACACTCGTGAGGGTCTCGGCAACAGCAACATCGGCGGTGAGACGCCGGGTCTCTCCGACACGACGATCCTGCTGCACCTCTCGGCGGACCGGAAGCAGGCCTACGGAATCAGCCTCCCCCGCGATGCGATGGTCGAGCGTCCCGACTGCGTGATGGAGAACGGTGAGACCGATCCGGGCGGTCTGAGCATGTTCAACGCCGCCTACGCCACGGGTGGTCCCGCGTGCACGCAGCGCACCGTCGAGCAGCTCACCGGGATCCGCATCGACCACTTCGTCGTGGTCGACTTCGCCGGCTTCAAGAACATGGTCGACGCCCTCGGCGGCGTGGAGGTGTGTGTGCCGGAGGAGGTCGATGACGACATCGGCAACATCCACCTGCCCGCAGGCACCTACGAGGCGGACGGCGACCAGGCCCTCGACTACGTCCGGATCCGGCACGCCATCTCCAGCAACGGCGACATCGGCCGGATGAAGCGGCAGCAGACGTTCCTGGCCTCCATGGCGAACAAGGCGATCTCGGCGGGCACGCTCGCCAACCCCGTGAAGCTGTACAACTTCCTCGACGCCGCCACCAAGTCGCTGACAACCGACCCCGAGCTGGCCAGCCTGAAGAACCTCGGCGAGCTCGCCAACCAGGTCCGCAACATCGGCCTGGACAACATCCAGTTCGTGACGGTGCCCTGGGAGACCTACGAGCCGGACCCCAACCGCCTGGTCTGGGCACCCGAAGCGGACCGCCTCTGGCAGCGACTCGCGAAGGATCAGCCGCTCCCCAAGGACCTCAGCAAGAGCGTGACCACCGCTGCGGACAAGCCGTCCGGCGCCGACAAGCGCCCTGCTACCCCGGCGGAAGGTGACTCGGGAAGCCCCAGCCCGACCCCGTCCGAGGAGGCCGAGGCGGCTGCGGCTGCCGAGAACGGCCTCTGCGCCTGACTCCCGCGCGGAGCTGCTGAGGGACCCGTCGCTTTCCGACGGCTCGCTCGTTGGAGTCTGTGGGGGCTGACCCGGGACCCTTCGTCCCGGTGCGCCCTGACACGTGACTCGCCCAGCGAGATTGGGGAGAGATGATCTCGACAGGTATGAGCCGACGCGGAGTGCTCGGTGGGATGACCGTCGGTGCGGGCGCACTCGCAGCGAGCAGCCTGACGATCCCGGCGGAGGCGGCAACCCGCCAAGGCAGCTTGCCTCGAAGCGTCGACGTGGTCGTGGTCGGCGGTGGCCTCTCGGGCCTCGTCGCTGCACGCAGGGTCGCCGGCTCAGGACGGTCCGTCCTCGTGCTCGAGGCACGCGACAGGGTCGGCGGCCGGATCCTCAACCACACCCTCCGCAGTGGTTCGGTGATCGAGTCCGGCGGGGCGTTCGTGGGTCCCACCCAGGACCACCTGCTCGCGCTGGCAAGGGATCTCGGCGTCAGGACGTTCAAGGAGTACTTCACCGGCGAGAACGTCTATGTCTCCGGGGGCCGCTCCACGCGCTACGAGGGGACCGTCCCGCCCGACCCACTGATCCTTCCCGACGCGGCCCAGCTGATCGAACGCATCAACCGGATGTCGCGGGAGGTGCCGGTCGACGCGCCCTGGGCCGCCGCGAACGCACTCGAGTGGGACTCCACCACCTTCCACGACTGGGTCGCCGAGAACAGCGTGAACCCCGCGGTGCAGAACCTCCTGCTCTCCTACCTCCAGCCCACGTTCGGCTCCGACGGCCGCGACATGTCGCTGCTGTTCCTGCTCTGGTACATCGCGGCCTCCGGCAACGAACGCAACCCGGGAAGCTTCGAGCGCTCCTCCGACACCCGCGGCGGTGCCCAGGACTCCCGCTTCGTCGGCGGCTCGGGACTCATCCCGCAGCGCCTTGCTCGCCGCCTCGGCGACATGGTTGCCCTCGACGCCGCCGTGCGCCGGATCGAGCAGCGTGACGACCGTGTCGTCGTCACCAGCGACAGGGGCGTGGTCCGTGCACAGCGCGTCATCGTCGCGGCTCCACCGCCGACCGCGCTCGCGATCGACTGGTTCCCGTTGCTGCCGCCGAAGAAGATGCAGCTGCTCCAACGGATGCCGATGGGCCAGCTGATGAAGGCCGACGCGGTCTACGAGAAGCCGTTCTGGCGCAAGGACGGCCTGACCGGGATGGGCGTCAGCGACAGCGGCGCTGTCCGGGTCTGCTTCGACAACAGCCCGGCCGATGCGGCCGTCGGAGTGCTCCTCGCGTTCATCGGCGGCTCGACCTGGGAGCGGTACGGCGTCCAGCCGCTCGCCGCGCGTCGCAAGGCAGTTCTCGAGGGGCTTGCCCGGGTGGTCGGCCCGAAGGCGCTCGAGCCGATCGAGTACGTCGAGCACGACTGGACCCACGAGCGATGGACCATGGGCGGACCCGTCGCGCTCCTGGGCGCGGGGACGACGACGGCCTTCGGTCCGATGATCCGCAAGCCCTTCCGGCGGGTCCACTGGGCAGGCACGGAGACGTCGACGTACTGGTCGGGATACATGGACGGGGCGGTCCGGGCCGGCGACCGCGCCGGGCGAGAGGTACTGGAGCGGCTGTGAAGAAGAGGATCATCGGCGCCGTCGCAGCCGTCACCGCGCTGGCGATGGGTGCGACGGGGCCGCTCTCCGGGGCCGTGGCCCAGGCCGAGCGTCCGCGCTGGGACACCAGGGTGTTCTCGCGCGTTCCGCACCCGGGCTACCCCGCCTTCGTCTACGCCCACCCCAACGGCCGCGTCTACGCCGGGACGTACACCAACCCCAAGGGCGACACCACCCGGTCCCGGGTGCTCGAGTGGACCGCGCGCGGCACGCTGCTGCGCTCCTGGACCGTGCCGGGCCAGGACCTGTCTGAGGCCCACGGCGTGCAGGTCGCGACGAGTGACTCCCGCGGCCGACTCGTCCTCCTCGAGAAGTCGACCTCCCGGGCACTCCTGCTGAACCCACGCACCGGTCGTTTCACCCGCTACGCGACCTTCCGCGACCTCCCGACATGTGGCACCGGCGAGACGAAGGGCTGCTCCCCGAACCTTGTCGACAAGCCCGCGATCCCCAACTTCGCTGCCTGGGGTCGCAACGGAGAGCTCTACGTCACCGACTACGGCCAAGCCGTGATCTGGCGGGTGCCTCCCGGGGGCGGCAAGGCCCGCGTCTGGCTCGCGGACCAGCGGCTCGACGGCGTCGAGTTCGGTACGGCGGGCATGCTGCTCGCCCCGGGCCGTCGCGCGCTGCTGGTGGCACAGCAGACCTCCGCCGGACTCGGCGAGGGCAACCCCTCGAGCGGCAAGCTCTATCGGGTCCCCATCCGCGACGGGCGCCCGAAGGGCATGAGGCTGTTGTGGGAGAGCCTCCCCGGCGAGCTTCCGGACGGTTTCGGCGTCGCGCGATCGGGCCGCATCTACATCGCGAACGCCGGGCTGAGCGCCCAGCTCGTCGTCCTTGCTGCCGACGGGGAGGAGCGAGGGCGGTTCCCGGAGGTCCCCGGCGCGGGCGACAACGGGAGCGCGATCCCCTTCGACACTCCCTCGAGCGCGACCTTCGTCGGGAAGCGGATCCTCGTGGCGAACCAGAGCTACCTCGGTGACGGCGAGAACCACGCGATCCTCGACGTCGCCGTGGGCGAGCGCGGGGCGCCGGTGTTCATTCCGGACGGGGCCGGCGCCGCGCGCTGAGGCCTCCGACGTCGCTCAGGCGAGCGCTTCGAGCAGCTTTGCGTTGAACGCCTTCAGGTCATCGGGCTTGCGGCTCGTGATGAGGTTGCCGTCGACGACGACCTCCTCGTCGACCCAGGTCCCGCCGGCGTTGCGCACGTCGGTCTGCAGGCTTGGCCAGGACGTGAGCGTGCGGCCCTCGAGAACGCCCGCCTCCACCAGGGCCCAGGCTGCGTGGCAGATCGACGCGACCGGCTTGCCGGACTCGACGAAGGACTTGACGAACCCGACCGCGTCCTTGTTCAGGCGCAGAGCGTCCGGGTTGGCGACCCCACCGGGAAGCACGAGCGCATCGAACGACGCAACATCGGCTTCCGCGACCGCCAGGTCCACCTCGAAGGTGTCAGCCTTGTCGAGGTGGTGGAAGGCCTGCACCTTGCCCGGCTTGGGGGAGAGGAGCTTCGGCATTCCGCCGACCTCCTTCACCGCCTTCCAGGGTTCGGTGAGCTCGACCTGCTCGATGCCTTCGGCGGCCACGAGGAAGGCGACCTGTTTTCCGCTGGACTGGGTGTTCTCGGTCATGGGGTCCTCCTGCTTGCTGGTCGTGCCTCGTACTGACTGGTGTTAACCGACGTCCCTCTCGCATAAACGGCCGTTTTGTGTCCGCGTCCCTTGGGCAGTGTCCCGGCGGAGGAGGGGAGTGCAGATGCATGCCTTTGAACGGTTTCGTGCGCGCGCGGCAGAGGTCACGCACGACCCGGTGGCCTGGACCGACCTGATCCAGGTTGTGAAGACAGTCGTGGCGGCGGTGGTCGCCTGGGTGGTTGCCTCCCGGGTCTTCGGCCTGCCGCAACCCTTCCTCGCCCCCTGGGCCGCCTTGTTGGTGGTGCACGCCACGGTGTACCGGTCGTTCTGGACAGGGGCCAAGCAGGTCACCGCCACCGTGGTCGGCGTACTGCTCGCCTGGGCCACCGGCAACACGCTCGGGCTCGACCCCGTCGCGCTCGGTGTCATGCTCCTGGCGGGGCTCGCGGTGAGCCTCGTCCCGTGGTTGCGCGATGAGGCGACCACGACGGCCGCCACCGCTCTGATCGTGCTCACGACGGGCTACAGCCAGCAGGACCAGATGCTCATCGGCCGTCTCCTCGACACCGCCATCGGCGTGGGCGTCGGCCTGGTCGTCAACGCCCTCGTGTGGCCGCTCCTTCTCGACCTCAGTGCGGCGCGGGCGATCGAGAAGGTCGGCCGGAAGCTAGGTGATCTGCTCGACGACATCGCCGTGGAGTGTGACGACGTGTGCACCGAGGAGCACGTCGAGGTCTGGATCCGGAGGACTCAGGACCTCGACGTCGAGGTGGACGAGGCCTGGGCGCTGGTGCGTCAGGCCCGGGAGAGCGGACGGCTCAACCCTCGTCGTGGCTCAGCAGCAGTCCGCGAGTCGGGTTCGCTCGGCGAGGTCCTAGGCCGCACGGAGCAGGCCCTCGCGGAGATCCGCAGCCTGGCTCGCACCCTGGGGCACAGCATCATCGACACAAACCAGTGGGACGACGAGTTCCGCGAGCGGTGGACCGACCTCCTCCGAGCGATCGCCCATGCCATCCAAGATCCCGACTCCCGAAGGCTCGGCGAGATCAGGGCCGAGCTGGGCGCTCTCGCTTGGGACTACTCGAACGAGGAGCTGTCCGGGCTGCACTGGCCGGAGTACGGCGGCCTCATCCTCAACCTGCGCAACATTGCGACCGCTATGGACCGAGTTGCGGCTTCTGACCCGATTTCTTCCGCATCACGGAGACCTGCCCGTCGAGCGGCGTTATGATTCCGTTACCGTGAAGGCGGGTTTGTCGCGCCATGGGGACGCGGCAGGGGAGTCTGACAGAGGGGAAGAGGACCTCGATGAAGGTCGCGGTGCTGGGGGCTACAGGTGTCATCGGCACCTCGGCGGTCCAAGCGCTGGTCGCTGCAGGACACGACGTCTTCGGGCTGGCGCGTACGCCCGAGCGCGCGCTGAGGATCGAGTCTTGGGGAGCCACATCCGTTCACGCTGACCTCTTCGACCACGACAGCCTCGTGGCGATGTTCGAAGGCTGTGACGCGGTCGTGAACGCGGTGACGCGCATCCCGGTCGGCTTCCGTGCCGCACGATCCGCCGCCTGGCGGGAGAACGACCGCCTGCGCACCGAAGGCGTGCAGCGGGTCACCGCGGCAGCTCGCGAGGCCCACGTGCGACGCGTGGTGCAGGAGAGCATCTCCATGGTGTACGCCGACCACGGGGACTCCTGGATCGATGAGCGGAGCCCCCTGGGGATCAACTCGGCCACCGAGCCCGTCGCCGTGGCGGAGTCCCGCGTGCAGGACTACCAAAGTGACCTGCGCCAGGGCGTCGTGCTGCGCTTCGGCATGATCTTCGGCGATGACGAGATGACCGGGTTCCTGCTGCGCGGAGCCCGGCGCGGCCGCCCGATCGGTATGGGGGCACCCGAGGGCTGGCTTCACCCACTGCACACCGACGACATCGGCTCTGCCGTGGTTGCTGCGCTCTGCGCTCCCAGCGGGGTCTACAACGTCGGTGCGGAACCGGTGCGCCGTAGCGATCTGGTGCAGGCTTTCGCCGAAGCCGCCGGGCGGGAGTCGCTCGGCTTCATGGGGCCGTTGCTGCGCCGAATGAGCGGCCGCCGCGCCGAGCCTGCGACCCGCTCCCTGAGGGTGAGCTCGGAACACTTCCGCCGCCAGACCGGTTGGAATCCCCGAAGGACGCGATTCGACGCGTCCTGGCTGGGGAGCAGGACGATGCCGACGAAGGTGGGCCGGTGAGCAAGAGGGAGCACGAGCAGGAGGCCGAGCGCCGGCGCAGGCTGGCCGCGGCCTTCGGTGACCCGCTGCCCGAGGGCACGTCCGACGAGCGGCCCGATGCGTGGGGCGACACCTCAGGCACCGCGTCCGACGAGTGGCTGCGCAGCCAGGTCCCGCCCCATCACGGCTGACGGCTCAAACGCCGGTTCCTCCGCTGCTGCGCTGGGCACGCAGCTCGTCGCGGATCTCGGTGAGCAGCGTGACCTCCTCCGAGGGAGGGGTGGGCTCCTCGCCGCGGGCGCGACGCTCCTGCAGCTTGTTGTAGGGCGTGACCACGAAGAAGTAAACGACCGCCGCGATGATCAGGAACGAGATCGTCGCGGTGATGAAGGCTCCGATCGGGACCCCGTTCGGCTCCCAGTCGTTGAAGTTGAAGCCGTCGCCTGTGACCAGCGAGATGAGCGACATGACCACGTTGGTGAACGTGGTGACGACCAGCGCGAACGCGGTGGCGATGATGAACGCGACGGCGAGCTCAACGAGGTTGCCGCGCATGATGAACTCTTTGAATCCCTTGAGCATGGGTCTCCTCGGTGTCGGGCGGGCTCGGCCCGCGTTCGCCTCCTGGGGGCCTGGGCTGCAACCTAGCCGGTGAGCACCACCGAGAGATAGGCCGACACCGACGCCGCCGCCAGGTCGCGGGCGGTCTCGTTGCCCACTGCGAGGACGACCAGCCCGCCCGAGGCGAGGGCGCTGTCCTCGGTCCGGGGGATGGCGACGACCGGCGCGTCAGCGGCCACCACGACGGCCTCACGGTCCCCCTGCGGGTCGGCGGCGATCACGTCGACCCGGTCTCCGATCCGAAGCAGCGCCACCGCGCCGTGGTCGCCGACGCGCACGGGAGCCGCGACACTGCCCGGGTAGCCGTCGAGCAGCGAGCCGCTGACGAGTCGCACGTCGGTGATGGGCTCGCCGGCGCGCACCGGGCCTGCCGTCGTACGCCCGAGCAGCGCCGCCGACGTGCTGGCCGACCCGTCAGGGACGCTCTCGGGAGGCAAGGGGGTGCGCGCCAGGTCGCCAGGGCCGAGCACCACACCGCCGCCCAGGTCATGGGCGGCGGTGAGAACCGTCCGCGTCGGGGGTGGCGCAGGGGCAGCGGCCTGCAGGCCGACCAGCACCGCGAGACCAGCGAGGACTGCGGCGAGCGGACGGCGACGGGCAAGCACGACGCGGCGCAGCCGGCGTCGTGGCAGGGACAGGGATCGGCCGACCGAGCCGGGGAGGGGTTCCATGCCCGCCGAGGCTAGGCAAGATCGCGCGACGGTGCGTCGCGTCATCCACAGGGTCAGGCGGCGCCGGCCTGGCTCTTGGCGGGAGCCGCCGTGGCCGTGCTCGAGGAGTCGCTCGAAGAGCTGGAGTCGCTGGAGGAACTCGAGGCGGTCGAAGCGCTGGAGGATCCGGAGGAGGAGCCGGACCGGTTGTCGGTGCGGTAGAAGCCCGAGCCCTTGAAGACCACGCCGACGGCGTTGAAGATCTTGCGTAGGCGGCCCTCGCACTGCGGGCAGGTGGTCAGCGAGTCCTCGGTGAAGCTCTGGACCTGCTCGAAAGCGTGGTCGCAGTCACTGCAGGCGTACTGGTAGGTCGGCACGCTCGTCCTCCGGAAGGTCGTCGTTAGCACTCGCACGGTGCGACTGCCAATTATCGCCACACGCGCGCGATTCGCCAACTTCCCTCACGACGAGTGGTTCTGAGCGGTGCGGCACAATGGCCGCCGTGTCCGCCACCTCCGACGTCCCACCCGACAACGCGAGCGGCCCGTCCCGCGCCACGGGGATCCGATCCTGGCCCAGGTGGAGCCGTTGGACGATGTTCGTCGGCGTCCTCGTGGCGTTGCTTCTGGTTGCGGGCCTGGTGACGGCGGTGACCGTCGTTCGACGGCCGTTCCCCACCGTCGACGGAACGATCGAGGTGCCCGGCCTCCGCGCGGAGGTGGAGGTGATCCGCGACGAGCACGGCATCCCCCAGGTCTATGCCGACAACGCCGAGGACCTGTTCTACGCGCAGGGCTTCGTGCAGGCCCAGGACCGGTTCTTCGAGATGGACTTCCGTCGCCATGTCACCTCCGGCAGGCTGTCCGAGCTGCTCGGCGAGGACGCCCTCGAGACCGACATGTACATCCGCACCATGGGCTGGCGCCGCGTCGCCGAGCAAGAGCTGTCCCTGCTGAGCACCGAGACGGTGGACTACCTCGAGGCCTACAGCGCCGGCGTCAACGCCTACATCGACTCCCACAGTCCCGCGCAGATGGGGCTGGCCTACCCGGTGCTCGCGCTCAACGGCCTCGAGTACACCCCCGAGGAGTGGACGCCGGTGGACTCGGTGGCCTGGCTCAAGGCGATGGCCTGGGACCTGCGGGGCAACATGACCGACGAGATCCAGCGGGCGATCATGTCGGCCCGCCACACCGAGGAGGAGATCGCCTCCCTGTACCCGCCCTACCCCTACGGCCGGCACCAGCCGATCGTCAACCAGGGCGCGGTGGTCGACCGGGTATTCGAGCAGGACGCCAGCAGCGGCGACACCAGGCTGCCCACGCGCCCCGGCCTCCCCGACGAGACCGTGGCGGCCCTGGAGCGGCTGAACCAGGGGCTGAAGGACATGCCCGACCTGATGGGCAAGGGGTCGGGGATCGGCAGCAACGGCTGGGTGGTCGACGGGGAGCACAGCACCACAGGGATGCCGATCCTGGCGAACGACCCGCACCTGGCTCCCTCGCTGCCCGGGATCTGGTACCAGATGGGCCTGCACTGCCGCGAGGTCACCGAGGCCTGCCCCTTCGACGTCTCCGGTTTCACCTTCTCCGGGATGCCCGGAGTGGTCATCGGCCACAACCAACAGGTCGCGTGGGGCTTCACCAACCTCGGCCCGGACGTCGTGGACCTCTACCTCGAACGCATCGAGGGCAAGTCCTACCTGTACGACGGGGGGCTGCGCCGGCTGCGGACCCGGGAGGAGAGCATCGAGGTCCACGGACGGGATGAACCGTTCACGTTCACGGTCCGCTCGACCCGCCACGGTCCGCTGCTCTCCGACGTCTCGCCCCAGCTCAGCACGGTCGGCGCCAACGCCACCGTCGGCGAAGGGGCACCACCGCGGGGCAACGGTTATGCCGTTGCCCTCGCGTGGACGGCACTCACGCCCACCCGCACTGCCGACGCCGTCTTCATGCTCAACCGGGCGACGGACTGGGAGGAGTTCCGCGAGGCCGCGCGGCACTTCGCCGCTCCCTCGCAGAACATCGTGTACGCCGACCGTGAGGGGCACATCGGCTACCAGGCGCCGGGACTGATCCCGATCCGCAAGTCCGGCCACACGGGGGAGTACCCCGTCGAGGGGTGGCTCCCCGCCAACGACTGGACCGGGAGCTATATCCCGTTCGAGGCGCTGCCCAACCTGTACGACCCCGAGGACGGGATGATCGTGACCGCCAACCAGGCGGTGATCGGCCCCGAGTACCCCTACCTCCTCGGCGAGCCGGGCAGCTACGGCTACCGCAGCCAGCGACTGGTCCAGTTGCTCCGGCAGAAGGAGGAGTACAGCGTCGAGGACATGGCCAAGATCCAGCTCGACGCCCGCAACGGGTTCGCGCCGACGTTCGTGTCCTACCTGCGCGACGTGTTCATGCCCTCCCAGTACCTCGCGGCCGGTCAGCTGCTTCTCGAGGGCTGGAACTACCAGCAGACCCCGGGCTCGGCGGCCGCGGCCTACTACAACGCGGTGTGGCGCAACACCCTGGAGCTGACCTTCCACGACCAGCTCCAGGAGTCGGTCCGGCCCGACGGCAGCGCGCGCTGGTTCGAGGTCATGCGGAACCTGCTGGCCGACCCCGACAACCTCTGGTGGGACGACGTCGAGACCGAGACCGTCGTGGAGACCCGCGACGACATCCTCTACGAGGCGATGGCCCAGGCCCGCAACGAGCTCGTCCGTGACCAGGCCCGGCGCCCCTCCGAGTGGACCTGGGGGCACCACCACCGTCTCGATCTCGAGGAGCAGTCCGTCGGCCAGTCCGACATCGGCCTCGTGCGGTGGTTGTTCAACCGCGGCGGCTACGAGGTCGGCGGAGGCGATTCGATCGTCAACGCCACCGGGTGGACCGCACCTGCCGGCTACCAGGTGGACTGGGCTCCGTCCATGCGCATGGTGGTCTCGCTCGAAGATCTCGACGACTCACGCTGGGTCAACCTGACCGGTGTCTCGGGCCACCCCTTCAACGACCACTACGTCGACCAGACCGACCTGTGGGTCGAGGGGGAGACCCTTCCCTGGTACTTCTCGCGAGAACGAGTCGAGGAGATCGAGAAGGACACGCTCACGCTGGCGCCTACCTCAGTCGAGTGACCCCGCTCGGCGTGACCACCGCCGTCACCGGCCGGTCGTGCTCCTCCCCGGGCACGTGGTCCACGAGCTCGCCTTCGTAGAGCAGCGTGCACACGAACGTGCCGACCGGGACCCGAGTCAGGGCCCGGTCGTAGGAGCCGCCGCCCCGCCCTAGCCGCAAGCCCCTGTGGTCGACGGCCAGGCCCGGGCAGAGCACGACGTCCGCGGTCGCGACAGCCTCCGGGCCGAGCCTTCTCCCCAGCGGCTCGAGCAGTCCACGAGCCGCCGGCGCGAGGCTCCTCGGCCCCTCGTAGACGGCCCAGTCGAGGTCGTTGTCGGGCATGAGGACCGGCAGGATCAGGCGCCGGCCGAGGGCATGCAGCTGCTCGACCAGTGGGCCGGTGCCCGGCTCGTTGCTCATCGAGATGTAGATCGCCACAGTCGCTGCACGTCGTACCTCCGGGGTCGCGAGGAGGTGCGAGGCAATCGCCTCCGCGTCCTCACGGGCCGCCCACAGAGGGTGCCTGCGACGGGTCGTGAGCAGCTGGTCGCGCATCGCCAGCTTCTGCGCAGCAGCGGAGCCCACCGTCTCACCCATGGCCCCGACGCTACCCGCGGGAGGTACGCCGCGCCTCAGCATGTGAGTCACGGACGGTTCTGGGCGCCTCACATCCCGGCGCTGCCGAGTGGCCTGTCGCGCGCACCCCCTAGCATCAGAGCATGAGCGACGAGGGACTCGAGCAGGCACGCACGAAGATGAAGGAGGCCGGGGTCGACCCGGTCGCGATCGACGTCTTCGCCCACTACTACCGGCTCGTGGAGAGCGGCGAGACCGGGATGGTTCCCGAGTCCACGATCGACCCGCTCGACATGCAGGCGCTCGCCGACGTCGACGTGCCCGACGCCGCGGCACGCGAAGCCCTCGGCACGACGGTCGTGATCAAGCTCAACGGGGGCCTGGGCACCTCCATGGGCATGGACCGGGCGAAGTCGCTGCTCGAGGTCCGCGAGGGCCTGACGTTCCTCGACATCATCGCCCGGCAGGTGCTGGCCCTGCGCAAGCAGCACGACGCTCGACTGCCGCTGATCTTCATGAACAGCTTCCGCACCTCTGCCGACAGCATGGCCGCCCTCGCGCCTTACGGCGACCTCGCCGTCGACGGGCTGCCCGTGGAGTTCCTCCAGAACAAGGAGCCCAAGCTTCGCGCTGACGACCTGACGCCGGTCACCTGGGAGGCCGACCCCGACCTCGAGTGGTGCCCGCCCGGCCACGGGGACATCTACACCGCGCTGCGTGGCACCGGCCTGCTCCAGCGACTCATCGACGCCGGCTTCACCCAGGTGTTCGTGTCGAACTCCGACAACCTCGGGGCAGTCCCCGACGCGCGGGTGGCGGGGTGGTTCGCACAGTCCGGTGCGCCCTTCGCGATCGAGGCTGTGCGGCGTACCCCCTCCGACCGGAAGGGCGGGCACTTCGCGACCCGCAAGAGCGACGGCCGGATCGTGCTGCGGGAGACCGCGCAGACCCTCGACGAGGACAAGGAGGCGCTCGCCGACCTCGACCGGCACCGCTACATGAGCACCAACAACCTGTGGTTCAACCTCGAGGCGATGCGCGACGAGCTCGACCGCCGCGACGGTGTGCTCGGCCTGGCGATGATCAAGAACACCAAGACCGTCGACCCGTCGGACTCCAGCAGCCCCGAGGTCATCCAGATCGAGACCGCCATGGGTGCCGCGATCGAGGTCTTCTCGGGCGCCACCACGATCGAGGTCGGCCGCGACAGGTTCGTGCCGGTGAAGACGACCAACGACCTGCTGGTGCTGCGCTCTGACTGCTACGACCTGAGCGACGGCTACGTCCTCGAGCAGCAGCCGGAGGCCATCCCGTACGTCGACCTCGACTCCGCTCACTACAAGTTCGTGGGCGACTTCGATCAGCGGTTCCCCGACGGGGTGCCGTCGATGCGGCGGGCATCCTCCCTCGTGGTGCACGGCGACTGGACCTTCGGCAAGGACGTGACCGTGGTCGGTGACGTCGAGCTAGGGGAACCCGTTGGCGGCAAGGGTCGTGTGGAGACGGGAACGACGCTCGGCCAGGGTTAGGGTTTGGGCATGCCAGCCTCTTTGAGCTTCCCGACCGACCGGTGGAGCACGGTCGACGAGCACATCGAGCGGATCCTCGAGTCGATCACCCCTCTGTCGCCGTACGACCAGCCGCTGCTGGAGTCGATGGGGCTCCCGGTGAGCGGCCAGATCGCCTCCCCGGTCGACCTGCCGGGTTTCGACAACTCGGCGATGGACGGCTACGCCGTGAGCTTCCAGGACGTCGCGAGCGCGAGCGCCGACCACCCCGTGCACCTGCCGGTGGTGGGAGAGGCCGCCGCCGGCCAGACGAAGCTGTTCGCGCTCTCACCCGGCACGGCGGTGCTCATCATGACCGGTGCCCCGGTCCCGCAGGGCGCCGACACGATCATCCCCGTGGAGGCGACCGACGGCGGCATGGCCACGGTGCGCATCCACGGCACACCCACCCAGGGCCAGCACATCCGCCACCAGGGCGAGGACGTCCGCGTGGGTGACGTGCTGATGGACGAGGGCACCGTGCTCGGCCCCCGCCAGCTCGGGCTCCTTGCATCGGTCGGGCTCGCCCAGGTGCCGACCCGGCCACGGCCTCGGGTGGTGATTCTTTCCACCGGTTCGGAGCTCCGCGAGCCCGGCACCCCGCTGGGCCACGACTCGATCTACGACGCGAACTCCTACATGCTCGCGGCGGCCGCGCGGAACGCCGGCGCGATCGCCTACCGAGTCGGGATCGTCTCAGACGACCCGCAGGAGTTCGCCGACGCGCTCAGCGACCAGCTCGTGCGCGCCGACATGGTGGTCACCAGCGGCGGGGTGAGCAAGGGTCAGTACGACGTCGTCAAGGAGGTGCTGAGCGAGCTCGGCACGGTCCACTTCGGCGAGGTCGCGATGCAGCCCGGCAAGCCGCAGGGCTTCGGCATGGTCGGTGAGGACTCGACACCGATCTTCACCCTTCCCGGGAACCCGGTCTCCTCGTACGTCTCCTTCGAGGTGTTCGTGGTCCCCGCGATCCGCCGGATGATGGGCCGCATGCCCTACCGCCGCCCGCTCGTGCGTGCCCTGTGCCAGCGGGGGTTCTCCTCTGCTCCCGGCAAGCGGCAGTTCGTGCGCGCACAGTTCGAGGTGGACCAGCACGGTGCCCATGTCGTGCCCGTCGGAGGCCATGGCTCGCACCTCGTGGGTGACCTCTCGGATGCGAACGCCCTCGTCGTCGTGCCCGAGGACGTCGACCGGGTCGACCCCGGGACCATGGTCCAGGTGATGGTGCTGGACAGGGACTTCTGATGACCTCCGACCCGGCTGACCAGGGCACGCGTCTGACCCACGTCGACGAGTCCGGCGCCGCGCGGATGGTCGACGTCTCCGCCAAGGACGTGACCTCTCGGGTGGCCGTCGCATCGGGCAGAGTGCTCGTCTCGTCCGACGTGGTGGGGCTGCTGCGCGGTGACGGCGTGCCCAAGGGCGATGCACTCGGTGTCGCCCGGGTCGCCGGGATCATGGCCGCCAAGAAGACCCCCGAGCTCGTCCCGCTGTGCCACCCGCTCGCGATCTCGGGAGTCAGTGTGGACCTCGAGGTCGAGGACGATGCCGTGGCGATCACCGCGACCGTCAAGACCACCGATCGCACGGGCGTCGAGATGGAGGCGCTGACGGCAGTGTCCGTGGCGGCCCTGACGTTGATCGACATGGTGAAGGCCGTCGACAAGGGGGCTGTGATCACCGACGTGCGGGTGGAGTCCAAGACCGGGGGCAAGAGCGGGGACTGGTCCCGATCGTGAAGGCGACCGTCATCACCGCGTCGAACCGTGCCGCGGCAGGGGTCTACGAGGACACCACCGGGCCCCTGATCGTCAGCGCCCTCGCCGGGCTGGGGTTCGAGGTGGACGGCCCGGTCGTCGTCCCGGACGGCGAGCCCGTCGCGGACGCGATCAGGTCGGCGGTGGATGCGGGTGCTCGAGCGGTTCTCACCACGGGCGGCACCGG
This sequence comes from Nocardioidaceae bacterium, assembly GCA_035456965.1. GTDB lineage: Bacteria > Actinomycetota > Actinomycetes > Propionibacteriales > Nocardioidaceae > Nocardioides_C. Next base: position 18,994 of record DATICF010000051.1, read on the forward strand.
CCTTACCCCGACCGACCTCACCCCGGAGATGACCAGGCCGCTGCTCGACCGCGAGGTGCCGGGGATCGCCGAGGCGATCCGTGCCCACGGCATCTCCAAAGGAGTCCCCACGGCGGCGCTCTCGCGGGGGCTGGCCGGGGTGTGTGGCGACGCGCTCGTGGTGAACCTCCCCGGTTCCCGCGGTGGGGTCAAGGACGGTCTCGCGGTCGTCGTACCCCTTATCGTGCACGCCGTCGAGCAGATCAAGGGGAGTGACCACTGAGCCGCGCGTGGCCGGTCGTGCTGCGGTCCGGACGGGTCGGGCTGCGTCCACTGAGCATGCGCGACGCCCCAGCCTGGCGGGAGGTGCGCTCGCGCAACCACGACTGGCTCACCCCGTGGGAGGCAACCGTCCCTGCGGACGATGTCACCGCGCCGGCGACGTTCCGGGCGATGGTGCGAGACCTGCGCCGCCAGGCCCGCGCGGGCAAGGCGATGCCGTTCGCGGTGACCGTGGACGACGTGTTCGCCGGCCAGCTGACCGTCAGCAACATCATCGGAGGATCGGCCAGATGGGCGCAGATCGGTTACTGGATCGACCAGAGGTACGCCGGCCAGGGGGCCATGCCGACCGCTGTCGCGATGGCTGTCGACCACTGCATGTTCGAGGTGGGGCTGCACCGGATCGAGATCGCGATCAGGCCGGAGAACACCGCCAGCCTCCGCGTCGTGCAGAAGCTGGGGTTCACCGAGTACGGCTATGCGCCGAGGTATCTCCACATCGATGGGCAGTGGCGTGACCACCGGCTGTTCGCGCTGACCAAAGAGGAGTGCCCCGGCGGTCTGCTGCGCCGGTTCAAGAGCGAGCGGCCCGACGAGTCTTGACCACACGAGTCACACGATTCTCTTGCGACACACCGCCACGCCTGCGGCTGCTTGCAGGTTGACGCTTCTATCGTCATCTCGTGGACTTGTCAGGAATCATCTTCGTGATACTCGCGGTGGCGTGGGCTGTCTATCTGATTCCCAAGGCCCTCAAGCACCACGACGAGGTCGCGCGCACCCGGTCCGTCGACCGTTTCTCCACCGCCATGCGGGTTCTCGCCCGCCGTGAGCCCGTCGATCCCCGCAACGCCCGCCTCGTCGTCACCCCGCCCCGGCCCACCGAGCGCGTCCTGATCCCGTCCCGTCCCGCTCAGGAGTCCACCCGTCCTGCCTCGCGCCGCAACGAAGGCCCTCGCCGGGCTGCTGCCCGAGCGGCCGCTCGACGCCGTCGGCACGTGACCCTGACCCTCGTCGGCACCGACCTGGTCATGGTCACCCTGGCCTCCTTCGCCATCGTGCCGTGGTGGACCGTGGCCATCCCGGTCGCACTCACGGTTCTCTACCTCGTGCTCTGCCGGAGCCAGGTGCGTCGCGAGAACAGCTCCACCTGGGCGCCCGTGGCCCGCCAGGACGCCGAGACCGCACCCCGCCGCGCGGTCCGGGTCGACTCGGCCTACGGCGCGAAGCAGCAGCAGGACCTCGACGACCACCAGGGGTACGCCGACGAGGAGGACACCGTGGCGATCCCGGTGGCCGAGCTCGAGACAGTCGCCGTTCCCCTGGAGACCGACCACGATGGGTCGCTGTGGGACCCGCTGCCGGTCACCCTCCCGACGTACGTCAACAAGGCGAAGGCCGCTCGCACCGTGCGCACCATCGACCTCGGCGCCCCGGGCACCTGGACCTCGGGTCGAGACGAGGCCGATTCGGCACTCGTCGAGCAGGCGGCCACGCCCGAGCCCGTGGAGGAAGAGGTCGAGCACGAGCCGCGACGCGCCGTCGGCTCCTGAGTCGATTCGGCCCGACGCGGGCCAGGTGATATCTTTTCCGACGCGGTCGTCGGGTTTCACCCGTCAGACCCTGGGGCTGTGGCGCAGTTGGTAGCGCGTCTCGTTCGCAATGAGAAGGTCAGGGGTTCGAATCCCCTCAGCTCCACCACACCGAAACCCCGTCCCACCAGCGGAAACACCACCGCGGGGGCGGGGTTCTTGCTTTGTCATTTGACGTTCCTCTCCGGATGCGCACCCCCGGCGCCCCCCAGCGCGTTGAGACGCTCCAGTCCGGCCCGGTCCGCCGACGAGCCGAGGTGGTGCAGGTAGATGTTCGTCGTGGCGATCGACTCGTGCCCCAGCCACGCCTGGACGGTCACCGGGTCCACTCCCTTGGCCAGCCACAGGCACGCCGCAGTGTGCCGCAGGTCGTGGATGCGTCGGCCGGGAGCGACTGTCGACCAGGCGATCGACCGCTTGACCGCCGATGCGTGCAGCTGGTGACCGGTCCGGGTCGTGAACAGCAGATCGTCCGGGCCTTTCCCCTGAGCGCAGACTTGGACGAGCGGCAGGACTCGGTCCGCGACCGGCACCCGACGGCTCCGGCCGGACTTGGTGACCTTGGCCTCGACACCTTCGGGTGCGGCCCGGCTGACCAGGAGCACCGGCAACGGAACGCGTACGAAGTCCCTTACCCGAACCTCCCGGAGCTCGGACCAGCGAAGCCCCGTCCACGACGCGATCAGCAGCACGTCGGCCAGCCGCTGGTCCCGCGCCGATGCGGCCATGTGGAAAGACTCGAGCTCGTCCTCGGCGAACGGTCGGATCTCGGTGCGCACGCCTCGGCCCTTGGGGACGCGCGTGCCCGTCACCGGGTTGGTGGCGATGAGTCGCTCGCGGACGGCCCAGGCGAAGAACGCCGATAGGGACGCGCGGAAGCGCTTCACCGATGACTCCGCCAGACCGGACTTGTTCAGCGCGATCAGTGCCCGCGTGACCTCGCGGTCGGTGACCACGCCGATCTGCAGAGCGGCGAGGGCCGGTGGCATCAGGCGGGGGAGAGCCGAGTCGGAGACGAATGTCTTCCGCGAGACCGCGTGTTCGCGTTCCTGGAGCCATTCGGGCACCAGCACCCGGACGGTACGCCGCCCCGCTCGAGGATCTACGCCACCGGCCAGGGCGGCTCGCTCACGAGCGACCCACGCCAGCGCCTCGCGCCGCGTGTCGAAGGTCTTGCTCGCGACCTGCTCCCCGCCCGACTTCACCACCCCGCGCCAGCGACCACCGGGGGTCTTCCGAACGCTCATGCGGCGTTCCGTTCCAGCCACTCCAGCACGTCCTGCTCGCGGTAACGAGGGCTGGCTTTGCCGAGCCAGTAGACCCGTGGCCCGACGCCTCGTGAGCGCCACCGGCTCAAGGTCGACGGATCGACGCCGAGTGCGTTGGCGACCTGCGCCGTGGTGAGCAGCCTGGGAAGTCCCGGTATTGCGACCGGTTCAATCGCTTTCATCGCTCTGTCCCTTCTTCTGAGTGTGCTTTCTCTGCATGCGCTGCTCCGCCTTCCACCGGTCGTACTCACGGGCGCGTGCGGCGGCCGCGACCGCGAGGACGCGCTCGCCCTCGGTGGCCCAGCCGGTGCCGGCGTAGGACCAGTGGCCGATGACGAGGGTGGTCTCGTCCTCGTCGTCGGCGAGGAGGTCTGCCTCGAGCGCTGCCAGGTCGAGTGGCCGCCCGTCCGCTTTGTGTTCGGCGATGAGGGCCTGGGCGCGGCGGCGTGCACGGCGCAGCGCGCCTAGGGTGACCGAGTAGCGGCGGGACTTGGTGGCGAAGTGGCCGCGGAAGCCGAGCATGTGCACCCACTTGCCGAGCCGCTCATAGGGCCCTTCGTCGTCTCCTCGTTCGTGGGCATGGGTTCGGGCGCGGGTGGCGAGCTCGCGGGCGGTGGCCCGGATGCGTCGGTGGTGGGGGCTGTCGGTGTTGCCGGTGTCGGTCGCGGACTTGGTGGCGTACTTGGCCAGGTAGCCGGCGACCTGCTCGGGGGTCAGGGTGCGGTCGGGGTCGTCGGTGCGCCGGCCAGTCCGGACGGGTCGGGCGTCGAGCTGGCGACCGAACGCAAGAACCCGGTTGGGATCGTGGTCGTCGACACCCGGGACGGTCAGCCGCACCGACGCGGCGGCCTGGCGGACCAGGTCGGCCAGCACGGTGGCGTCGACTGCGGGGGGTGCGGGCGCAAACCCCTGGGGGGTCTTAGGTCCGTCGAGGCGGACCAGCGCGTGGAAGTGAACCACGCCGCGCAGCTGGTACTCGGCAACCTTGGCGTACTGCACCGTCGCCACGTCAGCGAGCCGGGACGCGGGCACGTCGAGGGTCTTGGCGACCAGCCGCCGCAGGGCGATGCTGAAGCGGCGCCACAGGTCCGGCGCCCACCACTGCCAGACCACGTGCGAGGCGTTGTCGTAGCACTCGCCGCACAGCGGGTGCCCCAACAGCTGATCGCCGCCGTCATGTGATGCCTGGCAGGTCCGGGGCCATCCGTGCGGACACCGCCGCGACCCTCGGACGGTGGGGTGGCAGCGGCGGGCACCGTCGCGGCGGCCGTGCACCCGCCCGAACGAGGGTGCGGTGACGGTGGCGAACACCAGCGGGTTCTCCGCCACCGTCTCGGGGACGGTCTTGCCGCCGGCCACCCCGGCGCGGATCAGGTGGAAGGTGTCGGCGGCGTACAGCCGGGAGCAGGACGGACACTCGACCGCGCGGCGGTTCCCGCACCTCACGTGGGTGACCCCGAGCGGCTCGTGCCTGCTGGAGTAGCTGGAGAGGATCTCGCCGGTGGTGGCGTCGACGGTCTGGGAGTGGCCGTGCAGCCGGATCGGCTTCGAGCAGTTCCCGACCCGGGCGAGCGTCTCGGACCAGGCGTCGAAGCCCGGGGAGGCCAGCCGGTCGGTGATCTGCTGTTGCACCTGCTGGGTGACCGGGGGCAGGTCCAGCGGCGCGTCGACGCCGTGGCCGGGAAACACGGCCGGGAACAGGGCCGGGAGGGTGTCGGTGACCGCAGCCTTGGTCCTGGTGCTCACCGGCGCCACCACCCTCACAAGGGGTGTGCCACGCGGCTAGTGCGACCCGGCCGCGCGGCACACCCGGTACTGGGAGGACCACGACCAACTGGTGGAGCAAAGTCTCGACACCGGGGTCGCTGCAGCACCGAGACACGACAAACCAAGGACCTTCGCGGACGATCTTGCGAGAGTTTGTGTGTTTGCTACGGCGCTGCTTGTGTACGGCCACTGGCCAGGGTGGGGAGCCGACCCCCGGGGAATATCCCACTTAGTTTTGTATGCATTTGTCCGCTGCCGAAGAGCATGCCACACCCAACCGACAGTTCAAGAGTCCTCGAGATTCGGTGTGGATACTGACTGCGTGTCATGCCGGAACGGCCGCCAAACTCACGCGAGCCGATAGCCTGCGGTCGTGGACAACCAGGACATCCCAGGCGAACTGACTCGCGTTCTATTCACTGCTGATGACATCGACCGTCAGGTGCGAGCTATAGCGGCGCAGATCGAACGTGATTACCACGGCCAGGACCTGCTTCTCGTCGGAATCCTGCGCGGAGCGATCCACTTCATGGCCGACCTCACGCGCGCCCTTCGGCGTCATGTGGAGATCGACTGGATGGACATCTCCAGCTACGGCTCGGGCACCAAGTCGTCCGGAGTAGTTCGACTGCTTAAGGATCTCGACAGCGACATCACGGGCCGCAATGTCCTGCTGGTGGATGAGATCGTCGACTCCGGACTCACCCTCTCGTGGATCCAATCGAGCTTGCTCGCACGGGGGCCGGCGTCCGTAGAGATCTGCACACTGCTGCGCAAGCCCGAGGCACAGACCATGCCGGTCACAGCACGATATGTCGGCTGGGACATTCCAGACGAGTTCGTCGTGGGTTACGGCCTCGACTTCGCAGAGCGATATCGCAACCTCCGCTGCATCGGAGTCTTGTCGCCTGACGTGTACGCGTGAGAGCTACCGGACTCGACGCGCTCACGCCGAGCGAAGTGCAGGCACGGTGCGCCCCCGAGTTCCGCAACATCATCGCGCGCGCGGAAGAAGGTGGCCGCGGTCGAACAGTTCGAACTTGTCGCCGCGGGTGTCGTTCCAACGCCGCCTGTCACACGGCACTCCGGTAACCAGCGCCGGCAACCACCTCATGCATGGGGGGACAAGAGCACAGGCCTCCCGACCAAGCGTCGCCGACAGCTGGTCGCCATTTCGGCCGAGCTCTCCTGGCGGCCTGTGTAGCCAATCCATCGGACGAGGCCCTCGGCGAGTTCTCTTCCGAAACGGTCCCGCCGGGAAATCGAATAGGTTGTGTCTCGTGGCGGAGTCAGACGAACAGACGACGAGTTCACCCTCGGACAATCCTGTGGACCCGCGCCATGCTTGGCTGGAGCTCGCTCCGGACTACGAGCGGGCCCGCACCAGGGAGGACTCGCTGGATCGGCTCGTGGAGTGGCCTGCGCAGCGAGACCTTCTGGGCGATGTCGCCGGACGGTCGGTGCTCGACCTCGGCTGCGGCAACGGAGGCAAGCTCGCTGAGCTGGTTCGAGACGGTGCGACCGCCTCCGTCGGTGTCGATGTCAGTGGCAACTTCCTCAGTGTCCCGGTCCCTGGCTTGGAACTGATCCAGGGCGATCTCAATGAGCTGGCTGCCGTGCCGGGGCTTGCGGGCCGCACGTTTGACCGGATTTTGTTCCTCCAGTCTTTCGGGTACGCGACGGATCCAGTCCGCACTCTGCGGGCAGCGCGCGCGATGTTGGCTGATGATGGATTCATCCTGCTGACCAAGACGCAACCGATCCGATACGCCGCCGAACAGGCTGAACAGAACCAGACCTCCTTGGGCGAGGAGTACTTCTCCACCGCGAGGTTCTCCTACCTCAGCGGTTGGAACGATCAGATCACCCTCACCAAGCGTCGCTACACCATCTCCGACCTGATCAACGTGTTCAGTGCCGCAGGGCTGTGGATCGAGACCGCGATCGAGCCTCAACTTTCCGAGGACGCCCGACGCCGCTATCCGCATAAGCAGGCCTGGATGAACAAGTACCTCGGCATCCTGGTCTTCAAGCTCCGGCCCCATCCCGGCCAGTAGCCGAGATCCTGAGTGGTGGCTGCTGGCTGGCCAGCTACTCGGAACGTCCGGCCGCGGACAGTGAAGGCGCGGTCATAGCCGATGAGCGGACATCGGGCGGCCTACGATTGTCGGCGTGGAGAACCACGCAGTCGGGCTGGCGCGCGGAGCCTTGGAACTCCGCCCCTACGACCCTGAGTGGCTCCACTGGTTCCAGCGCGAGCGGGCGGAACTCCTGGTATTGGTGCCAGACATCCTCGAAGTCGAACACGTGGGAAGCACGTCGATTCCCGGTCTCGAAGCCAAGCCGATCATCGACATGCAAGCATCGCTCCGGTCGTTAAGCGACTGGACACGAGTGGTGCCTGGACTGGTTGAACACGGCTACACCTTCATGGCGGAGCGAGTGTACGAGGCCAGGATCTTCCTTCCCAAGGGACCTGAGGAGTCGCGCACTCACTACTTGTCGTTGATTGAGGCCGACACGGACGAGTGGCGCCTGCGCCTTCGATTCCGCGATGCCCTTCGCTCGAACCGTGCGCTCCGTCAGGAGTATCAGGACCTCAAGCGGCGACTCTTGCGCGAGCATGCTGACGACCGGCCTGCCTACACCAGGGCCAAGTCGGCTTTCGTTGAACGGATTCTCGCTGCATACCCGTGACGGCCACGAAGCGTGCACGCATCTGCCGCTGAGCGCTCGTGCCGACAGCGGTAGCGCGCAGGATCAGTCATCGAACTGGAACCCTTCGCGTGCAGCAGCCGCCACAGTGTCCGCGACTAGTCCGCTGTCCACCAAGTAGGGAGCCAGGACGCCCTGTACACGCTTCATCTGTCGACGTCGTCCGAAGACAGCGAACATCCCGCCTTCCGAATCCAGTTCGATCTGCTCCGCGAGGTCGGGCTCCAGGTAGCGAAGCATCCCCTCCCAGAAGTAGCCGTTCGGTTCGTGGCCCGCCGCGACGATGGTCTCGTCGACCGGCAGCTCCCCGACATAGAAGGTGCAGTCGTACTGCATGAACCCGACCCGGTTCACGCGAGGTGTGTCAGTCATGGCGCTCATCTTGGACTGTGAATCACCTCAACGTCCGGATGTCTGCCGCGGAGAGTGAAGCCCGAAGATGTCCGCTCGGCGCCGTCACTCACTGGGACTCGGACGCGGACCGACGCCACGTAACTGTCAAGATGCCTTGACGCTCACGCGCGTAAAGGTAGTCTTTACACGTGCGCATCTCGGAGTCGGCCCACAAGCACGGAGTCGACGACGAGGACATCGTGCACGCATGGGAGAACGCGATCCGGTACGTGGAGTACGACTACGACGGTGACGAGAGGCTCTTGGTGATCGGAGCTGACCGCCACGGCCGGATGCTGGAGTTGGTTGCCGTCCCCGCCGACGAGCCGACTCGGATCATTCACGCGGACCGCCTTCGGCCCAAGTTCTACGAGTTCCTCAGGTGATGCAGATGAAGACGAAGCGAAAGAACGCCGACGTGACCGGGCTCGACGCGCTCGCGCCGAGCGAGGTGCAGTCCCGTGACGCCCTCCACTTCCGCAAGATCATCGCTGCCCGCAAGAAGGTGGCCGAGGCAGAGCAGGAGCTCCGCGACGCTGTCCAGGCGGCACGAGACGCCGGCGACTCATGGACGGTGATCGGCGCTGCGCTCGACACCACTCGGCAGGCGGCCTTCCAGCGCTTCGGCAAGACTGCGAAGGACAGCAATCCCCGGGGGAAGTTGCCGCGACGCTGAGTCGGTTACGAGTTT
>DATICF010000052.1:0-9617 GCA_035456965.1 Nocardioidaceae bacterium
CGCGAGATGGAGGAGGAGCGCCGGCTGCGCCGCGCCCGGATCACCGCCGCGACCGGACAGGTCCCCGAGGCGGGCGAGCCGGTCGACGAGCGGGTCGAGGAGGACGAGGACGACTCCCCCGCGCAGCGGATGGAGCAGCAGACGCTCTGGGTCGACCTGCAGGTGCGAAAGGCCATGGAGCGCGGAGAGTTCGACAACCTCCCCGGAGCCGGCAAGCCGATCAAGGGTCTCGGCACGACCCACGACCCCGACTGGTGGGTCAAGGGCCTCATCGAGCGCGAGAAGATCACCGGCGCCCTGCCCCCGGCGCTCGCCCTGCGCAAGGAGGACGCCGAGCTCGACGCGCTCCTCGACCGCGAAGGCACGGAGGAGGGCGTACGGCGCCTGGTGGCGGACTTCAACCGCCGCGTCGTGGAGGCCCGCCGTCAGCTGACGGGCGGCCCGCCCGTGGTCACACCGACCCGTGACGCCGACGCAGAGGTCGTGGCCTGGCGCTCGCGGAGGGCGGAGCGTCGCGAGAGGCAGCGGACCCAGCTCGAGACAGCCGCCACGTCCGACGTACCGCAGGCGCGTCGGCGCTGGTGGAACCGCAACCGCTGACCTTCCCGACCGGGGCCGGGGCAGCCCCCGAGGCAGGACTTCCTCCCGGGGCCCGTGCGCCCCCCGAGGCGGGACTTCCCATGGCGAACTGTCTCTTCCCATGGCGAAATCACCATGGGAAGAGACAGTTTGCCTGCATACCTTGGTAATTGGCGTCGCCATCGACGGACGCTCAGCCTTCCTGCATCGGGATCCGAACGCCACGCTCCGCCGCGACCTCGATGGCCTCCTCGTAGCCGGCGTCGACGTGCCGGATCACGCCCATGCCCGGGTCGTTGCTGAGTACGCGCTCGATCTTCTGGGCCGCGAGGTCGGTCCCGTCCGCCACGCACACCTGTCCGGCGTGGATCGAGCGGCCCATCCCGACGCCACCGCCGTGGTGGATGGACACCCATGAGGCGCCGGAGGCGGTGTTGACCAGCGCGTTGAGCAGCGGCCAGTCGGCGATCGCGTCGGAGCCGTCGAGCATGCCCTCGGTCTCGCGGTAGGGCGAGGCGACCGACCCGCAGTCGAGGTGGTCGCGGCCGATCACGATCGGGGCCTTGAGCTCGCCGTTGCGCACCATCTCGTTGAACTTCAGGCCAGCACGGTGACGCTCGCCGTACCCCAGCCAGCAGATCCGCGCCGGGAGGCCCTGGAAGGAGACCCGCTCGCCCGCCATCGTGATCCAGCGACGCAGCCGCTCGTTGTCGGGGAAGAGCTCGAGGATCGCGCGGTCGGTCGCGGCGATGTCGGCCGGGTCGCCGGAGAGCGCAGCCCACCGGAACGGGCCCTTGCCCTCGCAGAACAGCGGGCGGATGTAGGCCGGCACGAAGCCGGGGAAGTCGAACGCGCGGGCGAAGCCGCCCTTGCGTGCCTCGTCGCGGATCGAGTTGCCGTAGTCGAACACCTCGGCCCCTGCGTCCATGAACCCGACCATCGCCTCGACGTGGCGGGCCATCGACTCCCTGGCGCGCTCGGTGAGACCGGCCGGGTCCTTCTCCCGCAGGGCTGCCCAGTCCTCGAAGGCGACGCCGGAGGGGAGGTAGTACAGCGGATCGTGAGCGGAGGTCTGGTCAGTGACGATGTCGATGGGGGCGCCGCGCTCGAGCAGGGCAGGCACCATGTCGGCGGCGTTGCCGAGCACGCCGATCGAGAGCGGCCGCCGCTCGTCGCGGGCCTGCACCGCCAGCTCGAGCGCCTCGTCGAGCGAGCCCGCTCGTACGTCGAGGTAGCGGTGCTCGAGCCGACGCTCGATGCGCGACTCGTCGCACTCGATGCAGAGGGCGACGCCGTCGTTCATCGTCACGGCCAGGGGCTGGGCACCACCCATGCCGCCGAGCCCCGCGGTCAGCGTGATCGTCCCGGCGAGCGAGCCGCCGCTGCTCTCGTGCCGTCCGGAGGCCGCGAACTTGTCGGCCACGGCGGCGAAGGTCTCGAACGTTCCCTGGAGGATCCCCTGGGTGCCGATGTAGATCCAGGACCCGGCGGTCATCTGGCCGTACATCGTCAGACCCAGGTCCTCGAGCCGCCGGAACTCCTCCCAGTTGGCCCAGTCGCCCACCAGGTTGGAGTTGGCGATGAGCACGCGCGGGGCCCACTCGTGGGTGCGCATGACGCCGACCGGCTTGCCCGACTGCACCAGCAGGGTCTCGTCGTCGGCCAGCGTTCGCAGGGTCCGCACGATCGCGTCATAGGACTCCCAGCTGCGCGCGGCCTTCCCGGTGCCGCCGTACACGACGAGGTCGTCGGGGCGCTCGGCGTTCTCGGGGTCGAGGTTGTTCATCAGCATCCGCAGCGGCGCCTCGGTCTGCCAGCTGCGGGCGCTGATCTCCGTGCCGCGCGGGGAGCGGACCTCACGGGGCCCGGAGGTGGTCTGGCTCATCGGAGTTCTCCAATCGTGTTCTCGACGGCGGCGAGCACCGCGCCGGAGCGGACGAGCTCGACGGCCTGCTCGATCTCGGGTGACAGGTAGCGGTCCGGTCCAGGGCCCGGGACGGACGTGCGGAGCAGCGCCAGTACGGCGGCCGTGGCCGGTGAGGGCTGCAGGGGTGCGCGCATGTCGAGGGCGCGGGCGGCGGTGAGCACCTCGATCGCGACGACCCGGGTGAGCCCGTCGACAGAGCGCCGCAGCTTGCGTGCGGCCGACCAGCCCATCGACACGTGGTCCTCCTGCATCGCGCTCGAGGGGATCGAGTCGACGCTCGCGGGAGCGGCCAGGCGCTTCATCTCCGACACGATCGCGGCCTGGGTGTACTGCGCGATCATGTGGCCCGAGTCGACACCCGGGTCGTCGGCGAGGAACGGCGGCAGGCCATGACTCCGGGCCTTGTCGAGGAATCGGTCGGTGCGGCGCTCGGAGATGGAGGCGACGTCGGCCGCGGCGATCGCCAGGAAGTCGAGGACGTAGGCGACCGGGGCGCCGTGGAAGTTGCCGTTGGACTCGACGCGTCCGTCGTCGAGGACGACCGGGTTGTCGATCGCGGAGTCGAGCTCGCGGCCGGCGACGGTCGCCGCGTGGTCGACCGTGTCGCGCGCGGCGCCGTGCACCTGCGGGGAGCAGCGCAGCGAGTACGCATCCTGGACCCGGTTGCAGTCGGGGCCGCGGTGGCTCGCCACGACGCCTGAGTCGGCGAGGATCCGCGTGAGGTTCTCGGCCGCGGCGGCCTGCCCGGGGTGGGGGCGGAGCGCCTGGAGGTCGGCGGCGAACACCCGGTCCGTGGCGAGCTGGGCCTCGACCGACATGGCAGCGGCCACGTCCGCCGTACGCAGGATCGACCGGAGATCGGCGATGGCCAGCACCAGCATGCCGAGCATTCCGTCGGTGCCGTTGATCAGCGCGAGGCCCTCCTTGGCGGCCAGCTCGACGGGCTGGAGTCCGGCGGCGCGGAGCGCGTCCCCGGCGGGGACCAGGGCGCCGGTGGCGTCCCGCACCTCGCCTTCCCCCATCAGCGCCAGGGCACAGTGCGACAGCGGAGCGAGGTCGCCGGAACAGCCCAGGGAGCCGTGCTCCCGCACGACCGGCGTGATGCCATGGGTCAGCATCCCGGCCATCGTCCGTGCGGTCTCGAGGCGGATGCCGGTGTGCCCGGTGGCGAGGGTGGAGAGGCGCAGCAGCATCAACGCGCGAACCACCTCACGCTCCACCTCCGGGCCGCTGCCTGCGGCGTGGGAGCGGACCAGCGAGCGCTGCAGCTGCGCGCGGAGCTCGGTGGGGATGTGCCGGGTCGCGAGGGCGCCGAAGCCGGTGGAGATGCCGTACGCCGGAGTGGGCGCGGCAGCGAGGTCCTCCACTGTCTTGCGCGCCCGCTCGATCGCGTGGACGGCGTCATCGGCGAGCTCGACGGCGGCACCGTCACGGGCCACCGCGAGAACGTCATCGAAGGAGACGGGGCCGACCCCGACATGCACGACTGTCATGGGTCCATTCCACTGCCGACCGGCCCTCCGGAACAGCCACGACCGCTCCGATCTGTCTCGAATCCGAGACAGGATGCAGGAGCGTCATGCGTTCTGGCCGCGACGGCGACCAGAACGCATGACGTGTTGCGACAGATTCAGTGGCAGCCGTCGGGAGCGGCAGGGCAAGACGTCCCGAGCGCCAGGTCGACCAGCGACGACCAGCGCCACGCGGGACGTGTGACGTCGCCGCTGCCCACGAGGAGCACCACCACGCCTTCGGCGGAGACGGCCACCATCGACCGCCCCTGGTCCTTCGCGGCCACCGACGCGGATCCCAGGCGCGGGTCACCTTCGACCGTCCAGCCGCACTCCGCCGCGGCTCGACCGAGGTCGGCCACAGCCTCGTCGGCCGCCTTCGCCCCTCGGTACGTCGACACCGTCTCGACGACGAGCGTTCCCGGGGAACCGCCGTAGGACATCGACCGGGCGCCCAGCGCACCTTCGGGCCGCATACACTCGTCGGCTCCGCCGGTGCGGCGGGACCAGGTCCCGCCCATCGCCATGCGCACCGTTTCCGCGGTGAGCATCGCCGCGGCCGGGATCTTGCGCTTGGCCGCCTCGTCATGGCCGTGAGGGTCGGCCGAGGCTGTTCCGGGGTCCGGCGCGGCCGGAGCGTCCAGCCCCGGGTCGCCCGGCGGCAACGAGGGCGCCTTGGACGGAGCCGGCGCGGCCGAGGTCACGTCGCGGACCACGCCGGTCGACGAGTCACGTTCGGCAGCGGCACGGTCGGCCGCGACCACCGCACCCTCGCCCGACTCCTGGCTGCCGCAGCCGCCGAGCAGGAGACCTGCTGTGACGACCGCGGCAGCGAGGCGAGCCGGCCGCATCCCGAGAGCTGCCATGTTCACCGCATCCCCACCTCGACCTCGAGGGTTCCCTTGTTGTCGCCGTAGTACTCGTCAGCAATGACGAACCACAGCGGTCCGGCCTTGGTCGTCGTCAGGTCGTAGGTGTAGACGTGCTGGCCCGAGTCGCACGACCCGCTCCCGTCCGACGGGTACCACGAGATGATCGCGCCGTTGACCGCCAGGTCCCCGAGCGGCGCGGTCTTCCCACCGAACTGTCCCGTGAGCCACGACCTCGACGAGCGCCAGCGGTAGTCGCTGCTCGTCGCCGTGCACTCGGCGTCGGCGGCGATCCAGTCGGCTGACTCGCGCAACAGGTAGGTGCCCGACGCGGTGATCCGCAGCGATGTGCCCGCGGGGTACTCCTGGCCCGTGCGCACGGCCTGGTCCGACCGGGCGTCGACGGTGAGGTGCTCCCTCTCCACCGGGTCCGGCGTCGGGAGCGGCTCCGGCTCGGGGGTCGGCTCCGGGCTCGGCTCCGGGCTCGGCTCGGGGCTCGGCTCCGGCTCCGGCTCCGAGTCGAGGTACGGCTCCACCTTCACCCGGAGGGCACCGGCGTTGTCCTCGTGACTGTCGGGGTCGCTGACCCGCACGTTGAGCGGGCCGGTGCGCTCGGGGGTGTGCACCCACGTGTAGGTGTGCCCCGGGTCGCACTGGTCGCCCCCGCTGGCCGGCATCGTCCGCACGCCGTCGATCCGCGGAGCGAGGCTGTCGTAGCTCCACTCACCGATCACGATGTCGCGGTCGCTGCCGTCGCGACGCCAGGACCCGTCGTATCCCGTCTCGCACTCGGCGTCGGCGAGGACACCGTCGCCGTCACGCCAGGTGCCGTTCACGGTGACGCGGTAGCTCCTGCCGCCCTCGAGCAGACCGGGGCTCGTGGCTCCAGCCGCACTGCGGGCGGGCACCTTCCAGGTCATGGTGTCGCGAACCGCGCCGAGGTCGAGGACCCGGACGGTGAGCCGGCCCTTGTTGTCCTTGTAACCGTTGGGGTCCCAGATGGCGAAGGGGACCCGGCCGCTGCGCTCGGCCTCGTAGACCCAGCGGTAGGTGTGGCCGCGCTGGTCACAGCTCGCGCCGTCGTCGGCCTGTGCGTGCAGGTCGTGGCCGTCGACGTACAGGTCAAGGTGGTCGGCGTACCACTGCTCGGCGTTGAGCGACCGCTCGCGCTGCCACCAGGAAGCGCCGCTTCCGGTGCTGCACTCGGCGTCCGCGAGCGAGCGCGGGTCACGGTCGTAGCGATAGGTGCCGGAAGCCTCGATGAGGTAGCGGCGCCCGGCCACGAGGGCCTTGCGGGTACGCACCCCTGCTCGGAGGTTCGCCCGGACGTTGAGCCTCTCGACCACCAGCGGCGCGGCGCTCGCGAGCACCCTCGGCGCCCGCGGCTCGGGGATCGCGCGGTGGCGCTTGCGCTCGTCGGGGCGCGGGTCCGGCCAGTCGTACTGCTTGGTCGGACCGCTCGGCGCGTCACCGGTCGGGGTCCCGGGCTTCGTGGCGCCCGGCTTCTTCTTGCCACCGGGGGCGAAGCCTGAGGAGTTGGGGAAGTTGCGCGGGTTCCAGAACGACGACTTCTTCCGGGCGCCGGTCCAGCTCAGCGAGAAGTGGACGTGGTCGGTGTGCGGGTTGGAGCCCGTGTACTTGCGCCAGCCCCGCCCGGCGGCGTAGGCGCCCCAGATGCGGCGGTTCCAGATCATGTACTGGATGCCGAGCCTGCGCGCCATGGCGAACCTGTTGCCGTAAGCGTCCTTCTTCAGCAGCCACCTCATCAAGGACCGCACTGACTTGCGGTCCGTGGCGTTGTGGACCGAGACGCCCCAGTCGAAGGCGCGTCCCTCCTTGTGCTCTGACTTCCCGCCCACACCGCACGAGCGCGAGATGCCCAGGCTCCGAGAGTTGGGGTAGGTGCGCAGCAGCAGGTTCGCGAACGCGGTCGTGCCGGGCTTCGCGCGCGGCGAGCACGTCGACTGACCGACGTACCTGGCCAGCGGCTCGATGGCGGCTGTGTATCTGGCTGCTTTCTTCGGCACCCGCGCCTCGGCCGGCTCCGCGGAGACCGCGACGAGGGCTCCTGAGGCCAGGACCAGGGCGAGCAGCGTGGTCAGGGCATGGCAAAGATGACGACGTACGTCGGACACGAGTTGTTGCTCCCAGATATGACGCGCGACGCAACCCGAGCGCGACGCTGTGCGTCCGACACCTCCCTGTCGGACGTCTTTACCATTTTCGGTCTAGACGTCCGATCTCGTGCTGTTTTGGTAAAAACTCAGCCATTCGGTCGAATCGGACCACCCGGCTGCGCCATGCGGACGGGCTATCGTCAGGGCCGTGGGACAGGTCCCGGCCGCGACGAGAGCCTTGCGGGTGCTGCGATTTCTCGCCTCCCAGGCCGACCCGGTGACCCTCCAGGCGATCGCCTCCGCGCTCGACATCCCACGCTCGACCGCGTACCACCTGCTGACGGTCATGGTGGAAGAGGGCTTCGTCGTCCACCTGCCCGAGGAGCACCGATACGGGCTGGGCGTCGCCTCGTTCGAGGTCGGCAGCGGATACGCCCGGCAGGAGCCGCTCCAGCGCATCGCCCGGCGCGCGCTGGCCACGCTCGTCGACACCGTCGGACAATCGGCCCATCTGGCCGTGCTCCACGGTCGTGACGTCCTGTACGTCGTCGAGGAGCGCGCGCCAGGCCGACCCCCGCTCGTGACCGACGTGGGGGTCCGCCTCCCCGCGCACCTCACCGCCAGCGGACGGGCGATCCTCGCGGCCCTCCCGCCGAGCCAGGTGCGCGCTCTCTACCCGGACCGCGCGGCGTTCGTCGATCGCCACGGCCTCGGGCCCACCTCGCCGAGCGGGCTGCGCGCCCTCCTCGTCGAGACCCGTCAGCGCGGCTACGCCCTGGAGGACGGCGAGGTCACGCCTGGCTTCGCCTCCGTCGCAGCGGTCGTGCTCGACCACACCGGGCACCCGGCTGCGGGGGTCGCCGTGACGTTCCCCAGCGGGGATCCGCCGGAGCTGCCCGCGACGATCGCCGCCACCCGGCGTACCGCAGATCGGCTCACCGCCCGTATCGGAGGCCGGTCGACCGCGTGACCAATCCCTCCAGAACTCGTTGCTGTTCATGACAGAACGAGCTCACCGAGGAGTGCTATGCCCGGCGACGACCTCAACCGTCATTCCGAGCAGTCCGCGCGGTCGCGCGGCCGGCTCTCCTGGGCGGTCGGCCTGGCCGCGGGGGCGGTCCTCGCCGCGACAGTGGTCGTTCCGTCGTACGCCGGAGACCTGGCCGACACGTCGGAGAACCGCAGCGGCGACACGTTCCGGGACTCGGTGGAGGCCGCGACCGAGGCGGCTCTGGCCGAGGACCACGACCACGACCACGACCACACCGACCCGGCGACGAAGAACCTCGTCTCGCGCTCGGTCGCCGACGAGTCCGACCCGCTTGCGACGGACCCGACCACCGACGCCGAGGTGGCCGCCAACGCCGCAACGGTCGCTGCTCGCCGTGACAGGAACGAGCCCACGCTGCTCGCCGGCCCCGCTCCGGACCGCCGCCGTGTGAGCCCCGAGGACCGCTACGCGATGGCGGGCGGGTGCTACGCGATCGGAGCCCGCGACCGCTGGGTGCGCAGGTCTGGCGAGGGCTTCCGCGCGAGCGCACGGCGCATCGGAGCCGCCGAGCCGCTGCACTTCCAAGCCACCGACCTCGGCAAGTACCTCCTCTACGCCACGAAGAAGGACTTCGTGGCAGCCGGGTCGGGCGACCCGCTCGGGCTCACGGGCGCCAGTGGTGTGGTCGCGGCTGACGAGCCCAGCCCCTCGGCGGACTGGAAGGTCGTCAAGCGACGTTCGACCTTCAGATTCCGGCTCCCCTCGACAGGCAAGGCGCTCGGGGTCGACAAGGCCGGCAACCTGGTGCTCGCCGACAAGCCCGCCCCCTTCACGATCCGCCGCACCTCCTCCTGCGCGCGCTGGCCCGAGATCCGTACGAACGTCGCCGGCCGCCCGCACCGCGGCGAGACCTCCTTCGCCGAGGTCCGCGGCTACACCGACGCCCACACGCACGGGATGGCCTTCGAGTTCCTCGGCGGCGAGGTGCACTGCGGCAAGCCGTGGGACCCCTACGGCGTGGAGTACGCCCTCGTCGACTGCGACGACCACACCGCCACGGGCGGCAACGGAGCCGTACTCGAAGGCTTCCTCTCCGGCCGCCCGACCCACGACCCGGTCGGCTGGCCGACCTTCAAGGACTGGCCCGCGCCGGACTCCCTGACCCACGAGGGCACCTACTACAAGTGGATGGAGCGCTCCTGGCGCGGCGGCCTCCGGCTGTTCGTGAACCTGCTCGTGGAGAACAACAAGCTCTGCGAGATCTACCCGCTCAAGCGCAACAGCTGTGACGACATGGACTCGATCCGGCTCCAGGCCAAGCGCATGAAGCAGTTCGAGCGCTACATCGACGCGCAGGCAGGCGGCCCGGGCGAGGGCTGGTACCGCATCGTCCGCTCACCCTTCGAGGCCCGGCGGGTCATCAACGAGGGCAAGCTCGCGGTCGTCATGGGCATCGAGACCAGCGTGGTCTTCGGCTGCACGATGAAGGCCGACGTCCCGCAGTGCACCGCCGAGGAGATCGAGCGCCAGCTGGACGAGGTCCACAAGATGGGCGTTCGGCAGATGGAGCTGGTCAACAAGTTCGACAACGCGCTGTCCGGGGTCGCCGGCGACGCGGGCCAG
>DATICF010000053.1:0-2056 GCA_035456965.1 Nocardioidaceae bacterium
GCACTGGACGCGACCGGTCGGATCCGTCTGG
The DNA here is from genome assembly GCA_035456965.1 of Nocardioidaceae bacterium. GTDB lineage: Bacteria > Actinomycetota > Actinomycetes > Propionibacteriales > Nocardioidaceae > Nocardioides_C. The sequence goes on from DATICF010000053.1 coordinate 32, forward strand.
TCGAGCAGCACACCGACGAAGCCGGCCGGCTCGACGTCGCCGCGCTGGTCGCCCTGGTGCCGGACCTTGCCGAGCGGGAGACCTGGGCCTGTGGGCCGTCCGGGCTCCTCGACGCCATCGAGGGGCACTGGGCGGATGCCGGGCTCGCCGACCGCCTGCATACCGAGCGGTTCCGCACCGAGCTCGTGGAGCCCGGTGAAGGCGGCACCGTCCGGTTCACCGGCTCGGGCACCGTCGTCGACAGCGACGGCGCGACCCCGATCCTGGACGCCGGTGAGGCAGCCGGGGTCCTGATGCCCTCGGGCTGTCGGATGGGGATCTGCTACTCCTGCGTCCTCCCGATGCGCGAGGGGTCGGTGCGTGACCTGCGCACCGGCGACCTGACCACCGCCGCGCCGGGCGACGGCGTGCTCGTCCAGACCTGCGTGTCCGCCGCTGCGGGCGCCTGCGACATCGACCTCTGACCCGTCCACCCGATCGAAGCCGCCGGGCCCGTCCCGGCGCCGAGAGGAATCCCCATGACTGTCCTCCAGAAGAAGCCCGTGAACCCCGTTGCGCACCTGACGCCCGAGGACGTCGAGGACATCGGCGCTCGCCTGGACGCGATCCGCGCCGAGGTGGTCGCCTCGCGCGGCGAGCGGGACGCGGCGTACATCCGCCGCGTGATCGACGTCCAGCGCACGCTCGAGCTCTCCAGCCGCGCAGCGCTGCTGTTCTCGCTGCTCCCCCCGGCCTGGCTGGCCGGCACCGCCGGTCTGTCGATCGCGAAGATCCTCGAGAACATGGAGATCGGCCACAACGTCATGCACGGCCAGTGGGACTGGATGCGTGACCCGAAGATCCACTCGACCACGTGGGAGTGGGACAACGCCTCCCCGGCCGAGCAGTGGAAGCACTCGCACAACGAGCTGCACCACACGTACACGAACGTCATCGGCCGCGACAACGACCTCGGCTACGGGATCATGCGCGTCGACGAGGACCAGCGCTGGCACCCCTTCTACCTGGCGCAACCCCTGTGGAACCTCATCAACGCCTGCATCTTCGAGTACGGCATTGCCGCCTACGACCTGGAGCTCGGCAAGAACCTGCCGTCCAAGAAGCGGCGCAGCAGCCCGGAGTTCAAGGCCCGTGGCAAGCAGGTGCTCCGCAAGATCCGGGGCCAGGTGGTCAAGGACTACGTCGCACACCCGCTCCTGTCGGGCCCGTCCTTCGCGACCACGGCCGTCGCCAACGGCACGGCGAACCTGGTCCGCAACCTGTGGACCCACTCGGTGATCATGTGCGGACACTTCCCGGAGGGCGTCGAGACCTTCGAGCGCCGCTCCATCGAGGGGGAGACCCGGGGCGAGTGGTACCTGCGCCAGATGCTCGGCTCGGCCAACATCAGCGGCGGCAAGGCGATGCACATCATGACCGGGAACCTCTCCTACCAGATCGAGCACCACCTGTTCCCGGACCTGCCGAGCAACCGCTACCAGGAGATCGCGCCGAAGGTGAGGGAGCTCTTCGAGGAGTACGGCCTCACCTACACCACCGGGCCGCTGCCCAAGCAGGTCGCGTCCGCCTGGTCGAAGGTGATCCGGCTGTCGCTGCCGAACGGGTTCGTCGAGGAGACCGCGAGCACGCTGCGCCGCAAGGCGGGACGCCCCGTGGCCGTGGTCGCCGGCCTGGCCGGCGCCGGGCGGACCGAGCGGGAGGCTGCCGAGGAGGCGGCCTGACCGACCTCCGCCGGCGGGCAAGTCGGTTTCGTTGCCGTGTGCAATCGGGCGGCCATAGCCTTGAAGCCTCCGAAGGGGGCGCTCTATGGCAGACCTGGACGCAGGACGGCCCAGCCAGCCACATGTCGCGCGAGCGCCCGTGCTCGACGCCCGGTGGCGTGAGAAGCAGGAGCGCAGGGGGCGCGAGGTAGGGGCCGCACTGGGCCTGACCGCCGTCGACGGTGTGGCTCTGACCTACGTCGACAACGCCGGAGTCACCCGGGTCAAAGCGGTCCCCGTCGCGCGCCTCGGGCACGCCGCCGCC
>DATICF010000054.1:0-6685 GCA_035456965.1 Nocardioidaceae bacterium
ACCCAGCACACGGACACCGCCCCGTCGTGGGTGTCGGACAACGACCTTCAGGTGCAGCTCCTCGCGCACAGCTCACCACTGGTCACCGGAGGCGGCCCGACCGGCGACTATGCCGAGTTCGACAACTTCAACCTCGCCCCCACCCTCGCCGACGGCTACACCGTCGCCATCGACTGGAACAACGACGGCGACTACGACGACACCGCCGAGAACGTCACCGAAGACGTCCTCGCCTCGGGCCCGGTCGTCTTCCAGTACGGCCGCGACCAGGCCCGCGCCCTGTCTCCACCGGCGGTCGGCACGCTCGGATTCACCCTGTGCAACGCCGACCGGATCTACTCCCCCGAGAACCCCGACAGCCCCATCGCCGACGACATCGCCCCCGCCGCCCTCATCAAGGTCGAGGAGGTCATCGACAACGTCCTCTACCCGCTGATGACCGGCCGCGTCGACACCTTCGACATTCACACCGACCGCGGCGACCGCAACGCGGTCATCACCGGACTCGACGGCCTCGCCCTGCTCCGCGGCACGAAAATCAGCACCGAGCTGTACCAGGCGCAGCGCACCGGCACCCTGATCGGCGTCATCCTCGACACCATCGGCTGGACCGCAGACCGCGACCTTGATCTCGGCGCCACGCACGTGCCGTGGTGGTGGGCGAGCAACGAGGACGCATTCGACCTGCTCACCCAGCTACTCAGGTCCGAGGGGCCGCCCTCGATCGCGTACGTCGCACCGGACGGCACATTCATCTACCGCGACCGCCACCATCGGCTCCTGCGCTACCCGTCACTTGTATCGCAAGGCACGTTCATCGCCCCCAAGGAGATCTGCTTGACCACACAATCCGTATCCACCCCCGGGGCGCCCGAACTGCTCGAAGTGTCCGACGAATCCGGCGTACTGGCGACACTCACCGTCGGCGCAAAGACCGTCGCCATGCGCGGCCGGACCCGCACGTTCAGCGAAAACAAACGCCCCTTCACCGACACCTTCACCCGCACAGTGGCTTCCGGATTCGGATCCTCCGGCGGCGGCGGAAGCTATTCCGTCACCGGCACCGCCACCGACTTCTCCGTCAACGGCAGCACCGGCATCGCCAGCCTGCCCACCGCGAACGCCTCCCGCTTCGCCACCATCCTCGACTCCATGACCGACGTCGACGTCACTGCCGCCGTCACGCTGCCCACCGCACCTACCGGCGCCAGCAGCTCCATCGGCCTGGTGTTCAACTACACGGACATCGACAACAACAACCGTGCACGCCTCAACATCACCACCGCAGGCGTCGTGCAGCTGGCTCTGGAGAAGGAGGTCGCCGACGTCACCACCATCCTTGGCGCCTCCACCCAGGTCGGTACCGGATTCCTCGGCGGCGACCTGTGGCATATCCGCGCCCAGCGCACCGGCACCACAATCCGCTGCCGCGCCTGGAAAGACGGCGACGAAGAACCGGAAACCTGGCTGCATGAGGTCACCGAACCCGCCAACCCGTCCGGCAGGGTCGGCTTCCGGTTCCTGGCCAGCACAGGGAGCGCCAGCCTGCCGCGCCTGTTCCACGTCGACGACCTACGGGTCGCCTCGGGCTCCTGGACCACGATTCCCACCGTCACCCACAACACCTGGGTCCGCGTCCTCGACGAGCCCTTCGACGGGCAGTGGACCAACGCGACCGCCGACCAGATCCTCAGATGGAGGATCGACCCCAGCCCGGACGTCCTCGCCAACGCCATGAAATACATCACCGGCGCACCCGACCTCTTCAACCCCGCCCTGAACGCACAGGTCGCAGGCCAATCCAATTACGGCCCGCTGAACCCTGACGGCACCCGCGAGGAGGGCGCCGACTTCCACGACTACATGGGCCTGAACTGGGTCTTCCCGAACGGCGAGGAACGCACCGCCGACCCAGCCGAACTGGCCAGCCTGGACTGCTCCGGCTTCGTCCGCATGGTGTACGGCTTCCAGATGGGCCTACCCATGGTCTTCGACCAGAACATCGACGGCACCAACCTGCCCCGCCGCACCCTCGACATCGCCCCCTCCGGCCCCGGCGTCATCGTCGCCCAAGCGGTCGGCACACCCCCGTCACTCGCCGCAATCCAGATCGGCGACGTCCCCCACTTCGACGCCACCTCCGACGGCGAAACCGACGGACAGATCGACCACAACGGCATCTACCTCGGCGTCGACACCCTCGGCAACATGCGCTTCATCAATTCACGCAAAACCCCCAACGGCCCCACCTTCGGCGACCTCGGGGGCGCCTCCGTCCTCAACGGATCCGGCACCTACACCACCCGCCTGCGCATAATCCGCCGCTTCTGACCGGGAGACGCCTCGTGGCCTTGACCTACATCGAGCCGTTCGAGTACTCCCACGGCTGGCGCGACATCGTCAACGCCATCACCCTCCCCGTCGACGAACGCCGCCCCGACGCCAACCTGACCGCAGTGTGGGAATCCACCACCGCGATCGCCCTCAACCTCGGCGAATCCACCACCATTCAGGTGCAGGCCAGCGAACCCTTCCGTGACGCACAAGACCTCACCGACCAATCCGACATCCTGTACACCGGCACCGGCACCGCGGTCACCCTCTTGTCCCGCCGCTCCGGGCAGTCGACGACCATCAGCATCACCGCAGCCGGCGGCACCGTGAACATTTTCCGTCTGCAGCTGCGGGCACGGTCGGTCCCGGTGGCCCGGACAGTGGAAGTGTCGGTGACGGACTCGACGTCGATCACCCGGCACGGCGAGCGGTCGTACCCGGATGATGCGCCGTGGGCGAACCAGCATGACGCGCTCGCCGTGGCACAGCTGCTGCTCGCCGCATACACGGAACGACGGCCTACCGTGTCGCTGCGGATCGTGTCGTCGGATCTGCCGCATCACCTGGAGGCGGTGTCGCGGCAGATTTCGGACCTGATCACGATCGGCAATGGTGAGCTCGGGCTGGCAGGGGACTTCTTCATCGAAAGTGTGCAGCACACGCTGGCACGCATGGCCGGCGAGGACGACTGCCCTGGGCCGGTGCACTACGCCACGTTCGGCTGTGAACGGTCGGGCACCGTGGTGCCGGACAACCCGTTCACGTTCGACAAGGCGGGCGCCGGCTTCGATGACGGCGTGTTCGACCCGTCGGGCTTCGACAATCCGCACGCGGTGTTCATCTTCGATGACCCGGCGCAGGGCCAGTTCGGCACCGGACAGTTCGGGACCTGACCCACCGGAATGATCTTCACCGGAGGGCTTCTACCGTCACCGGCATGGTCCAGCTGATCGCGCACCGAGCACGGGCGTACGTCTACTGCGGGGACTGGGTAGCCGACTGCCCGCGCGCCTGCGGCAACGTCGAGCACTGCTACGCCCGCACCAACCCCCGCGACCCCGCAGGCCCGCGAGTGGTGCAACTGCCGTCGTTCCACTGCTCGTACTGCAAGCTCGGATCCGCCGAGACGGTACTGATCGACTGGCCGCCGAACATGGCCGGCATCATGGCCGTCCTCATGCTCCGGCCGATTCCCCACACCCGAAACTGGTACCCAGCCAGCCACGACACCGCGTTGAAGTACCGGATTCCGCACGGCCAGAGCATCGAAGATCTGCGCGCCGAAAACGCCGCCCACAACGTCCCCACTGAGGGGGTGGCGTAGTGGCTTGGTCGGCGCCCATGACCGCGGTCGCAAACACCGTATTCTCCGCCGCGCAGTTCAATCAGTTCGTCCGCGACAACCTCAACGAGACCGCCCCGGCTAAAGCGACCGCGGCAGGCTCCCACTTCGTCGCGACCGGCGTGAACTCCATCGCCGAACGACAAACGCAGGGTGCCACCGACCTCAACAACGCCGACACCACCTCCACCACCTTCACCGACCTGAGCGCCCCTGGCGCCATCGGCCCGTCAGTCACGGTGGAAACCGGCCCGAGCGCCCTAGTCGTCGTCCAATGCCAGCTGTCGAACGACGGTGCCGGATCATCCCGCATGGCCTACGCCGTCTCCGGCGCCACCACCATCGCCGCAGCCGACAACCGAGGCACCGGCATCTTCGGCTCCGCCGGAGTGGCACTCATCGCCTCGTCGGTCTCCCTGCACTTCGGCGGCGTCGCCCTCACCCCTGGCATCAACACGTTCACCGCCAAGTACCGGGTGTCGTCCGGGACGGGCACATTCACTCAGCGGCGCATCATCGTCTTCCCACTGTAGGAGGGGTCATGGCCTGGACAGCCCCGATGACAGCGGTCTCCGGATCGGTGTACACCGCCGCCCAGTTCAACACATTCGTCCGCGACAACCTCAACGAGACCGCCCCGGCCAAAGCCACGACGCCCGGCGGCTACTTCGTCACCTCCACGCTGAACGAAATCGTGGAACGCCTCGGCGACCGCGAAACGATCGCCACATCGGAAACAACCACCTCGACTTCATTCACGGACCTGACCACGCCGGGCCCTACCGTGACGGCAACGACCAGCAACCTCGCACTGGTCATCTTCGGCTGCGAGCAAAGCAACTCCGGCTCCGGCTCCACACGTAGCAGCGTCGACGTCTCCGGCGCGAGCACCATCGCCGCAGCCGACATCCGGTCGCTGACTCTGTCCGGCACCGCCGGTTCCGAATTCCAGGCATCGCACGCCGTGTTCTACGACGACCTCACGCCCGGATTGAACACGTTCACGATGAAGTACCGGGTCTCTTCCGGAACAGGAACGTTCGCCCGCCGCCGCCTCATCGTGCTGCCCTACTGAGAGGGGCCCGCTGATGGCCACCGTGTGCAAGCTGTACCGCAACACCCCGCAGACCATCCCCCCGAACACGTGGACACTGCTCACGTTCGACGAGGCACTCCGCAACGACTGCGGCATGCAGCAGGATCTGACGCTGATCATGCCCCCGCAGGACGGCGACTTCATCTGGGGCCGCAACGTCCGCTGGGAGGCGCTCACGATTCCGGCGGGCGACACCCGGATCCGCCAGTTCATGGCCCGCTTCATCCGCGACCCTCACGGCATCCGCGACGACACCGGCGCCGAGGACCAGGCGGACACGCCAGGCCGGGACTGGGATACCAACGTGTGGCCGTTTCGCGGCTATGCCGGGCAGCCGGTCGGCGTAGAGGTGTGGCACGACCACGACGACGAAGCGGTCGTCGGTCACGCCCAGTTCGTCGCCCAGACCAACGACTACTGAGGAGGACACGTCCATGGCAACACCTCCGAGCGCGGCCACGTTCGCCAAGCTGCTCCGTGACGAGGGCGTCACGATCGTCGAGGTCGACGACTGGGAAACCCACAACCGCAACCACATGGGCCCGTTCGGTCCGCTGCACGGCGTGATGATCCACCACACCGTCACCTCCGGCTCGGCGCGCACGGTCGCCATCTGCCGCGACGGCTACGAGGGGCTGCCCGGCCCGCTGTGCCACGGCGTCATCACCAAGGACGGCCGCGTCCACCTCGTCGGCTACGGCCGCGCCAACCACGCCGGCCTCGGCGACGACGACGTACTCACGGCCGTCATCGCCGAGACTGTGCTGCCCGCCGACAACGAGGCCAACACCGACGGCAACGCCCGCTTCTACGGCTTCGAGTGCGAGAACCTCGGCGACGGTGAAGACCCCTGGCCTGAGGTGCAGCTGGAGGCGATCGAGCGGGTGTCGGCCGCCATCTGCAAGCACCACGGCTGGAACGAGCGCAGCGTCATCGGCCACCTCGAATGGCAGCCCGGGAAGGTCGACCCGCGCGGCTTCACCATGGCGTCGATGCGGGCCCGGGTCCACGACCGGCTCGCCCCGGTGGTCACGTACACGGTGCGGGCGGGCGACACCCTCTGGTCGATCTCCGCCAGCAACCTCGGCGACGGCAACCGGTGGCGCGAGATCGCTGCTCTCAACAAGCTGGCCAACCCGGACGAGATCACACCCGGCCAGACCCTCCAGCTCCCGAAAAAGTGAGGACCCTCATGAAGATCTCGCCCTACTGGAAGGCCGTCGTCGCCGCGCTCGCCGCAGGTGTGGGCACCATCGCCACCGCTCTTACGGACGACGTCATCACCGCACCCGAGGCATGGGCCGCACTGATCGCCGTGCTCAGCGCCCTCGGATTCACCTGGGCCGTACCGAACAAGACCACCACGGAGGACGAGGCATGAGCAGCCCACTGGATGGACGTATCCGCAAGCTCGCCCGCGAGGAGGTCACCACTCTCCTCGACAGCATTAAGTCCCCGAGCGCCGAGATGACGGCGGTCGCCAAGCCGGTCCAGGCCGGGGAACTGCAGCAGCAGATCACCGACCTGCACGAGCACCTGCACCACGCGGCCACAACCATCAGTCGACTGGAGGCGCGTGTGGATGCGTTGGAGAAGGCGGCCGGGCAGACGGACCAGCAGCAGCGGCCGGCGGGACGGCGTACGGCACGGAAGGACGCCGGCGAGTGAAGGTCGTCGTGTATCCCGCCGATTCCTGGGGGTGCGGCAGTTTCCGGATGCGTTGGCCTGGTGAGGCGTGCGCGAAGGCCGGGCACGACGTGCATGTCGTTGAGCCGAAGTCCCGCAAGCTGCGGGTGGTGATGGAAGGCAACGCCGTCAAGGACGTCCTCGACGTCGACGCGGATGTCGTCGTCCTCCAGCGGGTCACGCACGCCTACATGGCGCAGGCCGTCGGCATCATGCGGGCGAAGGGC
>DATICF010000055.1:0-3851 GCA_035456965.1 Nocardioidaceae bacterium
CAGCGGCCTAGCGCTCGAGGATCTCCTTGAGCACGCCAAGGTTGTCTCGCATTCCGCGCTTGAACAGTCCCTCGGCCAGCGGTCCGAGGAGCGCAGCGGGTCCAGTGAGCCCTGCTCCGCTGATCGTTCCCTCGAGGGTGAGCCGGGTTGCGTCACCGTCCGGCTCGACGAGGTAGCGGTAGACGAACGGTGTCGGGCCGCTCAGCGACGTGAAGGTGACCTCCCGTCCGCTGTCGTAGGCGGTGATCTCCACTTCGTTGCGCACGGGTCCGCCGGGGAGCTGCCGGTGAACCTCGTACCGTGTCCCGAGGCCGCTCGTGTCACCGATGCGGTCGACCCGCTGCACCGCCGAGTACCACCTCGGCATGGTCGTGAAGTCGGCGACGAAGCCGAACACCGTGGCCGGTGAGGCTGCGATGTCGAGGCTCAGCTGGAAGGTCATATCACTCTCCTGTTGTGCGCACATTGCTACAGGGGACCGCATTGACGAGCAGTCCGGGTGTGACGTACGGCGCGACGCGGTCAACCGGGCACTTGAGAACCCGAGGCCACGGCACTCCCCCCGCTCCTGTGCGCGGTCAACCGGGCACCGGACTCGGATCGTCCGGCATACCGTGAATCTAGTCCGGCGCGAGCGCCCTTGCATCGATGAGGAGTGGCTGCCCGCGTTCGCGATGCGATCACCGTGTTCGCCTGCTGCATGGGCGTGCGAAGGCGGGGCCTTCGTGACTCCCCCGGCGCTGACACTTGACCTCGAAGTCAGCCCCGCAGACGCCGCCGTGGGAGAAGGCCCGAGGCATGGTCGACCACGCGCAGCTGGTGCGTCATAGCGCCGCCAGTCGGCGCCACGGAGGGCGCGGAACGGACACCGAGCCGGCGTTCGAAGAGATCAGTTGGCGGGCGTGCGGGCGATCCGGTAGTGCAGGGTCAGGAACGGGAAACCGAAGACCCAGAAAGCGTGCTCCGCCCGCAGGGCGCCGTCCTCGACGAAGACGTCGAGCTGCTCCTCGAAGCCATGCACCGCCAGGGCAGTGAGCTCGTCTGCGGCCGTGTCGACGTAGGTGAGGTAGTGCCCGGCTTGGCCGTCGTGGACGCGACTGGTCAGCATCAGGCCGCGGTCCGGCCGTGACCGGGGAAGAAGGGTGGCGGTGAAGCTGCCCTGCGGCACAGGGAACCCGACGCTGACATAGCCGCGGCCCCCGTGGGTGTAGGTGGTGTAGATCCCAACCATGATGGGCCTGTCGTCGTCGGCGAACGACCGGATCCAGCCGCGCACCGTCACCGTGCCGTCGACCCCGGCGATCGTGTCGATGCGGCTCCGGATCCCGCGCTCGGCTTCGCGTTGATTCATCGGGACGTTGGCCTGTCCCAGGGGACGCGCGACCAGCGTTCGATAAAGCAGGTAACCGGGACGCGCCCACAACCGCCACTGCGGGACGATGTCGAGAGTGAACCGCGTGGTGTGCTCGTAGAACTCCGTCACCAGCGGGTCGACCTGCGTCGGGTCGAACTCCGGCCCGGCCAGCGAGTCGAGGGAGTCCACTATCCCGGTGTCTTGGGCGTCCGCGGTGTAGTCGGCTCCGAGCTCCTCGGCGAGATCCCGGACAAAGCCTGTGCCGACATACCTCGACCGCGCCGGGCGGGCCACCACGAACGGCAGATCGGCGGCGCTGACCCGGTCGGCGAGCAGGCTGACTTGTGCGTCGCGGAAGAGCAGGGCGGACAGGCTGCGGTAGACCAGGACGGTGCTGCTCGCCACCAGGGACGCTGGCGCTGGGCCCGAGGAAAGTGCCCGCCCGACCGCAGCACCCAGCAGCGGGCCCATGGCCACCTTCTGCGGCCGCAACCCCAGCGCCCCGAGCACACCGCCGGTGGCAGTGCCGACCGCGAGCGGACTCGCGTCGGTCATCTTCCCCGCCGCCCACCCGAGAGGCGCCGCAAGTGCGGCGCTCACTGCGATGCGCTGCCACAGCGCCGGGATCTCGCCCTCCTTCTGGCGCGCCCGAGCCGCCGCCTCCGACGCGCCCAGAACGACCGCGCCGACCAGCGCGGCTCCGGCTACCGATCTGATCCCGCGGTGCGCGGCCAGTGATGCACCCGCAACGCCGCCAATCGACGCGGCGAAACCGACGGAGGAACTGGTGGCCATGCTCGTGACCCTAGCCCGGCTTCCCGGCCCCGTCGCCGGCTCTGGGCCTCGTCCACGTAAAGCGCGCGATATCTCTGCTGAGGTGCGTCATTCCCGTCGCGTGAGGTTGGCCGTGTCTTGCCAGCCCAGGCGACTCCATATAGCCATGTCACGTCATGGGCTTTGGTGCCCGTAGGTGGGCGGGCGACACGCGGTCGGCGAGACGATGGAACTGCATCGCTTGGCTCAATCTGCAGATCTCGACGCTCTCTTGGCTGCGATGGAGAACCCGTCGCCCGAGCTGGCCGAGGCAATGAATTACGACACAGATCTCCCCGAGACGATGGTGATCCGGTCGCGACCTGAGCGACCGTGATCTCATACGCCGCGCTGGGGCTTGACCGGAAACTGAGGCGCAGAAGCCTAGGCCGCGGTGAAGGCCACGGTCACATTCGGTGTTCCCGAGCCCGGTGCCTGTGCCGGTGACCAAGCGGACCCTTGTCGGATTGGCCGAGCCGACGATCGGGCGCCGCCTCGCTGTCGGAGTGGTGCACGTCCGGACTGAGCCGCCGCCCTACCTCCTCCTCGTCCGACCAAGCCAGAGAGCCGTTGGTGTCGAGACGAGTGTCGCGGTCGTTGGTGCTCGCTGGATGAGTCATGGCCCCGAGCCGCGAGGTGCGCACCTCGCACGTGCTCGTCACCATCCGAGGGCACCCCCCTTGACAAGATTTATTGTCAAGCGCATGGTGGCGATGTGCAGGACGTCGAAGTCATCGAGAGCGCGGAGGCAGCCGCCGCCGCGCTGGATCCGGTCCGGGCCCGGCTGCTCGGCGAGCTGGCCCGACCGGCCTCCGCCGCCGGGCTCGCCGCCCGAGTCGGCATCGCGCGCCAGAAGGTCAACTACCACCTCAAGGCGCTCGAGGCGCACGGCCTGGTGGAGCTGTCCGGCGAGCGCCGACACGGGGGCATCACCGAGCGGGTGCTGCAGGCGTCGGCGGCGTCGTACGTCGTGTCGCCGGCGGCCCTCAGCGAGTCCGCGGCAGATCCGGACGCCAATGCCGACCACCTGTCGGCGGGCTACCTCGTGGCACTGGCCGGCCGGCTGGTGCGCGAGGTCGGCGCCCTGGCGCGCCGGGCCGGCGCGTCGGGCAAGCGCCTTCCGACGCTGACCATCGACACACAGATCGGCTTCCGGTCGGCAGCGGACCGCGCTGCCTTCGCGGACGACCTGACCGCGGCGGTGCTCGACCTGGCCGCTCGCTACCACCACGACGACGGGCGGCCGCACCGGCTCCTCGTCGCCGCCCACCCCCTTCCTGAGGAGAACCCATGAGCACCACCCCGAACGTCCCGTACCGCCTGGAGTTCAGCGTCGAGGTCCCGGGCACCCCGGAGCAGGTCTGGCAAGCCATCGCCACCGCCAAGGGCATGAGCGCCTGGTTCGCGCCGACCGAGATGGAGGAGCGCGAAGGCGGCTCCCTGCACTTCACCATGGGCCCGGAGATGGGCTCGGACGGCCAGGTCACCGCATGGGAGCCGCCGCGCCGCCTCGTCTACGAGGAGGACTGGGCAGCCCTCATGGGCAAGGACCCCGATGCGCTCAGCCCGCTGACGTCGGAGTTCCTCGTCGAGGCACAGTCCGGCGGAACCTGCATCGTGCGCGTCACCAGCAGCGGCTTCGGGACCGGCGCCGCCTGGGAGTCGGAGTTCTGGGACACCATGG
>DATICF010000056.1:0-4432 GCA_035456965.1 Nocardioidaceae bacterium
GAGCGAGAAGATCCGGAACCACTCGAGGGCGTCGCCCGAGTAGCGCCCGATGCCCAGAACCCAGCCGCGCCGGCCCTGGCGGACCGGACGCGGACGCTGAACTCGAAGGTCCCGCCGTCGCGGGAGATCCAGCGACGGCGCACGACAAGGGCGATGCCGTAGAGCAGGACAAGCAGCAGCAAGACCCCGACTGCGTCGAGAAGCCACGCCCACCACGGCATCTATCGCCTCCGCACCTTCATGATCGTTCCCGACAGGTCACGGGACGTGCCCGCGGGATGTTTCAGGATGCCCGTTCGACGGCGCGGATGCGAGCCTCGGCGCGTCGTACAGCATCCTCGGCCTCGGACTCGCTGTCGTACTCCCCCGCGGACTTGGCACGCTCGAGGTCGGCACGTGCCTTCTCGAGGTCGATCTCGTGGGACATCTCCGCGTGCTCGGAGAGGATCGAGATGCGGTTGTTGGCCACGGACAGGAAGCCGGCGTCCACCGCTGCCACCCAGGTCTCGCCTTCGGCGGTCTGGACATCGACGACGCCGTCCACCATCAACGAGAGCATGGGCGCGTGGTGCGGCAGGATGCCGACATCGCCCTCAGTGGTGCGGGCGATGACCATCGTCGCCTCGCCGGACCACACGAGCCGGTCGGCTGCGACCAGCTCAACCTGAAGCAGGTCGTCACTCACGCGGACTCCTCATGTGTTCGATATCGGTTCGGTAGTGGTGATCCCGCCCGCGAGGCCCGGTGTGATCACCGGAACCCCGCGGACGGGGTCGCTTGATGCGAAGAACTCAGAGGTTCTTCTGGATCTCAGCCCACTTGCGCTCGACGTCGTCGAGGCCACCGCACATGAAGAAGGCCTGCTCGGCGACGTGGTCGTACTCACCGTCGGCGATCTTGGTGAAGGCCTCGATGGTCTCGTCGATCGGAACCGTCGAACCCTCGATGCCGGTGAACTGCTTGGCGACGTAGGTGTTCTGCGACAGGAACCGCTGGATACGACGGGCCCGGGACACGATGATCTTGTCCTCTTCGGAGAGCTCGTCGACACCGAGGATCGCGATGATGTCCTGAAGCTCCTTGTTGCGCTGCAGGATCTGCTTCACGCGGATCGCGGTGTTGTAGTGGTCGTCACCGATGAACCGCGGGTCGAGGATCCGCGAGGTCGAGGTGAGCGGGTCCACCGCCGGGTAGATACCGAGCGAGGCGATCTCTCGCGAGAGCTCGGTCGTCGCGTCGAGATGCGCGAACGTCGTGGCCGGCGCCGGGTCGGTGTAGTCGTCAGCGGGCACGTAGATCGCCTGCATCGAGGTGATCGAGTGACCACGCGTCGAGGTGATCCGCTCCTGGAGCTGACCCATCTCGTCCGCGAGGTTGGGCTGGTAACCCACCGCCGACGGCATCCGGCCGAGCAGCGTCGACACCTCGGAGCCCGCCTGGGTGAAGCGGAAGATGTTGTCGATGAACAGCAGCACGTCCTGCTTCTGCACGTCGCGGAAGTACTCCGCCATCGTCAGGGCGGACAGCGCCACACGCAGACGCGTGCCGGGCGGCTCGTCCATCTGGCCGAACACCAGGGCGGTCTGCCCGATGACGCCGGCCTCCTCCATCTCCACGATCAGGTCGTTGCCCTCACGCGTGCGCTCACCGACACCGGCGAACACCGACACACCGCCGTGGTCCTTGGCCACACGCGCGATCATCTCCTGGATGAGCACGGTCTTGCCGACGCCCGCACCACCGAACAGGCCGATCTTGCCGCCCTGGACGTAGGGGGTCAGCAGGTCGATGACCTTGATGCCCGTCTGGAACATCTGGGTCTTCGACTCGAGCTGGTCGAAGGCAGGTGCCTTGCGGTGGATGCCCCAGCGCTCGTTGACCTCGAGACGCTCGCCGTCCTTGAGGTTGAGGCACTCGCCGGTCGCGTTGAACACGTGACCGAGCGTGGCGTCACCCACAGGGACGGAGATCGGGCCGCCGGTGTCCTGCACGCGGGCGCCGCGCACCAGGCCGTCGGTCGGCTTCAGCGAGATGGCGCGGACCATGCCGTCGCCGATGTGCTGGGCGACCTCGAGCGGCAGCGTGCGGGTCTCCCCCGCGAGCTCGTACTCGACGGTCAGCATGTTGTAGATCTCGGGCATCGAGTCCGCGGGGAACTCGATGTCGACCACGGGGCCGATAACTCGCGCGATGCGACCAACCCCGCCGGCACCATGCTCGGCGCCGCGCTCTTCAATCGTGGCAGTCATTTCCTTCACTCACTCCCGGCAGTCGCATCGGCGAGCGCGTTGACGCCACCGACGATCTCGCTGATTTCCTGGGTAATACCGGCCTGGCGGGCCTGGTTGGCAATACGGGTGTACTTCTTGATGAGCTCCTCGGCATTGTCCGTTGCCGACTTCATCGCGCGCTGACGAGCAGCGAGCTCGGAGGCCGCTGCCTGGAGCAGTGCGAAGAAGATGCGGCTCTGGACGTAGCGAGGCAGAAGCCCGTCGAGCACCTCGGCCGCTGACGGCTCGAACTCGTAGAGCGGGAGCGCCTCTTCGGCCGGCGGCCGCTCGTCGCCCTCGACGACCTCGAGGGGAAGCAGGCGGACCGCCGTCGGCTCCTGCACCAGCATCGACCTGAAGCGCGTGTAGACCACGTGCACCTCGTCGACGCCCTGGACACCCGACTCGGAGGAACCCTCGGACCCGGAGAGGAACGCCTCGATCAGACGGTCGCCGATCTCGCGCGCGACGTCGTAGTTCGGCTGGTCAGAGTGCCCGGTCCACTGGTCCACGATCGGCCGCCGCCGGAAGCTGAAGTAGGCAACTCCCTTGCGGCCGCTGATGTAGGTGTCGACCTCCTTGCCCTCCTCCCGCAGCTTCTCAGCGAGGCGCTCGGCCTCCTTGATCACGCTGGAGGAGTAGGCCCCCGCGAGGCCACGGTCGCTGGTCACGATCAGGATCGCGGCACGGCGGGGGTTCTCCGGCTCGGTGGTGAGCGGGTGGTCGACGTTGGAGAACGTCGCCACCGCGGACACCGCTCGGGTCAGCTCACGGGCATACGGCGCGGCCGCCTGGGCCCGCTGCTGCGCCTTGATGATGCGAGACGCAGCGATGAGCTCCATGGCACGCGTGATCTTCTTGGTCGACTCGACCGACCTGATCCTCGCGCGGTACTCACGCAGCGAAACAGCCATGGGTCAGCCCCGCTTCTGCTTGACGATCCGCTCCTGCTCGACGTCTTCCTCGGGAAGAGCCTCGTGCTCCTCCTTGCCGGCCTTGATCGAGCCGCCCTCGGAAGTCTCGAACTGGTCGAGGAAGGAGTCGTACGCGCCCTCGAGAGCCTGCTCGGTGTCGTCCGAGAAGTTGTTGGTCTCCCGGATCGTGTCGAGGATCCCGCTCTCCTGGCGGCGTACGTAGTCGATGAACTCACGCTCGAAGCGCAGCACGTCCTCGGTCGGGACCTTGTCGAGGCGACCCGTGGTGCCGGCCCAGAGGGAGACGGTCATCTCCTCGACCGGGTACGGGGAGTACTGCGGCTGCCGCAGCAGTGCCATCAGGCGCTGGCCACGGTCAAGCTGCTGACGCGACGCGGCGTCTAGGTCGGAGGCGAACATCGCGAAGGCCTCCATGGCGCGGAACTGCGCGAGGTCCACCTTCAGCGAACCGGTGACCTTCTTGACCGCCTTGGTCATCGCCGCACCACCGACGCGGGACACCGAGATACCGACGTCGATCGCGGGACGCTGGTTCGCCGCGAACAGGTCGGACTGCAAGAAGATCTGGCCGTCGGTGATCGAGATGACGTTGGTCGGGATGTAGGCCGACACGTCGTTCGCCTTGGTCTCGATGATCGGCAGACCCGTCATGGAGCCCGCGCCCATCTCGTCGGAGAGCTTCGCGCAACGCTCGAGCAGACGGCTGTGCAGGTAGAACACGTCGCCCGGGTAGGCCTCACGGCCCGGCGGGCGGCGCAGGAGCAGGGACACCGCGCGGTACGCCTCGGCCTGCTTGGTCAGGTCGTCGAAGACGATCAGGACGTGCTTGCCGTCGTACATCCAGTGCTGGCCGATGGCCGACCCGGTGTAGGGAGCGAGGTACTTGAAGCCTGCGGAGTCGGACGCGGGAGCGGCCACGATGGTGGTGTAGTCCAGGGCGCCGGCCTCCTCGAGAGCGCCGCGCACCGAGGCGATCGTCGAGCCCTTCTGACCGATCGCGACATAGATGCAGCGCACCTGCTTCGTCGGGTCGCCGGAGTCCCAGTTCTGCTTCTGGTTGATGATCGTGTCGATCGCGATGGCGGTCTTGCCGGTGGCGCGGTCGCCGATGATCAGCTGGCGCTGACCGCGGCCGATCGGGGTCATCGCGTCGATCGCCTTGATGCCGGTGGCGAGCGGCTCGTGCACCGACTTGCGCATCATCACGCCGGGAGCCTGGAGCTCGAG
>DATICF010000057.1:0-24601 GCA_035456965.1 Nocardioidaceae bacterium
GCCCGGCGCCGGCTCCGACGTACGCCGAGCCCGAGAAGGACGCCGACGAGCTGCTCGACCTGATCCCGGTCGACCTGAAGGAGCCGTTCGACCCGCGCGACGTCATCGAGCGGATCTGCGACGGGGTGAGCGAGCACAACGGTGTCGTCTTCGACGAGTTCAAGCCGCTCTACGGTCCCTCGCTCGTCACGGGCTGGGCGAAGATCCACGGCCGCCCGATCGGCATCCTCGCCAACGCCCAGGGCGTGCTGTTCAGCGAGGAGTCCCAGAAGGCCGCGCAGTTCATCCAGCTCGCCAACCAGATCGACGTACCCCTGCTCTTCCTGCACAACACGACCGGCTACATGGTCGGCGCGGAGTACGAGCAGGGCGGGATCATCAAGCACGGCGCGATGATGATCAACGCGGTCAGCAACTCCACCGTCCCGCACATCTCGATCATGATGGGCGCCTCCTACGGCGCCGGGCACTACGGCATGTGCGGTCGCGCCTACGACCCGCGCTTCCTGTTCACCTGGCCCTCCGCGAAGTCGGCGGTGATGGGGCCGCAGCAGCTCGCCGGCGTTCTGTCGATCGTGGCGCGGGCGGCCGCGGAGGCGAAGGGCGAGGTCTACGACGAGGAGGCCGACGCGGGTCTGCGCAAGTACGTCGAGGAGCAGGTCGAGGCCGAGTCGCTGCCGTTCTTCCTCTCCGGGCGGCTGTACGACGACGGCGTGATCGACCCCCGCGACACCCGCACCGTCCTGGGTATCGCCCTGTCCGTGATCGACAACGCCCCGTTCGAGGGCACCGACCGCTTCGGCGTCTTCAGGATGTGACATGACGATTCGACGACTGCTTGTCGCCAACCGTGGCGAGATCGCACGACGGGTGTTCCGGACCTGTCGCACGCTCGGCATCGAGACCGTCGCTGTGTTCTCCGACGCCGATGCCGACCTGCCGTTCGTGCGTGAGGCGGACATGACCGTGCGGCTGCCCGGCAGCACCCCGGGGGAGACGTACCTGCGCGGTGACCTCATCGTGGAGGCGGCCCGCAACGCCGGCGCAGATGCGATCCACCCCGGGTACGGCTTCCTCTCCGAGAACGCGGGCTTCGCACGCCAGGTGATCGACGCCGGCCTGACCTGGGTGGGTCCCCCGGCCGAGTCGATCGAGGCGATGGGGTCCAAGGTCGAGGCGAAGAAGCTCGTCGCCGAGGTCGACGTACCTGTCCTGCAGGAGCTCAGCCCCTCGGAGGTGACCACAGCCGACCTGCCCCTGCTGGTGAAGGCGTCCGCCGGCGGCGGGGGTCGCGGCATGCGGATCGTCCGCTCGCTCGACGAGGTGGCGGACCAGGTCGAGCTCGCCGCGAACGAGGCTGCGTCGGCCTTCGGCGATGCCACCGTGTTCTGCGAGCCGTACATCGAGCGCGGACGCCACATCGAGGTGCAGGTGCTCGTCGACCAGCACGGAAGCACCTGCCTGCTCGGGGAGCGGGACTGCTCGATCCAGCGCCGTCACCAGAAGGTGGTGGAGGAGACCCCTGCTCCGGACCTCTCCGACCACACGCGTCGGCAGATGCTCGAGGCAGCCCGTCTCGTCGCAGCATCGGCCCACTACATCGGGGCGGGGACCGTCGAGTTCCTCTACGACCCGGCCACCGAGCGGTTCTGGTTCCTGGAGATGAACACCCGTCTCCAGGTCGAGCACCCGGTGACGGAGCTGGTCAACGGGATCGACCTGGTCGCCCTGCAGATCGCCGTCGCCGAGGGCCGCCACATCGAGGAGATCGTGCCGTCGACCGCCAGCGGAGCCTTGCCTGCACCGCGGGGTCACGCGGTCGAGGTGCGGCTCTACGCCGAGGACCCGGCCGCGGGGTGGCAGCCTCAGAGCGGGCGACTCGCCCGGTTCGACGTGCCGGAGGTCGCCGCGACGTTCGACAACCCGACGTCGTGGGGGATCCGCCTCGACTCCGGCTTCGAGTCGGGCAGCGACGTCGGCACGCACTACGACGCGATGCTCGCCAAGGTGATCGCCTGGGCTCCGACCCGCGAGGAGGCTCTGCGCCGGCTCGCGGGTGCCCTCCGCCGGGCACGCATCCACGGCGTCCGCACCAACCGCGACCTTCTCGTCGAGGTGCTCGGCCATCCCGCCTTCGTCGATGGTGACGTGAGCACCCACTTCCTCGAGGAGCACGATCTCGCCGCCCTCGGGAAGCCTCACCACGGCTGGGGGACCGTGATCCCGGTCGAGGTCAGCGCCCATGCGGCCGCGCTGGCCCTCGCGGAGCAAACGGCGGCTCGTCGACGCGTGCAACGACGGGTCCCCGTCGCCTGGCGCAACGTCCCGTCGCAGCCGCAGCGGGTCGAGTTCGTCGAGGGTCACCGGACCGGGTCGACCGCCCTGGCCGAGGACGAGCTGGTGCACGAGGTCGCGTGGTACGCCGGACGCGACGGCTACCGCTTCGCGTTCGAGGACGAGCCTGCCCTCGACGCCACCCGAATCCGCGCGAGCCGAGCCACCTGCGACCGCGTGGTCCTCGACGTCAACGGCATCGAGACCGCCTTCGAGGTGACCGTCCGGGGCGACCTCGTCGACGTCGACTCCGTCCACGGCCATGTCGCCCTCACCCGGCTGCCGCGGTTCGTCGACCCCGCCGACCAGGTCGCCACCGGGTCGCTCCTCGCTCCCATGCCCGGCGCCGTGGTGAGCATCGCGGTGGCCGCCGGGGAGCACGTCGCCGCCGGCCGCCCGGTGCTGGTGCTCGAGGCGATGAAGATGCAGCACACCGTGTTCGCGCCCCACGACGGCGTGGTCACCGACCTTCCCGTGACAGTCGGGGACCAGGTGGCCGCAGGGGCCGTGCTGGCCGTCGTACAAGAACTGACCGCACCGCCCGCCGAGGCCGAATCAGAAGGAGACAACGATGACTGAGATCGCGTTCACCGAGTCCGAGGAGCGGCGGGCCCTGCGCCGGGAGGTCGCCAAGCTCGCCTCGACGTACGGCCGCGAGTACTTCGTGAGCCAGGCCCGCAGCGGTGGCAGGACGACCGACCTGTGGCTCGCGATCGGCAAGAACGGCTATCTCGGCATCAACATCCCCGAGGAGTACGGCGGCGGCGGGGGCGGCATCGGCGACATCGCCGCGGTGTGTGAGGAGCTCGCCGCCCAGGGCTGCCCGCTGCTCATGATGGTCGTCTCGCCTGCCATCTGCGGCACCGTGATCTCCCGCTTCGGCACCGAGCAGCAGAAGCAGCGCTGGCTCCCGGGCATCGCCGACGGCACCGAGACGATGGCCTTCGCGATCACCGAGCCCGACGCCGGCACGAACTCCCACAACATCAGCACCACCGCGCGCCGCGACGGTGACGGATGGGTGCTCAACGGCCGCAAGATCTACATCTCCGGGGTCGACGAGGCAGCCAACGTCCTCGTGGTCGCGCGCACCGAGGACGCGAAGACCGGCAAGCTCAAGCCCTGCCTCTTCGTGGTGCCGACGGACGCAGAAGGCTTCGAGTACACGCCGATCCCGATGGAGATCGTCAGCCCCGAGCAGCAGTTCGGCGTCTTCATCGACGACGTGAAGCTCCCGGCCGACGCGTTGGTCGGCGACGAGGACGCCGGGCTGATCCAGCTGTTCGCCGGGCTGAACCCGGAGCGGATCATGGCCGCGTCGTTCTCGACGGGGCTGGCGCGCTACGCCCTCGACAAGGCCGTCGCCTACGTCAAGGAGCGTGAGGTGTTCGGGGCGCCGATCGGGACCCACCAGGGCCTCGCGCACCCGCTCGCCCAGTCGAAGATCGAGATCGAGCTGGCGCGGCTGATGACCCAGAAGGCCGCCGCGCTCTACGACGCCGGGGACGACATGGGTGCCGGCGAGGCGGCCAACATGGCGAAGTACGCCGCGGCGGAGGCTGCCTGCGACGCTGCCGACCGCGCCGTCCAGGCCCACGGCGGGAACGGCATCACCCAGGAGTACGGCGTCGCCGGCCTGCTCGTCGCCGCCCGGGCCGGTCGCATCGCGCCGGTCTCACGCGAGATGATCCTGAACTTCGTGGGTATGCACTCGCTGGGCCTGCCCAAGTCCTACTGACCCTTGCCCGGAACGTCCTACGTCGTGGCTGCTACAGCGACCGCGATGCATGACGTCCGGCGATCGACCGTGCAGAGAGGCTCCCGATGACTGACGAGCTCGTCCACTACGACGTCACCGACAGCGTGGCGACGCTGACCCTCGACTCCCAGCACAACCGCAACGCGCTGTCCAAGCAGCTCGTAGGGGAGCTGCTGGAGCGGCTCGCCCGTGCCGAGGACGACGCTGAGGTGAAGGTCGTGGTCATCCGGGCCGAGGGACGGACCTTCTGCTCGGGCGCGGACCTGTCGGAGGCGAGCGGCGAGGGGATGGAGAAGGCGGCGGGTGTGCTCGTCGACCTCCAGCGCCGCATCGCGACGCTCGACAAGCCGGTGGTGACCCGCGTGCACGGCAACGTGCGTGCGGGCGGGATCGGCATCGTCGCGGCCTCCGACATCGCACTGAGCGCCAACGACGCGACCTACGCGTTCACCGAGGTGCGCCTCGGGCTCACACCGGCCGCGATCTCGCTGAGCGTCCTGCCTCGGATGACCGACCGGTCGGCGTCGTCGACCTTCCTTACAGGTGAGGTCTTCGACGGTACGACGGCCGCGGACATGGGCCTGGTGACCAAGGCCGTCCCGGAGGACGAGCTCGACACCGAGCTGCGCCAGGTGTGCACCGCGCTCTCGAAGGGAAACCCCCAGGGCCTCCGCGAGACCAAGAGGCTCCTGGGGCAGCCCCTCGTCGAGCGGATCGACCGCCACGGCGAGGAGCTGTCGAAGCTCTCCGCGCGGCTGTTCGGCTCCGAGGAGGCGCGCAACGCGATGCTCGCCTTCCTCAGCAAGAAGAAGTAGCCGGCCGCGCGCGCCGCTCTGACCGACCCGGGTCAGCCGCGGCGCAGGCGCGGCGAGAGCTTGAGGGTCTCGGCGTGCATGAGGACGGTGCGCGTGACGAGTTTCCCCTTTGGGGCGGGATAAGTGAGTGAAACCGCCGAAGCATGGGGCGAACGACCGACCACGGGCGCAGCAGGGCATCCCTCGCAGAACGTGGGATTTCGCTGAGCGGCGACCTCTGTGGGAGGTAGAGTTGACGACTCGGTTTTTCAACGGCGCACGCGCACCAGACGTCGAGGATCGGTGGGTCCAACCTTGTCCGCAGAGATCGCTGAGCGGGAGCTCTCTCACGAGCAGCAGTTCGTCGACCGTGTCTATCTCCAGCTCGAGCTAGCGGCGAAGCATGCCCAGGAGCTCGCCAAGGAGGGGTATGGCCGTGCGCGTCTCGGCCACGAGGGCGGCCTGGTCGAGCGGGACGCGATGGTCTTCCAGGCAGCGAAGCGCCTCGCGACCCTCGACGCCGCCCACGAGGGGCTCGTCTTCGGACGCATCGACCTCGCGATCGAGGAGGAGGAGCCGCGCTACATCGGCCGGATCGGCCTTCGTGACGAGAACCGCGACTCGCTCCTGATCGACTGGCGAGCCCCGGCTGCAGCCGTCTTCTACCAGGCCACCGCAGCGGCACCCCAGGGGGTCGTACGTCGACGGGTCCTGCGCTGCGCCGGCCAGCAGGTCGTCGCCATCGAGGACGACCTGCTCGACCCGGAGAGCCCCAAGGCCGACGACCTGCCCGTCGTGGGTGAGGGCGCACTCATGGCGCAGCTGTCCAGGGCCCGCGACCGGTCCATGCACTCCATCGTGGCGACCATCCAGGCCGAGCAGGACCTGGCGATCCGTGCACCGGGCAAGGGCGTCACGCTCATCACCGGCGGGCCCGGCACCGGCAAGACCGTCGTGGCCCTGCACCGGGCGGCCTACCTGCTCTACACCGATCGGCGCCGGTACGAAAGCGGAGGCGTGCTCATCGTCGGGCCCTCGGGCGTCTTCATGCGCTACATCGAGCGCGTCCTGCCCTCACTCGGGGAGACCGCAGTTGCCCTTCGCTCGCTGGGCGAGGTGGTCGACGGCGTGAAGGGCGCACGCCACGACGACCCGGCGGTTGCCGACGTCAAGGGCGCCGCACGGATGGCGGAGCTCATGCGGCGCACTGCCCGTCAGGCCGTCCCCGGTGCGCCCCGTGAGTTCCGGATCTTCTACCGCGACGAGAACATCCGCCTCACCTCGCGGGACCTTTCGGCGCTGCGCCGCAACCTCCTCTCGCAGGGCAGGCGCAACCGTCAGCTGCCGCGGGTGACCAGGGCTCTTCTCGACCTCATGTGGCGACAGGTCCGTGGCGAGCGCGGACGCGACCGTGGTCGCGAGGAGTTCGAGGACGAGATGCTCGGCAACGCCGCGTTCCTCGACTTCGTGGTGGCCTGGTGGCCGCCGCTCGACGCGACGCAGGTCCTGCGGTGGCTTGCCGACCCCGAGCTCCTGGCCCGTGTCGGCGAGGGTGTGGTGTCCCAGGAGGACATGGCGCTGCTGACGAAGTCCTGGGCGTACGCCGGATCGCACGGCAACCCGCACCGTGGCCCCGACTGGTCGGTCGAGGACGTGCCTTTGCTCGACGAGCTTCGCTACCAGCTCGGCGACGTGCCGGAGAGCCACGAGGAGGAAGAGGACCCGCTGGCGCACCTGGTCGACGAGTTCACGCGCGAGGTCACCACGACCACCGACCGCGAGTACTCGACCGGTCCGCGCACCACGACGCGCACCGAGGACGACTCCTACGCCCACGTGCTCGTCGACGAGGCGCAGGACCTCTCTCCGATGCAGTGGCGGATGGTCGGCCGGCGCGGACGCACCGCCAGCTGGACGGTCGTGGGCGACCCGGCGCAGTCGTCGTGGCCGGTCCCCGACGAGGCGGCGCGGGCCCGCGATGAGGCGTTCGGGGACAAGCCCCGCCACGAGTTCCACCTCTCCACGAACTACCGCAACAGCAAGGAGATCTACGACTTCGCCGCCGCCTACGCCGACCGCGTGGGACTCGACGCGGACCTGCCCAACGCGGTCCGCTCCACCGGTGTCTCTCCCGAGGAGCGGCAGGTGGAGGACCTCGAGGCGGGCGTGCGCGAGGCGGTCGTCGAGCTGACGGGTGGCGTCGAGGGCACGGTAGGGATCGTCGTTCCCACGGCGCGTCGTACCTCCGCGCAGGCATGGCTGGACTCCTGGGACGAGCTCGGAGACGACCGCGCCGGCGGCGCCGACGCCCGCATC
This sequence comes from Nocardioidaceae bacterium, assembly GCA_035456965.1. Taxonomy (GTDB): domain Bacteria; phylum Actinomycetota; class Actinomycetes; order Propionibacteriales; family Nocardioidaceae; genus Nocardioides_C. The sequence continues at coordinate 7,204 of DATICF010000057.1, forward strand.
GCCGTGCTCACCGGTCTCGACACCAAGGGACTTGAGTTCGACGGGATCGTCGTGGTGGAGCCGGCCGAGATCGAGGCGGAGTCGCAGACCGGGCGGGCGACCCTCTACGTCGTGCTGACCCGCGCGACGCAGCGCATGGTCACGGTCGCCACCGGCTGAGTCAGTCCCCGCACACGGCGTCGTGGTGCTCGCGGAGCGCCTGCGCCGCCTGGGGGAGCAGAGCGATCCGGTCCGCCAGCACGTCCCCATTGCGCACCTGCAGGCGCACGCTCCGAACGGTCCCGGGGTGGATCCCGCAGTCGGGTCTCGCCTCGAACATCACATGGTCCCAGCTGTGCGGCCGGACGGCCGTCGGGATGACCCCGGTCAGCGGCGGCATCCAACCGGGCAGGGCGGCGAGGGTCGCGGTCACCTCCTCCTCGCCCTCGTTGTACACCGCCAGCAGGAAGATGCTGTCGGCGTGGGGGCCGAGCTTTGTGATGGCGCCGGCGGCGACCGCGGGGACGGATGGCTCGGCAGCGGGGGCGGACTCCCCGGCCTCGGGCGATGCCCCGGAGGTGGGCCCGGGGGCGTGCCCGCGATCGCCCGTCCGCTCGGCAACGACCAGCCCGATAGCGAGCCCGGCCGCCAGGCCCACCAGGCCACCCACGAGCAGGGGAGGCGGCCGGCGCTGCGGCTTGTCAGCGCCGTAGACCAGCACCTCGTGGTCCTCTTCAGGGCTCCGCGGGGTCACCTGCCCAGGTTAAGGCTGCTCCACGACCCTTGGCCCGGTTTCGCAGGTGGGGGGCCGGTCCGGTCGTCAGGATGCCGGCGATGCGCGGACGCCCGGGAGGTAGCGTTGCCCCACCATGAGCACTCCCACCTCACCCTCGGCAGCCCAGGCGCTCGACGCGATCGTGCGGCACGAGGCGTGGGCGGCGATCCGCCTCCGCGACGCCTCGACGGTGACCCTGGTGGGAGGCACCCGCAGCGAGGTGGAGAGCCTCATGGACGTTCCGCTCGAGGACGGTCCGCCACCGGAGGGCAGGAGGTTCGACCGGCTGCTGGCCGTCCCCTTCAGGCAGGTCGCCGAGCGTGGCTTCGAGGCCCACGACGACGCAGCCCCCCTGACCGTCGTACACCTCGACTCCGAGGTCGACATCCCGCTCGAGGAGGCGCTCGCCGCCCTGCCCGACGAGGAGATCGAGTTCGAGGACCGCGGGGGTTTCGAGACCTCCGACGACGAGTACGCCGCCGTGGTCGACCAGATCATCAAGGACGACATCGGCAACGGCGAAGGGGCGAACCTCGTCGTTGGCCGCCACTACCGCGCCCTTCTGAAGGACTGGGACGCGCGCAAGGCGCTGACCGTCTTCCGGCGGCTGCTCGAGAAGGAGCGCGGGGCGTACTGGACCTTCTGCTTCTTCACCGGGGAGCGCTACCTCGTCGGCGCCAGCCCGGAACGGCACGTCAGCGTGCATGGCGGCGACGTACGGATGAACCCGATCAGCGGCACGTTCCGGCTCAGGGGGCACGACGAGCCCGCCGAGCGCAAGCGTGCCCTGCTGGACTTCCTCGCCGACGACAAGGAGATCTACGAGCTCTTCATGGTCGTCGACGAGGAGCTGAAGATGATGTGCGACGTCTGCAACGAGGGCGGCCAGGTGCTCGGGCCGTTCCTCAAGCCGATGACGCACCTCGTCCACACCGAGTACCTCCTCGCCGGCCGCACCAGCCGGGACGTGCGTGAGGTGCTGCGCGACACGATGTACGCCGCGACCGTGACCGGCTCGCCGGTCGAGAACGCCTGTCGCCTGATCAAGCACTACGAGTCCGAGGGACGCGGCTACTACGGCGCCGCCTTGGCCCTGCTGGGACGCGACGGCGAAGGGCAGGCCACCGCGGACTCCCCGATCGTGATCCGCACCGCAGACGTCTCCCCGGACGGCCACCTCAAGGTGACGGCGGGCGCGACGCTCGTGCGCGACTCGGTCGCCTCCTACGAGGTCGCCGAGACCCACGCCAAGGCCGGGGGCATCCTCACCGCCTTCGGCCTCGTCGACCGTCCCGGATCGGCCCCCGAGGGCGTGGCCGAGCTGACCCGCGACGAGGACGTCCTCATCGCCCTGAACTCCCGCAACCGGCGGCTCAGCCGGTTCTGGCTCACCGACCAGGCGGGCTCCCCTCCCACGCCGGAGCTCAAGGGCAAGACCGTGGTCATCCTCGACGGCGAGGACGACTTCGTGAACATGCTCCGCCACGTGCTCGCCGTGCTGGGCATGACGAGCACGGTCGTGCGCTACGACGCCTACGAGCCCGGCTGCCTCGACGGGTACGACCTCGTGATCGTCGGCCCCGGCCCCGGTGACCCGCGCGACGGTGAGCACCCCAAGATCAAGTCGTTCCGGGCGGCGGTCGACGAGCTGCTCGCATCGGACCGCCCGTTCCTCTCGGTATGCCTGGGACACCAGGTGCTCTGCAGCCGGCTCGGGATCCCCCTGACCTACAAGGACATCGTCTTCCAGGGCACCCAGTCACGAGTCCCCTTCGAGGGTCGCGAGGAGAACGTCGGGTTCTACAACACCTTCGTCGGTCGCCTCGGCCCCGACGGAGCGCCCGAGGGGGTGCAGGTCACCGCCGACCCGCACAGTGGAGACATCCACATGGTGTCGGGGCGGAACTTCCGCGGAGTGCAGTTCCACGCCGAGTCGATCCTCACCGAGCGCGGCTACGACCTCATCCACGATCTCGTCGCGGACCTGCTGGTATGAGTCCCCGGGTTGTGGTGGTCGACCACCACGACTCCTACACCTACAACCTCGTCCACCTCGTCGCGGCGGTCACCGGCGAGCTGCCGGAGGTCGTCGAGCACGACGAGGCCGGGCTCGACGACCTCGAGGGGTTCACCCACGTCGTGCTCTCACCGGGGCCGGGCAACCCCGACGACGAGCGGGACTTCTCCGTCGGGCGACGGGTCCTGCTCGAGGCGGAGGTGCCCGTGCTCGGGGTCTGTCTCGGCATGCAGGGTCTGGTGAGTGTGTACGGCGGCCGGGTGCGCCAGATCGCGCCGGCGCACGGCGAGGTGGCTGTCGTCACCCACGACGGGAGCGGGATCTTCGAGGATGTTCCGACTCCGTTCAAGGCGGTCCGCTACCACTCCCTCGCAGCAGTCGCCCTGCCCGACGTACTCACCGCGAACGCGTGGTGCGACACCGACGCCGGGCCGGTGGTGATGGCGGTGGCGCATCGCGAGAAGCCGTTGTGGGGCGTGCAGTTCCACCCCGAGTCGATCCTGACCGAGCACGGCGAGTCGATGGTCGCGAACTTCCTGGAGCTCACGTGACCTGGCCCGATCCGGCAGCGGCGTTCCGTGAGATCGCCCGGACCCACGAGCGGATGTTCTGGCTCGACGGCGGCGGGTCGCGCGACTGGTCGGGCCGTCGGTCGATCCTCGGCTGGCTCGCGGAGGACGACGTCTCTCTGACCTACGACGCGACCCGGCGCGAGGTCTGGCGGCTCCGGGGTGGCGAGCGGGAGCTGGTCGGCGACGACGTCTTCGCCGTGCTCGCCGAGGAGATCGCCAAGGACGGCGGGGACCCTGAGGTGAGCTGGGTCGGCTGGTTCGGGTACGCCTGCCGCCCCGACCTGCCGGCCCGCACCGACCCGAGCGGGGCGGTGCCCGACGCGGTGTGGATGCGTTCTCCGCGGCAGCTGGTCTTCGACCACGGTGACGCGGGCGCTCAGCTCGGGGAGGCCATCTCGGTCGGCGTGACGGACGCGGTGAGCGAGCCGAGTCTGGGTCGCGACAGGCCGGGGGCTCCGGGCCTGGAGGAGTACTCCGGCTGGTTCGACCGGGTCCAGGAGCAGCTGCGGCTCGGCAACACCTACGAGGTGAACCTGACCTACCGCCAGAGCGTCACCAGTCCGGCCGACCCGGTCGAGACCTACCTCCGGCTGAGGCAGGTGAACCCCGCGCCGTACGCCGCGTTCCTCCAGCACGACGGCGTGAGCGTGCTGAGCTCGAGCCCGGAGCGGTTCGCGACCATCGACCGCCATCGCCGGGTCGAGACCAAGCCGATCAAGGGCACGACACCTCGCGGCTCGACCCTGCAGGAGGACGAGCAGCACCGGGAGGCTCTGCGCAGCGACCCCCGGTACCGCGCGGAGAACCTGATGATCGTCGACCTGCTCCGCAACGACCTGTCGATGGTCTGCGAGCCGGGAACGGTCACGGTGCCGGTGCTGATGGACGTCGAGTCCTACGCGAACGTCCACCAGCTCGTCTCGACGGTCCGCGGCCACCTGCGGGAGGGGGTCGGCACCGTCGATGCGCTCCGCGAGCTCTTCCCGGCGGGTTCGATGACCGGCGCACCGAAGCTGCGCACGATGGAGGTCATCGCCGACGTGGAGACCACGCCCAGAGGGATCTACTCGGGGGCCCTGGGCTGGATCAGCGGCGACGGCCGCGCCGACCTCGGCGTGGTGATCCGCACCCTTGTCGCGCACGAGGGGGTCTACACCCTGGGCACAGGGGGCGGCATCACGGTCAGGTCTGATGCGGCCAGCGAGTACGACGAGACGCGTTGGAAAGCGGCCCGCCTGCTGCGGGCCATCGACTGAGGGCCCGCAGCAGCTTCAGGTCAGGACGCCGGTTCGCCCTCGTCGCTGTCCAGGGTGGCCTGGATCTCGACCTGCTCGTCGTCGCGTACGACGGTCAGGGTGACCGTGTCCCCGGGCCGATGCCCGCGGACCGTGGCCACCAACGACGAGGCGTCGGTGATCGGGCGGTCGTCCACCCTGATCACGACATCGCCCTGCTCGAGCCCCGCCTCGTCGGCCGCCGACCCGGAGGTGACCTCGGCGATTCCCGCACCGCTGAGCAGGCCGTCCTGGCTCTCGGCATCGGTCACCTGCACGCCGAGCCTCGCGTGGGTGGGCGTCTCGCCGTTCCGGAGCTGGTCGACGATCGGCAGCACCTCGTCGAGCGGGATGGCGAAGCCGAGACCGATCGAGCCACCTTGACCCATCGAGCTCGACGAGGTCCGGATCGAGGAGTTGATGCCGACGACCTCGCCCTGCATGTTGACCAGTGGGCCACCCGAGTTGCCGGGGTTGATCGCAGCGTCGGTCTGGATGGCGGGATAGGTCGTGTCCATGCCTCCGCTCTGGTCACCGACCGAGACCGGTCGGTGCAGCGCCGAGACGATGCCGCTGGTCACGGTCGCGTCGAGGCCGAAGGGCGAGCCGATCGCCACGACCTGCTCGCCGACGTCGAGGTTGGCGGACTTGCCGAGCGGTGCGCTGGTGAGGCCCGACGCGTCGTCGGCCTTGATCACCGCGAGGTCGGTCATCGGGTCGGTGCCGACGACGTCGGCCGTCGTGGTGGTGCCGTCGTTGAACGCGACCGAGACCCGGCCGCCCTGCTCGGCCACCTCGACGACGTGGTAGTTGGTGAGAATCTCGCCCTCCACACTGATGATCACGCCGGACCCGGAGCCCTGCCCCTGTGGTCCCTGGACGTTGATCTTCACCACGGAAGGGAGCACGGAGTCGGCGACAGCCTGGGCCGAGCCCGGCTCGGCGGGGGTGTCCGGGCGCTCGACGACGGAGGTCTGGGTGCTCGCGCGGTTCTCCGAGGTCGAGCTCCCCTGGGAGTCGATGAGGTCGTAGGTCGCGGCTCCGGCGAGGCCGGCGAGGCCACCCAGGACGAGTGCGCCGACGAGCACACCCGCCGTGAGGGCGCCGGAACGCTTCGGTCGTTCGGGGGAGCCGTAGGGCCCCTGGGCGGGGAAGTACGGCGGGGGGCTTCCCGTGCCCCAGGTGGCCGTGTCGTAGACCGCGGTGTCCTGAGGTTCGGCGTAGCCGTACCGGTGCCTGTGGTCGGCCTCGCCGTGCTCGGGCGTGGCGCCGGGCCCCGGCTGCCCCGGCTGTCCCGCCTGGCTCGCCGCCGCGCCACGTGCTGTCTCGTCGCCGCCCTCGCCGGGTCGCGGGATCGGCTGGGTCTGGTCGAAGTCTCGGTTGCGGTCGTACTCGTTCATGCTCCCAGCATGCGCCGCTCTGCTGAAACCAGCCTGAGAGCGGGCTTGAACGCAGTTGTGAGTCGTCGTCGAGCGGATCTCGGTCGTTGTTCGCAGCCCGCGCTGCGGCTCAGCCGGTCGGCGACTGCGTCCCCGTCGGTGCGGGGGTGGGAGTCCCAGGGGTCTGTTCTGCCCGGTCGGCCCGGGTCGAGCCCGGGGTGGTGAACCAGAATGCCGCCCCGCCCTTGCCGGACCGGCCCGCGCCCACCGAGCCCCCGTGCCTCTCCGCGACCTGCCGGACGATCGCCAGGCCGAGCCCCGAGCCGGGCATTCCGCGGGACTCGCGCGACCGGTAGAAGCGGTCGAAGACGTGGGGCAGGTCCTCCTCGGCGATCCCCTCGCCCTCGTCGGCGACGAGCAGCGTGCCGTCGGTGAGCTCGACGGTGACGACGCCGAGCGGCGGGCTCCACTTCGCCGCGTTGTCGAGCAGGTTGGTGACCGCCCGCTCCAGCGCGGCGGCGTCCCCGGTGACCCACCACGGCGAGGCGCGTACGTCGAACTCCAGGCCGGCCGCCCTGCGCCGGACGCGCTCGACGGCGCGATCGACGATCTCCGCGAGGTCGACGGGCTCGACGGTCACCGGGAGGGGTTCGTCGCGGGCGAGCTCGACGAGGTCGCCGATCAAGGTGGTGAGCTCCTCGATCTGGAAGCGCACGTCCGCGAGCAGCTCGCTGCGCGCCTCGTCGGAGAGGCCGCCACGGCGGTCGGCCTGCACCAGCAGGTCCAGATTGGTGCGCAGGGAGGTCAGCGGTGTGCGGAGCTCGTGCCCGGCGTCGGCGACGAGCTGACGCTGCCTGTCGCGGGAAGCGGAGAGGGCCGCGAGCATCGCGTTGAAGGCGGTGGCCAGCCGGGCGATCTCGTCGTTGCCCTCCACCTCGATCGGGTCGAGCTTCTCTGTGCGGGCGATGTCCTCGGCGGCCAGGGTGAGCCGTCGTACGGGACGGAGGCCGTTTCGGGCGACCGCCCAGCCCGCCGCCGTCGCGCCGAGGACGCCGGCCAGGCCGAAGAGCGTCAGCACGAGACCCAGCCGTTCGAGGGTCTGCTCGGTCGACGCCAGCGACTGCGCGAGGACGAGCGCGACGCCCGGCTCCTGGGTGGGCACGGCCACCACGCGGTACCGCCCGTCGTCGGTGGTCACGGTCCGCAGGGACGAGTCGCTCTCACCCCGGGCGACCGCGATCTCGGGCTGCCCGAGGGAGACCGTGGGGCCACGGTCCACTGTCGAGGCCCGCCCCTCAGCGGTGATGAAGCCGATGCGTACGTCGGCCGCGCCCAGTGCCCACGAGGGGATCCGCTGGCTCTGCAGCACCCCCAACGCCTCGGAGCGGGCCGCAGCCGATGCGCGGTCGAGCAGCGACTCGTCGAGGGAGGAGTACATCTGCATCTTCACGGTGGCGAAGCCGGCGAGGGCCACGATCGCCACGGAGAGTCCCACCGCCATCCCGGCGAGGAGGGTGACCCGGCTGGCCAGGGAGCGGCGGTAGTGGAGTGGGCCCATCACTCTTCCCTGAGCACGTACCCGACGCCCCGGACGGTGTGGATCAGCCGCGGCTCACCCTCGGCCTCGCTCTTGCGGCGCAGGTAGCCGACGTAGACCTCGAGAGAGTTGGCCGTGGTGGGGAAGTCGTAGCCCCACACCTCTTCGAGGATGAAGGACCGGTCGAGGACCCGCCGGGGCCGCCGCAGGAACATCTCGAGAAGGCTGAACTCCGTGCGGGTCAGGTCGATGAGCCGCCCCGCTCGTCGTACCTCTCGGGTGACGGGGTTGAGGCTCAGGTCGGCGAAGCTCAGGGTCTCGGATTCGGTGTCGTCGCCCCCGAGCGGGCCGACCTGCACGCGTCGCAGCAGGGCTCGGAGCCGGGCGAGCAGCTCCTCGAGGGCGAACGGCTTGGTGAGGTAGTCGTCGGCGCCGGCGTCGAGGCCCTCGACGCGGTCACCGACCGAGTCGCGTGCGGTGAGCACCAGGATCGGGAGGTCGTTGCCGGCGGTGCGCAGGGCGCGGGTGGTCTCCAGGCCGTCGAGCCGCGGCATCATCACGTCGATCACCAGCGCGTCGGGCGAGCCCTGCCCGATCGAGGCGAGCGCCTCCGCGCCGTCCTTGGCGAGGGTGACGGCGTACCCGTTGAACTCCAGTGAGCGACGCAGCGAGTCCCGGACAGCCTGGTCGTCGTCGACGACGAGGATCCGGGGTCGATTCGTCCTGGCGTCGGTGCTGGTCACGGTCCCAAGCCTGCCATCTCGACCTGAGACACCGCTGAGACCGACGCGCGGCGTGGGTGGCATCTGCCAAACCAGCCAAGATCGGCATCTGGCGACCAGATCGGCGCACTCGGCCTAAAATCCGCGTATGGGGCCGGTGGGGGAAACCTGGCTTGGGGGTGCGCGTCCAGCTCGTCGACGCGCCTCGACCCCTGCCCTGACGGCGGCCGGATGGGGTGCCGGTGTCCTGGTGACGGCGCTGATCGTGGGCACGCCCTACCTGTTGTTCGGCTATCACAATGCCTCTCTCCAGCTCGTGCTCGGCACGCTGGACGCCTGCGTCGCCCTGCTGGTCTCCTACCTCGTCTACGGCCGCTACGTCCGCAGACGCCTCACCCAGGACCTGCTCCTCGCGCAGGGGCTGCTCCTGCTCGCCGTGGCCGGGACGATCTCGGTCGCGCTCAACCTGCTCGGTGGTGCGCGCCCGGAGCCGCTCGAGGTGTGGCTGCCTCTGGCCCTGCGAACGGCGGGCGCGCTGCTGATCGCCGCCGCCTCGCTCGTCGGCTCCGGGCACGTCCAGCTCACGCACGGCCGGCTTCGACTCTCGCCGCTGGTCTCGGTCGCGGCCGTGTGCCTGATGCTGGTCGTCTGGCGAGACGCGCTTCCGGTCGCGCTGAGCTCCAGTGCTCCGGCCGCCGCCACGAGGCCGATGATCACGGGGCATCCGTTGTTGCTGGTGAGCCAGGCGGTCGCCGCGGTGAGCTTCATGGTCGCGTCCGTGGCGTTCACGAGGCGCGCGATGCGCCGTCACGACGAGCTGCTGCGCTGGCTCGGCCCGGCCTGCGCCCTGGCGGCGTTCGCCCGAGTCAACTACGTGCTCTTCCCGTCGCTCTACAGCGACTGGTTCTACACCGGTGACCTGCTGCGGACGACGGGCTATTTGATCCTGCTCGTCGGAGCCGCGAGGGAGATCGGGCAGTACTGGTCTGCGCGTGCGCGTGCGGCCGTGCTCGAGGACCGCCGCCGCCTCGCCCGCGAGCTCCACGACGGCGTCGTCCAGGAGCTCTCGTACATCCGCGCCGAGGCGCACACCGTCGGCAGTGGTGACGAGGTGGCGGAGCGCATCCTTTCCGCCTGTGACCGGGGGCTCGACGAGGCTCGTGCCGCGGTCGATGCCCTGGGTCGAGGCGGTGACGAGCCGCTGGCCTACGTGCTTCACCGCGCCGCCCAGCAGGTCGCGGAGAGGTATGACGCGCACCTCGACGTCGACCTCGACGACTCGGTCCAGGCCGCTCCTGAGCAGCGCCACGCCCTGGTCCGGATCGCCCGCGAGGCCGTCTCGAACGCCGTCCGGCACGGTGGCGCCGACCGGGTCTCCCTCCGGCTGGTGCGTGACCAGGACGGAAGCCGCCTCCTGGTCGAGGACGACGGCAAGGGCTTCGACGTGGTGTCAGTGTCCCGCCGCGCCTCGGGCTACGGCCTCGTCAGCATGCGAGAGCGGGCCCTCGCGCTGCCGGGTTCGTTCGAGATCGAGTCCATCCCGGAGCGGGGTACGACGGTGGGGGTGTCGTGGTGAGCGGAGGAACGGTGCGGGTCGTCATGGCCGACGACCACACGCGGCTGCGAGCAGCGATCAGGCAGGCGCTCGAGCAGGACGGTTGCACGGTCGTGGGTGAGGGGGCGACGGCCGACGACGCCGTCCGGCTCACGCTCGAGCACAAGCCCGACGTGGCACTGCTGGACATCCACATGCCAGGCGGCGGCATCCAGGCCGCCCAGGAGATCGCGCGGGCCCTGCCCGACACCGCGATCGTCATGCTCACTCAGTCCGCGGACGACGACGACCTCTTCGACTCCCTGCGCTCGGGTGCGGCCGGCTACCTTCTCAAGGACACCGATCCCGCCCGGCTCGGCGACGCGTTGCGGGGCGTTCTCAGCGGTGAGGGAGCGATGTCGCCAAGGCTCGTGTCCCGGATCATGGACGAGTTCCGGGCTCCGTCGAAGCGGCGGCTGGGCCGCAAGACTCCTGCGGCCGCGAGGCTCAGCGCACGTGAGTGGGAGGTGATGTCGCTGCTGGGTCAGGGGCTCTCGACCGAAGAGGTCGCGGGTCGGCTGTTCCTCTCGCCGACCACCGTGCGGGTGCACGTCTCCGCGGTGCTCAAGAAGCTGCGTGTGCGGGACCGGGAGAGCGCCTTCAGGCTCCTTCGCGGGGACTAGCTTCCGGCGGTTCGCGGCCGCGGGATCCGTGGCCCGGTCTGCTCGATCAGCGCCGTGAGAGCGACGACCAGGTCGCCGGCCTCGTCGAGGGAGAACTCGTGGTGCCCGACGAGGACGTAGGGCCCGTCCTGCTCCCCTGTGGCGGGGTCGAAGCTCGAGCAGAGGTGGATCAGCGTGTCGCGCACGCACAGCGGCGAGCTCACGTGCACATGGTCCTCCTCGCCCGCGTGAAGCCCGTGCACCACCACGCACCACGGCGGGCAGCCGTAGGGGCGTTCGGTCCGCTCGTTCATCTGCTCACCTGCCTCGGCGAATGGCGTTGGATCCGAGACCAATGGCCAGTGGGGAGCCTCGACGACCTCGTCGAGGCTCCCCATCCCTGTGGGCGCCGGCAGGGACCCCGGCGACAGGCCTACTTCAGCTTGAACAGCGCGCTGATGGCGGAGTCGTCCTCGGTGGTCACCTTGACCTCGATGCAGGTTCCCGCCTTGCCCGACGTCTTCCAGTTGTAGATGAAAGAGTCCGACGTCGTGTCGAAGCGGAGACCGGACGCGCTGGTCGAGGCAGCGACCTCCTCGATGGCGTCCTCGGGAAGCCCGGTGCTGCAGGAGACCAGCCTCGTGCTGAAGCCCTTGACCTTGCTGACCTCCCGCAGCTCGGTTCCTTCGTCGAAGACCTCGAACTTCAGGGGGACCGTCGCCCCCGACTTCACGGTGTTGTGAATGCCCTTGTCCACGGGTGCGTAGAAGCCGGTCAGTGAGAGCTTGCGGACCCGGTAGGTGCGCGTTGCCTCGGTCGTGTTTCCTGCCTTGTCGGTCGCGGTGGCGGTCATGACCTGGTCTCCGAGACCGTTCGAGTAGCCGGTCACGACACAGCTCGCCAGACCGGACAGAGGGTCGTCCGCGGTGCAGGTGGGCGCCGCGGGCAGGTTGTTGGGGTAGTACTTGCCACCCTCGACAGGGCCTCCGACGAAGGTGACCCCCGTGGGTGTGGTCTTGTCGACGTTGATGCCGGAGGCCGTGTCGGTCGCGGTGTTGCCCGCCCAGTCGGTAGCCGTTCCGGTGACGGACTGGGCCGCCCCCTCGCCCAGCGTCTTCGAGTCACCCGACTCGCCATCGGCAACACAGCTCTGGATGCCCGAGCCCGAGTCCGCGCAGGTGAACGTCACCGTGACGTCCTGGTTGTACCAGCCGTACGCGCTCGCCGATCCTGTGGAGCTGAGGTCGTGGCTGATGGTCGGGTTCCCGGTGTCGACGATGCGGTACGTCGAACGCACGGTGTCAGCCGCGAGGCCGCCCTCGTCCGTGTAGTCACACGTGGCGGTCAGAGTGCCGAGGCCATGGGACAGGCTTCCGCTGATCGTGGCTGCCTTGGTGGAGTTGCCGTCCTCGGTGTCGGTGATGTTGCAGACCGGGCTGGGCTCCGAGCCGATCTCGTAGCTCGCGCCGTCGGTCACCCCACTGAGCGTGATCGAGGGCTTGGTGTTGGTCGGTGCTGGCGCGGTGACCTTGAGGGTCCAGTCGGCGTTGTTCGTGTAACGCCCGGGCCCGCCGTCCGACCACACCGCGGTGATCGGGTAGTTGCCGGCAGTCGACGCACTGAAGCTGAGCGTCTGCGGCTGGCCACACTGGGTGAAGACGAGTTGGTTGCCCGGCTTCAGGGTCGAGCCCGTGGCGGTCACGCCGTTCGGGATGGTCAGCGTGAGTGTGAGAGGAGTCGAGTCAGCAGCGTTGCACCCCTGCTGGCCGTCGGTGCCCTGGTTCTCGGAGAAGATCCGGTACCCGACGTTGACGCTGCCGCCGGCGGAGATCGTCGCCACCGCAGGATCGACGTCGATGGTGTTGTCGATGAGGTCGGCGAAGGCGACGCCAGTCGCGCTTGCCAGGATGAGTGGGACCGCAGCAAGGGCGGCGGTGAGCTTTCGAGCTCGCATGATGGTTCCTAACGTTCGGGACAGCGCCCGAGACCCCCTGTCATCGAGCGCACCAACAACGCTAGGAGCGGATTCGCGCGGCATGAGCCGTTCGGGCGTTCAAAGACCTGAACGCCCGTTTGCGCACGCTCGGCGGTGGCGTTCAAATACCTAAGCGGCGCGCTCGTCGACGTACGCCGGCGGGGCGGGTCGACGTACGCCGGCGCGGCTTCACGACCTTGAGCGCTGGCACGGCGCAGCAGGACTTCCCACGGCGAACTGTCTCTTCCCACGGCAAGATCACCGTGGGAGGAGACAACTTGCCTGCATACCTTGGTAATTGGTCGCGGGGGTCAGAGGAGGCGGCGGGCCATCTCGCCGGCGCGGGCGCCGTACCCGCCGCCGAAGAGGCAGGCGTGCACGAGCAGCGGGAAGAGCTGGTGCAGCGGGACGCGCTCCTCCCAGCCGTCCGCGAGGGGGGTCTCCTCGTGGTAGGCATCGAGCACTCGCTGCAGCTGGGGAAGCCCGAACAGCGCCAGCATCGCCAGGTCGGTCTCCCGGTGGCCGCCGTGAGCAGCGGGGTCGACCAGCCAGGTGTCGCCGTCCTGGCTCCACAGCACGTTGCCCGACCAGAGGTCGCCGTGCAGCCGTGCGGGTGGCTCGGTGGGGCCGGCGAGCTCGTTGAGTCGCCCAACGACGGCCTCGACGTCGGCCGCGTCCGGCTCGGAGATGGCGCCACGGTCCCGGGCGAGCTTGAGGTACGGCAGGATGCGCCGGGTCGCGTAGAACTCCGGCCACGTGGGGGCTGAACGGTTCGGGAGCGGCAGAATGCCGATGTAGGCGTCTTCCGGGGCTCCGAAGGCTCCAGCGCCGGCCTGGTGGGTGGTCGCGAGCCCCCGGCCAAGTTGCTCCGCCGCCTCTGGAGTCGGCCGGCCGGCCTCCACCCACGACAGGATCAGGCAGTCCGGCTCGACGGCAAGGACCTCGGGTACGCCGACGCCCTTCGCGGACCCGAGCCACTCGAGGCCGCGTGCCTCGCTCGGGAAGAAGTCGACAGGCGCATTCGGCCGGGTCTTGATGAGCGCTGAGCCGCCGCCGGAGAGCCGCAGTCGCGTCGAGGTGCAGATGTCTCCACCGGCGACCGGCGACGTGGCCACCACCGCCGTCCGGAGCAGCGACTCCGCCCTGCTCGCGATCGCCCCCATGCGTGCCATGTCAGGAGCCGCCCAGCTTCCGCTCGAGGGCAGCGACGATCTCGTCGCAGGTCCGCTCGACCGTGGCAAGGACGTGCGCGAACCCGTCGTCGCCGCCGAAGTAGGGGTCCGGCACGACCCGATCCCCGTCGGTAGCGCGCGGGTCGAAGTCGCGGAACAGTCGCAGCCTGCCGGTCTCGCCGGCGGTCATGTCGCGCAGGTCGGCGTGGTTGCTCTCGTCCATGGCGAGGACCAGGTCGTACTCCTCGTGCCACTGCTCCTCGACCTGGGCGGCTCGGTGCTGGGAGGGGTCGTAGCCGTGGGCAGCGAGCACCGATGCCGCCCGTCGGTCGATCGGCTCGCCGATGTGCCACGTTCCGGTGCCGGCGCTGACCACGTCGACCCGGTCGGTGAGGCCGGCACGCTCGAGCTTCTCGGTCAGCACCACTTCGCCGATGGGGGAGCGGCAGATGTTGCCCAGGCAGACGATCGCGATGAGGTAGGGAGAGTCGTCCGCGTGCCGCTTCGGCGGCAGCAGGTTCTCGATCCCCGTCGTCATCCGGTGTCCCTTCCTCAGTCGCCGTCCGGCAGCACGGCCTCGAGGATCCAGGTGGCGATCGTGATCACGATGGCGCCGAGCACGGCGGACCAGAAGCCGTCCACCTCGAAGCCGAGTCCTATCTCGCCGGCTATCCAGCTGGTGAGCAACAGCAGCGCGGCGTTGATGACGATCAGGAAGAGGCCGAGGGTCAAGATGATGAACGGCAGCGACAGCAGCTTGACGACGGGGGCGACGAAGGCGTTGATGAGGCCGAAGATGACGGCCACGATCACCAGTGCGATCGCCTGGTCCTCGCGGGCCTCCTCGGTCACCGTGATGCCGCCGATCAGCCATGCCGCAACGGCGAGCGCGAGGGCGTCGACCACGACGCGGATCAGGAACTTCACGTCTTGAATACTGCCAGATCGGGCATACCCGAGTCAGGCGTGCGGGAGGTGGAGCGCTTCGAGCATGGAGTCCTCGGCGTGCTCGAGGTGGTGCTGGAGCTCGCGGGCCGCGGTGTCGATGTCGCCGCGCTCGAGCAGCGTGAGCAGGGTGCGGTGCGACGTGACCTGGTCATGGGCGTTGCGGCGGATCCGGTCGACCTTCGCCAGGGCGAGCCGGATCTCGGCGTAGAGCGCGTCTGCCAGGGCGATCAGCCGGGGCGACTCGTTCAGGGCCGCGATGGAGCGGTGGATGGCCAGGTGCGCAGCGGTGAGCTCGCTCGGCGAGGGTCGGCTCGTGGCGGCGGTGTGGAAGTCGACGAGCGCCTGGCGCACGGCGTCGCGGGCCTCCTCCGACGCCTCCGCCCATCGACGTACGCCGGCGACCTCGAGCACGGTGCGGGCGCGTGCCACGTCGCGGACGGCCGCGGGGTCGAGCTCGGTGACGAACACACCTCGGTTGGCCTGCCGGGTGGCGAGCCCTTCGCGGACCAGCACCCCTAGTGCCTCCCTGATCGTCGAGCGCGAGACGTCCATGGCGTCGGCGAGCGCGATCTCGCGCAGAGGCGTGCCGGGTGCCACCTCGCCGGCGAACAACGCGCGCCGGAGCTCGTCGGCGACCCGGTCGACCGTCGAGGAGCGCTCGAGATTGAGGGTGGAGAACGGGCTCGGTGGTGTGTCGGTGCTCGTCCCGGCGGAACCGGATTGGTCGGCCATGACTCAGACCTCTCGAAACGTCTTCGATACATGTGCGGCACGTGCTCACAACATTGTCCGACAAAACTTGACCGATCAAGGACCCAGCCTCACACTGAAGGAATGCCGGATTGTCAGACAATCCGGCGATCCGACAGAGACATGGCTTCGGCAAGGGAGGCGAAATGGGACAGCAGCTGCAGTGGGGGCGCCGCTACCTGATGGTGGAGCCCAACCACTTCCGCGTGGACTACGCGATCAACCCGTACATGGACGTCCACCACCAGCCCGACCACGTGCGTGCGCGCGAGCAGTGGCTGGACCTGGTCGACGCCATCCGCGCTGCGGGGGGCGACGTCGAGGTGCTCGACCAGCGCCCCGACGCCCCGGACATGGTCTACGCGATGAACCTCGGCCTGGTCGTGAACACCCCCGAACGGCAGCGCGCGATGCTCTCGCACATGCGGTACGCCGAGCGCCGGATGGAGACCTTGACGGCCGCGCCCTGGTTCGAGGAGGCCGGCTTCGAGACGTCGTACGTCGGACGCGACGGCGTCGGCGCGCACTTCGAGGCCGGGGACGCCTTCGCCTGGCGCGACGCCCTCGTCGTGGGCTACGGCCCGCGCACCGAGCAGCTCGGTCTCAAGCACCTCGCCGTCGGCCTCGACGTGCGCGTGCGTGGCCTGCGGATCGCCCACCCGGGGATGTACCACCTCGACCTGGCGTTCTGTCCTCTCGACGAGACCCGGGCCATGGTCTGCCCGGC
The DNA here is from genome assembly GCA_035456965.1 of Nocardioidaceae bacterium. Lineage (GTDB taxonomy): Bacteria > Actinomycetota > Actinomycetes > Propionibacteriales > Nocardioidaceae > Nocardioides_C. Next base: position 23,227 of record DATICF010000057.1, read on the forward strand.
CGCCTTCGATGAGGCTTCGGCGGAGGCCGCCCTGGCGATGGTGCCCGAGCCGCTGGTGCTCACCGAGGAGGAGGCGCTGACCTTCTGTGCGAACTCGATTGTCGTCGGCACGACGATCCTGATGCCGACCTGCCCCGACCGGGTTCGAGCCCAGCTCGAGGAGTGGGGCTTCGAGATCGTCCTCGTCGACGTGTCGGAGTTCCACAAGGGCGGTGGCTCGATCCGCTGCATGACCAACCCGCTCGACGTGGTCGCCGGCCGTGACCTGCCCGAGGTCGAGGGCGGAGCGGTCGTCGTACCCGACTGACGAAACCCTGGGCGACTGGAGCGGCCCGTGTCGGAGACCCCTCCGTCACGGGCCGCGACCCTTGCGATCGCCGCTCGCTGGGAGGAAGCCCGAAGGCTCACGAGCGGCGGGTCAAGGTCCGTTGAAGGATGTGTCCGGTCCCGGCGTTGCTTGACGCTTCGCCGGGACCGGCACGGTGTCCCCCCCTCGACGCCAGGGTGGCGCCCGGGGCGGTTCCTGCAACAGCCCGTGCGGGCTGCGGGCAGGTGCCCCTGGCTCAGACGAGTTCGATGACCCCCAACAGGTAGCCGGCTCGAAACCGCCCTGGTGCCGGCGGCCGGTCCAAGACCCCCCCGGATCGGACCGCTTGCATACATCTTGGCCCCGTTCACCACTGAATGCGTTGCAAAACCCCTCCCAAAAGTCGCGAGCAGTCGTGAATGACGCCTCGGCACCCCAGGGTGATGGCTCAGTCTGACTACTGGGGTAGGGCGTCTTCGCGAGGGTTCTGCTCAGATGCCCGGGTCGTCCAACCCGCCCTGGTCTAGATATTTCGTCGGGAAGGCGGAGGAGGTGTGAGGTTCAGCCCTCCGCTGACCTGCTCCGCTTGCTCACCAGGCTCGAGAGCCCGTCGACGGCGGCCGGGTCCGGTGAGGCGGCGGCACGGTTCGCGTCGGCGAGCTCGGTCAGCAGCTCCTGACGCCGGACGGGCACCTCGCGGGGCGCGTCGACGCCGATGCGGACCACATCGCCGCGGATCTCGAGGACGGTGACGACGACGTCGTCGCCGATGACGACGCTGTCACCGACACGCCGGCTCAGGACAAGCATGGGGCCGCTCCCTGTCGCGAACTAGGACGAACCGAAGGCCTCAGTCTGCCTGCTTCACGACTCCGGTGCGTGGTCGGGGACCAAAGGAGTGCGCAGCGGAAGCTCCGCGTCGTCCAGCACGACCTGGGCGGCGAGCCGCCGCGACGGGTTCACCAGCACCGGCGCGAGCAGGTTCGCCGTCGCGTCGGCCAGCCCCTCGCCGAGGGTGACCACCACGAGTGCGACCAGGTCGTCGGCGGTCTCCGCCTCGAGCTGTCG
>DATICF010000058.1:0-55837 GCA_035456965.1 Nocardioidaceae bacterium
CTTCCGCCTCCAGCTGCGAGAGGTCGCCGGGGATAGCCAGTTCCTTCATGCTCACGTCAGGCAAACGAGCCGTCCCGCCGTCTGGCTACGGGTTCGGTCTGAACGTCCGCTCGTCCGCACGGTTGTACCGACAGCGGCATGGTCGGATGCTTCGCTCCGACAGCGGCATGTGCGGACGTGCCGCCTCCCGACGCGGTCGGTCGTCGGAGTGGGCGGGCATGATTCCCGTTACCAGCCAGATCATGGAATCTTAGGAGCACCGTGAAGGTGTACGTCGCAGGGCACCTCGATGACAGAGCAGCGGTAGCCGACGCGCAACGCGCGGTTGTTGCCGCTGGTCATGAACTGACCCACGACTGGTCACAAGACCTTGAGTGCACAACGAATTACGCCTCACGTCCGGACGACTCAGCGCAGATTGCCCAGGCGGACCTGACCGGTGTGATGGACGCGGACGCGGTCATCGTCCTCGCGTCAAGTCCCAAGCCTGGACGAGGACTCTTCGTGGAACTGGGCGCGGCGCTCGCGCGAGCCGAGATGGGTCTTCTTCGCCACGTCGTAGCAGTGGGCACGATCGTCCACGAGAGCGTCTTCTACTTCCACCCCCGCGTGCGCCGCGTAGGAACCGTGGAGGAGTGGCTCGCCGAGGTCGAATCTCCCGCTGCAAGCTGAAGCGCGGTCATCGGCAGGGTCGCGCGGAACGCGGCAGATCCGGACGTCGGGCACTATCCGTGGCTGGGCGTCAGGACTTGGGCGTCCAACGAATGCAGCTCGCGATGTGGCGGAGGGGTATCGCTTGCCTGCCCTGCGCCTCGCAGAACTGCTGAAGCTTCGAGCGGGACGCTTCAAACGACGCTGTTCGATCGTCCGGCGTGAGGGCAATGGCCATGGAGGTTGTTGCCAGGAAGGAAGCAAAGTGGTGGGGAGTGACCCTCCATGCCCACTCCAGTTGCTTGAACTCAAGCTCTTCTCTGTCGAAGTACGAGAGCCGCGTGTTCAGCCCCTCGGCGCTCGCCTTGCTCTTCCGGTCGTACTCATCTGAGTCATCGGCGAGGACACGTTCCCAGGCATAGATGGGTTCCGCAGCCACATTCCACACGAGTCCCAGCCAACCACCCGGCTTGAGGACGCGACGCACCTCCCTGATCGTGGGCCCCGGGTCAAACCAATGCCATGCGTCAGCGACCAACACGGCGTCCAGCGCCCCGTCCTCGACCGGTATGCGAGAGGAGCTCGAATGATGACGTCGAGCCGCCGGGTTGTTACGTCCGAGTACGCCGAGCATGCGCTCATCAGGCTCCACTGAATCGACCTCAAGCCCGCGAGCGAGCAGTAGCTCGGTGAGCTTCCCGGTTCCCGCACCGACATCTGCGACACGAGCCGGTGCCGCAGGCGCGAGCCAGTCAACGGCCGCTGCGGGGTAGGAAGGGCGCCACCGGTCGTACTCCTCGGCGACCTCACCAAACGACGTCGCTCGATCGCTCAGAGTCATGGCTCGCACCTTATGAGACGAGCCGCGCGCCACGGGCACCCGACACTCACCGCGAGCGCCCGCTCATCTTCAGATCCGGTAAGGCGGCCGGGTGGCCGGCGTCCCCAGGGAGGTGCCCAGTGAGGTTGGGAAAGGTCAGCCCGGAGGTCGTGAGGTAGCCGTCGCGTTGGGGCAGAACGCCTCTCGTGGTGAACCGGTGTGGATCTCCTCGGGGAAGCCGAGCGTGACCTCGTCCCTGATCATCCCGGCGCGCTCGACACGGACACTGACCCGGGTGGCGAAGCTCCCCGCGCGCGCCGAGAGGGTCTCGCACCCGTGCATGAGCAGACTCAGCTCGACGGCGGTGCGTTCACCGGCCGGGATCGTGAACTCGTCCCGGCCCGCGGCGTCCGTGAGCCCGACGTACCGGAAGAGCCGCGGGGCCGGACGGAGGGCCCCGAGGCCTGTGACCGTGACGGGCAGGCGGCCGTCGTTGGCGAGTGCGAAGGAGTAGACGAGCTTCTCGCCGTCGGCGTAGCGCACCTGGCGCACGGTGCGTCCGCCGACGCGGAAGACCGCGGTCGCCTCCGTGCCGCGCACCTTCGCAGGCCCGTGCGCGGCCAGGACCGGGTCCGTGCTCGCCACAGCCACTCCGGCACCGGCGGAGACCACCAGCAGCGCGACCAGGACGACGAGGACGCGGCGCATCGGCTCAGCCCCGCACGGCCGTCAGGCTGCGACGGCGGACGGCACCGAGTCCGAGGACCAGCATTAGGCCAACCCCGACCAGCGCCGACGCGAGTGCCGGTGCGGCCCCGGGGACCCCAGCCGAGGGGCCGGACGGCCCGACCGGCGCCGCGAGCCCGAGCGGGTTGTCGGACTGCTCGTCGGTTGGCTTCTCGGGGCTCTCGAACCACTCGCACTCCGGCGGGTGGCGCCAGGTCGGGTCGCTGCGGTCGTACTGGCTGCAGCTGAGGAAGCCCGCGTCCTTGACCGGCGCGCCCGGGACGAACTGTGAGCCGCCGTCGGCGCACGGACCGGGGTCGACCGTGAAGTTGGTCGTAGGCACGCCGCCCTCACGCGAGGAGGTGTTGTCCTCCCAGCAGTTGCCCACGCCCTGGTCGTCCCACCAGTGGTCGAGGCCGTTGTGGGCAACCGAGCCGTCGGGCCGGATCCCCATCGAGTTCTGGAAGGCGCGGTTGTGGTTGGAGGTGTCGTAGAGCTTGCTCGGGTCGTACTCGTCGCGTAGTGGCGCCGGGACCCAGAACTGCATCGTGCCGTAGCGCCAGTTGTCGAAGATGTGGTTGTTGTCGGTGGAGTTGTAGTTGCCGCCCGCGATGAGAACGCCGGTGCCCACGGGAGTCGGGATCACAGGGCAGACGGTGCCCTTCATGTAGCCGCGTTCCTCCATCGGTTTGGCGCAGACCCCGGTGTCGACGTACCGCTTGTAGTAGTTCTGGTTGTTGCTGTAGATCAGGTTGTCGTTCCAGCGGGCGTGGTCCTGAGGGAGGCCGGGGTGGCCGGGGAAGAGCGAGTCGGTGGCGATGCCTGTGGCGTTCTTGAAGAACCGGTTGTGGTGCGCCCAGACGGAGTTGCCGGCCGTGCCGGAGTATCCGAGCGCGTTGTGGTGGCTCTTGCTGCGGCGGATCTCGATGGAGTACCGGGTCGGCTCGAACTCCTCGTTGTCGCCGTTGATGTCGGAGGCCGAGCCTGGGTAGATGCCGGAGTCGCCGTTCCAGTAGGTGTCGACCCGCTGGATGAGGCCGTGGTCCGCGGCGAACACGAGGATTCCGTACTCGTCGTTGCCGCGGGCGACCACCCGGTCGATGACGAACCCGTCGGTCTCGAGGACGTAGAGCGCGTTGAACTCCGCCTGCTGCACCGTGAAGTTGCGGAAGTACACCCCGCCGGCACGGTCGGCGCGGATCGCGTTGAGCTTGGAGAACTTGTTGTCGATCACGACGTCGGTGCGCTTACGGCCCGTGCCGACGATCTGGGTCCCGCACAGGGGGCCGTCGCACTTCATCGACTTGTTGTGGGGGGTGGTGTCGCCGAGGATGGCGATCAGGTTGAGGTTCTGGGGGCAGCGCACCTGGTCGGCGTAGGAGAGCGCGATCGGCCCGGTCTCGTCGGCTCCGCTGTCGGGCGATGAGAGGCTGCCGATGTAAGAGGAGACCGGCAGGGGGTTCTCGGACTCGGTCCGCAGGTTGGCGCAGTACTCCGACTTCTTCGCGCGCGCCCAGCGTCGCTCGGTGTACTTACCCGGGAGGACGTAGACCGAGGTGCGTGGCCTGGTGATGCTGTTGACCGCAGACTGGATCGACCCGAAGTCGCACTTCCGCAGCAGCGCCTTGTTGCGACGCTTCAGCGGCCCGGACGGCATCCGGGCGATCCGGTCCCGGCTGTCGGGACGGCAGACCACGCGCGAGCGCGGATTGTCCAGTCCGAGGAACGACGGGCGTTTGCCGGTCCCGTCCGGGAAGCCGGCCTCTCGCTCCTCATGCGCAGCGGCAGGACCTGCCAGGCCCGAACCGCCGAGCAGCAGACCGCCCAGCATCGCCACCAGAACAAGGACCACATGGGTTCGTGTCGTTCGCATCACACACCTCCGATGGCGGTGCAACGAGTTCCAGCAGCCGAGGTTACGGAGCCGTCGGTTCGAGTGCGCTGGCTACTGTGGGCATCCTCCTGGGGAGAGGAGGGACTGCATGCTGGGCGCGCGCTCGCTCGCGTCACTGATGATGCTTCTCGGCGTGCTCGCGGGATGTGGTGAGGAGCCTGCGTCCAACGACGCCGCCGTCGAGCCCGAGGTGCCGCCTCCGAGCCCGGGAGCCTCCGCTCCGCCTGCCTCCCCGCACCCGGACGAGCCGATGGACCAGCTCGAGCAGTCGGTCGCCGACCGGCTGGCCCCGCGACTGGTGGTCGACGGCTTGCATCTCGACTACGTCGACTGTCCACGCTGGCCTGAAGGGCTGCCCGCCGCGGTCGAGTGCAGGGGGTACGTCGACGGCGTGGTCGGCGACGTCGACGTCGAGCTCACGAAGAGTGCCCGCGGGCGGGTCGAGTTCGACGCCCGGCTCGACGATGGCATCCTCGCGACCCGGCGGCTCGTCGAGCGGCTCGAGCACGAGGGCTACACCCGGGTCGACTGCGGGAACTCGCCGGTCTACCCGGCGCAGCCCGGCCTGCGGATCGTCTGCCGGGTGCACTCGGACGGCCAGACCTTGCACATGGAGGCCGAGGTCACCGACGGGCAGGGCGCGGTGCGGATCGAGAAGTGGTGAGCCCCTGCTCCGACGGTCGGGCAGACTGCTCTCCATGAGCAGGGTCGTGGTCGTCGGAGCGGGTGTCGTGGGGCTGTCCTGCGCCGTCCGGCTGCAAGAGGCCGGCCACCAGGTCGACGTGCTCGCGAGAGACCTGCCGCTGGAGACGACCTCGGCCGTGGCCGCGGCGATCTGGTACCCCTACCGCGCCTTCCCCTACGAACGCGTCACCGGGTGGTCGGCCGCGACCTACCACGAGCTCCAGCGCCTCTCCGACGAGCCCGACGCAGGCATCCGGATGGTCGAGGGCACAGAGCTCCACCGGCGCCGTACCGCCGACCCCTGGTGGCAGAGCGCGGTGCCCACCCTCACGCGAGTGACCGCCATGCCACCGCCGTACGTCGACGGGTGGACCTTCAAGACGCCGGTCGTGGAGATGCCGATCTACCTGCGCTGGCTCGCCAAGGCACTGGTCGACGGCGGCGGGACCATCACCCGGATGGCGCTCAACGGGCTCCCGGACCAGGCAGAGGTCGTCGTCAACGCCAGCGGCCTCGGCGCCCGGCTCATGGCGGGGGACCACAGCGTGCAGCCGGTGCGGGGACAGGTGCTCTACATCGAGCAGCTCGGCCTGGACCGCTGGTGGCTCGACGCGGAGGGGCCGACCTACGTGGTGCCGAGGTCGCGCGACATCGTCGTGGGCGGGACCGACGAGGAGGGGGAGTGGAGCAGGACCCCGGACCCGCGGGTCGCCTCGATGATCCTTGAGCGGGCTGCTGTCCTGGTCCCCGAGCTGGCGCGGGCGCGGGTGCTTCGGCACAAGGTCGGCCTGCGGCCTGCCCGACCTCAGGTGCGGCTCGAGGAGGAGAAGGTCTCGGGCGACGGTCACCTGGAGCGGGTCGTGCACTGCTACGGCCACGGCGGCGCCGGAATCACGCTCTCGTGGGGCTGCGCCGATGAGGTCGCCTCGATCGTCGGCCCCGCCTGAGGTCGCGGATCACGCACGTGGACGATCCCGGCCGGTGTTCACGCCTGATCAGGGCCCCGATCCGTCCGTGTGGACCGCAACGGGGTGGCGGCCCAGGAGGCGCGCTCAGAAGAGTCGGGCGCTGGGGTCGTCCATGCCGCGGAGCGCGTCGTAGTCGACCACCGCGCAGGCGATACCACGGTCCTCGGCCAGCACACGGGCCTGCGGCTTGATCTCCTGGGCGGCGAAGATGCCGCGCACCGGGCGCAGCTTCGGGTCGCGGTTGAGCAGCTCGAGGTAGCGGGTCAGCTGTTCGACCCCGTCGATCTCCCCGCGACGCTTGATCTCGACCGCGACCGAGCGTCCCTCGGCGTCGCGGCACATGAGGTCCACCGGTCCGATGGCGGTGGGGTACTCCCGTCGTACCAGGGTCAGCCCCTCTGCCAGGGTTGCCGGGTGCTCGGCGAGCAGCGCCTGGAGGTGCTTCTCGACCCCGTCCTTCTGCAGGCCCGGGTCGACGCCGAGGTCGTGGCTGGTGTCCTGGATGATCTCGCTCAGCACGATCCTCAAGGAGTCGCCGGCTGGTCCCTCGCGGCCGGTGACCGTCCACTCGACGTGACCGTCCTCGTTGGTGCCCTCGACGACCTTGCAGGGCGGCGACATCCAGTTGAGGGGCTTGTAGGAGCCGCCGTCGGAGTGGACGAGGACCGAGCCGTCGTTCTTGACAAGGATCAGCCGGGTCGCCATGGGCAGGTGGGCGGTGAGCCGACCGGCGTAGTCGACCTGGCACTTAGCAATGACGAGACGCACGGCAGGGAGGCTACCTCCTGCCTGGGCCGCTCCCCGGAGCGACGCGGCCCAGCAACCAGGGCGGCGAGCGGCGGTGGCTGTCTCACCTGGCTGGACGGATGAAGTACCTCACGGCACCTGGTCACACGAGCGTGCCATGATTCGCCTCATGACTTCCGGACGTGACTTCCGCAGCATTGGCGTGATCGGTCTTGGCACCATGGGTGCCGGCATTGCCGAGATCTTCGCTCGAAACGGCTTCCAGGTGGTCGGTGTCGAGCTGACCGAGGAGACCCTCGAGCGCGGGCGACAGCACCTCGAGCACTCCACCGCCCGGGCGGTCAAGCGCGGCAAGCTGTCCGAGGCCGAGCAGCAGGAGCTGGTCGGCCGGGTCACGTTCACCACGAACCTCAGCGACGTCAAGGACGTCGACGTCGTGGTCGAGGCGGTCGTCGAGCACCTCGACGTCAAGCAGGACCTCTTCCGCCAGCTCGACCAGATCGTCCGCCCGGAGACGATCCTCGCCACCAACACCTCCTCGCTGTCGGTCACCGAGATCTCGACCGCGACCAGCCACCCGGGTCGCGTGGTCGGCATCCACTTCTTCAACCCCGCCCCGGTGCAGAAGCTCGTCGAGATCGTCCGCACGGTGGTCACCGAGCCCGACGTTCTCGACGACGTCCGCGGTCTGGTGGAGAAGCTCGACAAGACGCCCGTCATCTGCGGCGACAAGGCCGGGTTCATCGCCAACACCCTGCTGTTCGGCTACCTCAACCACGCGGTCTCGATGTACGAGGCGCGCTACGCCAGCCGGGAAGACATCGACGCCGCGATGCGGTTCGGCTGCGGCTACCCGATGGGGCCGCTCGCGCTGCTCGACCTGATCGGCCTCGACACCGCGTACGAGATCCTCGACACGATGTACAAGCAAGGCCGCGACCGCCTGCACGCGCCGGCCCCGATCCTCAAGCAGATGGTCACCGCGGGCATGCTCGGCCGCAAGACCGGCCGCGGGTTCTACACCTATGAGGCCCCCGACAGCCCTGTCGTCGTCCCCGACGCGCTCACCCCCTCAGCCGCCGACAAGCCGCAGCTGCGCCACGAGATCGCCCGGGTCGGCGTGGTCGGCACCGGAACGATGGCCACAGGCATCGTCGAGGTCTTCGCCAAGGCTGGGTTCGACGTGACCTACGTCGGCCGCAGCGACGGCAAGGTCGACGGCGTCCGCGCGTCGATCGAGAAGTCGCTCGACAAGGCGATCCAGCGCGGCAAGCTCGAGGAGTCGGCCAAGGGCGAGGTGCTCGGTCGCCTCACCGGCACCACCAGCCTCGACGACCTCGGCGACGTCGACATCGTGGTCGAGGCGATCGCCGAGGACCTCAAGGTCAAGACGGTGCTCTTCGAGAACCTCGACGAGATCTGCAAGCCGGGCGCGATCCTGGCGACCACGACCTCCTCGCTCCCGGTGATCGAGCTCGCCCGCGTCACCAAGCGGCCGCAGGACGTCATCGGCATGCACTTCTTCAACCCCGCGCCGATCATGAAGCTGGTCGAGGTGGTCAGCACGGTCAGCACCGCCGACGAGGTCGCGGAGACGGTGCGGGCGCTGTGCGAGCGGGTCGGCAAGGTCGCGGTCTCGTGCGGCGACCGGGCCGGGTTCATCGTCAACGCGCTGCTCTTCCCCTACCTCAACGACGCGGTCAAGATGCTGGAGGCGCACTACGCGAGCGCCGACGACATCGACACTGCGATGAAGTACGGCTGTGCGCTGCCGATGGGCCCCTTCGAGCTGCTCGACGTCGTCGGCAACGACGTGTCGCTGGCGATCCAGCGCGAGCTCTACCTCGAGTTCCGCGAGCCCGGCTTCGCCCCCGCCCCGCTGCTCGAGCACCTGGTCACCGCCGGCTACCTCGGCCGGAAGACCAAGCGCGGCTTCCGGGACTACACGACCCGGTGACAGAACGCGTCGAGCTCTTCGGCGGGGAGGAGTACGTCGTTCGCCGGGTGACCGGCTCGGCAGCGACGAAGCCCTACCGATGTCCCGGCTGCGACCAGCTCATCCGACCGGCCACGCCGCACGTCGTGGCGTGGCCGGTCGTCGCCTCCATGTTCAGCAGCTCCGGGCTCGACGAGCGCCGCCACTGGCACAGTCCCTGCTGGCAGGCGCGAGACCGGCGCAGGTAGGCCCACAGGTCAGACCTGTGGGCCGTCGACCGGGTGGTCGAGGCGTGCGTGTGGTCGGGGACAATGGCCACATGGCTGTCATCCGAGCGAACTCCGTCCTGCCCGCACGGCGGGAGCCGATCACCCTGCACACCGCGGACGGTCTCGAGCTCGTGGGAGAGCTTGCCCGGCCGGTCGACCGCGACCCGGTGGCGACCATCGTGTGCCTGCACCCCCTGCCGACCCATGGCGGGATGATGGACAGCCACGTCTTCCGCAAAGCCGCCTTTCGGCTGCCTGCCCTGGCCGGCATCGCCGTCCTCCGGTTCAACACCCGCGGCACCGCGAGCGAGCAGGGCCAAAGCCAAGGCGAGTTCGACCACGCGCAGGGGGAGAGGTACGACGTCGCGGCGGCCATCGAGTATGCCGAGTTCCACGACCTTCCCAACATCTGGGTCGTCGGCTGGTCGTTCGGGACCGACCTGACCCTCATGCACGGAAACGACCCCGCCGTGAAGGGCGCGATCCTGCTCTCCCCGCCGCTGAGGTTCTCCGAGATCGAGCACCTCGAGGCGTGGGCCGAGTCCGGCAAGCCCCTGACCGCTCTGGTCCCCGAGCACGACGACTACCTCCAGCCCCCGGAGGCCGAGGAGCGCTTCGCGATCGTGCCCCAGGCCGAGGTGGTCGGTGTCGAGGGGGCCAAGCACCTGTGGGTGGGCGACGCTGAGAAGGTCCTCGACGAGATCACCCGCCGCGTCGCCCCTGCGGTCGACGTACCCCTGCCGAAGGAGTGGGACGGCGAGATGGAGACCGCGGACACGAGCGCCTACAACGCCAAGAACCTGGCCGCCTACAAGGACGTGCCCGTGCCCAAGCCCCTCGAGGACTGAGGTCGCCCCTACCGCGTCTCCTGCTGCGGCAGGAAGACCTCCTTGAGGATCAGCTGCACCGCGGCCGCCGTGGGGACCGCCAGGAGCGCTCCTACGACGCCAAGGAGCGCGGCCCCGATGAGGGCCGAGATCACGATCAGCGATCCGGGGATGTCCACCGCCCGGCCCATCACCTTGGGGTAGACGATGTAGTTCTCGAACTGCTGGTAGAGCACGTAGAAGATCAGGCACGCCAACCCGATCTTCGGGTCGGTGGCGAAGCCGATCGTGGTCACGATCAGGGCCCCGAGCGTCGCGCCGATCATGGGGATCACGTCCAGGATCGCCACCACGGCTGCCAGTGCCACCGCGAACTCGCCGAGGCCCACGGCCAGCAGGAAGATCAGCGAGCTGATCCCGGCCACCAGGGCCACGATGAACGCGCCGGAGACGTAGGAGCCGACGTTGGCAAGGATCTGGTCGCCTAGGACGGTCACCCGCGCTCGCCGGCTCGCCGGGGCGAACCGGTAGAAGAACCGCTTGATCGAGGGGAGTGAGGCCAGGAAGTAGAGCGTCAGCACGATCACGATGAAGGCGTTCGCGATCGCGCCGAGCACCGCCAGGCCGGCGTCGAGCACGCCTCCGAAGACCGTGCTGGTCCATTGACCGTCGCTCGCGAAGCCCCGGACCCGGTCGACGATGCCGTAGCGGTCGTCGAGGTCCTGGAAGGTGTCGTTGCGGCGGAACTGCGCGAACCAGCCCGGGGCCTCCCGGGTGAGAGTGGTGACCTGCGCGGTGATCATCGGGACGACCGCGACCACGAAGAGGCCGATCGCTGCGACCACGCTCAGGCTGACGATCAGCACGGCCCAGGGTCGCGCGAGCCCCCGGCGCAGGAAGAACTCCACGCCGGGGTTGAGGCCGACCGCGAGGAACATCGCCACCAGGATCAGGATCAGCACCGAGGAGATGGAGAGGATCTGCTGCCCGAGCCAGAAGGCGAGGAGGGCGCCGACCGCTCCGAAGAAGCCCATGTAGAACGCCGAGTGCCGCTTCAGCGGCTTCCCGGGCTCGCCGTAGGCGCTCTCCGCAGCCTCGTCGGGCACGCGGTCGCGCAGGAACTCCCGGGACCGCTGCTCAGCCGAGAGCTCGGCCTGCTCCGCCTCGGTCGCGGACCGTCGTGCCTGCTCGGCAGAATCGACCGCGTCACCGCGAGCGCGCTCGGCGCCCTCGCGGGCCTCCTCGGCCTGCTCCGCCGACTCCTCGACCGACTCCTCGGCCTCCTGGACGTCCTCGCGAAGGCGGCGTACCTCCTCGCCTGCGGTGCTCACCTCTCCTTGGACCCGCTCGAGGTCGTCTGGACGTCGGCGTCCTCCTCGGGCTCGTCCTCGGCCGGGTTGCCGAAGCCGGCGACCACGTCGCGCAGGGCACCGAGCTGGGCCACGATGGCATCGCGGCGGCGCTGGACCCGCTCGACCTCCGCCTTCAGGGCCACGAGCTCGCGCTCGGCCTCGGCGTGACCGGAGGCGATCACGCTGGTGGCCTGGGTCTGGGCCGCGTTGACGATCTGCTCGGCCTCGCGGCGAGCGCGCGTCAGCAGACGCTCGGCCTCGGCCTCGGCCTGCTCGCGGTGGGAAGTGGCCTGTGCCATCGCCTCACGCGCGCGCTGCTCAGCGGCCTTGGCGCGATCCTCGGCCTCCTGGACGAGCCGGGCGGTCTCCGCGGTGGCGGTGTTGTGGTGCTCGGCGGCCTCGCGGGTGAGCCGCTCCTTCTCGACCGCGAGGGTGCGGCGGGCCTCCTGGACCTCCCGGTCGGCGGCGGCGCGGGCCTGCTCGGCCTCCCGGCGGGCGCTGGTGCGGAGGTTGTTGCTCTCCTGCTCGGCCGCCAGGCGGAGCTGCTCTGCCTCGCGGTTGGCAGCGGCGATCACGTCATCGGACTCGGCCCGCGCTGCGGCGCGCTGCTGCTCGATGTCGGTGATCATGCGGTTGCGCGTCTCCTCCAGCTCCTTGAGCTGGACGATCTTCATGTCCTCCGCGTCACGACCTGCGGCTGCCTTGAGCGCTTCGGCGTCCTTGGCGGCGCGGCTGCGGATCTCGTCGGCCTGGACCCGAGCCTGGGTGAGCACCTCGTCGGCCTGCTCCTCGGCGAGGCGGAGCATCTCGCTGGCACGCCCGCCGAGGCCGGCGTACGAGGGAGCGTCGTTCTCGGAGAGCCGGCGCTTCAGGTCTTCGGCCTGCTTCTCGAGGTCCGAGACGCGCGAACGCGCCTCCTTGAGGCTGGCTGCCAGGCCGGCCTTCTCACCGGCCAGCGTGTGCATCTGGCGGTCCACGGCGGCCTGGTCGTAGCCGCGGCGCACCACCGGGAACCGGGAGCCGAGGCCGCCCTGCTGGCCGCTCGGGCGGTCCTCCTGGACCGCCGAGAAGACCTGGGTGGCGTCGTTGGCGCCGGAGGGGGTGGAGTCATCGTCGAAGATGGAGAGCCCGGGTCGGTCGTTCATGTGCGATTCCCTACGTCGAGTGCGTGCTCAGAAGAGTAAGTGTGCCCGAGGGGCAACGGTAAACCCCTCGGCAAGGTGGACACGCCAAAAAACAACCCGACCGTCGTACCCAGTGGTGTCCTGGGCACGACGGTCGGTCGTTCGTGACGGAGATCTCGTCGATCTCGGGTTGTTGCGGCCGCCTGTCAGACGCCGCGGAAGCGGTTGATCGCGTCGATGTGCTTGCTGCGCATCTCTTCGTCGAGCACGCCCAGGCCCTCTTCGGGAGCCAGGCACAACACGCCGACCTTGCCCTGGTGCTGGTTCTTGTGCACGTCGAGCGCGGCCTGGCCGACCTCCTCCAGCTGGTAGCTCTGGGAGAGCGTCGGGTGGATCATGCCCTTGGCGATGAGGCGGTTGGCCTCCCACGACTCGCGGTAGTTCGCAAAGTGCGAGCTGATGATCCGCTTGAGGTTCATCCAGAGGTAGCGGTTGTCGTACTCGTGCATGTAGCCCGTCGTCGACGCGCAGGTGGTGATGGTGCCGCCCTTGCGGGTCACGAAGACCGAGGCGCCGAAGGTCTCGCGGCCCGGGTGCTCGAACACGATGTCGATGTCCTCGCCGCCGGTGAGCTCACGGATGCGCTTGCCGAAGCGCTTCCACTCCTTGGGGTCCTGGGTCCGCTCGTCCTTCCAGAACTTGTAGCCCTCCTCGGAGCGGTTGATGATCAGCTCCGCGCCCATGCTGCGGGCGATCTGCGCCTTCTCCTCGTTGGAGACCACGCAGACCGGGGTGGCGCCGCCGTTGAGGGCGTACTGCGTCGCGAAGCCGCCGAGTCCGCCGGAGGCCCCCCAGATCAGGACGTTGTCGCCCTGCTTCATGTTGCCGCCGTTGGCGCTGACGAGCTGGCGATACGCCGTGGAGTTCACCAGGCCGGGGGAGGCGGCCTCCTCCCAGGTGAGGTGCTCCGGCTTGGGCATCAGCTGGTTGGCCTTGACCAGTGCGACCTCGGCCAGGCCGCCGAAGTTGGTCTCGAAGCCCCAGATGCGCTGCTCGGGGTCGAGCATCGTGTCGTTGTGGCCGTCGGGGCCCTCGAGTTCGACCGAGAGGCAGTGTGCGACGACCCGGTCACCCGGCTTCCAGTTGTGCACGCCTAGACCGGTCTTGAGGACGACGCCGGCGAGGTCGGAGCCGACGATGTGGTACGGCAGGTCGTGCCGCTTCGCGAGCGGAGAGACCCTGCCGTAGCGCTCGAGGAACCCGAACGTCGACACCGGCTCGAAGATCGAGGTCCAGACCGTGTTGTAGTTGATGGCCGAGGCCATCACGGCGACGAGGGCCTCGCCCGGGCCGAGCTCGGGCAGCGCCACGTCCTCGACGTGCAGCGACTTGCGCGGGTCCTTGTCACGGGAGTCGAGTCCGTCGAACATGTCGACCTCGTCCTTGTGGACGGTGGCGGCCTTGTAGTGGTCGGGGACCTCGAGGGCGGCGAAGTCCTCCGAGGAGGTGTCACCGGCCTGGATGGCGTCGAGGATCTGCTTCACAGGAGCTCCTGGGGGTTCCGGGCGAGCATGGGCTGGTGAGAATCTACCGACGGGTAACCAAGAGTGTCACGACGCTGTGACCTACTTCTCTAGACAGCGCGAGACTACGACGATCCCGGTCGTCGAAGGCGCGGTCAGGCTCAGTGGTCCACGCCGCCGGCGGCCGGCTCCACGAGCTCCACGAGAACCCCGCCGGCGTCCTTGGGGTGGACGAAGTTGATGCGGGAGTCGGAGGTCCCGCGCCGCGGCTCGTCGTACAGCAGGCGCAGGCCGCGCTCCCGCAGGACTTGCGAAGCCTGCTCGAC
The DNA here is from genome assembly GCA_035456965.1 of Nocardioidaceae bacterium. Lineage (GTDB taxonomy): Bacteria > Actinomycetota > Actinomycetes > Propionibacteriales > Nocardioidaceae > Nocardioides_C. Next base: position 13,848 of record DATICF010000058.1, read on the forward strand.
GTCGTTGACCCGGTAGGCGAGCTGCTGAAGGCCGGGTCCGGAGCGGTCAAGGAACTTCGCGATCGTGGACTTCTCGTTCAGCGGGGCGAGAAGCTGGATGCACGAGCCCGAGTCGCCTACGGCGACCATCGCCTCGCGGACCCCCTGCTCCTCGTTGGTCTCCTCGTGGACCACCTGCATGCCGAACTTGTCGCGGTAGAGGGCGATCGCCTCGTCGAGGTCGGGTACAGCCACCCCGACGTGGTCGATGCAGATGAACAGGTGCTCGGGGAGGTCGAGAGGGGTGCTCGAGTTCGTCATGCCCGACATCGTCGTACGACTGCCGTCGCACCCGCGAGAGACTGTGACCAGACAGACATCACCTTGGGTCGAGGCCCCCTCCCTCTCAGAGGGTGGACGTGGGTATCGTCCCTCGAAACAGGACTGTTCGTTCTCAGGAGGCCCTCATGTCCGGATCTGTCATCGTCGCAGGTGCTCGCACCCCGATCGGTCGCCTTTTGGGGGGACTCAAGGACCAGTCCGCGGCAGACCTCGGCGGCGTCGCCATCAAGGGCGCGCTCGAGAAGGCCGGGATCAGCGGCGAGCAGGTCGAGTACGTGATCATGGGCCAGGTCATCCAGGCCGGCGCCGGCCAGATCACCGCCCGTCAGGCCGCGGTCAAGGGCGGGGTCCCGATGAACATCCCCGCCATCACGATCAACAAGGTCTGCCTCTCGGGGATCAACGCGATCGCCCTCGCCGACCAGCTCATCCGCGCCGGCGAGCACGACATCATCGTGGCCGGCGGCATGGAGTCGATGACCCAGGCTCCCCACCTGCTGCCCAAGTCGCGGGAGGGCTTCAAGTACGGCGACACCAAGCTCGTCGACTCGATGGCCTACGACGCTCTCTTCGACGCCTTCACCGCCCAGGGCATGGGCAACTTGACGGACTCGTGCAACGTCGAGGGCCTCAACCTGACGCGCGAGGAGCAGGACGCGTTCTCCGCCCGCTCCCACCAGCGCGCCGCCGAGGCGTGGAAGAACGGCGTCTTCGACGACGAGGTCGTCCCGGTCGAGATCCCGCAGCGCCGCGGCGAGCCCGTCGTCGTCTCGCAGGACGAGGGCATTCGCGGTGACACCACCGCCGAGGGACTCGCGAAGCTGCGTCCCGCCTTCTCCAAGGAGGGCACGATCACCGCCGGCTCGTCGTCGCAGATCTCCGACGGCGCCTGCGCCGTGGTCGTGATGAGCAAGGCGAAGGCCGAGGAGCTCGGCATCGAGTGGCTCGCCGAGATCGGTGCCTCCGGCCAGGTCGCCGGGCCTGACTCCACCCTTCAGATGCAGCCGGCCAACGCGATCGCCAAGGCCTGCGAGAAGGAGGGGATCAAGCCCTCCGAGCTTGACCTGGTCGAGATCAACGAGGCCTTCGCGGCTGTCGGCATCGCCTCCGCCCGTGAGCTCGGCCTCGACGAGGACAAGGTCAACGTCAACGGCGGTGCCATCGCGGTCGGCCACCCCGTCGGCATGTCCGGCGCCCGGATCGCGCTCCACCTCGCGCTCGAGCTCAAGCGTCGCGGTGGCGGCGTCGGGGCTGCCGCGCTCTGCGGTGGTGGCGGCCAGGGTGACGCGCTGATCGTCCGCGTCCCGTCTGCATGAGGCGGTCCGCTGCATCGGTACCCGAGCTCGTCGAGAAGGCGCGGTCCGGTGACGCGCGGGCCGTGGCACGGCTGATCTCGCTCGTCGAGGACGCCTCGCCGCTGCTTCGCGAGGTCATGGCCGGGCTGGCGCCGTACACCGGCCACGCCCAGATCGTCGGGATCACCGGCTCGCCTGGGGTGGGGAAGTCGACCTCCACGTCGGCCCTGGTGACCGCTCTGCGCAAGGCCGGCAAGCGGGTCGGCGTGCTGGCGGTCGACCCGTCCTCGCCCTTCTCCGGCGGCGCGCTGCTCGGGGACCGGATCCGGATGCAGGACCACGCCCTCGACAAGGACGTCTACATCCGGTCGATGGCCTCGCGCGGTCACCTCGGCGGGCTGTCGTGGTCGACCCCGCAGGCGCTGCGCGTGCTCGACGCGGCCGGGTGCGACGTGATCCTCGTGGAGACCGTCGGCGTCGGGCAGAGCGAGGTCGAGATCGCAGGGCTCGCCGACACCACACTGGTCCTGCTGGCGCCCGGTATGGGTGACGGTGTGCAGGCAGCGAAGGCCGGCATCCTCGAGATCGGTGACGTGTACGTCGTCAACAAGGCCGACCGCGACGGGGCCGAGCAGGTGCGCCGCGAGCTGCGAACGATGATCTCGCTGGCCGACCGTCCTGAGGGAAGCTGGAAGCCCCCCATCGTCCTCACCGTGGCCCAGGCCGGCCAGGGCGTCGACGAGGTGGTCGAGTCGATCGACGCGCACCGGTCCTGGATGGAGACCTCTGGCGAGCTCGAGCGTCGCCGGGTCCGCCGGGCCCGCGACGAGATCGAGGCGATCGCGGTCACCGCCCTGCGGGAGCGGTGGGGCGACGTACACGCCCGCACCGAGCTCGACGATCTCGCGGAACAGGTCGTCGCCGGCAAGAGCGACCCCTACCGCGCCGCCGACGTACTCCTCAACTCCTTCACGGAGCTGGACTCGGCCAGCTGACAGGGGCTCCGGGCCCACGCTGCTCGGTGGTGCGGTACCGACCAGTCATGAGACCAGCCTCGTAGGCGGCAATGACCGGGCTTCCTGCTGGTGGATGGGAGCGCGGGGCGTCCGAAACCAACCGCAGTTGGTGAGCGGTTGACGCCTCGAACCCGCAGTGCGTTTAGATGGCCTCCTGAAAGGGACACTGGGTCGAAACTGCGGCAAACCCCCACCAAGGAATGGCGGGCGCTCGGACGGAAACCAAGCATCACCGCCCCGGATGGAACGGTGGTCGAGGGAGGCCCGAGGGCCCTAGCAGGACCCACCCAGTGACCGCGCGCCTCCCACACCGATGGGAGATGCGTTGGTTCAATGTCATGAGCAGGCCTGTGCCTGCTGCACGCGATCTCGGGCAAGGAAGTGGGCGGGCGTCATGAAGAAGCCGCTGATCATTGTTGTCGTGCTGTTTCTGGGTTTCTACCTCATGCGGGACCCCGCTGAGCTGGCGACGTTCGCGCAGAACGCCGGCGTGGCGCTGTGGCGCATGGTGAGCACGCTCTTCGAGGCGATCATCGAGTTCCTCAACGCCCTGCTCGGCTAGGCAGATCACGTGGCAGGCTGGCTGCGGCGCACCTTCGCCGACCCGCGCGTCGGCAGGCACCTGCTGCGTGACGAGGGCGAGGTCATCGTCGACGAGGTGCTCCACCACTGGATCGTCTACACCAAGCCGTTCCTGTGGTTCCTCGTCGCGCTCGGCCTGGTCGTGGCAGGGCTCTTCGCGCCGGTGGACATCGCGTGGGCTCCCTGGCTGGTCGCGATCGCGATCAGCATCCGCGCCTGGTGGAAGGCGCTCTCGGAGTACATGGACCGCTTCGTCATCACGAACATGCGGGTGTTCCGCGTCCATGGCGTGCTCGCCCAAAAGATGGCCACCATGCCGCTGGGCCGGATCCTCGACATCACGGTCGAGAAGCCGATGGTCGGCCGCGTCTTCGGCTACGGGCACTTCGTGTTCGAGTCCGCGGCGCAGGAGCAGGGGCTTCGCGACATCAGGTACGTCGGGCGGCCCAACGAGCGGGACCTCTCGATCCAGCGGGTCGTCGCACGGGCGGGTCTGCGCGGGCCCCGCCCCACCTCCCCGAACTAGATCTCTCCTAAATCGGTTGCGCGCGGGGCCACCCGCTGACAGTCTCCGTGGGCTGCAAGGGCTTGCGGAGGGGGAGCGGCTGTGAGGCTGGAAGGAGCGGCGCGGGGGCTCGTCGCGCGCGGCGTCGTTCTGGACATGGGGGCGCCGTCTGCTGGACGGTGTCGACATCGCGACTCCTCCAGGCGCGATGGTGGCGGTGACCGGACCGTCGGGTGCGGGCAAGACGACACTGCTCAGCTTGCTGGCCGGCCTTCTCGAGCCGACCGGAGGCGCCGTCTGCTTCGCCGGCCAGGCTGTGGGCACGCCTGAGGCCGGTCCGCGACCGGGCACCGCGCTCGTGTTGCAAGGCCACGGGCTCGTGCCGGTGCTGACCGCCGAGGAGAACGTGCTCGTGGCCCTGCGCGCCATCGGCGTTCCCGCCCCCCAGGCGCCCGCGAGGGCAATCGCGGCCCTGGCGCGAGTCGGTGTGGGCGACGTCGCGGACCGCTTGGTCGCGGAGCTGTCCGGCGGACAGGCACAGCGGGTGTCGGTCTCCCGCGCCTTGGCCGTCGAGGCCGATCTGCTGCTCGCCGACGAGCCGACGAGCGAGCTCGACGAGACCAACCGGGACATCGTGGTCGCCGAGCTGCGCGCTGAGGCGGACCGAGGCGCCGCAGTCGTGGTGGCCACCCATGACCCCGAGGTGGCGGCGGTCTGCGACGGCGAGGTTCACCTCGTGGACGGCATGGTCTGCCAGGCGCTCGACCTGGCGGTCGTCGCTGACGGGTACACCGACCCGCACGAGCGGTTCCGCCGCCGGTGAGCACGCCTACTTCGGCCGGTGTGGCGGCCAGCGGGGTCGGCGTTCGCTGCGTGAACGTGGTCCAGATCTATCGGACTGCCGGAGGGCACGACGTGGTGGCCCTGCGGGGGGTGAACCTCGACATCGCGCCGGGTGAGCAGGTCGCCCTGCTCGGACCGTCGGGCTCAGGAAAGTCCACTCTGCTGGGGCTCTTCGGGGGTGTCCTCCGCCCCTCGGCGGGACGGGTGCTCCTCGACGGCCAGGACATCGCGCGTGTCAGTGAGCGCGAGCTCGGCCGACTCCGCGCCGGCACCGTGGCGACGCTGCTGCAAGGAGCCGCCCGCAACCTCCTGCCCTACGCGACCGCCTCCGACAACATCGACTTCGCCAGGAGAGCCCTGCCGGAGGCCCAACGGCGTCGCCTGCCTGCGCCGCCCCGCCTGCTTGCCATGCTGGGGCTGACCCACCTCGCCGGCCAGTCCGTAGGCACCATGTCGGGCGGTGAGAAGCAGCGGGTGGCGCTCGCAGCCACGGTCTCATCGGGAGCGGCCCTCCTCCTCTGCGACGAGCCGACGTCCCAGCTCGGTCGTGACGACCGCGACGGCATGCTCGACCTGATCCATCGCGTGGGCGACGAGATGGGCACGACCGTCGTCCTCGTGACGCACGACCCGGAGGTGGGCGCCCGGATGGGTCGCACGGTGACCATCCGCAACGGCCGGATCGGGTCGGAGGGCAGGCACGGACTCGACTACGCGGTCGTCGACGCTGACGGTGCCGTCCACCTCCCCGGCCACCTGGCCGAGACGTTTCCGGCCGGGGCGCTGGTGGAGTTCGAGGAGACCGAGGGCGGCGTCCTGGTCCGGCGTGTCGAAGACGAGGGTCGCATCCGATGAGAATCCTGCTCGTCGGGCTGTGGACACACCGACGCATCAATGCCGCCTGCCTCCTCGTCGCCGTGGTGGGGCTTTGTGTCGCCATGGTCGGGCCGATGTACGGCCGGTCCGCGGCGGAGCACCTCCTCGACGAGCGGGTGCAGCAGGCCCGCCCCGACGTCACCGGAGTCAGCGCGTCAGGGGCGGCGATCAGCCGGGACCAGCTGCCAGTGGGGCCCACAAGAGGTTTCGTGGCGCCCGACCCGGACGAGGTCCTCGCCGGGCCCATGGCAGAGGTCGGCGGTGCGACGTACGACCGTTTCTGGCGCGAGCCGACACCCTGGCTGCGCGACGACGCGGCGAGCTTCGCGTTCGGCGGCGAGACGGTCACGACGTCGCTGTACTGGCGGGACGGCATGTGCGAGAGGGCCACGGTCGAGGGCAGGTGTCCCGCCGCGCCGGGTGAGGCCCTGGTGCAGAAGGCCATGGCCACGTCGCTCGAGAAATCGTTGGGTGACACGATCGACCTGCAGATGACCGAGGCGTTCCTCAGCCGGAACGCCAGCCCGGACGGGCTGCGGCACGAGGTCGAGCGTTCGGTCACCCGGACGATCGTGGGCGCCTACTCCGTACCCGAGACGGTCGAACCGTGGCGGTACGAGCGAGGCCCGGTGGCCACGCCCGGTGACCTCTACGTCGCCACCAGCGGGGACAGCAACATCGCGAAGGCCGAGGCGCCGGCCCTGCTGGTTGCGCCCTCGGCCATGACCAGCCAGACGTTCTACGGCGGCGTGGACCGTCGCCTCGACCCGGAAGCGGTCGGTCTGGCCGATCTCTCCGAGGTCCAGGCCCTGATCCAGGCCAGGCGGGACGACCTGCTGCAAAGCGGCCTTGACGTGACGGGGACGCACGAGGCGTCGGTCCTCGTCGAGACAGTGCGCTCCTCGCCGTCGACGGGTCCTGGCGACCCGCGCGGCCCTACCCGCTTTCCGTGGTGGATCCGCCGGTGGCTGTGCGCGCCAGGCCCGGCGGCCTCCACGTCGAGGTGTTCCTGCACCACCCGCCACCCCGCGAGGGAGAGGCGGCACTGGAGCTTGCGGGTCGTGCCGCGATCACGCCGACGACGACGCCGGACGTGCTGCCGGTCGTCGCGACCGAGGGCGTCGAGACAGCCGCGCTTCCCGGGCCGCTCACCGGTCTCGGGCGCGACTACCCGGACGAGATCGTCGAGGGCTACGGCCTGTCGGGGGAGTCTGTCCCCGTGGAGGTCATCGCGCGTGCGAAGGCACTGCCTGGGGTGGGGTCGGAGGGCTCGCTGGCCGACCTGCAGAGCTCGCTGGCCGAGTTCAGCCCGCCGCCGGGGGTGTTCATCTCGACGCGGCTGTGGGTCGGTGAGAACACCCCGCCGGAGGTCCTCGCGGCGGTACGGGCGGCCGGCGTACCCCTGTCGGAACCGGAGGAACTCTCCACCGCGGTGGCCTGGCTGCGCGGCGATGCGTTCATGCTCGGGTGGCGGGTGTTCCTCCTGATCGGGGCCGGGTCTCTTCTGCTCGCGGTCTTCGGCGTCGTCGCCGCGTCTGCGGCCCAGGTGCGGTGGCGTGCTTACGAGGTCGCCTCGCTCCGGACTGTCGGTGTCGCCCGCTCCGTCCTGGTGCGGGCAGCGGTGCTCGAGCACGCCGTCGTGCTCGGGTTCGCCGTCGCACTCGGGGTGGCCGCTTCGTTCGTGTCGTCCGTGCTGGTCGTGCCGGCGCTCGACCTTGGCCGCGCCGAGACCTACGACCCGCCGCCACTCCCTGTGGCGCAGGTGATGCCCCTGCTCGTGATCGGCGGCGTCGCGCTGGCCCTCACCATGCTGGTGGTCGTGGCCCTCTCACGCAGGGTTGTACGCCGCGGCACGCCAGCGAGCCTGCGCTGGGCCGACCCCGCTTGAGTGGGATCGGCTAGGGTCGCGGCCGTGAGTGGGACCCAGGGCCGCGCGGCCAAGAAGCTGCCGTTCGACCCCATCGACGAGGCCGCGCGTCAGTGGGGACTGCGCTGGGGTGCGGTCGACCAGATGCACGCTGTCACCTCGCTGATGCGGGTCCAGCAGCTCGTGCTGGCCCAGCTCGACGAGATGCTCAAGCCGCACGGCCTCACCTTCGCCCGCTACGAGGCGCTGGTGCTGCTGACGTTCTCGCGGGCGGGGTCGCTGCCCCTGGGCAAGATGGGGGAGCGCCTGCAGGTCCACCCCACCTCAGTCACCTCGATCGTGGACCGGCTCGAGGCCGCCGGGCTCGTCGTACGTCGGCGTCATCCGCAGGACGGACGGGCGGTCCTGGCGGAGATCACGCCTGCGGGGCGGGAGGTCGTGGAGGCAGCGACCGCCGACCTGGTCGAGGCCGACTTCGCGCTCGGTGCGTTGGGTGCGGACCAGCTGCGGCAGATCTCCGACGTGCTGCGCCCGGTGCGTGAAGCCGCCGGCGACTTCTGAGCCGCTGACAAATCACCAGGGTATGCAGGGGAACTGTTGCTTCCCACGGCAAGATCACCATGGGAAGAGACAAATCGCCTGCATACCTTGGTGATCGATAGCCCAGGTCGACAGAGGTAGTTGGACGTCCTACTATTTGGACTATGACCCAGGACACGCCGAACCACTCCACGCCTGCCTCGGGCGACCTCACCGCTCGCGAGCGGTGGCAGCAGCGCTACGAGAAGTCCCGCGTGCGGGAGGCTGACTTCACCACGCTGTCGGGGATGGAGGTCGAACCTGCCTACGGCCCGGCCGACGAGGCGGCCTACCCGAACTTCGAGAACATCGGCTACCCCGGCGAGTTCCCCTACACGCGCGGTCTGTACCCCACCGGCTACCGCGGGCGCACCTGGACGATTCGGCAGTTCGCAGGCTTCGGCAACGCGCAGCAGACCAACGAGCGCTACAAGATGATCCTGGGTCGCGGCGGGGGCGGGCTCTCGGTCGCCTTCGACATGCCGACCCTCATGGGTCGCGACTCGGACGACCCGAAGAGCCTCGGCGAGGTCGGCCACTGTGGCGTCGCGGTCGACACCGCCGCCGACATGGACGTCCTGTTCGACCAGATCCCGCTCGGCGACGTCACCACCTCGATGACGATCAGTGGCCCGGCCGTGCCGGTCTTCTGCATGTACCTCGTCGCCGCCGAGCGCCAGGGAGTCGACACCGGCGTCCTCAACGGCACGCTCCAGACCGACATCTTCAAGGAGTACATCGCGCAGAAGGAGTGGCTCTTCGCCCCTGAGCCGCACCTGCGCCTGATCGGCGACCTCATGGAGTACTGCGCCGAGAAGATCCCGGCCTACAAGCCGCTCTCGGTCTCCGGATACCACATCCGCGAGGCCGGATCGACCGCCGCGCAGGAGCTCGCCTACACGCTCGCCGATGGGTTCGGGTACGTCGAGCTCGGTCTCTCCCGCGGTCTGGACGTCGACGTCTTCGCACCGGGGCTGTCGTTCTTCTTCGACAGCCACGTCGACTTCTTCGAGGAGATCGCGAAGTTCCGCGCCGCCCGCAGGATCTGGGCCAAGTGGCTCCGCGACGTCTACGGCGCCAAGACCGAGAAGGCGCAGTGGCTGCGCTTCCACACCCAGACCGCCGGGGTGTCGCTGACCGCGCAGCAGCCCTACAACAACGTGGTGCGCACCGGCATCGAGGCACTCGCCGCGGTGCTGGGAGGCACCAACTCCCTTCACACCAACGCTCTCGACGAGACGCTGGCCCTGCCGAGCGAGCAGGCAGCCGAGATCGCCCTGCGCACCCAGCAGGTGATCATGGAGGAGACCGGAGTGGTCAACGTGGCCGACCCGCTCGGCGGCTCGTGGTACGTCGAGGCTCTCACCGACAAGATCGAGGCGGAAGCCGAGGCGATCTTCGACAAGATCCTCGCCATGGGTGGCTCCGAGCTGACCAGCAAGGACACCGAGGCGCTGGCTGCGACAATGCGTGCGAGCGTCGGCGACCCCAAGAGCGGCAACTGGCCGATCACCAAGGGCATCCTCCGGGGCATCGAGGAGGGCTGGTTCATGAGCGAGATCGCCGAGGCCGCCTTCCAGTACCAGACCGCTCTCGAGAAGGGCGACAAGAAGATCGTCGGCGTGAACTGCCACGAGGACTCCATCACCCACGAGCTGGAGATCCTCCGGGTCTCCCACGAGGTCGAGGTGGAGCAGGTCCGCGAGCTGGCTCACCGCAAGGGTGAGCGCGACGGCGCAGCCGTCCAGGCCGCGCTCGACAGTCTCGTGGCCGTCTCCCGCACCGACGAGAACATGATCCCCGCGATGCTCGAGGCCTGCCGCGCGGAGGCCACGCTCGGGGAGATCTGCGACGTGTTGCGCGAGGAGTGGGGCGAGTACCGCGAGCCCGCGCGGTTCTGACCGGACCCGCCTACCCAAGCGAGCAACATGAGCAGCCCGATGCGCGGGCTGGACCGGGTCACGCGCCTGTTCTGGCGCGCAACCGGCCGGCCCGTCGACCTGCACGATGAGCACGACTGGCTCGACGCTCCCATGAACGACGGGGCGTTGGTGGGTGACGCCTGGCTCGAGGGGGCTGCCCGAGCCATGGGTGGATCGGTGGAGGAGGGGCTCGACGGCGCGGGACTGGTGCCCGACATGGCCCGCCTCGACGGCCCCACGTTCCGAGCCGCTGATCTGCGCCCGGAGGTGCGTGACTTCTACGAGCACACGTCCCGGTGGCGCATGGAGGTGTGGACGCAGTGGGCCCCGCTGTTCCAGCCGGGCGGGGAGCTGGTCTCGAGGCTCTTCGGGCGCCGGGTGCAGCAGCTCGCCCTTCCCACACGGCCGCTCGACGTCGCGCACGGGATGGACAGCCGCGTGGTCTGCCTGCGTGACGCCGAGGGCCGTCAGCGGGCCGCGGGATGGATCCGCACCCTCCGCTCGACAGGGGAGTACGTCTACTCCGGCTGCTACGGCATCCGGGCCCTGCCCGGCACGAAGCAGCCGAGCGTGCACGTGAGCTTCCCGCTCGAGGAGGGCAACGTCCAGGTGTTCCTCCGGCCCCGGGCCCTGCCGGACGGGTCGCTCGAGCTGAGCTCCCCGGCCGGGCCCTTCGGGACAGATGGCGCCTATGTCGTCGTCCGTGATCCGCGTGGCCCGGATCGAGACGTGTACGCCGCCCGGGCCCCGATCCACGAGACCTTCCGGGTCTACGTCGATCGTGAGGGCGTCGTGCGCACCGACCATGAGCTGCGGCTCTTTCGGGCACGTGTCGTACGTCTCCACTACAAGCTCGAGCCGTTGCCCTGAATCCGGTGGCCGATCTGGAAGCATCCGCACCATGGAGAGCCTTCGTCGCGCCCTGTCCGGCCTCCGTGCGGAGCCACGGGTGGTCGCCTCTGGCAACTTCGCCACCCCGTGGCGGCTGCTCGCCGAGGTCGACCAGCTGCTGGCGTCGTACCGGCTGTGGATCCTCAACGCCCAGCCGGGGATCCCGGACCGTGAGGGGGTCGAGCTCGAGACGTCGTTCGTGGGAGTCGGGATGCGGTCCAGCCCGCGGCTGCACTACATCCCCTCGCGGCTCTCGCTGGTGCCGCTGCTGTTCGAGGGGGCCAACCCGCCGGACGTCGTCCTCCTGCACACCTCGCTGCCTCGCGACGGGAAGGTCTCGCTCGGCACCGAGGTGAACGTCCTGCCGGCCGCGATCGAGGCGGTACGACGCAGGGGCGGGGTGGTCATCGCCCAGGCCAACCGGCTGATGCCCTACACGTTCGGGGACGCCGAGGTCAGCATCGACGACATCGACCTGATCGTGGAGGCCGAGGCTCCCTTGGCTTCTCCGCCGCATGTGGGGCTCGACGACGCCTCTGCCCGGATCGGCGACCTCGTAGCGGGGCGCGTGCACGACGGCGCGACCCTGCAGGCGGGCATCGGGGCCGTTCCCGACGCGACCCTCGGCGCCTTGAAGGACCGGCGCGGGCTGCGCGTGTGGACCGAGATGTTCAGCGACAGCGTCCTCGAGCTCGAGCGTGTCGGAGCTCTCGACCAGGCCGAGCCGATCACGACGTCCTTCCTGTTCGGCTCCCCGGAGCTCTACGCCTGGGTCGACGGCAACCCTCGGGTGCGCATGGCGCGGACCGAGACGACGAACGACCCTGCCCGGATCGCCCGGAACGCGGCGATGACCAGCGTCAACACCGCGCTCCAGGTGGACCTGTTCGGGCAGGCGAACGCCTCGCGTATCGGCGCCAGGATCTACTCCGGCTTCGGTGGGCAGACCGACTTCATCGTCGGTGCCCTGCACAGCAGGGGAGGGCAGGCGCTCATCGCGCTGCGGTCCTGGCACCCCAAGGTGAATCGCTCCACGATCGTGCCGCTGGTCGACGAGCCGGTCACCTCCTTCCAGATGACTGGGGTCGTGACCGAGCAGGGCGTCGCCGAGGTCTTCGGCCACGACCAGAAGACACAGGCGGCCCACCTCATCGAGGAGGCAGCCCACCCCGACGTGCGTGAGGAGCTGTGGGAGGAGGCCCACGCCCTGAGCCTTGCCTGAGGTCGGCAAGAAGGGTGACAGAGCCGCGTCTCGGCTCGCGCAGGCGCTCGCTCTGGTGAGGGACCACGGCCGGTGTTGTCACAAACGAAGCGCCGGCGGTGCTCTAGAGGTATGAACGTCGTACAGCACGGTGCGGCCGTGCCGGCTGACGGTCACGGGGTGGCGACGTGGCGGGCCTTGCAGAAGGGTGGTGTGGCGGTGGCGACTCCTCAGGGGCGAGGCGCCGTCCGCGCTGACCTCGAGGAGGTCTTTCGAGCCGCCTATCCGCGGGTCGTCGGGGTCGCCGCCCGCGTGCTCGGCTCGCGTGACGAGGCCGAGGACGTGGCCCAGGAGGTGTTCTTGAAGTTCGCACGCTCCTCGGTGCCCGTCGGCGCGGCCAGCGGGTGGTTGTCGGTCGCTGCGGCGCACACCGCGCTCAACCACCTGCGATCGGGACGTCGTCGCGCCAACCGCGAGGAGGCGGTGGGTGACGGGGTCACGATCGCTCCCGATGTGGCCGAGACGATCGTGACCCTCGACGAGCGTCGTCAGGTGCGGGCGGCGCTCGGGCGGCTGCCCCACCGGCAGGCCGTCGCCCTCGTCCTGCGGCACAGTGGCCTGAGCTACGCGCAGGTCGCTGCAGCCCTCGACCTCTCACCGGCGAGCGTGGGCACCACTGTCCGACGCGCCGAGTCTGCCCTACGCAAGGAGCTGAATGGTCATGCGTCATCCGACTGACGGCACGTTGCGCCGTCTCGTGGACGAGCCGGTCGGTGTTTCCGACGCCGACCGCGCGCACGTCGCCAACTGTCCCGAGTGCCTGGCCGGAGTCGCCGCCGCCCAGGAGGACGCGACGTTCGCCGGCGCCGCGCTGGAGGTCCACCACGACGCCGATGTCGACCTGGCTTGGCAGCGTCTGTCGCTGAAAGCATCCACCAGCGTCGGGGATGCCGAGAACCCGGTCGGCCCCGCCCGGAGCTGGCGGGCGAGGCTGCGCAGTCCCGTCGCCGCAGGGGTGGGCGTGCTCGCGCTCCTTGCGGGTGCCAGCGCTGCGGCCGCGGGGGACTGGTTCCAGATCTTCAGCACCGAGCAGGTAGCGCCGGTCACGATCACCCAGGAGAGCCTGGTCGAGCTGCCTGACCTTTCGGCGTACGGACAGCTGGTCGTGGTCGACGAGGTCGACCTCAGTGAGGTTCCCACCGCGGCCGCGGCCGAGGAGGCGACCGGCCTGGAGGTACCTCAGGTGGAGGTCCTGCCCCAGGGGGTAAGAGGGGAGCCGGTGTTCGAGGTGGTCGACCAGGTGAGCGGCATCTTCACCTTCTCCGTCGACGAGGCTCAGCAGAGCGCGGAAGCCGAAGGGGAGACGCTGCAGCCACCACCCGCGGGCCTCGATGGTAGCCAGTTCAGGTTGGAGGCCGGCCCTGGCCTGGCCGCGATCTGGACCGAGCAACGCGGCCTCCCGGCGCTGGTCGTGGCACGGGCGGTCGCGCCGACGGTGTACTCCTCCGGGGTGCCGTTCGAGACGGCTCGCGACTACCTGCTGTCGTTGCCCGGGCTTCCCGAGGACATCGAATCGCAGCTGCGAAGCTTCGCCGCCGACGGTGCGACGCTGCCGGTCCCGGTGCCTGAGGAGCTGATGACCAGCTCGACGACCGAGATCAACGGCGCCGACGCCACCCTGGTCGAGGCACGAGACGGCACGATGGCGGCCGTGATCTGGGTGGAGGACGGCGTCGTCACCGCGGTGGCCGGTTCGGTCAGCGACGACGAGGTGCTGACGGTGGCAAGGGGGCTCGGGTGACGGCCTCGCTCGACGCCGCGGAGCGGTTGCTCGAGGAGCTGCCTGCGTCACCGGCGGTGTGGTGCTCGAGCCTGCGCAAGCGTTACGGGAGGCAGCGCGCGGTCGACGACGTGGGGTTCACCGTCGGTCGTGGAGAGGTGGTGGGCCTGCTCGGCCCGAACGGCGCGGGCAAGACCACCGTCATCAAGATCCTGCTCGGCCTGGTCCGGCCCGACGCGGGGGAGGTGCTCCTGCTGGGGCGGCCGACACGGGACCCGGCGTCGCGGGCCCGGGTCGGCTACCTGCCCGAGCTCTTCCGCTACCAGCCGTGGCTCAGTGCAGCCGAGGTGCTCCGCCTGCACATCAGGCTCGCGGGCATCGAGGTGTCTGAGCAGGAGCGGCTTCAGGCATTGGCCATGGTCAGCCTCGCGGACCGCGCCGATGACCGGGTCGGTGGCTTCTCCAAGGGCATGCAGCAGCGGCTCGGGCTGGCCGTCGCGCTGGTGGCCCGTCCCGACCTCGTCGTGCTCGATGAGCCGACCAGCGCTCTGGACCCGATCGGCCGGGCGGACGTGCGAGACCTGCTGCTGTCGCTGAAGGCCAAAGGAGTGGCGGTCCTGCTCAACTCGCACCTCATCGGCGAGGTGGAGCGGGTCTGCGACCGGGTGGTGATCCTCGACAAGGGCCGCGTCGCCGCATCGGGCAGCCTCGGGGAGCTGCTCGGCCAGCGCGAGCTGCGGCTTCGGCTCGAGGGCGTCAGTGCCGAGGCGCAGGCGCGGCTCGCCGCGGCCGGCCGCCTCAGCCAGAGTGGTGACACCTTCACCGTCGCGCTGCCAGCGGACCATACGGGCTCGAGCGTCCCGGACCTCGTGGCAGACCTGGTCGCGCTCGGGGTGCGCGTGCACTCGGTCGAACCCGGCCGGATCAGCCTCGAGGAGCGGCTGCTCGACATCCTTCGCGCCGGCTCGGGGGGTGAGAGCTCTTGAGCGCTCAGACCGTGGTCACGATCGCCGGCCTCACCGTCGCGGAGTCCTCGCGCCGGAAGGTGCTGCGGGCACTCGTCGCGATGACGCTCCTGCTGCTGGCGCTCAGCGCGTTCGGGTTCTCCCGGATCGACGCCGAGTTCTCGGGTCTCACCAGCGGCGAGGCTCGCCTGGTCGCCTCCCTCGTGCTCAACCTGGTCATGTTCGGGCTGAGCCTGATCGCCGCGCTCGGCACCGCGTTCCTCGCCGGGCCCACTCTGGCCGGCGAGATCGAGTCGGGAATGGCGCTCTCGGTGCTGGCGCGGCCGGTCCGCCGCTCGGCGGTCCTGGTGGGCAAGTGGCTCGGGCTCGTCACTTTCGGGAGCGGCTTCGTCGTGCTCGCCGGGGCAACCCAGTTCCTCGTCGTCTGGGCGACCGTGGGCTACTGGCCGCCCGACCCCGTGAAGGGACTCGCCCTGCTCGCGGCGCAGACCACCGTGCTGCTCACTCTCGGACTGATGCTGTCGACGCTCATCTCCCCGATGGCGTCGGGCATCGTGGCGGTCGGCCTCTTCGGCGCCGCTTGGATCTCGGGCATCGTCGGCACGATCGGCGAGCTCCTGGACAACGACGGCGTGGCCATGGTGGGCACCGTCTCCCGGATGGTGCTGCCTACCGACGGGCTGTGGAGGGGCGCGATGTACGCCTTCCAGGATCCAACCGTCTTCGCGGTGTACGGCTTCGCGCAGGGGCCCCACCCCTTCCTGGGCGACTCCTCGCTCACGCTCACCTACCTCGGCTGGGTCGGACTCTGGCTCGTGCTCATGCTCGGGCTCGCCGGTGTCTTCTTCCGGCGGCGCGACCTCTGACCTGGGCCGACCTGGCCTGCCGAACCGGCCCGAACAAACCGTCGGCAACGACTCGACCGGGGCACGTGGAGAGACGGTTGGCCGATCCGCCAAGATAGGACGCATGAGCACGCCTTCGTTCTCGCGCCCCGGCGCCGTCGACCTGTCCGCACTGAAGCGCCCCGCTGCGTCGCCCTCCGGGGCTCCCGCCGGAGGCGCTCCGGGTGCCCCGGCCGGAGCGTCGGGCTCGTACACCGTCGAGCTCGACGAGCAGAACTTCCAGGCCGAGCTCCAAGGCGTGGGCAACGCCCCCGTCGTGCTGGTGTTCTACTCCGGGCAGAGCCCGGCGAGCGTCACGCTCGCCGACGACCTCGACACCCTCGCCGACGAGTTCGAGGGTCGTTTCCTGCTCGGCCGGGTGAACGTGGACAACGCCCCCGGCATCGCGCAGGCGCTCCAGATCCCCTCGGTGCCTTTGGTCGCGCTCGCCATGGGGGGCCAGCTCGCACCCCTGCTCCAGGACGCCCCGCCCCTGGCCGAGCTGCGCACCATGATGAGCCAGGTGCTCCAGGCCGCAGCCGCCCAGGGCATGACCGGCAGGGTCGCTCCCCGTGGCGGCGCGGCCCCGGGCGAGGAGACGGAGGAGCAGGTCGACCCCCGCTACGCACCGGCCCAGGAGGCCCTCGCCGAGGGCGACGTCGACCGCGCCGTCGCGGAGTACCAAAAGCTCGTGGACGCCAACCCCGCCGACGCCGAGGCGGCCGGGGGCCTGGCGATGGCGAAGGTCCTCCAGCGCACCGCGCACCTTGACGCCGCCGCCGCCCAGGAGGTCCGCACTGCAGGGGCAGAGCGCCCCGACGACGTGGACGCGCAGACCATGGTCGCCGACCTCGACCTGCTCGGCGGCCACGTCGACGACGCCTTCGCCCGGCTCATCGACCTCGTGCGGCGTACCTCCGGGGAGGACCGTGAGAAGGCCCGCACTCACCTGGTCGGGCTGTTTGCCGCGGTCGGCAACGAGGACGCGCGTGTGCTCAAGGCTCGCCAGGCGCTCGCGTCCGCACTCTTCTAGGCAGCACGTCGGGGACCGACCGGGCGGGGGAGGTCCCTGCCGGGGACCGCGCGGACCGTTGCGCCGGAGGTTCCCGCCCTGGCGGTGCTTCTGGCTTGGAACCTGCTCGCGGCCCGGCTCGTCCCCGGTGCTGCGAGGCAGCGGCGCGGCCCGGGTCGTCCCCGGTGCTGCGAGGCAGCGGGTCAGGCTGTCAGCGTCCCGACTCGGTGTAGCTGCCGGACTCCCCGACGTGTTCGAGAGCGGCCGCGACCCGACGCGCCGTGAAGTCGGCGCAGCGCTCCCGGACCTCCTCGAGGGTGCAGAACTCGGCGGCCCGGATCTCCCGGCGCTCGAGGACCGCGTCGTCGAGGATCGCCGGGTCGTGCACGCCGCCGTCGAAGACCAGGCACAGCGCGTCGTCCCAGCCGCTCCACGAAGGGAGCCAGTCGGTCAGCAGCAGCGCGCCTGCCTTGATCTCCAGGCCGAGCTCCTCCTGCACCTCGCGCGAGACCGCCAGCATCGGTGACTCGTGGACCTCGACGACGCCGCCCGGCAGGTCCCAGTCGTTCTTGTAGGTCAGCCGGCACAGGAGCACCCGGTCGGCGCTGTCGCGCACCAGCATCTGGGAGATCGCGCGCTTGCGGGGGAGGAAGGAGTTCAGCAGCTCCCGGAAACCGCCCGGGTCGGTGATCGGCGGGTCGTTGGCGAGTCGCGCGAAGAGCACGGCGTCGTGCTTCTCGCCGAACAGGGTCTCGCGGCCGCGGAGCACCCCCTCGCGGCGCAGCCCGGCCCTGGTGGCGACCCGCAGGGAACGCTGGTTGGCCGAGTTGACGTAGGCCTCGACCCGGGCCAGACCGAGGTCCTCGAGGGCGTACTTCACCAGCAGCGTGACCGCCCGGGTGGCCAGCCCCTGTCCACGGTGGCCGGAGTAGAGGGTCCACCACAGCTCGCCGATGCCCCCCCGCCTGCTTCGGACCTCGACGTAGCCCACCGGCACGCTGTCGTGTTCGATGACGAAGCTCACCCGCGAGCGCCCTGCGGCGTAGGAGCGGCGCCACTCCTCGACGGCAGCCGCGTGCCGCTCATGAGAGGGGACGACCTGCTCGAGTCCGAACCAGCGGGCGATCTCCTCGTCGTGCCCCAGCCGGGTCGGCTCTATGTCCTCGTCCCGCCAAGGGCGGAGTACGACGACGCCGTCGGTCAGCTCGGGCTGGGGACCGAAGTCCGGCTCCTGCTCGTCACTCATCGGAGTCAACCTAACCCACGCCCCCAGCGACGGCCCACGACCCCGCCGGGGCTGTGTGGGCCGTCGCGACGTGTTCTCAGTCGCCGTCGTAGCGCAGCCAGAGTGCTCCGAGCGGGGGGACGCTCAGCGAGGTCGAGGCGGGCTGGCCGTGCCACTCGGAGGCTTCCGCGACGACCCCGCCCATGTTGCCCACACCGGAGCCGGAGTAGGTGTCGGCGTCGGTGTTGAGAAGCTCGGTCCACCGACCCGCCGCGGGCAGTCCCAGGCGGTAGTCGTGGTGCGGGACGGCGGCGAAGTTCACGACACAGGCCAGGTTGGAACCGTCCTCCCCGCGACGCAGGAAGCTGAAGACGTTGTTGCTGGCGTCGTTGGCGTCGATCCACGCGAACCCGGACTCGTCCTGGTCGAGCGACCACAAGGCGGGCGTCTCGGCGTAGATGCGGTTCATGTCGCGGACGAGGTCTCGCACGCCACGGTGCTCGACGTGGTCGAGCAGCCACCAGTCGAGCTCACGGCTCTCGGCCCACTCCGACTCCTGGGCGAACTCCGAGCCCATGAAGAGCAGCTGCTTGCCCGGGTGCGCCCACATGAACGCGAGGTAGGCGCGCAGGTTGGCCAGCTGCCTCCAGCGGTCGCCGGGCATCTTGCGCAGCAGCGAGCCCTTCCCGTGCACCACCTCGTCGTGGCTGATCGGCAGGATGTAGTTCTCGGAGTAGGCGTAGACCATCGAGAACGTCATCTGGTGATGGTGGTACTGCCGGTGCACCGGGTCGTTCTGGATGTAGCCCAGGCTGTCGTGCATCCAGCCCATGTTCCACTTGAAGCCGAAGCCGAGGCCGCCCAGATGGGTTGCTCGCGTGACGCCAGGCCAGGACGTGGACTCCTCGGCGATCGTCATCGCTCCGGGGACGCGCTTGTAGCAGGTGGCGTTCATCTCCTGGAGGAACTCCACCGCCTCGAGGTTCTCCCGCCCGCCGTAGACGTTCGGGGTCCACTGGCCGTCCTCGCGGGAGTAGTCGAGGTAGAGCATCGAGGCGACCGCGTCGACACGCAGGCCGTCGATGTGGAACTCCTCGAGCCAGTACAGCGCGTTGGCGACCAGGAAGTTGCGGACCTCCTTGCGCCCGAAGTTGAAGACGTAGGTGCCCCAGTCGGGGTGCTCGCCGCGGGTCGGGTTGGGGTCCTCGTAGAGCGGCGTCCCGTCGAAGCGCGCCAGGGCGAACTCGTCCTTGGGGAAGTGGGCGGGGACCCAGTCGACGATCACGCCGATGCCGGCCTGGTGCAGGCGGTCGACGAGGTGGCGGAACCCGTCGGGGTCGCCGAAGCGTGCCGTCGGAGCATAGTAGGAGGTGACCTGGTAGCCCCAGGAACCGCCGAAGGGGTGCTCCATCACCGGGAGGAACTCCACGTGCGTGAAGCCGAGCTCCTGGAGGTAGGGCACGAGCGCGTCGGCGATCTCTGTGTAGGTGTAGGGCTCTCCGGAGTGGTGCTTGCGCCATGAGCCCAGGTGCAGCTCGTAGACCGACATCGGCTTCTTGTGCGGGTCGGTGACGTTCGCCCGCCGAGTCATCCAGTCGTCGTCGCCCCAGGTGTAGCCGGAGTCGTGGACGACCGAGGAGGTCAGCGGCGGGATCTCGGTGTGGAAAGCCATGGGGTCGGCCTTCTCGCGCCACTGGTTGTCCGCGCCGAGGATGAGGAACTTGTACCTCGTGCCGGATCCGACGTCGGGGACGTAGAGCTCCCACACCCCCGAGGTGCCCATCTGGCGCATCGGGTGCTCGCGGCCGTCCCAGTTGTTGAAGTCGCCCTTCACGCGTACCCCTCGCGCGTGCGGCGCCCACACGGCGAACGACGTGCCGGTGACCTGCCCGCCCGGGCCGTCGTAGCGGCGCACGTGTGCGCCGAGCACATCCCACAGCTGCTCGTGCCGCCCCTCGTTGATGAGGTGGATGTCCATCTCGCCGAGGGTGGGGAGGTAGCGGTACGCGTCATCGACCGGGTGCGGCTCGCCGCCGGCGTAGGCCACCTCGAGGCGGTAGTCGGGGATCTCGGGTACGTCGAGCACGCCGACCCAGATCCCTCCGTGTTCGTGCTCGAGCGAGACCGAGCCACCGTCGTGCACCACGCTCACCGAGTCCGCGAGCGGGCGCAGGACACGCACCGTCACGGCACCGTGGTGCAGGTGCGGGCCGAGCACGGCGTGGGGGTCGCCGTGCTCGCCGTGCACGATCTGCTCGAGGATGTGCTGGTCGAGGGGCAGGGCTGTGGCTGTGCTCATCTAGTCGGTCGCCTCCTGCGGTTGGTCGCCGAACTCGTGGGTGGCCGTCAGCCGCGCGATCGCCGCCAAGGGGATCGACAGCCAGGTCGGTCTGTTGCGGGCCTCATAGACGGTCTCGTAGACCGCCTTGTCGAGCTCGTAGGCCCGCAGCAGCACCTCTTGGCCGGGGGTCAGCCCGGCCGGCCCGGAGGTACCCTCCCCGGCCTCGATGTAACCGTCGAGGAAGGCCGACCGGTTGCGCTCGGCCCACTCGTTGGCCCGGTAGGCGATCTGCGGGCCGTCCTCCTCGACGTCAGCTTCCACGGCGTGCGCGGCGTAGTCGAATGAGCGAAGCATGCCCGCCACGTCGCGCCAGCGGGAGTCGGGACGGACCCGCTCGGCCAGCGGCTTGGCCGGCTCGCCCTCGAAGTCCACGATCTTCCAGCCGCGCACGGTGCGCAGCGTCTGGCCGAGGTGGTAGTCCGCATGGATCCGCTGGACCCGGACCGGCTCGGTCACGTCGGCGACCGCGGCGAAGACCTTCTCGAGTCCGGAACGGTACTGCTCGAGGTCAGCCACGACGCCGACGGCCTCGTCGAGCCGGCGTCGCATCGCCGCCGCGAGGTCGGCCAGCTGTGGCTGCCCCCACGTCTCGGTCGGGAACTCCTGGGCGAGCGAGTCGTGCACCTCGGAGGTGGCGACGCCCAGACGGTGTGACTCCGAGGCGAAGTCGCCGCCCACCTCGTCCGCGTGCAGGTCGGCCTCCGCGAACAGGTCGCGTACGCTCGCCAGGGCGAGGTCCCAGCCGTCGCTGGCCGTGCGCAGCAGCTGCTGGAGCATGGCGAGCTGAAGCGGTTCGTCGTGGCCGTGGGCGGGTGCCTCCAGCCAGCCGTAGAGCTCGGCGACGTGGTCGCTGCCCGAGAGTGTCAGTGCCTCGTGGATCTCGACGTCGGGGTTGCGGCCCGGGGTCACCTTGCGGAAGACCTTCATCAGGCTGTCATCGCCGAACCGGACCGAGGAGTTGCTCTGCTCGCCCGAGAACAGCGACGAGTGGACGTCGAGGTCGAGCTCGTGTCCTTCGAGGCGGTGGAAGAGCATGTCCTCGGTCTCGACCCGGCCGGCGAACGCGAGCAGCCACTGCTGTGTCGCGAAACGGTCGTGCATCGCGTCGTAGGCGTGCACGTCGCCGAGCTCCTCGTCCTGCCAGGCGCCCACGAGCGCGTGCTGGATCCGCTCCTGCGGCTCGGTGTAGTAGGCCAGCGGCAGCTGGTAGAGCTCGGTGTCCCCGTCGTCGTACTGCACAGTGACGAGCTCGACACGGGCGTGCGGCACCTCGGGTCCGTGCTCGGCGGGCAGCCAGTCGAGCCGGCGTACGCCGGACACGTGCATGCCGCGGCCCTTGCCGCCGAACCAGCGGGCCTCGGCTATGTAGGCCGCGATCTCCTGGAGGATCTTCTCGTCGATGTCTGAGGTCACGGTGCGATGGCCTCCTCGGCGGGGTTGGGGCGCGGTAGCCGGAACCAGTAGAAGCCGTAGGCGCCCAGCGTGAGCAGGTACGGCAGCTCGCCGATCTTCGGGAACCGGACGCCGCCGAGCAGCTCGATCGGCTCGATGCCCTCCCAGCGGCGCAGGTCGAGCTCGACCGGCTGCGGGAAGCGCGACAGGTTGTTGACGCACAGCACCGAGTCGACGCTGCCGTCGGGGGCGGTGTACTCGCGCACGTAGCTCAACACGCTGGGGTTCGAGCCGCCCAGGTCGGTGAAGTCGCCGAGCCCGAAGGCGTGGTGCTTCTTGCGGGCGTGGATCATCCGCCGGGTCCAGTGGAGCAGCGACGAGGCGTTCTCCAGCTCGGTCTCGACGTTCACGCGCTGGTAGCCGAAGACCGGGTCCTGGATCACCGGCAGGTGAAGCTTGCCGGGGGTGGCTACGGAGAAGCCGGCGTTGCGGTCGGGCGTCCACTGCATCGGGGTGCGGACCCCGTCACGGTCACCGAGCCAGATGTTGTCGCCCATGCCGATCTCGTCGCCGTAGTAGAGGACGGGAGAGCCGGGGAGGGAGAGCAGGAGCGCGGTGAACAGCTCCATCTGGTTGACGTCGTTGTCGAGCAGGGGCGCCAGGCGGCGGCGGATGCCGATGTTGGCCTTCATCCGCGGGTCCTTGGCGTACTCCTCCCACATGTAGTCACGGTCGTCGTCGGTGACCATCTCGAGCGTCAGCTCGTCGTGGTTGCGCAGGAAGATGCCCCACTGGCAGTTGTCGGGGATCTCCGGGGTCTGCTCGAGGATCTCCGAGATCGGGAAGCGCGACTCGCGACGCACCGCCATGAAGATGCGGGGCATCACGGGGAAGTGGAAGCACATGTGGCACTCGTCGCCGCCCTTGTCGAAGTCGCCGTAGTAGTCGACGACATCCGCCGGCCACTGGTTGGCCTCGGCGAGGAGGATCCGGTCGGGGTAGTGCTCGTCGACGTACGAGCGGACCTTCTTGAGGAACTCGTGGGTCTCCTTGAGGTTCTCCCCGTTGGTGCCGGGTCGCTCGTAGAGGTAGGGCACCGCGTCGAGGCGGAAGCCGTCGATGCCCATGTCCAGCCAGAACTTCAACGCCTCGAGCATCGCGTCGTGGACCTTGGGGTTGTCGAAGTTCAGGTCCGGCTGGTGGGAGTAGAAGCGGTGCCAGAAGTACTGCTGACGGACCGGGTCCCAGGTCCAGTTCGACGGCTCGGTGTCGACGAAGATGATGCGGGCCTCTTCGTAGAGCTCGTCGCTGTCGGACCAGACGTAGAAGTCGCCGTAGGGCCCGTCAGGGTCGTTGCGGCTGGCCTGGAACCACGGGTGCTGGTCCGAGGTGTGGTTCATGACGAAGTCGATGATCACGCGGATGCCGCGCTCGTGTGCTGCGTCGAGGAACTCGTGGAAGTCGTCGACGGTGCCGCACTCTTCGAGGATGTTCGTGTAGTCGGCGACGTCGTAGCCGCCGTCACGAAGCGGCGAGGTGAAGAACGGCGGCACCCACAGGCAGTCCACGCCGAGCCACTCGAGGTAGTCCAGCTTCTCGGTCAGGCCCTTGAAGTCGCCGACGCCGTCGCCGTTGGAGTCCTTGAACGAGCGGACGAGGACCTCGTAGAAGACCGCCTTCTTGAACCAGTCCGGTTCGTGAGCGGGAAGGCCCTCCGCAGTCTCCGGCATCTCGTGGGACTGGATCTGGGTCCCAGTGTCGGTCACGGGCTGGGTCACAGGCTGGGCCTCCGAACGGTGAAGATGTGGGCAGGCTGGTGGTGCGGGTCGAGACGGACGTAGTTGTGCTCACCCCAGGTCCACGACTCGTCCGTGAGCTCGTCGTGCACGGTGAACCGATCGTGCCAGTCCATGCCGAGGGCGGCCATGTCGAGGTGAACGGTGGTCTCCCTCGTCGCGTGGGGGTCGACGTTGACCACGATGATCATGAGGTCGTCGCCGTGCCGGCCGTCGCCCGGACCCTTCGCGAACTTGCTGAAGACCAGGATCGAGTCGTCGTCGGTGCGGTGCACCGTCAGGTTGCGCAGCAGCTGCAGCGCCGGATGGCGCCGGCGGATGTCGTTGAGCTGGGTGAGGTACGGCGCCAGCGTCTTGCCCGAGTGCTCGGCACCATCCCAGTCGCGGATCCGGATCTGGTACTTCTCCGAGTCGAGGTACTCCTCGCTGCCCGGCTTGACCGCGACGTGCTCGAACAGCTCGAACCCGGCGTAGACGCCCCAGGTCGGGGAGGCCGTCGCCGCGATCGTGGCCCGGATCCTGAACGCGGCCGGGCCGCCGTACTGCAGGTAGGCGTGCAGGATGTCGGGGGTGTTCACGAAGAGGTTCGGTCGCATCACGTGGCTGGTCTCGCGGGAGAGCTCGGTGAGGTACTCCTCGAGCTCCCACTTGGTGTTGCGCCAGGTGAAGTAGGTGTAGGACTGGTGGAAGCCGACCGTCGCGAGCGCGCGCATCATCGCCGGCTTCGTGAACGCCTCGGACAAGAAGATGACGTCGGGGTCGGTCTTTCGGACCTCGCTCAGCAGCCAGTCCCAGAACTCCACCGGCTTCGTGTGCGGATTGTCCACGCGGAAGATCCGCACGCCGTGGGACATCCAGTGCCGCACGATGCGCAGCACCTCGTGGTAGATGCCCTCAGGGTCGTTGTCGAAGTTGACCGGGTAGATGTCCTGGTACTTCTTCGGAGGGTTCTCGGCGTAGGCGATGGTGCCGTCGGCGAGGGTGGTGAACCACTCCGGGTGCTCCTTGACCCACGGGTGGTCCGGCGCGGCCTGAAGTGCCAGGTCGAGCGCGACCTCGATGCCGAGCTCGCCTGCTCGGGCCACGAAGTCGTCGAAGTCCTCCAACGTCCCGAGGTCGGGGTGGATCGCGTCGTGCCCACCCTCGTCGGAGCCGATCGCCCACGGTGAGCCGGGGTCTCCCTCCTCGGTCACGAGCGTGTTGTTGGGGCCCTTTCGGTTGACCTTGCCGATCGGGTGGATCGGCGGGAGGTAGAGCACGTCGAAGCCCATCGCGGCGACGGCGTCGAGTCGCTTCGCCGCGGTCTTGAACGTGCCGGAGACGACCTTGCCGGTGTTGCGGTCGACGTACGCGCCCTCGCTGCGGGGGAAGAACTCGTACCAGGAGCCGTACAGCGCTCGGGGGCGGTCGGCGTAGAACGCGAAGGGTCCCTCGGTCGTGACCAGGTCGCGCAGCGGGTGTCGCTCGAGCACGTCGTCGACCGCACGCGAGACCGCTGCCGCGTAGCGCACGTCGGCGGGCCGCCTGGTGTCCTGCATCGCCTTGATGGCGTCCTCGATGGTGCGGTGGTCATCGCCACGCCGCCCGACCGAGGTCGCAGGCAGGTCCTTCAGGACGCGTTGGAGCAGGATGACCCCTTCGGCGAACATCAGCTCGACGTCCAGCCCGGCCGGAATCTTGATCTCCGCGGCGTGGCGCCAGGTGGCGATCGGGTCGGACCATCCCTCGATCTCGAACGTCCAGGCGCCCTCGCGGTCGGCTGCGACGTCTGCAGACCACAGGTCGGGTGTGGTGGGGTCCTTGGTCATCCGCACCCACGGCCGTCGTACGCCGTCGGGGTCGGTGAGCACCACGTCGGCACTGAGCTTGTCGTGGCCTTCTCGGAAGACCAGGGCGGTCACCTCGAAGGGCTCACCCACCGAAGCCTTGGCGGGGTAGCGGCCGAGGTCGACCACAGGGGCGACGTCCATGATGGGAATTCGTCCAACCATGCCCCCAATCTGTCCGATCGTCAGCACCTCTGCAAGTGACGGTTGGATCGATCCACCTGTGGGTAAGGGGCTTGGTTGCACCCCACCCCGAGCCTCTTGCTGCTCACAATTACCAAGGGATGCAGGCGATTCGTCCCATCCCACGGTGAACTTGCCGTGGGAAGGGACGAATCGCCATGGGGAGTACGCCCCCGGGGGCTCCGTCTGGGCTCCTTACGTCGAGCTGGCTCAGCGTCGGCCGAACACCTGCAGCTCCGCGGCCCGGACCGAGAGGTCGCGCTCGGAGGCTGCCTTGCAGTCGGTGTCGTTGAGCGGGTCGTTGTCCTGCTCACCGGCGTACCCGGCGAAGCCGGTGCACTGGTTCTCCAGGGCCACGAGCCTCACGTGCGTCGCGCGGACGTCCGGTACGTCGAACGACCGTACCTGAAGGTTCGGGGCCACCGGGCGGGGACGAACGGCCGGGAACGCGTTGGCGCGGCTCGTGTAGATCCGCCGCCACTTGGCGTCCTTGCCGACGCAGCCGCTGGTGCACACCTCGATCGCGAACTTGCGAAGCGCCGTGAACCGGCTGCCCGAGTCCGGGTCGCTGGCGTCCTCACCAGCGGGACGGAGCATCGCGCTGACGTTCACGCGGGTCACCAGCCGCCGCCTACCCGCAAGGTCGACCGTGACGAAGGGGTGCTTGCCCTTGGCGTCGACGCTGTCGGCCTCGTTGACGCCGGCCCAGTTGGTGCTCTCGGTGTCGTCGATGAGGCTCGCGGCGTTGATCGATCCGGCGCTGGAGCCCACGACCTTGGCACCCGCGTGCTTCGAGGCGAGGTTGCGCCTGACCTTGAGCAGCTTGACGGTGCGCTGGCCGGCCTTGACTCGCAACCGGCTGCGGTGAAGGCCGGTGCCCTTGCCCTGGAACAGCAGGTCGTAGGTGCCGGGAACGAGCCGCACGGTGTCACGCAGCTTGGTGGCGCGGAGGGTGTCAGCGACAGGAGTGACCCGGGCCTCCCATCGGCCGATGAAGAACCGCCCGGGAGCCGGCTTGTCGCCGGTCTTGGCAACGAACCGGACGGTCGCCGGTCGGACACCAGGCGCCCGGTAGCCCGGCCGCGGCTGGTGCGAGTCGGCGTTGGGCGTGCGTGCGTCGACGCCCATGCCGCGACGGGCGAAAGCCCTCCACAGCACCCGCTGGTTCGCGCCGCGGAAGCGCATCTGGTCCGCGGCCAGCATCGCGTCCCGAGCGTCGAGCATGCTCGTCGCACCCTGCTGCAGCAGGAAGGAGTCGAACATCAGCTGGAGCCAGCGGCGGTTGCCGGGGCAGCGGCCGGCCGGCAGCGGTGAGCTCGTCGGGCCGCCCGTGGCGCAGCGCAGCTGGAGCTGCTCGTTGCTCGCAGGGAAGCGAGGGTTGTACTTGCGCACGAGGGCCTTGCGGACGTCGTACTGCACGCCGTTCCAGATCTCACCGTCGGCGTGCACCTCCGGTCCGGTGCTGTCGAAGCCGTAGTCGCCGTACTGGAGCGGGTTGCGGTTGATCGGGTAGTCGCGGATGCCGGCGCGCTTGTTGCCGGTGGCGTAGGGGCCGACGGCCCACGGGTTGGCGCCGGTCGAGTAGCCGTGGGAGATGAGGTACTCGGAGGCGACCAGGTCGCCCCAGGACTCGCCCATGGCGCCGCCCTGCTCGGAGGTGATGCCTTCGTCGGGGCCACCGATCATGCGGTTGGTGGTGGCGTGGGTGTACTCGTGGCCGATGATGCTCATGTCCAGGCCGCCGTCGGCGCACGGGGAGTAGAAGGCCGCCGCGATCGGCTGGAAGAGGTACTGGTTCGTGATTCCAGGGATGCCGTCCTGGAGCGTGATCTGGTTGGCGTTGTCGCGGCCGAGGTAGCTGGGGCTACCGCCGGCCAGGGCTCCGGCCTGGGCGTCACCGACCTCCGGGTCGTTCTCGCGCGTCGGGTCGGGGTTGCCGCCCAGGTTGCGCACCTGCATGTTGTAGTTCTCCTCGGTGAACCCGAGGTGGTAGGCGTGGTCGTGCATGCGATTGTGCGCCACGAACAGGTTCGTCACAGAGGCGTCGATGTCGTTCCCGCCCGGGACCAGGTTGGCCGGGTCGCACTTGGTGTTCTGCCACGCGTCGGTGAACTCAGCGGTGTAGTCACGAGTCGGCGAGACCGGTGCCTGGACGCCGCCCGGGGTGAGGGGGGAGGCCCATGCCTCGCGGGTCATGGCGTTGTTGCCGGTCGTGGTGAGCGTGGGCAGGCCCGTGACGAAGTCGAAGTCCCATGGTGCCCGTGACGCAAGGTTGCGCAGGCCGCCAGGGGGCGTGTCGCACCCCGGGATGCGGCTGCCCTGGTAGCGAACCTCCCAGCAACCGGTGACCCGGTTGCCCGGGACGTGGGTCGTCGAGTAGCTCAGGGCCGGGTTGGCGGTGAAGTAGGTCCACTTCGGCGGGTACGGCGCGCTCGCGGCGGGGGTCTCGCGGTCGGAGGTGGCGATCGTGCCGACGTAGTCGCCCGGCTCGACGAAGGAGACCGGCGGGTCCTCGTAGGGGCAGACCTGGGCGCTGTAGGTGCCGGCCGGGATCTTGTCCGCGGTGTAGGTCGCGGTCTCCGGGCTGGTGCCGAGGTCGCCGTTGGTCAGCACCTCCCCGTCGGGCCCGAAGATCTTGATCACGATGTCGTTGGCGGGATTCACCGCTGTCGCTGCGACCGCGATCTGCTTGGTGTTGCCGTCGGTGAGCTCGAACTCGTGCTTGGGTCCGCACTCGGTCGCCGTGATGGCGCCCTGCATCTGGGTCGCACCCTCGCTGGCGGCCGCATAGGCGTGCTCGACCTTGTTCTCGCGGTGCAGCACCTTGCCGGTGACGGCGTCGACCATCAGCGTGTAGGCGAGCGCCTTGCCGCCTCGGGAGTCGATGACGTTGGTCTCGAATACCGGGCGCACCGTGCCGTCGGCGAGCGCGAGCGCCCGCAGGCGGACCTGCTGTTCCTGGGCGAAGCCGGCCACCTCGAGCCGGGTCCAGCCGTTCTTCGCGACCTCGTCGACTGCGTTGAGCGGAGTCTCGCGGCCGACGCTGGCTGCGGCGATCTGCCAGGCCTGGACCGGGGTGAGCTTCGCGTCCTCAGGCGTCGCTGTGGTGCGCGTGAGAGATGACGAGACGTAGACGATCCGGCCGTTCGCGACGCCGACGGTGACCATGCTGCCCAAGGCGGGGGAGAGGTCGCCGAAGGTCTGGCGGAAGAGCACCGCCCGGGCCGGGCTGTCGGCCAGCTCCTGGCTCGAGACCAGCTCCAGACCCTCGACCTGATCGCTGCTCAGCCCGAGGGCTGACCTGTTGTCCTGCAGCCAGGCGCGGGCCGCCGTGACCTCGTCACTGCTCGTCGCGGGACCGAGGTCGCCGTCGGTCGCGAAGATCGAGGCTGGCGTCCCGAAGGTGTTCCAGCGGACGTCTGCGCCGAGGTTCGCGGCCGCGGTGCGCTGCGCCTCGGTCGGGAGCGCGGAGCCCCGCAGGTCGAGGTCGGGGAGCGCGATCGGGGAGTCGCCCCATGTGGCAAGGGCGCGGTCGACGTTCTCGTCGAGCGCTGGGGCGGCGGTCCCGGTTGCGGGGATCTGGGTCAGGCTGAGGATGACGCCTGCTGCTGCCAGGGCGCTGCAGGTGCGTGCAGCTCTTGGGCTGAAGGGCATGGTGTGCCTCTCGCGGTGCGGTGTGGGTGTGGTCCCCGTGACGGGGGATGCATTCCTCAACGGCGCACCCGTGGGGCGGGTTACGTCCCTCCTGGTCCAGAACGCACCACCCGGCGGTAGTTGGAACGATCCATTCTCGGTATGGTCCGGGGCGTGAGAGCTATCCGTCGATTCACAGTCCGACCCGTTCTGCCCCCTCGGCTGGCTGCTCTGGGCGACCTCGCCCAGAACCTCCGGTGGTCGTGGCACCCCGAGACGCAGGACCTCTTCGCCGAGATCGACCGCGATGCCTGGGACTCGTGCGGGCATGACCCCGTGCACCTGCTCGGCAGCGTCTCGGTAGAGCGGCTCGAGCAGCTCGCCCAGGACGAGGGCTTCGTGTCCCGCCTCGACGCCGCGCGGGCCGACCTCGAGCACTACCTCACCGGGCCACGGTGGTACCAGAACCTCGGCGAGAGCGCCCCGAGGTCCATCGCGTACTTCTCACCCGAGTTCGGCATCGCCGCCGTGCTCCCGCAGTACTCCGGCGGCCTCGGCATCCTCGCCGGAGACCACCTCAAGACCGCCAGCGACCTCGGCGTCCCGATCGTCGGGGTCGGGCTGCTCTACCGGCACGGCTACTTCCAGCAGGCGCTCTCCCCGGAGGGTTGGCAGGAGGACACCTACCCCCTCATCGACCCGGACGGCCTGCCCCTGTCGGTGCTCCG
The DNA here is from genome assembly GCA_035456965.1 of Nocardioidaceae bacterium. Classification (GTDB taxonomy): domain Bacteria; phylum Actinomycetota; class Actinomycetes; order Propionibacteriales; family Nocardioidaceae; genus Nocardioides_C. The sequence continues at coordinate 43,511 of DATICF010000058.1, forward strand.
CGAGGAGGACGGCACTCCGGCACAGATCAGCATCGGCCTGCCCGGCGACACGCTGACCGCCCGGATCTGGGTGGCTCAGGTTGGCCGCGTCCCGCTGCTCCTCCTCGACTCCGACGTCGAGGAGAACAACGAGGTCCTTCGCGACGTCACCGACCGGCTGTACGGCGGCAACACCGAGCACCGCCTGCGCCAGGAGATGCTCCTCGGCGTCGGCGGCGTCCGCGCGCTGCGCGCCTTCTCGCGCATCACCGGCGCCGAGGCGCCCGAGGTCTTCCACACCAACGAGGGCCACGCCGGCTTCCTCGGCCTCGAGCGCATCCGCGAGCTGACCGAGGGGCCCGAATCACTCGACTTCTCCACCGCCCTCGAGGTCTCGAGGGCCGGCACGGTGTTCACCACGCACACCCCGGTGCCCGCCGGCATCGACCGTTTCCCCCGCGACCTCGTCGAGCAGTACTTCGGCGGCGAGAACGCCTCGCCCGGCCTGCCGACCGAGAACATCCTCGCCCTCGGCAGCGAGGACTACGAGGGCGGCGACCCGTCGGTGTTCAACATGGCCGTGATGGGTTTCCGCCTCGCCCAGCGTGCGAACGGCGTCTCCCTGCTGCACGGCAAGGTCAGCCGCGGCATGTTCGGTGGCCTGTGGCCCGACTTCGACGCCGACGAGCGACCCATCGCCTCGATCACCAACGGCGTGCACGCCCCGACGTGGGTGGCCCGTGAAGTATTCGGACTCGCCGCCGAGGCAGGCGTCGACACGGTCACGGGCGCGCCCGAGGAGGCGTTCGAGGCTGCCGACAAGATCTCCGCCCAGCGGATCTGGGACACCAAGCGCGTGCTCCGCCAGCGGCTCGTCGAAGACGCCCGGGCCCGCGTCGAGGCGTCCTACGTGCATCGCGGCGCGGCACCGGCGCAGCTGAAGTGGATCGAGTCCGCGCTCGATCCCGATGTACTGACGATCGGGTTCGCGCGCCGCGTCCCGTCGTACAAGAGGCTGACACTGATGCTGCGCGACCCCGAGCGGCTCAAGCGTCTTCTGCTGCACCCCGAGCGGCCGGTGCAGCTGGTGATCGCCGGCAAGGCGCACCCCGCCGACGAGGGTGGCAAGCGGCTGATCCAGGAGATCGTGCGCTTCGCGGACGACCCCGAGGTGCGCCACCGCATCGTGTTCCTGCCGAACTACGACATCGCGATGGCGCAGCCGCTGTACCCCGGCTGCGACGTGTGGCTGAACAACCCGCTGCGTCCCTACGAGGCGTGCGGCACCTCCGGCATGAAGGCTGCGCTGAACGGCGGTCTGAACCTCTCGATCCTCGACGGTTGGTGGGACGAGTGGTACGACGGGAACAACGGCTGGGCCATCCCGTCCGCCGACGGAGTCGAGGACCCCGACCGTCGCGACGACATCGAGGCGCACGCGCTCTACGACCTCATCGAGAACGAGGTCGCGCCGCGGTTCTACGACCACGACGAGGACGGCGTGCCGATCCGCTGGATCGAGATGGTGCGCCACACCCTCAAGTCGCTCGGGCCCAAGGTGCTCGCCACCCGCATGGTCCGTGACTACGTCGACGAGCTCTACGCGCCCTCCGCGCAGACGTCGCGGGCGCTGAACCACGACTACGCCGGAGCGCGCGGGCTCGCGGAGTGGAAGAGGCGGGTCGCAGGCGGCTGGGGCGACGTCGCCATCGACCACGTCGACTCGAGCGGCGTGGGCGACACCCCCGAGATCGGGCAGACCCTCAACCTGAACGTCTACGTGTCGCTGGGCGAGCTGAGCCCCGGTGACGTCGACGTCCAGGTCGTCCACGGCCGGATCCGCCACGACGACGAGCTCGTCGACACCTTCGTCGAGTCGCTGCACGTGGGGGAGACCTACGAGGCCGGCCGGTACCGCTACGAGGGGTCGGTCAAGCTCAAGCAGAGCGGGCCGTTCGGGTACACCACCCGGATCCTGCCGAAGCACGACCTGCTCGCCTCACCGGCCGAGCTCGGATTCGTCGTCGGTCCCTGACCCGTCGCCTGCATCCTCGACGCCCCGGTCGCACCAGCGGCCGGGGCGTCGTGCCTCAGGCGGGTCCGCGACGCCTCGCCGGGGCGGTGGCCGCACGCGGGACGGCGCGCCGCGGGCCCGGATCGGCTTCAGAGCTGGCGCAGGACCAACATCGAGCGCGGCGCGATCTCCATCACGTCGCCGGCCTCGACCCGTTCGCCCACGAGATGGCCCTCGTCGGTGCTGATCACGACCTCACCGGCCTTGACCCAGGCCTGGTCGGGCAGCGCCACCGTCCCGGGCTCGGGATGGGCGTTGAACCAGATCAGGAACGACGAGTCGTTCAGCTGCTCTCCTCGCGGCCCGGGAGCACGCAGCGGGTCCCCGGAGAGGAACATCCCGAACTGGTGCAGCCCGCCGTCGTGCCAGTCGGCCTCGGTCATCTCGCGGCCGCTGGGGTGGATCCAGGCCAGGTCCTTCGGGCCGCCGAGGATGGTCGGGCGGCCCTCGAGGTGGTGCCTCTGCCGCAGCGTCGGGTGCTCGCGTCGCAGCCGCAGCGCCGTCTTGGTGATCTCGTAGATGTCGAGCCACGCGTCGTCAGGCCGCCAGTCCATCCAGGAGATCTCGTTGTCCTGGGTGTAGGCGTTGTTGTTGCCGCGCTGGGTGCGCCCGCGCTCGTCGCCGGCGGTGATCATCGGCACCCCGTTGCTCAGGCACAGCGTGGTGATCAGGTTGGCTGCCTGTCGACGTCGCAGAGCGATCACGTCCGGGTCGTCGGTCTCGCCCTCGACGCCGCAGTTCCACGAGCGGTTGTTGTCGGTGCCGTCGCGGTTGCCCTCGCCGTTGGCCTCGTTGTGCTTGTGGTTGTAGGAGACCAGGTCGCGCAGCGTGAAGCCGTCGTGGGCGGTGATGAAGTTGACCGAGGCGTAGGGTGAGCGGCCGTCGTCGGCGTACAGGTCGCTGGAGCCGGCCAGGCGTGACGCCACCTCCGCGATGCCGCCCGACTGCAGCCTCCAGAAGTCGCGGACCGTGTCGCGGAACTTGTCGTTCCACTCGCACCAAGGCGGCGGGAACGCACCCACCTGGTAGCCGTCCATGCTTGCGTCCCACGGCTCGGCGATCAGCTTCACGTGGCGCAGCACGGGGTCCTGACCGATGGCGGTCAGGAAGTGGCTCTTCATGTCCACCGTCAGTCGGTTGCGCGTGAGTGCCGAGGTCAGGTCGAAGCGGAAGCCGTCCACGTGCATCTCGGTGACCCAGTAGCGCAGCGAGTCGAGGATCATCCGCAGCGCGTGGGGCTGCGAGGTGTCCACCGTGTTGCCGCATCCGGTGACGTCCCAGTACGTCGACGGGTCGGAGTCGAGGTCGACGTGCTTGTAGTAGCCCTTGTCGTCGAGGCCGCGGAAGCTGAGCGTTGGCCCGAGGGGACTGCCCTCTGCAGTGTGGTTGTAGACCACGTCGAGGATCACCTCGAGGCCGGCCGCGTGCATCGCCTTGACCATGTTCTTGAACTCGGTCACCTGCTCACCGCTGTCGCCGCTGGCGCTGTAGGCGTTGTGGGGCGCGAAGAAGCCGATCGAGTTGTAGCCCCAGTAGTTGGTCAGCCCCTTGTCCGCGAGGAACGGCTCGGAGACGAACTGGTGCACCGGCAGCAGCTCGACCGTGGTGATGCCGAGGTCCTTGAGGTAGTCGATGGCTGCAGGGGTGGTGAGACCGGCGTAGCTGCCCCGCAGGGGTTCGGGGACCCGGTCGTGCAGCTGGGTGAACCCCTTGACGTGGAGCTCGTAGATGACGGTGTCGGTGAGCTTCACCCGAGGCCTGACCCTGTCGTCGTCGCCCCAGTCGAACTCGTCGTGCACCACCACGCTCTTGGGCATCGAGGGCGCGGAGTCGTCGGCGTTGAGGGTGCGCTCCTTGCGAGCCCGCGCCGCCTTGCTGTCGGTCTCGTCGGGCAGGACGTAGCCGAAGATCTCCGGACCGGGTACGACGGAGCCGCTCACCGCTCGTGCGTAGGGGTCGAGGAGGAGCTTGTTGCGGTTGAACCGCTGGCCGTTCTCGGGGTCCCAGGGGCCGTCGGCACGGAAGCCGTAGAGCTGGCCTCGCGGGACGTCGGGAACCGCACCGTGCCAGATGCCGAGGGTCTGCTCGGTCAGCTCGATGCGCCGCTCGACCGCGCCGTACTCGTCGTCGTCGAACAGGCACACCTCGACGCTGGTGGCCTCGGGGGCGTAGACGGCGAAGTTCGTCGCCTCCTCGCTCCAGGTCGCCCCCAACGGCTGGTGCTGACCCGGCCACACCGTGACCTGGTCCTGGTCTTCACTCCACACTCCGGGGTTCACGCGTCCATTCTGTCCGAGGGCTCAGGCCGACAAACCGCTCGACCCGCACGTCGTCACCCACCTGTGACCGGCGGTCCCCGCGGGTCTAGGCTCCGACCCAGGTTTCCCGGCTAGACAGAGGAGTGCAACGTGGGCGAGTTCGTGCGGGTCGAGGTCGAGGACGGCGTCGCGACCATCCGGGTCGACCGACCCAAGATGAACGCGCTCAACGCGCAGGTGCAGGAGGAGATCCGCGCGGCCGCAGCCGAGTGCACCGACCGCGACGACATCAAGGCGGTCGTGGTGTACGGCGGCGAGAAGGTCTTCGCGGCCGGCGCCGACGTCAAGGAGATGGCCGACATGTCCTACACCGACATGGTCCGCCGCTCCGGCGCCCTGCAGTCGTCCTTCAGCGCCGTCGCCCGCATCCCCAAGCCGGTCGTCGCCGCCGTCAACGGCTACGCCCTCGGCGGCGGCTGCGAGCTCGCGATGTGCGCCGACATCCGCATCGCGGCGGACAACGCCGTCCTCGGTCAGCCGGAGATCCTGCTCGGCATCATCCCGGGCGCCGGCGGCACGCAACGCCTGACGAGGCTGGTCGGCCCCGCGAAGGCCAAGGACCTCATCTTCACCGGCCGCTTCGTCAAGGCCGACGAGGCGCTCTCGATCGGCCTGGTCGACAAGGTCGTCGGCGCTGGGGAGGTCTATGCCGAGGCGGTGGCCTGGGCCAAGCAGTTCACCGGCGCTGCGTCGTACGCCCTTCGCGCCGCGAAGGAGGCCGTCGACCGAGGGCTGGAGGTCGACCTCGAGACCGGGCTCGAGATCGAGCGCCAGCAGTTCGCCGCCCTGTTCGCGACCGAGGACCGGACCATCGGGATGAGCTCCTTCGTGGAGCACGGGCCCGGCAAGGCGGAGTTCGTCGGCCGCTGACGCAGCGCCCGAGAGGCGGTTCCGGACCCGGCGGCACGACGTCTGGGCCACCGGTCGGATCATGTTCTCGGGGCCGTGCAGGGTCGGCTATCGTGCGGGTACCCCGGACAAGGAGAACGAGTGGCTGACGTGAGCGAGAGCGCCGACGAGACGGAGTCGGAGACTGCTCAGGGCAGGCGCGCCCGGCGCGCTGCGGGGGAAGGTCCGTCGAAGCTGAAGAGCGGCGCGAACGCCGTGCGCAGCAAGATCGCGACGGTCGTGTGGCTGGCGGCAGTGGTGTGCGCCCTGTTCCTCGCGGTCGGCGCGCTTCTCATCGCGCTCAAGGCCAACGAGGACAACTCCGTGGTCGCGTTCATCATCTCCGGAGCAGAGACTCTCGACGGCCCGTTCAGCATCGAGGACGGCATCTTCACCTTCCCCGACGACCAGGACGGCCGGGTCAAGAGCGCCCTGACGAACTGGGGGATCGCAGCCGTGGTCTACCTGGTGATCGGCAAGATCCTGGACCGGATCATCCGTCCGTGAGCCGACCGCCGCGTCCCGAACCAGGACGCTCCGCGAACTCCGGGAGCGTGTGACCGAACCCACCCGCACGCGTGTTCCTCTGTTTGCTACGCGCTAGTAACCTCGATCGAACACGTGGGCGGGCGACCGTCAGACCGAGTGCACAGGAGGGGCCCACAGGGCCGAACTGCCATGAACATTGTCGTGTGTGTGAAGTACGTCCCGGATGCGACTGCCGACCGGCACTTCGAGGATGACAACACTGTCGACCGGGTCGGTGTCGACGGTCTGCTGTCGGAGCTCGACGAGTACGCCGTCGAGCAGGCGTTGCAGCTCAAGGAGAAGAACGAAGGCACCGAGGTCACGGTGCTGACCGTGGGGCCGGAGCAGGCGGTCGACGCGATCCGCAAGGGCCTGCAGATGGGTGCTGACAAGGGCGTCCACGTGGTCGACGACTCCATCGCCGGCTCCGACGCCCTCGCCACCTCGCTCGTGCTGGCCGAGGCCATCAAGAAGGTCGACCACGACCTCGTCGTGTGCGGCATGGCCTCCACCGACGGCGCCATGGGCGTCGTCCCGGCGATGCTGGCCGAGCGCCTCGGGCTGCCGCAGGTCACCCTCGGCTCGGTGATCGAGATGCAGGGCAAGGAGGTCCGCATCAAGCGCGACGGCGACACCGCCACCGAGATCATCGGAGGAACCGCTCCGCTCGTGCTGTCGGTGACCGACCAGTCCGGCGAGGCCCGCTACCCGTCCTTCAAGGGCATCATGGCCGCCAAGAAGAAGCCGGTGGAGACGTGGTCGCTGTCCGACCTCGGCGTCGACGCATCGCAGGTCGGCCTCTCGGCTGCGTGGTCGCAGGTGGAGGACACCGCCGCGCGTCCGCCGCGCACGCAGGGCGAGATCGTCGCCGACGAGGACGGCTCGGGCGCCAAGGCGCTGGCCGAGTTCCTCGCGTCGAAGAAGTTCATCTGAGTCGGTCGAGCGGATTCTGAGGAGAGCGAGAACAGTGACCGAAATTCTAGTTCTGGTCGACCATGTCGACGGTGCGGTGCGCAAGACCACCAACGAGCTTCTGACGATCGCCCGCCGGCTCGGTGAGCCGTCCGCGGTGTTCATCGGCTCGCCGTCGGACGACGCAGTCGCCGCGCTCAAGGGCTTCGGCGCCGAGAAGGTCTACGTCGTCGACGACGCGGAGGTCAAGGGCTACCTCGTGGCCCCCAAGGCAGAGGTGCTCCACCAGCTGGTCGAGAAGACCAGCCCCGGTGCCGTACTCATCTCCTCCAACGCCGAAGGCAAGGAGATCGCGGGCCGCCTCGCGGTCAAGACCGACTCAGGTCTGATCACCGACGCCGTCGACGTGCAGGAGGGCCCGGTCACCACGCAGAGCGTGTTCGCGGGCTCCTACACGGTGCAGGCCAAGGTCACCAAGGGCACGCCGGTCATCACCGTGAAGCCCAACGCGGCGACCCCGGAGCAGGCCGAGGGGGCCGGCGCCGTGGAGCAGGTCGCGGTGACCGTCTCCGACGCCGCGAAGGCAGCGAAGATCGTCGCGTCCGAGCCGCGCAAGGCCACCGGCCGTCCCGAGCTCACCGAGGCCGCGATCGTGGTCTCCGGTGGTCGTGGCACCGGCGGCAACTTCGAGCCCGTCGAGCACTTCGCCGACGCTCTGGGCGCTGCCGTGGGTGCCTCGCGCGCCGCGGTCGACTCGGGCTGGTACCCCCACTCGTTCCAGGTGGGTCAGACCGGCAAGACCGTCTCCCCGCAGCTGTACGTCGCCGCAGGTATCTCCGGCGCCATCCAGCACCGGGCCGGCATGCAGACGTCGAAGACCATCGTGGCGATCAACAAGGACGAGGAGGCCCCGCTCTTCGAGCTCGTCGACTTCGGCGTGGTCGGTGACCTCCACGCCGTCCTCCCCGCCGCGACCGAAGAGGTCAACAAGCGCAAGGGCTGAGCGAGTTGGGCCTGGGTGCTTTCCCAAGGCCCTGGGGAAAGCGTCACTCCCCTCAGGGAATTCCCTGAGGGGAGTGACGCTTTTCGTAACCGCGCTGGGCTGGGAGTCCGACCCCACCGCCTCAGAGCGCGAGCACCGACCCCTGCCACCGCCGCCGCAGCCACCTGTCGTGGCTTGCGATGACGACCGACCCGGTCGACCGCTGCAGAGCATCCTCGAGCTCCTCGGCGAGGGCGAGCGAGATGTGGTTGGTCGGCTCGTCGAGGAGAAGCAGGTCGGGCTCGCGCGCCACGAGGATCGCGAGGGCGACCCTGCGCTGCTGGCCGATGCTGAGCTGCCCCACCGGCCGCGTCAGGTCGCGGGGGTGTACCAGGCCGAGGTCGGACATCGGGGTGGGGGCGTCGGTCGCGGCGTCGTACACCTCGAGCACCGACCGGTCCGGCCGCGTGAACGTGACCTCCTGCGGGAGGAAGCCGACGCGCCGTGCTGAGACCTGCAGGTAGCCGTCGGCCTCGAGCGCGCCTGCCAGGACCTTCAGCAGGGTCGACTTGCCCGAACCGTTGGCCCCGGTCACCAGGAGGTGCTCGCCGGCAGCGACGTCGAGGCGGGGGACCCGCACGCGCCCGGGGACGACGAGGTCACGCCCGAAGACGCTGGCGCCACCGCGTCGGCCGGTGAGTTCTCCACGGAAGGTCAGCGGCTTCGGTGGCTTGGGGACCCGCTCCCGCTCGAGGACCTCGATCCTCTTCTCGGCGTCGCGGACGCGCCTGCTGACCGTGCGAGCCACCTTCTGGCCCTGGCCCCAGTAGACGTTCTTGTCGTTGTCGCGAGGCGGCCGGTTGTGGCCCACCACCCGGGCGGTCGTGGCTGCCGCGCGGCGCAAGTCGTTCAGCTCCTCCTGCTGGGCGAGGAACGCCTCCTCCCAGCGTCCGCGTGAGGCCTGTTTGGCGAGGAGGTAGTCGGAGTAGCCGCCGGAGAAGCGGTTCCCGCCGTCGCCGTCCACCCCGAGGTGCATCGGGTCGAGGTCGACGACGGTGGCGCAGACGTTTTCGAGGAAGGTGCGGTCGTGGCTGGCCACCACGACGACGCCGGGCAGGCCGACGAGGAACTCCTCCAAGAAGGCCAGCGCCTCGTCGTCGAGGTGGTTGGTCGGCTCGTCGAGCAGAACGCACTCGGGGCGCCGCGTGATGAGAGCCGCCAGAGCGAGCCTCATCCGCTGGCCGCCCGACATCGACGCAACCAGCCGGTCGCGCCGCACGTCGCCGAGGCCGAGACGCGCCGCGGCAGTCTCGGCTCGACGGTCCGCGTCCCACGCGTCGTGGAGCCCGGCCCAGTCGAGCACCGCGGCGTACTCGTCCTGTGCCCAGCCCTCCTCGAGCTGCGTCGCGAGCTCCTCCAGGCGCGCAACGGCCTGGTGCAGCGGGGCGAGCGCATCGTCGAGCACATCGCCGATGGTGGCGCCCTCGGCGAACTCCGGCTCCTGCCCGAGGTAGCCGAGGTCGGCCGGAACCGCCAGCGTGCCGCTGTCGGGTTGCTCGGTGCCAGACAGCACGCGTAGCAGGGTCGACTTGCCGGCTCCGTTCTCGCCGACAAGGCCCAGGGGCTGCCCGGGGTTGGCGACGAGGTCGACGCCGTCGAGGACGAGGCGGTCACCGTAGGCGCGGACAATATCGCGGCCGACGAGCGCGGCGACGGAGGAGTGCAGCTGGGTAGACATCAGCGAACCGATCTGGTGAGAGGGTGTCACTCGCCGGGCAGGGCTCCGAGTCGCAGAGCGGCCGCGGGCGCGAGTGAAGGCCGATGTCAGTTCTCCATGATGTGACGAGTGTGGAGGAGGTCGCCAAGTGGCGCAACCGTTTTCGCGGGATGGATCCGGATGCCCTGGCGCTGAGGTCGGCCGGCCGAGAGCCCCGAACTCGCGGCGGGCCCCGGGTCGACCCCCGAGTCGTCATCCGCGCGAGCCGGAGATGCCTCGCCGAGACATCCGGCTCGGCCCGCGCGGCCGGGTTGCCCGACGGCTGACCCGTCCGACCGGCACAATGGGCGGCCATGACGGTGGACGAGCAGCTCTGGGACCCCGACGAGGAGCTGGCACTGGAGCGGCTCTACGGCCCGTGGCGGTCGCTGTCGCCTGCCGAAGTGGCGGCGCTGATGGAGGGCGTCCAGGCTCCCTGGTGGCTCGCGGGCGGCCATGCGATCGAGGCGTTCACGGGTGTTCCGCGGCCCCACGAGGACGCCGACATGTGCTTCTTCGGCCGCGACGTTCCCGAGCTGCGGCGGCACTTCGAGGGCCGCTACCACCTGTGGAGCGTGCACGCCGCGACGTTTCGTCCGCTCACCGACGACCACCCGGAGCCGCTGGACCTGCGCAGCCAGATCTGGATCCGCGAGCACTCCCAGGCGCCCTGGCTGGTCGACGGCCTGATCACCCCGGACGTCGACGGCCGGTGGCTGTCCAAACGCGATCCCACGCACGTCGCGGACCTCGACGAGGTCACGTGGGTCGCCGGGGACGGGGTTCGCTACCTCGACCCCGAGATCGTGCTGCTGTTCAAGGCGTCCCTGGACCGGCGCAAGGACCGCCGCGACCTCGAGGTTGCCTGGCCCCTGCTAAGCGAGAAGAGGCAGACGTGGCTCATGGACTCCCTCGCCCGGCTCTACCCGGACCATCGGTGGCGCGAGGTCCTCCTCGTCGGCGAGCCCGTCCGATGGCCCGGTCAGGGCGTGGCCCCCGGCCCGGTCAGGACCCGGCCCTCCGGTAGTGAGGACGAAGACGGCAGACAGGACATTTAGTCCCGTACGCCCTACGCCGTACCCTGGTAGGCGCGATGACCCACCCCAGAGCGAACAACGGCGCGAAGACTCGCACGGTTTACCTCGACCACGCGGCCACGACGCCGATGTATCCCGAGGCTGTGGCTGCCATGACCGAGCAGCTCACCCGCCCGGGCAACCCGTCGTCCCTGCACGCGTCGGGCCGCGCCGCCCGGCGGGTGGTGGAGGAGTCGCGCGAGACGATCGGCCGCGCCATCAACGCCAGGCCGGGCGAGATCGTGTTCACCTCTGGCGGCACGGAGTCCGACAACCTGGCGGTCAAGGGCATCTACTGGGCCCGTCGCGACGAGGACCCCCGTCGTACCCGCATCCTCTCGACCGCCGTCGAGCACCACGCCGTCCTCGACAGCCTGGAGTGGCTCGAGGGGCAGGGGGCCGCCGTCGAGCTCCTCCCGGTCAACCGGTGCGGCCGCCTGGAGATCAGCACGCTGCGCGAGGCGATCGAGCGCGACCCCGAGTCGGTAGCCCTGGTCACGGTGATGTGGGCCAACAACGAGGTCGGCACCATCCAGCCCGTGGCCGAGGTGGTCGAGGTCGCCCACGAGCACGGCATCCCGGTCCACACCGACGCGGTGCAGGCGGTAGGCCAGGTCGAGGTCGACTTCTCAGCGAGCGGGGTGGACGCCCTGACGCTCACCGCCCACAAGCTCGGTGGTCCCTTCGGTGTCGGCGCGCTCGTCGTACGCCGGGAGATCAACCTGACGCCGCTGCTGCACGGCGGCGGTCAGGAGCGCGACGTCCGCTCCGGCACGATCGACGCCCCGGCCATCCGCGGCTTCGCCAGGGCTGTCGAGCTCTCCGTCGAGCGCCAGCCCCAGCACGCATCACGTGTGGCCGCCCTGCGCGACGAGCTCTTGCGCCGGGTCTCGGAGCAGGTGCCTGACGCGGTGCTCAACGGCGACCGGAACTGCTCGCTGAGCCACCGACTGCCGGGCAACGCACACATTCGTTTCCCGGGCTGTGAGGGGGACTCGCTGCTCATGCTCCTGGACGCCCGAGGCATCGAGTGCTCGACCGGCTCGGCCTGCTCCGCCGGGGTCCCGCAGCCCTCGCACGTGCTGCTCGCCATGGGCGCCGACGACGTCGCCGCCAGGAGCGCTCTGAGGTTCTCGCTCGGGCACACGACGACCCAGGCCGACGTGGCCGCGCTCGCGGAGGCGATAGGACCGGTCGTCGAACGTGCTCGGGCGGCCGGGATCGCCACCGGCTTCGGTCTCGCCGCGACCTCGGTGAAGGCGGGCTGAGCATGCGTGTGCTTGCTGCCATGTCCGGCGGCGTCGACTCCGCCGTGGCTGCCGCGCGGGCTGCCGAAGCCGGTCACGACGTCACCGGCGTCCACCTCGCGCTCTCGCGCAACCCGAAGTCGTACCGCACCGGCGCTCGCGGGTGCTGCACCATCGAGGATGCCAACGACGCGCGCCGAGCAGCCGACGTGATCGGGATCCCCTTCTACGTCTGGGACATGAGCGACCGCTTCCACGAGGACGTGGTCGAGGACTTCATGGCGGAGTACGCCGAGGGGCGCACCCCCAACCCGTGCCTGCGGTGCAACGAGAAGATCAAGTTCGCCGCAGTCCTCGAGCGGGCCGTGGCGCTCGGCTTCGACGCGGTCGCCACCGGCCACTACGCCCGGCTCGTCACCGGGGACGACGGCCTGATCGAGATGCACCGCGCGGTCGACATGGGCAAGGACCAGTCCTACGTCCTCGGCGTGCTGACCCAGGACCAGCTCGCGCACTCGCTGTTCCCGCTCGGCGACTCCCGCAAGGAGGACGTCCGGGTCGAGGCCG
>DATICF010000059.1:0-25084 GCA_035456965.1 Nocardioidaceae bacterium
AGCGCCGGCTCGTCGTCGAGGTGCTGTCCAACCGCGCCGACCTCGTCTCCGGCGGGGACGTGCTGGTCTCGGTGCCCCTCCCCGAGCAGGTCGACGCCCGCAGGGTCCGGGTCCTCCTCGGCGACCGGGACGTGACCGAGCAGTTCGCGGTGCGCCCCAACGGCGCGTTCCAGGGGCTGCTCGAGGGGCTCGCGGTCGGCGAGAACGTCGTGCGCGTCCAGGCCCCCGGGTACGACGGTCGCCGCGTGATCGTCAACCACCCCAACGGGGGGCCGGTGTTCTCGGGTCCGCAGCACGAGCCGTACCAGTGCCAGGCCACGGCCCTCGACGACCAGTGCAACGAGCCGGCCTCCTACTCGCTGCTCTACAAGTCGACCGACCCGATGCAGCCGGGCCTGCAGCCCTACGACCCGGAGAACCCGCCGTCGGACGTCGCGACGACGACGACCGACGAGGGGGTGACGGTGCCGTTCATCGTGCGGCGCGAGGACGGCTACCAGGCACGTGACCGCTACTCCATCCTCACGCTGTTCCAGCCCGGTGAGGCGTGGGAGCCGTGGGCACCGCAGGAGCAGTGGAACCACAAGGTGCTCGCAACCCACGGCGGCGGCTGCGGCGCGTCGTATGCACCGGGCAGCCCTCGTCTCGACGACTACTCCGGCACCATCCCGGCGTTCCCCGGGATCGAGAACAGCTACGTGACCGCCCTGGGCAAGGGCTTCGCCGTCATGTCGACCGCTCTCAACAACACGGGCCACAACTGCAGCCTGCCCCGGCAGGCCGAGTCGATGGTGATGGCCAAGGAGCGGCTCGTCGAGCAGTACGGCCCGGTCCGCTACACCATCGGCACCGGCTGCTCCGGAGGCTCGATCGCCCAGCACACGATCGCCAACGCCTATCCCGGGGTCTACCAGGGCCTGGTCACCACCTGCTCGTACCCCGACGTGCTCACCGCGGGGGCTCAGTTCGCCGACTACCACCTGCTGCGGCTCTACTTCGAGGACCCCTCGCGCTGGGCAGATGGCGTCGTGTGGTCGCCGACGCAGATGGCCGAGGTGGAGGGACACCTGACCCACGTCAACGCGGTCACCGCCGACGAGGGGCTCTTCAAGGACGCGATCAACCCCGAGAACGACTGCTCCGGCACGAAGGACCCGGTCCCCGGCGACGCGAGCACCCGGTTCGACTCCGAGACCAACCCTGCCGGTGTGCGGTGCTCGATCCTCGACATGATGGTCAACGCGCTCGGCCCCCGACCGGAGAGCGTGTGGAGCACCCAGGAGCAGGCAGCGGGCCACGGGTTCGCCGGGATCCCGTTCGCCAACACCGGCGTGCAGTACGGCCTCGGTGCGCTGGAGAAGGGGCTGATCACACCGGCGCAGTTCGTCGACCTCAACGTCAAGGTGGGCGGGCTCGACATCAACGCCGACCCGGTCGAGACCCGCATCGAGGGCGACCCGGGTGCGATCGCCAACGTCTACCGCACCGGCCTGGTCAACGAGACCAACCACCTCGACGAGGTCGCGATGATCAATCACGGCGGGCCTGACCCCGGCATCGCGCACGACTACGCCCACGCGTTCTGGACCGAGGAGCGCCTCCAGAGGGACCAGGGACACACCGACAACCGCGTGATGTGGTTCGGCGAGGCCCCGCTCATCGGGGACGTCCGCTGGGCCACCGAGGCCTTCCTCGCGATGGACCGGTGGCTCGCCGCGGTCGAGGCCGACGGGCGCGACGTCCCGCTCAGCTCCAAGATCGTGGAGGACAAGCCCGCCGACATCACCGACAGGTGTGAGAACGTCCCCGGCGTCGACATGCTGACCCTGCCCGGCGGCGAGGTCGTCTGCCAGCAGCCGACCCTCCAGACCCGGCTGAGCACCCCCCGCGAGGTCGCCGGCGACGACACCGCCAACGACCGGGTCGCCTGTCAGCTGCGTCCGCTCGACCGAGCCGACTACGACGTCATTCCGGTGCCGTTCAGCGACGAGCAGTGGGCCACGCTCCAGTCGGTGTTCCCCGACGGGGTCTGCGACTGGAGCAAGCCCGGCCAGGGACAGGGACCGGGCGAGACCTGGCTGAGCTACGCCGACGAGTCCGGTGCGGTCGTCTACGGCGGTCGCAACCTGCCGCCTGCGCCCGCCGCGTCAGGAACCGGCTGGGCGAGCACGTCGTTCGGCGAACTGCTGGAGCAGTGACGGGCTAGGCCCGATCGAGCGCCGTGCGAAGGGAGAGCGAGACGGCGTCGCGGTGCTCCGCGGGGAGCCACGCGGCCTCGTCGTCGCTCAGGTACGCGAACACCCTCGGTCCGCGCGCTTCCACGGGCTGGTCCGGCAGCCGCGGCACCAGGTGGAGGTGCAGGTGTGAGAACCCCTCGGCCTCGGAGAACTGCATGAGGTAGGTCTTCACGCAGCCGGTGACGGTCTCCAGCGCGACCCCGAGGCGGCGGACGAGCCCGCCGAGCTCGTCGGCCGCCTCGGCCGTCAGCTCCGTGAACGAGGTGATGTGCCGGGTCGGCACCAGGACCAGCCAGCCAGCGAGGGTGCTGTTGAAGGCGTGGGCGACGCGCCAGTGGTCGGTGTGGACGATGTCGTCGCGCGGTGGCAGGGAGGCCGCTGCCTGGTGGTCGCAGGAGAAGCATCCGGGCACGAGGTCGTCGGCGTTCACCCGGGAACTCTAGGGCCAGCACGCTCCGCGGACGAAGCCACCGGGACTGCCGGCCAGCCTGTGTGTGGTTCCGCGCCGGCCGGCATGGTCACGCGTTGGAGGAGTCGCCGACCTCGTTGTAGTAGCGAAGCGTTGCCTCGCTCCTGGCCCGGGTCAGTCCGTTTCGAAGCAGGACCTCCTGCTTCCCCGCACGCAGCCGGTCCGCGACGTAGCCGCACACGCCGGCAACCGCAGCCAGGACGACGACCGGCCCCCACAGGATGATGCTGGCCATGGCTCCTCCGTTCCTCCGCACCTACAAAGGTACTTCGGGGAGCCGCTCCCGTCCTCGGTTCGGCGGCGCTGCGACCGACGTCACAGCGCCGCCCACGAGCCGAGGCGCTGTCAGCCGACGTTGGCCCTTTCGGCGCCGATCGTGGTGTCCTCGCCGTGGCCGGTGTGCACCACGGTGTCGTCGGGCAACGCGAGCAGTTTCTCCTTGATGGAGGCCACGATCGTGCCGTGGTCGCTGAAGGAGCGGCCGGTAGCGCCGGGGCCGCCGTTGAAGAGCGTGTCACCGGTGAAGAGGCAGCCGAGCTCCTCGGCGTGGAAGCAGACCGCGCCGGGCGCGTGACCCGGCGTGTGGATCGCGCGGAGCCGGGTGCCGGCGACCTCGATCACCTGTCCGTCGGCGAGGTCGACGTCCCACAGCTCGGTCGGATGCGTGAGCTCCCAGACGGGCCGGTCCTCGGGGTGAAGGAAGATCGGCGCCTGGGTCTCCTGGCGCAGCCGCGGTGCGACCCGGACGTGGTCGTCGTGGGCGTGGGTGCACAGGATCGCCTTGACCCTCCGCTCCCCCACGACCGCCAGGATCCGGTCGACGTCGTGCGGTGCGTCGATGACCACGCACTCGTAATCGTCGCCCACCACCCAGACGTTGTTGTCGACGTCGAAGGTCTGGCCGTCGAGGCTGAAGGTTCCGGTGGCGGTGGTGTGGTCGATGCGGGCGCTCATTCGAGGTCCTCTCTGCCGGGGCGGGTGCTTTCGCGGAGGCCGACGGTCACAGGACGACCACGGAGCGGAGTACGTCGCCGTGGTGCATGCGGTCGAAGGCCTTCTCCACGTCGTCGAGGGCGATCCGCTCGGTGACGAAGGCGTCGAGGTCGAGCCGCCCCTGCTGGTACAGGTCGACGAGCATCGGGAAGTCGCGGGACGGCAGGCAGTCGCCGTACCAGCTCGACTTCAGCGAGCCGCCGCGGCCGAAGAAGTCGAGCAGCGGCAGCTTCGGCACCGTCATGTCGGGGGTCGGCACGCCGACGAGCACCACCGTGCCGGCGAGGTCGCGGGCGTAGAAGGCCTGCTTCCAGGTCTCGGGCCGGCCGACGGCGTCGATCACGACATCGGCACCGAACCCTTCGGTGAGCTGCAGGATCGCCTCGACCGGGTCGGTCTCCTTGCTGTTCACGGTGTGGGTGGCGCCCATACCCTGCGCCCACCTGAGCTTCTGGTCGTCGATGTCGACCGCGATGATCCTCGCCGCGCCCGCGAGCCGCGACCCCATGACCGCAGCGGCTCCGACGCCGCCGCAACCGATGACCGCGACGGACTGGCCGCGGGTCACCTGGCCGGTGTTGATCGCGGCGCCGATGCCCGCCATCACGCCACAGCCGAGCAGGCCGACCGCAGCCGGGTCGGCGGAGGCGTCGACCTTGGTGCACTGCCCGGCGTGCACGAGCGTCTTCTCCGCGAAGGCGCCGATCCCGAGCGCCGGGGACAGCTCGCTGCCGTCCTCGAGCTTCATCTTCTGGGCTGCGTTGAAAGTCGCGAAGCAGTACCACGGCTCGCCTCGGTCACAAGCTCGGCAGTCGCCGCAGACCGCGCGCCAGTTGAGGATCACGAAGTCGCCTGGCGCCACGTTGTCGACGCCCTCCCCCACGGTCTCCACGACGCCGGCCGCCTCGTGCCCGAGCAGGAACGGGAACTCGTCGTTGATGCCACCCTCGCGGTAGTGGAGGTCGGTGTGGCACACCCCGCACGCCTGCACCTTCACCACGGCCTCGCCCGGTCCCGGGTCGGGCACGTTGATGGTGGTCACCTCGACCGGTGATCCCTTGGACCTCGCGATGACGCCTCGGACCTGCTGCACGTGACCTCCCGGAGCTCGACTTCGTTGTCGTCGGCCACCCTACTGAGCCGACCGAACCGGGCTCAGGAGCCGAAGAGCCAGGCGGTGGACGCGACGTAGGCGACGACCAGGAGCAGGCCGAGCACCCGCGGCAGTGAGCCGGTACGACGCCCGGCCAGGAGCACCAGCGGCAGCAGCGCCGTGACCACGCCGATCTCGAGGATCGGGGTCCTGCGCCCGAGAAGCAGTGGTTCGACCCACGAGGCGAGGCCGAGGGTCACCGTGGCGTTGTAGGCCACCGAGCCGATCGCCCCTGCAAGAGCGACCTCGGTGACCCCGCGCCGGTGGGCAGCGAACACGAGGGCGATCATCTCCGCACTCGTCGCGAGGGCAAGGACGGTCAGGCCGATCACCGACTCGGTCACGCCGAACGCATCGACCAGCCCTTCGGCGCCCCGGACCGCGAGGAATCCGCCCGCGACCATGCCGAGCAGCCCCATCAGCACGCGCACCAGGTCGCGGCCCGAGTCCCGCACGGGGCCCTCCTCAGGCTTGCGCTCGTGCTCCTCCTCGGCGAGCTCGGCCACCTCCCCGATCAACGGCGGCTCCTGCTCACGGCGCCACACCCACACCACGCCCACGGCGTAGAGGAGGACCAGCACCGTGCCCTCGACCCGGGACAGGACGCCGTTCCACATGAAGGCCACGGCGAGCGCGCCGGCGGCGGCAGCCGCACCGGCGTACTCCATCACGCGCCGGCTGACCGGCAGTGGGGTGAGCAGGGCGGCAAGGCCGACCGCCACGGTGAGGATGACGAGGTTGGCACCGATCGCGTCCCCGGCCGCCAGCGCGGGGTGTCCTTGTCCGGCGGCGAGCATCGCGGTGACCGCCTCCTCCGGCTCGGCACCCGCGAGGAGCACGCCGAGCGCGAGGACGCTGACGCCCAGGCGGGACGCAGCCGGGGTGATGTGCTCTGCGAAAGCCTCCGCGCCCGCGGTCAGGAGCACTGCGCCGGCCACGAGCAGGACCACGGCGAGGAGGGAGGCGAGCACTCGCCCATCCTGCCGGAGCCTCCTCGACCCCGAATGCAACCCGCGGGTCGATTCTTGCGTCTTGGCGGCAGGTAGCAGGAGAGGATGGTGAGTACAAGGTGCAGCTCGTTGTCGAGACAGGGGCTTCGGTGGAGCGAGACGCGACCGGTGTGACGTCGACCCGCGATGCGGAGTTCGAGCAGTACATGGCTGCCCGCCAGCCGAGCCTGCTGCGCACCGCCTACCTCCTGACCGGGGACCGGCACAGCGCCGAGGACCTCGTGCAGATGGCTCTCGCCAAGCTGTACCTCTCGTGGGACAAGGTGCAGCGCCGCGAGCTCCTCGACGGCTACGTCCGCCGGATCATGGTCAACGAGAACAACTCCCTGTGGCGCCGCGCCTGGAAGCGCAAGGAGGTCGCCACCGACACGATCCCCGACTACGTCGGCGTGGACGACCGCCACGACCACGGCGAGCGTAGAGCCCTGTGGGAGTTCGTGCAGACCCTGCCGCGCAAGCAACGTGCCGTGGTGGTGCTCCGCTACTACGAGGACCTCAGCGAGGCAGAGGTGGCAGAGATCCTCGGCATCTCCGTCGGCACCGTGAAGTCCCAGTCCAGCCGCGCCCTCGCCGCCCTGCGTGAGCGCGTGCACACCCAGCCACTACTCAGCCGCGAAGGAGAGGAGGCGTGATGAGCAACTTCGACGAGAAGGACCTGCTGACCCGCGAGCTGCGCGAGCGCGCCGCCGACGTCGACGGCCACCCGATCGGCTTCGACGCAGTCCGCCAGAGCGCCCGCAAGATCCGCCGCCGACGCAACATCGTCACCGGCGCCGTCGCAGCGGTCGTGGCGAGCATCGCCATCCCCACCGGCGTGGCGGTGACCTCCGCCATCACCTCTCCGGACGGGAAGGTCGACGACCAGATCGTTGCCACGGACCCGTCCGAGAAGGCGAGCCCTGAGCCGGCTCCCGACCCGCGGCCCGACGGTTCGTTTCCGCTGACGCTCGAGGGACTCCCCCGGGGCGATGACCCGAAGGTGAGCTACGTCCTGCCCAACGAGCAGATGCTCGTCACCCCTGACGGCAGGTTCGACCTGCCCGAGGCCTACCGCCAGATCCTGCCGTACCGCGACGGATGGCTGGCGCTCTACGGCGGCGAGAACGGCTGGGAGAACGTCATCCTCGATGCCGACCTGGAGGTCCGGAGGACGATGCCCGGTGGAGCCGCCCTCTCCCCCTCAGCCGATGGCAGTCGGGTGCTCTACGGCGAGCGCGTGACCGTTCCCGGGCGCACGGTGGTGGTCGACGACCCGACCGAGAGCGACTTCGAGCGCGACCCGATGAACTGGGAGGCGCCGGACAACAGCATCGTCGTCCCGGTCGGCTACGTGGACGAGCAGACCGTCGTCTTCCAGACCGAGGGCGGCGAGAACCCCTTCATCGCGATGGGGCTGCCCGACGGGTCCACCGTGCCGTTGGAGGGCTTCCAGCGGGTCAACTCGGCGTCGGAGGCGAACGGCCTCGTCGCCGGGCAGGTCTCGTCGGACCCGATGGAGGGCGCCTGCTCGGGCGTGATGGATCCAGCGGCCAGCACGTCGAAGATGGTGTGGGAGACCTGCGACTACACGCTCTACGAGTTCAGCCCCGACGGCCGCTACATCATCGCCGGTCCGACGTACGTCGACATGTGGGGCCCGTCGCAGCTGATCATCCTCGACACCCAGACCTGGAAGCCGGTCGTGGAGTTCGACCCTGAGAACGACACGGTTCGTCAGCTCACGCAAACCACGTGGGAGGACGAGGACACCGTGATCGGCATCCTGGTGGAGGGCAACGACATGGGCATGGTCCGGGCCGAGCTCTCCGGCCGGCTCGAGTCGGTCAGCAGCACCTACGAGGCGACCGACATGAGCCTGCAGATGTGGTTCGCGGAGCGGCCGAGTTTCTGAGGGGGCTTACCAATTACCAGGGTATGCAGGCGATCTGTTGCCCTCCCCACGGGAATCTGTCTCTTCCCACGGCAAGATCACCATGGGAAGAGACAGTTCCCCTGCATACCTTGGTAATTGATCAGGCGACCACCGTCGTGACGGGCATCGAGGAGTCGGCCGGGAGGTCGAGGGACGAGGCGGCGCGGCCGCGGGACACGAGCTCGGATCCGAGCGCGGCGACCATCGCGCCGTTGTCCGTGCACAACCCCGGCCGAGGCACCCGCACCCGGATGCCCTTCGCCGCCGCCCGCTCCTCGGCGAGCACGCGGAGTCGGGAGTTGGCCGCGACACCGCCCCCGATGAGCAGGTCCTCGATCCCGTGTACGACGGCCGCATCGATCGCCTTGCGGGTCAGCACGTCGCACACCGCCTCCTGGAAGGACGCGGCGACGTCGTTGACCGGCACCGACTCACCTGCGCGCTCCTTCGCCTCCACCCAGCGGGCGACCGCCGTCTTGAGCCCGGAGAACGAGAAGTCGAACCGATGCCGTTGCAGGTCCCGGCCGGAGGTCAGGCCGCGCGGGAAGTCGATCGCCACCGAGCTGCCCGACCGCGCGGCCTTGTCGATGTGGGGCCCGCCCGGGAAGGGCAGCCCCAGCAGTCGCGCGACCTTGTCGAAGGCCTCGCCGGCTGCGTCGTCGATGGTCGCGCCGAGCGGGTCGACCCCGGTCGTGACGTCCTCGACCTTCAGCAGGGAGGAGTGTCCGCCGCTGACGAGCATCGCTACGCACGGCTCGGGCAGCGGCCCGTGCTCGAGCTGGTCGACTGCGACGTGCGCTGCGAGGTGGTTCACGCCGTAGATCGGCTTCCCGAGGCCAAGCGCGAGGGCCTTCGCGGCCGCCACCCCGACGAGCAGCGCGCCGGCGAGGCCGGGGCCGCTGGTGACCGCGATCGCGTCCACGTCATGGAGCTTCACCCCGGCGGTCTCACAGGCCCGCTCGATCGTCGGGACCATCGCCTCGAGGTGGGCCCGGGAGGCCACCTCCGGCACGACTCCGCCGAAGCGGGCGTGCTCGTCCACGCTGGAGGCGACTGCGTCGGCGAGCAGGGTGTTGCCACGGACGATGCCGACCCCGGTCTCGTCGCACGAGGTCTCGACGCCGAGCACGAGGGGACCGTCGTTGCTTGTCATGTCTCCATCCTCTCCTGCCGGCCGGCGCCCTTCAGCGAGTGGCGCATCACAACGGCGTCGCTCCCGTCTCGGTAGTACCGGCGGCGACGGTCGATCTCGACGAAGCCGGCCGAGGCGTAGAACGCCAAGGCCGGTGAGTTGGTGGCGCTCACCTCGAGCAGCATCCGGTCCGCCCCGACCTCGCGGGCCGCTGCGACGACCTCGTCCAGCAACCGCCCCGCAATGCCCCGCCGCTGGTGTGAGTCGCGCACAGCGATCCGCTGCAGGTCGACGAGGTCCGACGAGGCCAGGGTGACGGCGTAGCCGACCACCTCCTCGCCCTCGACGGCGACCACCGCATGCCGCCCGGGTCCCTCGATCTCACTCAGCACGACGGCCTCGGACCACGCGTCGACCCCGAGGAGCGCCCGCTCCAGGTCGGCAACGGCAGCGGCGTCCGAGGGTGCGGCAAGGCGCAGGATCACGAGACGCGCTTGGGCTTGTGGGGCTCGGCCGCGTCGGGGCGACGAAGGTACATCGGCTCCGGGTCGTGGAGCTCGGCCCGCTCCTCCGCCACGACCCGCGCCAGCACGGCTGCGCTCGGGTTCTCGGGCAGCCGGCCGTCGGGGAACGCGTCGGGGTAGAGCACGGCGCCGCGACCTACGACGGGCTTGTCCGTGGCGACAGCATCGGGCTTGACCACCTCCGGCCCGGTGATCCGGAAGCCGTCGGCGTCGTACGAGGCGAAGTAGACCTCCTTGCGACGCGCGTCGGTGGCCACGTGGAACGGTCCGTCGACCAGGCCGGCGTCGACAGCCTCCACGGCGAGTACGTCGAGCGAGCAGACGCCGTAGACGGGGATCTCGAGCACGGTGCCGAGGGTGCGGGCCGTCATGAGGCCGACCCGGAGGCCCGTGAACGGCCCGGGCCCGACTCCGACCGCGACGGCCGTGATGTCCTGCCGGATCAGTCCGGCTTCCTCCAGCACCCCGGAGATGCCCGGCGCGAGCAGCTCGCCGTGGCGCATGGCATCGACTGTCGTCCGTTCCGCGACGACCTGCTGACCGTCGTACAGGGCGACGGTGACGGCGGGAGTGGCGGTGTCGAAGGCGAGCAGCACGGAGTCGAGGTTACGCGAGGGCCTCGCGCAGCCCGGAACCGATCCACCGGTCGCCGACCGGAGTGAACCGGAGGTGACGAGGGTCGACATCCCCGAGAGGGTCGTCGCCGCGAGACCGGGTGATCGACACCTCCAGCCTTGTGTCGGCCAGGCCCTCGGCGACCCCTTCGCCCCATTCCACGACGGTCACCGCCTCCTCGAGGGAGGTGTCGAGGTCGAGGTCGTCGAGCTCCTCGATGCCGCCGAGTCGGTAGGCGTCGACGTGCACGAGGGCGGGCCCGCCGACGAGCGAGGGGTGCACGCGCGAGATCACGAACGTCGGCGAGGTGATCTGGCCGCGCACCCCGAGGCCCTCGCCGAGCCCCTGCGTGAACGTCGTCTTCCCGGCCCCGAGGTCACCGCTGAGGATCACCAGGTCGCCGGGGCGTAAGACCTTGGCCAGCCGCTCCCCCAGCACCCGGGTGTCTTCGGCGGTGGTGGCGGTCGTGTGCACGGACAGTGGGTCCGCCATGGTCAGCCCGCTCCCTTCACGCTCTGCTGGCTCATCCGGTGGCCGCCACGGCGTCGGTGGCCCGCCCGATCATCTGCTCGATGGCGGCGTTGACGGTCTCGCTGCGCTCCAGGATCACCATGTGCCCGGCCTCGGGTATCTCGACCAGCTCGACGCCGTGGATGCGCGAGGCCATCTTGCGGCTGTGTCCGATCGAGGTGATCACGTCGTCGGTGCCGCACACGATCACCGTCGGCACCTTCTCGAACGCGTGGAGCACCGCGAACTTGTCGAGCTGGTCGAAGTTCGGGAAGAACTCCGCGATCACCTTGAACGGCGTCTGCGCGAGCATCTCGTCGACGAACTCGATGTAGGGCGTCGGGACCTCCGAGGCGAAGGCCATCTTGCTCGTGACCAGGAAGCCGATGTCGGAGCCGGTGCGACGGGCTCCGTCCACGAGTCCCGGTGCGCGAGAGAGCAGAGCCATGGCCCGTGGCGTCAGCTGCCGCATCACGCGTTCGGGGAGGTACGGGCTGATCACCCGGTGAGTCCTGAGGCCGCCCGCCGTGGTGGCGACCAGGGCCACGCCGACGACCCGGTCGCCGAAGAGCTCGGGGTGGTGGTCGGCCAGCGACATGATCGACATCCCGCCCATGGAGTGGCCGACGAGGACCACCGGCCCCTCGGGGACGAGCTGGTCGAGCACCGACAGCAGGTCGTGACCGAGCTGGTCGATCGTGGCGTGGTCGCTGTCGGAGCGTTCCGACCGCCCGTGGGAGCGCTGGTCGTAGAACACCAGGCGCCGCTTGCCGCGGAAGTGCCTGCGCTGGAAGTGCCAGCAGTCGAGGTTCAGGGCATAGCCGTGGACGAACACGATCGTCGGCTCTTCCGTGGGCCCGTCGGGTTCGTCGACCTCGGCGTGCAGCTCTAGCCCGTCGGTGGTGTGGACCTTGACCGGCGCGGAGCGAAGCGACCCGAACGGGTCCTGCGACGTGGACGACGCCCGGCGCTTGCGGACCGCACGACGGGACGCGAGGGCAGCGGCTACCCCGCCCGCGACGAGAGTGCCGGCTGCGGCCGCGACTCCGGCGGCCTTGGCGTGTCTCATGCCGAACCCCCGACGTGCCTGCGCTGCATGCGTCCTCCGATGCGCGTGACGATCTCGTAGTTGATGGTGCCGCACGCCTCCGCCCAGTCCTGGGCCGTGGGCTCGCCGTCCTTGCCCGGCCCGAACAGCACCACGGTGTCCCCGGCGGCCGCATCGGCGTCGCCGAGGTCGAGCACGAACTGGTCCATGCACACCCGCCCGGCGATGGGTCGCACCTGGCCCGAGGCGAGCACCGGCGCTTTCGACGAGGCGTGGCGCGGGATGCCGTCGCCGTACCCGACGGGCACCACCCCGACCGTCGTGTCGTGCTGGGTGATGTAGGTGTGGCCGTAGGAGACGCCTGACCCCGCGGCCACGCGCTTCACGACCGCCATCCGGCTCTGCACGGTCATGGCCGGGATCAGGCCCAGCTCGTCTGAGCTCGCGACCTCCGGCATGGGGGTGAGCCCGTAGGCGGCGATGCCACAGCGCACCAGGTCGAACCACGAGGACGGGCGGGTCAGGGCGCCGGCGGAGTTGCACAGGTGGCGCACCTCGGGCCGGAGCCCGGAGCGCTGCGCGAGGTCGAGCGCCCACAGGAACACCTTCTCCTGGGCGTCGTTGGCGGGGTGGTCGGGCTCGTCGCTGCACGCGAAGTGGGACCAGATCCCGGTCACCCTTACCTCGCCGCTCCGCTCCGCCGCGACGGCGGCGGCCACCAGGTCGGGCCACTCCTCCTGGCTCGACCCACCCCGGGACAGGCCGGTGTCGACCTTGAGCTGCACCCTCGCGACACTGCCCCGCCCGCGGGCCGCTGCCCGGATCTCGTCGAGCTCGTCGGCGGTGTAGGCGGTGATGTCGACGGACTTCTCGACGAGCGGACCGAAGTCCTCCCCCGGCACGGCCAGCCAGCTCAGCAGCGGCCCGGTGTCCCCGGCCTCTCGGAGGGCGAGCGCCTCCTCAGCCACCGCCACGCCGAGCCAGTCCGCGCCTGCCTCTCGGGCGGCCCGGGCGACCTCGAGCATGCCGTGGCCGTAGCCGTCGGCTTTCACGACGACCATCAGAGCGCGGCCGTCGACGCGCTCCTTGAGCGTCCTGACGTTGTGACGCAGCGCTTCGAGATCCACGACGATCTCCGCGCGGGCAGCGGACGCAGGGGCGGTGTTCATGACGCAGTCATCTTGGCATCCTCATGCCTGCAGGAGCAGGCGGGACACCACCGGGAGGGCTCTCGCCACGTCCGGAGCCGTCACCGGACCGCCCGCTCCGGCCTGTGCGGCGGCCGCCCCGTGCAGCCAGGCCCCGACCGAACCGGCGTCGAACGCGTCGAGTCCCGCCGCCAGCAGGGCACCGCACAGCCCCGCGAGGACGTCCCCGGTACCTGCCGTCGCCAGCCACGGCACTCCCGACGTCGAGACCCGCACCCGGCCGTCGGGCGCGGCGACCAGGGTGTGCCGCCCCTTGAGGAGTACGACGGCCGCGAACCGTGAGGCCGCCTCTCGGGCGAACCGCAGCTGCTCCGCCTCGACCTCCTCTCGCTCCACGTCCAGCATCCGCGCCAGCTCACCGGCGTGAGGCGTCAGCAGCAGAGGTACGTCGACGGGGCCGGTGACGTGGGCCAGGGCGTCGGCATCGACCACGACGGGCACGCCGTCCGCCAGGGAACGCCTCAGGGCCTCCCCCGCGCCCTCGCCTCCTCCCGACCCGGCCACCCATGCCTGCACCTGGCCGGCACCGGCCACGACCTCGGGGTGTGCCTGCCTCACCGGGCCGGCGGCCCCTCCGTCGTACCGGACCATCCCGGCGAAGCCGCTCGAGGCGCCGGAGACGCACAGGACACCGGCACCCGGGTACTGCTCCGAGCCTGCCCGGACGCCGACGACGCCTCGGGTGTACTTGTGAGCGGCGACGTCCGGCACGGGGAGCATCCGCGCGACGTCCTCGGCCTGGAGGGCGGTCACGGCCGCATCGGGGAGGTCGAGCCCGATGTCGACGAGGTGGACGGCACCGCACGCCCTGGCGGCGGGGTCGACGAGGTGCGCGATCTTGTGGGTCCCGAAGGTGACGGTGACCGCGGCCTCGACGTGGGGCCCGTCGACCTCGCCGGTGTCGACGTCGACGCCGGAGGGCACGTCCACGGCAACGAACGGGATCCCCCGCAACCGGGCCACGACGGCGGCCGCCTGCTGGCGAAGCGGTCCGGTCCCGCCGATGCCGACGATGCCGTCGACGACGACATCGGGACGGTGGGCCGCGGCGAGGTCGGGCACCACCCGTCCGCCTGCCTGCCGCAGGGCCTCGAGGCCGGCCTGGTGCGCCTTCTCGGGGCTCAACAGCAGTGCCTCGACCGCGCCGCCGCGGCGCGCGAGCATCGCACCGGCGAACAACGCATCGCCCCCGTTGTCCCCGGAGCCCACCAGCAGCAGGACCCGGCGGCCGTAGCCGTCCCCGAGCAGGTCGAGCACGGCGTAGGCCAGACCCGCTGCGGCCCGCTGCATGAGGGCCCCGTCGGGCAGGGTGGCCATGAGCTCGCCCTCCGACCGTCGTACCTCGTCCACGGTGTGAGCACAGCGCATGCTCCTCACCCTAGAGCTCGCCGCTACGCCCGCAGGGCCACGCCACGGGCGCGGCGGTGGTGAGACAGCTGGTCGTGGTTGCCGCCGCGTGGTGACCTGTCCGACCGAAGCGTTCACGCCCGGGCGATCGTGGGCCTACCGTGACGAGAATGAGACTCGGCACGACGCTCCGGCTCGCTCGTAGCGGGGACGTCCGCGCACGCATGGCCGCAGTGCGCGACGCGCAGGCCGCGGTGAGGCTGGCGGCGGTGGGCGCCGGGCTGCGAACGGGTCTGCTCGACCTCCTGCAGCGGTCACCGGCCACGGCGCCCGAGCTGGCCGCCCTCGGCGGCTGGTCGGACAAGGACCTGCTCGTGGGTTTGCTCCACGTCCTCTCCGAGCTGGGGCTGGTGCGGGAGTCGGACGGCCTGTGGCAGCTGACCCGGCGCGGGCTCCTGACGCTCGAGGACGACGTCGTCCGGGCGACGTACGAAGGCTTCTCGGACTACCACGTCGGCCTCTACGAGCAGATCGACCGACAGATGGCCGGGGGTCCTGCCCGCCGGGACGTTGCCGAGAAGGGCGAGGTGATTGCGCGCCTGTCCCGCGCGATGGACCCGTTCGTCCTCGACGCCCTGGACAAGGAGCTCGCGCAGCGTCGGGCCCACCGAATCCTCGACATCGGCTGCGGGACGGGCAGCCATCTGACGCACATGCTCAAGAGGGAGCCGTTCGCGTCCGGAGTCGGGATCGAGTCAGACGCGGCGGCGGCTGCGATGGCGCGAAGTACCCTGGACGCCGCCCGGCTCTCCGACCGTGCCGAGGTGGTGGAGGGCGACCTCCGCGACGTCCTCGACGTGCTCGACACAGCGGAGGGCTTCGACTTCGTCCTGATGGCCAACGTCGTCTACTACCTGCCGGTCGAGGAGCGGGTTCCAGTGCTCCGAGCGGTCGCCGAACAGATCGAGGCTGGTGGCTCGCTCATGGTCGTGACCACCGCACTCACCGACTCGGTGTTCAGCCGGCACTTCGACCTCCTGCTGCGCGCCCAGGAGGGAGACATGGGCCTGCCCGACATCGACGTGCTCGCCGAGCAGCTCCGAGCCGCGGGCCTCACCCCGGGCAGGGCGAGGCGGATCGCGGTCGGGGAGCCGCTGACCGCCCTCGTAGGGACGAAGGCCTAGGACTCCAGGACCACCATCGCCGACGCGATGCCTGCGTCGTGCGAGAGCGAGACGTGGACGCTCTTCACGCCCAGGACGTCAGCCCTGGCCAGCACGCTCCCCCGGATCTCGAACTGCGGGTCACCGGTCGACTCGCTGATGATCTCGGCGTCGTGCCAGGCCATCCCGGTGGGGGCGCCGAGCGCCTTCGCGAGGGCCTCCTTCGCCGCGAAGCGGGCGGCCAGGGAGGCGAGCGGACGCTGCCGCTCCTGCTCGGTGAACAGCCGCTCGCGCAAGGTGGGCGTGCGGTCGAGGGCCTCCTCGAACCGGTCGACGTCGACCACGTCGATGCCCACCCCGACGATCATCGACTCACTCCACCGTGACGGACTTGGCGAGGTTGCGCGGCTGGTCCACGTCGAGGCCCCGGTGCGTCGCGAGCTCGCAGGAGAACAGCTGCATCGGGATGATCGACACCAGCGGCTGGAGCAGGGTCGGCACGCGTGGGAGCCGGACCAACACGTCGGCGTACGGCGTGACGACCTCGTCGCCCTCCTCGGCCAGCACGATCGTGCGCGCGCCACGGGCACGTACCTCCTGGATGCCGCTGACCATCTTGTCGTGGAGCTGGTCGCGGCCGCGGGGCGGGACGACGCAGAAGACGGGCATGCCCTCCTCGATCAGCGCGATCGGACCG
This sequence comes from Nocardioidaceae bacterium, assembly GCA_035456965.1. Lineage (GTDB taxonomy): Bacteria > Actinomycetota > Actinomycetes > Propionibacteriales > Nocardioidaceae > Nocardioides_C. Next base: position 16,019 of record DATICF010000059.1, read on the forward strand.
TGCTTGAGCTCGCCGGCGGCGAAGCCCTCGGCGTGGATGTAGGCGAGCTCCTTGAGCTTGAGCGCCCCCTCGAGAGCCACGGGGTACCCGGCGTGGCGGCCCAGGAAGAGCACCGAGCGGGAGCCTGCCAGCTCGCGAGCGAGGGAGTAGACCTCCTCGGCGTCGTCGAGGATCTGCTGGATCTTCTTCGGGGTCTGCGCAATGGCGGCGACCACCTGCGCGATCTCGTCGCCGAAGCGGGTGCCGCGCACCTGGGCGAGGTACAGGCCGAGCAGGTAGCAGGCGACGAGCTGGGTCGTGAACCCCTTGGTCGAGGCCACCCCGATCTCTGGGCCTGCGTGGGTGTAGATCACCGCGTCGGACTCGCGCGGGATCGTCGAGCCGTTGGTGTTGCAGATCGCGAGCACCTTGGCGCGCTGCTCGCGGGCGTGCCGGATCGCCATCAAGGTGTCCGCCGTCTCGCCGGACTGGCTGATCGCGACGACCAGCGTGTCGCGGGTGAGGATCGGGTCGCGGTAGCGGAACTCGGAGGCGAGCTCGACCTCGCAGGCGATGCGGGTCCAGTGCTCGATGGCGTACTTCGCGACGAGGCCGGCGTAGAACGACGTGCCCGACGCGATGATGATGATCTTGTCGACGTCGCGCAGGTCCTCCTCGCTGATCCGGATCTCGTCGAGCTGGAGGGCGCCCTGCTCGTCGTGCCGGCCGAGCAGCGTGTCGGCGACCGCGCGCGGCTGCTCGAAGATCTCCTTGCGCATGAACCAGTCGTAGCCGCCCTTCTCGGCGGCCGAGAGGTCCCAGTCGACGTGGTAGGGCCGGGCCTCGGCAGGCCTGCCCTCGAAGTCGGTGACCTCGACGCCGTCGCGGGTGATCGTGACCACCTGGTCCTGGCCGAGCTCCAGTGCCTCCCGGGTGTGCTCGATGAAGGCTGCGACGTCGGAGGCGAGGAAGTTCTCCCCCTCGCCCACGCCGACGACGAGCGGCGAGTTGCGACGGGCCGCGACCACCCGGTCGGGGTCCTGGGCGTCCAGGGCCACGAGGGTGAACGCGCCGTCGAGCCGCCGCGCAACGCGCTGCATCGCCTCGGTCAGGGCCGAGCCGCCGGCGAGCTCCTTCTCGAGGAGGTGGGCAGCCACCTCGGTGTCGGTCTCCGAGCGCAGGTCGTGGCCTGCCGCCTCCAGCTCGGCGCGCAGCACCGCGAAGTTCTCGATGATCCCGTTGTGCACCAGGGCGACGCGGCTCTCCTGGCCAAGGTGCGGGTGCGCGTTGCGGTCGTTGGGGGCTCCGTGCGTGGCCCAGCGGGTGTGCCCGATGCCCGTCGTCGCCCGCGGGAGCGGGGTGTCGGAGATGGCCTTCTCGAGGTTGGCGAGCTTCCCTGCCCTCTTGTCCGAGGCGATCGTCCCGTCGTTGATCAGGGCGATCCCGGCGGAGTCGTAGCCGCGGTACTCCAAGCGCCTGAGCCCGTCGACGACGATGCCCTGCGCCTGCTGCGGCCCGACGTACCCAACGATTCCACACATGCGCCTCAGCCTACCGGCGAGACCGCCGGGCCCCTGCCTCGGCGGGTGCGGGACAATTGGGGCCATGGTTACCTCGCACGCGAACGGTCTGCCCCCCGGGCAGACCAACCACGTCGACCGCGAGGGCTCTCCGTTCGTCGAGCTCGAGCGCGCGGCCTGGGCAGCCCTGGGGGCGGCCGAGGAGCAGCCGCTGACCCAGGAGGAGATCGCCCGGGTTCGAGGTCTGGGCGACGAGCTCGACCTCGACGAGGTGACACAGGTCTACCTCCCCCTGTCGCGATTGCTGAGCCTCTACGTCAAGGCCGCCGGCGACCTGCACCGGGCCCAGGAGGAGTTCCTGGCCCGGCCTCACCCGCCCCGCACGCCGTTCGTCATCGGCCTCGCCGGATCGGTGGCGGTGGGCAAGTCCACCACGGCCCGCGTCCTCCAGCACATGCTCGCCCACTGGCCCGAGCACCCCTCGGTGTCCCTCGTGACAACCGACGGCTTCCTCTACCCCAATGCCGAGCTCGAGCGGCGCGGCATCCTGGCCCGCAAGGGCTTCCCGGAGTCCTACGACCGCAAGGCGCTGCTGCGCTTCGTGATGGACATCAAGTCCGGCAAGGACGAGGTGGAGGCCCCGACGTACTCCCACCTCACCTACGACGTGGTGCCCGACCAGACGGTCGCGATCAAGCGTCCCGACATCGTGATCATCGAGGGACTCAACGTGCTGCAACCGGCACGGGTGCGCGACGACGGCCGCACTGGTCTCGCGGTCAGCGACTTCTTCGACTTCTCCGTGTACGTCGACGCCCGCACCGCCGACGTCCGCCGCTGGTACACCGAACGGTTCCTGCGACTGCGCGAGACCGCCTTCCGCAACCCGGCCTCCTACTTCGCGAAGTACGCCGAGCTCACCGAGGAGGAGGCCGTGAAGGAGTCCCACCGGATCTGGGACACCATCAACGGGCCCAACCTCAAGCAGAACGTCCAGCCGACCCGGAGTCGGGCGACCCTGGTGCTGCGCAAGGACGCCGACCACTCGGTGCGCTACGTGCGGCTGCGCAAGCTCTAGCCCACGCCGCGCCCCTGGTGGGCGGCTCTCCGGCCCCGGCGCGGCGGCCGGAAAAATCCGGTGCGCCCTCCCGGCGGTCGCCGTACCGTCGTGATCATGCAGTCTCAGACCACGGCGCCGCGCCCCGAGCAGCCCGCCGCCACGCCTCGATCCGTGCCGGTGCGCGAGCTCGACCTCTCCGACGACGACCTCCTGCGGCAGTGGTACGACATCACGAAGTCGGCCGAGACGTTCGAGCGTCCCTGGGCGACCTTCTGGAGCCTCGAGGAGCTCAGCGTCCAGGCGCGCACCCCCGACGAGACGTTGCGGTGGATCCTGACCGGGGCGTTCGAGGACGAGCAGATGGTCGGCACCGGCCTCCTCCAGCTGCCCCTGCTCGACAACACCGACAAGGTCTACGGCGGAATCTGGGTCGACCCGGCTCGACGTCGCAGAGGCATCGGAAGCGCCCTGGTGGAGAACAGCGTCGAGCTGATGCGCACCGAGGGCCGGACCCTCCTCCTCGTCGAGAGCGGCATCCCGGGCGAGGAGCGGGAGGACCACCCCTACGCACGGTTCGCCTTCGACCACGGCTTCACGATGGCCAACGTGGAGGTGCACCGAGTGCTCGACCTCCCCCTCGACACCGCACAGATCCGGGCGATGCAGGCCGAGGCCGCACCGCACCACGAGGGCTACGAGATCCGGACCTTCGAGGACGAGATCCCTGAGGAGCTGCTTCCGTCGTACGTCCACCTCCTCAACCAGCTCGCGCTCGACGCCCCGACCGGCGACATCGACTTCGAGGAGGAGGCGTTCACCCCGGAGCACTTCCGCGAGAAGCTGGCGAGGACGCTCGAGCAGGGCCGCCACCGCCTCTCGACCGTCGCGATCGCGCCGAGCGGCGAAGCGGTCGCCCACAGCGACCTCGTCGTCCCGCGCGAGGACCGGCCGAAGGTTTACCAGTGGGGCACGCTCGTCCGCCGGGACCACCGCGGCCACCACCTCGGCGCGGCCGTCAAGCTGCAGAACCTGCTGGCACTTCAGGAGCGCTTCCCCGAGCGCACCGAGATCCACACCACGAACGCAGAGACCAACGAAGCGATGATCGGCATCAACGAGCGACTCGGCTTCCGGGCGGTCGAGATCTGTCCGGAGTTCATGCTCGAGATCTGAACCCGGACGCACCGGGCGGCGGCCTGCACCGGTCGCCGCCGAAACGTCGTCGCGGCCGGCCGCCGGTGAACCGCGTCAGAGTCGTTTCTGGTACTCGCCGACCCGCTCGACGGGCCTGAACCCCATTCGCTCGTTGACGCCGATCATGTGCGCGTTGACCTCGGCGTTGAAGGTCACCAGCGTGGCTCGGCCGAGCTGAGGCTGGGCCCACAGCAGGTTGCGCGCCTTCGTGGCAAGGCCGAGTCGGCGGCCGCGGTCCTGCGGACGGGCGAGCGTCCCCCACTGGTAGACCTTCCCGGGGTCGAACGCCGGCAGCACGATCTCGCTGTACGCCGCGACCTCACCCTTGCCGTCGACGGCCACCGTGGTGAACTTCGTGCGGCCCGAGGCGGCGAAGACCTCCTCGTCGGCACGGACCCGCGCGACGTCGAAGACCTCCGGCTCGTGATCGATCTCGCCGGTCGGCGCCTCGGTCATCAAGGTGCCGACGATCTCGACGAAGGAGCCGACGAGGTCCTCGGGGACGGCCCCGGTGAACTGGCGGAACGTGTAGCCGCGATGGTGTGGCTCGGCCTCTTCCACCAGCGCGCGGAGCATCGCCTCATCGGCAGGAAGGTCGAGCACGCGCTGCACGTTGCCCAGCGCGAAGGTGTAGCCGCGGCGCCGCACGAACTCCGCGTAGGGAGTCCCCGCGCCGTCGGTGGGTGCCTCGAACGGATATGCGACCTCACCGACCAGAACCGACCGGTCGTGGTCGCGTGCGACCTGCTCCAGGTGGTCGAGCATCTGCGTCCCGTGACCGCGACCTCGTCCGTCGGGGTGCGTGTTGACCTCCAGGAACGCCTGGTCGAGGTTGTCACGCAGCGTGAGGTAGACCTGCCCGACGGCCACCACGGAGCCGTCGACGGTGCCCGAGAACCCAAGGTCCCGCTCGGTATCCCGCTCGGCGATGAACTTCGCCCGCATCTCCTCGAGCCGCATCGGGACGGCATGGGGACGCCCGTGCTGCTGCGAGGCGAGGAACGCGTCGTGCCAGGCCTTCATCGCGACCTCGTCACGGGCGTCGAGGGGTTCGATCCTCACGTCGTCTCCAACTTCTTCTGCATCTCGTGGACCTGCTCGACCGGACGGAACCCGAGCCGGTCGTTGACCGCGTTCATCGGCTCGTTGGCCTCGGAGTTCCCGGTGAGGATCGTGCGACAGGCGGGGAAGCGCTCGCGGAGCCGGAGGTGGTTGGTCGCCTTGAGCCTGAGCCCCAGCCGGTGCCCCCGATGAGCCGGCGCCACGATGGTCGAGCCCTGGAACGCCCTGGTCGGCTCGTGCTCGCTCACCATCGCCTCCGTCATCCCCACCACCTCACCCTCGGGCGAGACGGCGAGCGTCGTCGTCTCGTGCCTCCCGGCACGGTCGAAGCGCGCCTCCTTCTCCCGAAGCCGCTCCTCGTCCCAGCGCTGGGGCTCGAAAGCGAGGTCCCCCGAAGGCACCTCGGTGAAGAACGTCTCGATGATCCGGCAGAAGCCCGCCACGAGGTCGTCGGGACAACGTCCCCACCAGCTGCGGAGCGTGTAACCCCCGGCCGCCACCGCGGTCTCGCCCAGGATCTGCTGCCACGACTGCTCGGTCTCGTCGAGGTCGGCGACCTTCATGTCGTTCACCACCCCGGTGCCGAAGCCCAGGCGCCGCGCAAGACGGAGGGCCGGCGACTCGGGTGCGTTCCTGGGCGTGGCGACCTCGGTGTCGAACAGGGTGCGGCCCCGCGCCGTCGCGGCGCCCAGGGCAGCCTCTGCGAGAGCCGCACCGGTCCCCGCTCGCTGATGCAGCGGGTCGACGTACACCTCGAGGCGGGCGGAGTCGGTGTTCTCGAGCAGCGGGAGGGAGATCTCGGCTCCCCCGAGCAGAGCCTCGCCCTCGAAGGCACCCAGGAGGATCTTCGCCGATGTCCTCGACGGCGCGGTGTACGCGGCCTGGGCGGCCTGCCACGACCAGTACGAGCTCCAGGGCCGGTTCTGCTCGTCGGCGGCCTTGCCGAGCTCCCAGAAGCGGTGGGTCAGGCGCTCGTCGCAAAGGTCGATCTCTCGGATGTGCACGGGAGGAGGTTAGGTGTACGACGAGGTCGGCGCACCCGGATTTCGCGGGTAGCCCTGCATCAACGTGATGGGCAGGCGTCCTCAGCGCATCGGCGCCAGCACGGAGGCCAGGGGGATGGACAGCAGGAACGCCCATCCGCCGGTCAGTCGCCGCTGAGGGTTCTTCGGCCCCGGCACACCTGGCGTGGGGCCGGACAGCACCAGGAAGACGAGGATGCCGACGGGAGTGACCAGCAGCCAGAACCAGGCCCACCGCGTGGCGCGCCAGGGATGGGGCCCGGCCACGAGCAGTCCGAGCCCGACGAGGAACAGTGCGAACGCGGCGACACCCAGGGAGCTCGGTACCTGCCACCCGAACAGCTGCCAGCTCCGGTGGAGTCGCTCGCCGTGGGTCACCTCCAGCCCTGGCTGGAGGGCCCTGAGGCGACTGCTGGGAGGTTGACGCAGCGCCGGAACGTCGGTGGCGGCCGCACGTATGCCTTCGGCGCGGCCCGGCCCCCCGACCTGGACCACCTCGGCGGTGTACTGCAGCGGCCCTCGTTGCCAGCGGACCTGGACCGTGACGAAGCCGCGCTCCCCCGCCTGCAGCTCGCCCGAGAGGCTGACACTCTGGACCTTGCCGGCCGCCACCAGGTCTCGCACGTCGCTCCACGAAGCGACCCGCTCTCCCGTCAGAGGGATGGCGACGACGACCAGCAGCCAGCACAACAGGAGCCCGTGACGGAAGCGGTCCCAGCTCCGGTCCGAGCGAGACCAAAGCTGCGGGCTGCTGCTCGCACGCGGGCCGTCGACGACCGGCGACAGCGCCCCCTCTTCCCCCGTCTGAGCACTCACGCCTGGATCCTAGGGGCGCGGCCGCTTCGGGTAGCGTGATTTCAGAGCGCGAGCTGCTGGCGCACCACGCCCGCGAGCCGGTCGGCGATCGCGTGTGCTTGGTCGGCCGTCGCCGCCTCGACCATCACCCGCACCAGGGCCTCGGTGCCGGAGGGGCGGAGCAGGACTCGCCCTGATTCACCGAGCTCGGCCTCCGCCTCGGCCACGGCCGCGGCGAGCAGGGCGTCCTCGTCGGCACGGGACTTGTCGACGTCCTTGACGTTCACGAGCACCTGCGGCAGGCGGCTCATCACGCCTGCGAGGGAGGCCAGGGATGCCTTCTTCTCAGCCATGCGCGAGAGGACGTGGAGCGCGGTGAGGATGCCGTCGCCGGTCGTCGCGTGGTCGCTCATGATCACGTGGCCCGACTGCTCGCCCCCCAGGGAGTAGCCGCCGGCCTTCATCGCCTCGAGGACGTAGCGGTCTCCGACCTTCGTCTGCCGCACGCCCACGCCCTCGGCGCGCATCGCCTGCACGAACCCGAGGTTGCTCATCACCGTGGCAACGACCGTGTCGGCGTGGAGGGTCCCCGCGTCCCGCATCGACAGCGCGAGGATGGCGAGGATCTGGTCGCCGTCGACGACGTTGCCTTCGTGGTCGACCGCGAGGCAGCGGTCAGCGTCCCCGTCGAGCGCGAACCCGACATCGGCGCCGTGCTCCAGGACCGCCTTCTGCAGGACGTCGAGGTGCGTGGATCCGCAGCCGTCGTTGATGTTGAGCCCGTCGGGCTCCGCGCAGATCGCCACCACCTCGGCACCTGCGTCACGCAGAGCCTGCGGACCGGCGTCGTGGGCGGCGCCGTGGGCGCAGTCGAGCACCACGCGGATCCCGTCGAGCCCGCGCGGGAGGGTGGAGACGAGATGGGCGGCGTACCGCTCGATCGACTCGTCGTAGGTCGAGACCCGGCCGACGGCTGCGCCGGTCGGACGGTCCCAAGGCTCACGCAGACGCCGTTCGATGGCGCTCTCGATGGCGTCGTCGAGCTTGACGCCGCCGCGAGCCAGGAACTTGATGCCGTTGTCGGGCATCGGGTTGTGGCTCGCCGAGAGCATGACCCCGAGATCAGCCCCGAGGGCGTCGGTGAGGTAGGCGACGCCGGGCGTCGGAAGCACCCCGAGAAGGAGTACGTCGACCCCGGCGGACGCGAGCCCGGCAACGACGGCTGCCTCGAGGAACTGGCCCGAGATGCGCGTGTCGCGACCCACAACGGCGACGGGCCGGTGTCCAGAGAAGACACCGGCCTCGCCGAGGACGTGCGCGGCGGCAACCGACAGGTCCACAGCGAGCTCGGCGGTCAGCTGACCGTTCGCGAGCCCGCGGACACCGTCGGTGCCGAAGAGGCGTGCCACTACTACAGGGAGTAGCGGATCAACGCTTGCTGAACTGAGGCGCCTTGCGGGCCTTCTTGAGACCGGCCTTCTTGCGCTCGATGACGCGAGCGTCGCGGGTGAGCAGCCCGGCCTTCTTCAGCGACGGGCGGTTCGCCTCGACGTCGACCGCATTGAGCGCACGGGCCACGCCGAGACGCAGCGCGCCGGCCTGGCCGGTGATGCCACCGCCGTGGATGCGGGCGATCACGTCGAAGCGGCCGACCAGGTCGGTGGTCACGAACGGCTCGTTCACGACCTGCTGGTGCAGCTTGTTCGGGAAGTAGCTGTCGAGCGGGCGACCGTTGACGGTCCACTGGCCGGTGCCGGGCACGAGGCGCACGCGGGCGACGGCCTCCTTGCGGCGGCCGGTGGCCGACGCGGGCGCGATGGTGGCCGGACGAGCTGCAGCCTCGTCGGACGCCGCGCTCTCAGAGCTGTAGGCGACGCCCTGCTCGTTGACCTCGTAGGTCTCTTCGACGCCCTCGGTGGTGGTCTCAGCCACGGATGTTCCTCACTTCAACGACTGCTGTTCTCAGCTGACTGGTCAGGTGGATTACTGGGAGATCTGCTTGATCTCGAAAGGCTGGGCCTTCTGGGCCTGGTGCGGGTGCTCCGGGCCGGCGTACACCTTGAGCTTCTTCAGCATCTGGCGGCCGAGACGGTTCTTCGGGAGCATGCCCCATACGGCCTTCTCGATGGCCCGGCGCGGGTCCTTCTCGAGGAGCTCGCCGATGGGGGTGGACGACAGACCGCCCGGGAAGCCCGAGTGACGGTAGGCCATCTTGGTCGTGGACTTGTCGCCTGAGAGGGCGACCTTCCCGGCGTTGACGATGATGACGAAGTCGCCATTGTCGACGTGGGGCGCAAACGTGGGCTTGTGCTTGCCGCGAAGCAGCGTCGCGGTCTGGACGGCGAGGCGTCCGAGCACCACGTCGGTGGCGTCGATGACGTGCCACTCGCGCTGGATGTCAGCGGGCTTCGGGCTGTACGTACGCACGGTTGTT
>DATICF010000060.1:0-12001 GCA_035456965.1 Nocardioidaceae bacterium
CCCCGGCGCCCGGCCCGACCACGCCAGGCCCGACCACGACGACCGCCGGCTGCCCTACCCGAGGCTGCTCGGGCAGGCGTTCGCGGACCTGGTCGAGCACCTCCCGACCCGGGCGCTGCCCCAGGCCGGCGGGGTCGCCGCGAGCGTGGTGATCACCCTCGATCTGGACAAGCTGGCCACCGGGCTCGGCGCGGGCACCCTGGACACCGGCGCCCGGATCTCCGCGGGCCAGGTCCGCCGGCTGGCCTGCACCGCCGGGCTGATCCCCGCCGTGCTCGGCGGCGGGTCGGTGCCGCTGGACCTGGGCCGCCGGCGGCGGCTGCACACCGAGCCACAGCGGGTCGCGATGGCCGTGCGCGACCGCGGCTGCACCGCGGCCGGCTGCGACCGACCCCCGGCCTGGTGCGAGGCCCACCACGAGCAACCCTGGTCCACCGGCGGCGGCACCTCGGTGAGCGAGGGCCGGCTGCTCTGCCCCCACCACCACCGCCTCGCCCACGACACCGGCCACCACACCCAACGACTCCCCGACGGCACAGTCCGATTCAGCCGAAGAAGCTGACAGACCAAACCGTCACGGCCGTGTTCATTCGCATCGCTGACCTGTACGTCCGAGCGTGCATATACGGCGGTACGCAGGAGTCATCGCGATTCATGATGGCCGGATCGTGCTCGTTCGTGAACGACACGACCACTGGGGCGGAGCCTTCTGGAACATCCCAAGTGGCAAGGTCGAGAGTCATGAGACCCCTGTCCTCGGCGCAGTTCGGGAACTCGCCGAAGAGACAGGCCTCGTCGTGGCGCCAGGCGATCTTGCTCTGGTCGGAACGTCATCGACAACGCACGGGGATCATCGGTCCCTGGCGTGGAACTTTGCGACGACAGTCGGCGATCCGGCTCTCGCTGTCGACGACCCGGATGGGTTGGTGCTCGAAGCTCGCTGGTTCGCGCGAGACGAGGCAGCGGCCCTGCTGAGGCAACTGCCCTACCGGCCGCTGGCCGAACCCGTCGTCGCCTACTTGACTCAAAGCGCCGAGGCTGGCGCGCACTGGTTCTTCGACGGAGCGGAGGCAGCCCCAGTCGTGACCTAGCCCTGATCGGATCTAGGGGGCCGACCAGGCTTCGGCGATCTGCCGGTAGCTGTCGATCCGGCGCTTCCGGTCCAGGCTTGGCGTGACGATCACGAGCTCGTCGACCTGGGCCAGCTCCTTCATCTCGACCAGGCGCTCGACCACCTCAGCAGCTGGTCCGGTGACCATGCGCGGGTCGCGCTCCTGTCGGCGACTGCGGAAGGCCTCTGACCGGGAGTACTCCACGGCCTCCTCCGGCCGCAGAGGCTCCCGAACGTTTCGCGCCAGGTTGCGCATGGTGAGCGCCCAGGCGGCCTCGAACTCGAAGACCGCCTCCTCGTCGTCGCTCGCGAACGCCAGCACCGACATTGCCGACCAGGGTCGGTCGCCCTCTCGACGTGGGCGGAAGTCTCGGCGGTAGTCACGCAGGACGTCGAAGGCGATCTGCGGGGTCTGGTGATGGGCGAAGACAGTGCTCATGCCGTTCACCGAGGCGAACCTGGGACCGTACTCGCTCGAGCCGAGCATGAAGACCTGCGGCTGCTCCTCGACGACCGGAGCGGCAACGAGCTGGCGGTAAGGGTGGTCCGCGGGGAAGTCCGAGCCATCACCCAAGAACGCGAGCAGTTCAGCCACCTGGCCGGGGAAGTCCGACCCGACGTCGCCGCCCACCCCTCGGCGGAGAACGTGGGCAGTCAGCGGATCCGTGCCGGGCGCGCGGCCGAGCCCGAGGTCGATCCGACCCGGGTACATCGCCAGAAGGGTGCGGAAGGTCTCCGCGACCTTGAACGGTGCGTGGTTCGGCAGCATGATCCCGGCGGCACCGACCCGGATCCGAGACGTCTTGGCTCCAAGATGCGCGATCAGGATCTCCGGTGCGCTGCACGCGAGGCTCCGCATGTTGTGGTGCTCCGAGACCCAGTACCTCCGGTAGCCCGCGTCCTCGACCGCCTGGGCGATCTCGACGGCGCCGGCGACAGCGGCGGTAGCCGGCTCGTCGTACTCGATCCCGACGAAGTCCAGGACGGCGAGCGGAATCGTCGTCGGATCGGTGCGCTCATGCTGGTTCGTCATGTTCAGCCCAAGTCATGGGGACCGCTCGCTATTCCGGTCGGCAGTCGCCGCCGGAATCACGCGCAGGCGCCTCGTGCCTCTTGTGTGCCCGGACGTGATGACCAACGGCCTTGTCGTGGCCGAGCAGAGCGCCCACGCTCGTAGTCATGAGGCACACCAAGACGATGTCGACCGCGGCCGTCCTCGCCGTCGCCGGCGGAGCGACGTACGCGATCTCCCGATGGCCGAAGATGACGAGCTGGGGCGCGACAGCCCAGGAGCTCCTCCAGCCGCTGCCGGGGGACGAGATCGTCGGGTCGGCGAAGTACCGGACCACGCATGCCTTGACCATCCACGCCCCGCCTGACCGCGTGTGGCCGTGGCTCGTCCAAATCGGCCAGGGCCGTGGGGGCCTGTACAGCTACGACTGGCTCGAGAACCTCGCAGGACTCGACATCCACAGCGTCGACCGGATCATGCCGGAGCTGCAGGAGCTCTCCGTCGGCGACGCCATCCGCCTGGTCCCCGAAGGGACCGAGCCGGACCTCACGTTCAGGGTCGTGCGCGTCGAACCCCAGTGCCTGCTCGTCCTGGGGCCCGGTTCGTCGCGCGAGGAGGCATTGGAGTCAGGCATGCCCTACCCCTGCTGGACGTTCTCACTGCGGCCGCTCGACGGTGGGAAGACGAGGCTGGTAGTCAGGTTCCAGAGCGACTTCAAGCCCACCGCGCTCGGATGGCTGATGAACAAGTACGGACTGGAGCCGATCCACTTCCTCATGGAGCGCAAGATGATGCTCGGGATCAAGGAGCGCGCCGAGCGGCTCGCCGCCTGACACGCGCGGTCGTGCTGGCTCGATTAGTGGGTCTTGCGAGGTCTGCGATGGCAGCATGTGGTTATGAGTGAGCAGACCTTGAACACCGCCCCTGAGGTCGGCTCCGCTGAGCACATCGCGCTCACCGAGCACTGGGCGGCGCACAACTACCAACCGTTGCCGGTCGTCGTCAGCGAGGCCGAGGGAGCCTGGGTCACCGACGTCGAGGGCAAGCGATACCTCGACTGCCTGGCCGGATACTCGGCGCTGAACTTCGGACACGGCCACCCGCGCATCCGGGCGGTCGCGCATGCTCAGATCGACCGGGTCACACTGACCAGCCGCGCCTTCTACAACGACCAGCTCGGCCTGTTCGCGCGTGACCTCGCACAGCTGACCGGCAAGGACCTGGTCCTTCCCATGAACAGTGGCGCCGAGGCCGTCGAGACCGCGATCAAGGTCAGCCGCCGCTGGGGCTACGAGGTCAAGGGCGTGCCCGAGGACGCCGCCTCGATCGTCGTGATGGACGGAAACTTCCACGGGCGCACCACGACGATCGTCAGCTTCTCGACCGGCGAGATTGCGCGCGACCACTACGGGCCGTTCACACCCGGCTTCCGGATCGTGAAGTACGGCGACGCCGCGGCCATCGAGGACGCGATCGACGAGACGACCGTCGCCGTCCTGCTCGAGCCGATCCAGGGCGAGGCCGGCGTGATCATCCCTCCCGACGGCTTCCTGCACGACGTTCGCGAGCTGTGCGACGAGCGCAACGTGCTGATGGTCGCCGACGAGATCCAGTCGGGCCTCGGCCGGGCGGGTACGACGTTCGCCTGCGACCACGAGGACGTCGTCCCCGACATCTACATTCTCGGCAAGGCTCTGGGGGGTGGCATCTACCCGGTGTCGGCGATCGCTGCGAACCGCGGCGTGCTCGACGTCATCGTCCCCGGGTCGCACGGGTCGACGTTCGGCGGCAACCCGCTCGCGGCGGCCATCGGTCGCGAGGTGGTCGCGATGCTTCGCTCGGGGGAGTACCAGGAGCGCGCCACCCGTCTCGGGGCGTTGATGTCCGACGGCTTGCAGTCACTTGTGGGCCGCGGGTTGGTCGCCGTACGGAGCCGCGGCCTGTGGGCCGGCATCGACGTCGACCCTTCGCTGATGACCGGTCGCGAGCTGTGCGAGGCGCTCGTCCCACGTGGGGTACTCGCCATGGACACCCATGGGACGACCCTGCGCCTCGCGCCTCCCCTCGTCGCCGCCGAGGAGGACATCGCCTTCTTGATCGACACGCTCCGCGCTGTACTCGCCGGCGCGGAGTAGCCCTTTCGGAGCATGGATGCTGACATCCGTGTGCCGGTTGCGGGTGCGGCATCGCAGGTCTAGCGTCGAATAGCGGTGCTCGGGGCCGAGTGCATGATGTCCCCAGAGAGGTGCCGATCATGGCGGATTCCCCGAAGAAGCAATCCGAACCCACGCGAGTCCACCACGTCGGCGTCAGAGGCACCGTCGAGAGCGAGGAGTACTTCGAGAAGCGGCAGCTCCAGGGTGGGGTCGCCGGCTGGCTGCTTCTCGCGGGGCTTGGGGTCGCCTACGTCATCTCAGGTGACTTCGCCGGCTGGAACTTCGGGCTCGGCGAGGGCGGCTGGGGAGGCCTCCTGATCGCCACGATCGTCATGGCGATCATGTACCTCTTCATGGTCTTCGGCCTCGCCGAGCTCTCCTCGACCATCTCCACGACCGGCGGTGGCTACGCGTTCGCCCGCCGGGCGATGGGGCCGTGGGGCGGGTTCATCACCGGCACCGCCATCCTCATCGAGTACGCGATCGCCCCGGCGGCCATCGCGAACTTCATTGGAGACTATGTCGACTCGTTGGTCGGTTTGAACGGCTGGTACGTCTACCTGGTCTTCTACCTGATCTTCGTGGGGATGCACCTGTTCGGGGTCGGCGAGGCGCTGAAGGTGATGTTCGTGATCACCGCAGTCGCGGTCTTGGCCCTCGTGGTCTTCGTCGTAGCCGCCGCGGTGCAGTTCGACCCCAGCAACCTCAACGACATCCCCGTCGACGACAGTGCGTTGGGATCGAGTGAGTTCCTGCCGTTCGGGGTCATCGGGATCTGGGCAGCGCTGCCGTACGCGATCTGGTTCTTCCTCGCCGTCGAGGGCGTCCCCCTCGCCGCCGAGGAGACGAAGAACCCGGCGAAGGACATGCCCAAGGGCATCATCGGGGCGATGCTCGCCCTCCTGGTCTTCGCCGCCGCCATCCTCATCACGGCGCCGGGTGCCGCCGGCTCGGACTATCTGAAGGAGTCGGGGAACCCGCTGGTCGAGGCCCTCGAGGCCCCGCTCGCCTTCGACGGGCAGAACGCGGTCAGCGCCTTCATCAATGTCGTCGCCCTGCTCGGCCTCATCGCGAGCTTCTTCTCCATCATCTACGCCTACTCGAGGCAGACCTTCGCGCTGTCGCGGGCGGGCTACCTACCGAAGCTGCTGTCCATCACCGGCAAGCACAAGACCCCGGTGCTGGCGCTGGTCGTCCCGGGCGTCATCGGGTTCATCATGGCCATCCTCAACCAGGGTGACGTGCTCATCGCCGTAGCCGTCTTCGGAGCCACCATCTCCTACGTGATGATGATGGCGTCGCACATCATCCTCCGGATCAAAGAGCCCGGACTCGAGCGCCCCTACCGGACGCCGGGCGGAATCTTCACCACTGGGGTCGCCCTCGTGCTGGCCGCGGTGGCCGTGGTCGCCGGCTTCCTCGTCGAACCGCGGGTTCTCATCATCACGGCCATCCTCTACGCCATCGCTCTCGCGTACTTCGGTCTGTACAGCCGCAACCACATCGTGGCGACGGCGCCCGAGGAGGAGTTCGAGCTGATCGAGTCTGCCGAGTCCGAGCTGCACTGACCTGAGGGGGGACTGATGCGCATAGCGCAGGTCGTCGGCTCGGCCGTGTCAACGGTCAAGGACGCAAGCCTGGTCGGACACAAGCTCCTGCTCGTCAGGGAGACAGACCCGACAGGCGAGCCCACCGGCCCGGCCTTCGTCGCGGTCGACGTGGTCGGGGCCGGCACCGGCGAGCTGGTCCTGGTGTCGGAGGGGAGCGCCGCCCGTCAGAGCACCACGACGACGGGTCAACCCGTGGACGCGGTCATCATGGGCGTCCTCGACTCGCTGGAGGTCGAGGGCACCGTGACGTTCCGGAAGGGTTGAGCGGTCGCCATGCCCATCGCCCAGCGTGAGGTCCTCAGCGTCGGGATCGACGTCGGCACCACGACGACCCAGGTCGTGTTCTCCCGCCTCGCGCTTCGCGACGTGGCCCGTCCTGGGCAGGTGCCGCGCATCCAGGTGGACGAGAAGTCTGTGGTCTTCCGCGGCCAGGTCCACCGGACGCCGCTCCTGGGACCCGACCTGGTCGATGCGGAGGCGCTCGCGGAGCTGGTCCGGCGGGAGTACGACACCGCGGGCATCTCTCCTGGCTCCATCGAGACGGGCGCGGTGATCATCACCGGCGAGACGGCTCGCACCAAGAACGCCGACGCGATCCTGCGTGCCCTCTCGTCGGCGGCGGGCGACTTCGTCGTCACCATCGCGGGTCCCAACGCGGAAGCCCAGATCGCGGGGCGTGGCTCGGGGGCGGCCCGGTGGTCCACCGACCACTACGAGCAGGTGACCAGCGTGGACATCGGGGGCGGCACCTCGAACGCGGCGGTGTTCACGATGGGTCGCCACGTGTCGTCGTCGGCCATCGCCGTCGGTGGCCGCCAGGTGGAGATCGACGCCTCCGGGATGGTCACTCGCGTGGCGCCGCCGGGTCGCTCCGTGATCGAGGACCTCGGCCTCGGCCTGAAGGAGGGCGCGCGCGCCACGGTGGCCGAGCTGCGGGCCTTCTGTGACGTGATGGCCGACCTGGTCGTCGACCTGGCGACCGGGCAGGAGGTGCGGGTGGGGCGGGGGGTCCAGCTCACGCCGCCGTTGAGAGAGGCGGGCGCGTCCACCTCCGTCTTCCTCACCGGCGGAGTGGGCGCCTGCTACTACGACCCCACCCCGGTGGACTCGACGCCCGACATCGCGGTGTACGGGGACGTCGGGCCGCTGCTCGCCGACTGCTTGCGGCACAACGACCGCCTGCGGGCGATGTCCGTACGACGACCCCCCGAGACGTTACGGGCCACGGTGCTCGGGGCCGCGGGACAGACTGTGACCCTGAGCGGGTCGACCATCTGGGTAGCTCGCGACCTGCTGCCCCTGCGCAACCTCCCAGTGCTGCGGCCCGCGATGCCGGGGCGTGGGGGCGGTCCGTCGTTCGCCGATGCGGTCCACGAGGCGCTCGCCCGGTGGGACCTCGAGGAGGACGCCGTCGCAGCGATCGTGGTCGACCTGCCTCAAGAGCTCGGCTACCCGGCTCTTCAGGCGGTCGCTGCCGAGGTCGTTGCCTATCACGACCAGGGCCAGGGCGACCGTCCGCTCGTGCTGGTGCTGCAGCACGACTACGCGCAGGTCCTGGGTCAGACGATCCAGACGATCCGTCCGGGCTTGCCGCTGGTCGTCATCGACCAGGTGGGCCTCGGGGAAGGGGACTTCATCGACATCGGGGTGCCGGTCCTCGACGGCCGGGCCGTCCCGCTGTCCATCAAGACGCTGGTGTTCTATGACTAGGTCGTCGCCACGAAGAGGGGGCAGGTCATGAGCCTGGCTGCGACGTTGTTCGGGCACCGGTACGAGTTCCGCGACATCAAGGAACTCCTGGCGAAGGCGAACGAGGAGAAGTCCGGCGACCAGCTCGCGGGGGTGGCAGCCGAAACGGCGGCCGAACGGATGGCCGCCCGGTACGTCCTGTCCGAGGTGACACTGGAGACCCTGCGCCACAACCCCGCGGTGCCCTATGAGGAGGACGAGGTCACCCGCGTCATCGACGACGCGGTCAACGAGGCCGTCTACGACGAGATCAAGGCGATGACCGTGGGGGAGCTGCGCGAGTGGCTGCTCGCGGACACCACGTCCGAGGAGATGATCAAGCGGCTGAGCAACGGCCTGACCTCAGAGATGGTCGCGGCGGTGACCAAGCTGATGTCCAACCTCGACCTGATGCTCGCGGCCAGCAAGATCCGGGTGGTCAAGCACGCGACCAACACCATCGGGCTGCCGGGCACGCTCGGCTCGCGTTGCCAGCCGAACAACCAGACCGACTCGGTCGAAGGGATCCGAGCCGCGATCTACGAAGGGTTGAGCTTCGGCTCGGGCGACAGTGTCATCGGAATCAACCCCTCGGACGACTCGCTCGGCAGCGTGGCGCAGCTTCTGGAGATGACCTACGAGGTGATCACCCGCTGGCAGGTCCCGACCCAGAACTGCGTGCTGGCCCACGTCTCGACTCAGATGGAGGCCATGCGCAAGGGGGCCCCCGTTGGCCTTGTGTTCCAGAGCCTGGCGGGGTCGCAGAAGGGTAACGAGTCCTTCGGGATCAGCGTCGAGATGCTCGACGAGGCATACGCGCTCGCCAAGCGGTACTCCGTGGCAACGGGCCCCAACTTCATGTACTTCGAGACCGGTCAAGGTTCGGAGCTGTCGGCCGACGCCCACCACGGTGCCGACCAGGTCGTCATGGAGGCCCGCTGCTACGGCTTCGCGAAGCGATGGGACCCCTTCCAGCTCAACACCGTGGTGGGGTTCATCGGGCCGGAGTACCTCTACGACGCCACCCAGATCACCCGGGCCGGGCTCGAGGACCACTTCATGGGGAAGCTGACGGGGATCTCGATGGGGGCAGACGTCTGCTACACGAACCATGCCCGCTCCACCCAGAACGAGCTCGAGAACCTCGCAGTGCTCCTCGGCGCTGCGGGCGTCAACTACATCATGGGTATCCCGATGGGCGACGACTCGATGCTGAGCTACCAGAGCTCGAGCTACCACGACGCACCGAGCCTGCGGCAGCTGCTCGGGCTGCGCCCCCTCCCGGAGTTCGAGGCCTGGATGGAGGACCTCGGGCTCCTGCACAACGGCCGGCTGACGCAGAAGGCGGGCGACGCCTCCTTCTTCCTGAGCCGGTGAGGGGGAGCCCGTGAGCGCCGTGTCCGCAACCGAGGTCCGCAGCATCGTGCGGGCGGTGCTCGACGAGCTCTCCCGCAACGAGCCTGAGCGCCCGTCATCCGCCGAGCCGTCATCCCACGAGCAGGCATCCCCCGACCAGTCACCCCCCGGGCCGCCGCCTCCCGCCCAGGCCGGACCCCCCTCCGCCCGGTCGGTTCCGGAGGGAGGTACGTCGAGCCCGGCTGCCCCTGCGGTGGGCGCCCGCGGCGGGGGCGACATCGACGTACCGGACCCGACCGTCGAGGACGAGCGCCGGAGGATCGGCGTGGAGGACCCCCTCAACGCCGCCGGCCTGAAGAACCTCGCCGGGTCGACGTACGCCCGGCTCGCGGTCGGACGAGCCGGACCCCGCCCCAGGACGCGCACGCTGCTGCTCTTCCAGGCCGACCACGCGGTGACGCAGGACGCGATCTTCGGCGACGTGCCCGAGGACGTCCTCGAGAAGTTCGGCATGTTCACCGTGCAGACGAGGGTCACCGACCAGGACGAGTACCTCCTGCGCCCCGACCTCGGCAGGCAGCTGAGCGAGGAGTCGCGCAAGGTCGTCGACGAGCGCTGCCAGAAGAAGCCGCAGGTGCAGATCGTCGTGGGCGACGGGCTCTCGGCAGCGGCCGTGACGAACAACCTGCCGCAGATCTACCCGGTGATCGAGCAGGGGCTCACCAGTGCGGGGCTCACCCTGGGGACGCCGTTCTTCATCCGCTACTGCCGCGTCGGGGTCATGAACGACGTCAACGACGTGATCGGCGCCGACGTGGTGCTGCTGCTCATCGGGGAGCGGCCCGGCCTCGGCGTGGCCGACGCGATGAGCGTGTACTCCGGGTGGCGTCCCGAGCCGGGCAAGTCCGACGCGCACCGGGACGTCATCTGCATGATCACCGCCAACGGCGGCACGAACCCGCTGGAGGCCGGGGCCTTCGTCGTCGAGCACGTCAAGACCGTGATGCAGCACCAGGCGAGCGGCGTCGAGCTGCGGCTCAAGCAGAGGGGGAGCCGCTGATGGCCGTCCTCGACCCGATCAAACCCCGGATTCTCGCCACCCGAGTGATCCCCAACGTCGACCGCGGGCTTGCGGCGCAGCTGAGCCTGCGTGAGGACCAGCGCAGCATCGCGCTGGTGACCTGCGACATCGACGACAGCCTCTATGTCTCGCTCGACGACGCGACCAAGAAGGCCGACGTCGAGGTCGTCTACGCCCACAGCTTCTACGCGGGGTCCGCCCACGCCTCGGGGCCGCTGTCGGGGGAGATCATCGGCATCCTCGCGGCTCCCTCGCCGGCGGAGGCTCACGCCGGACTGTCCGCGTGCGTCGACTACGCCCACAACGAGGCGTGGTTCCACGCCGCGGACGACAAGGGCAACCTGGCGTTCTTCGCCCACACGATCTCGCAGACGGGGAGCTACCTCAGCAAGGAGGCGGAGGTCGCGCAGGGCACGTCGATGGCCTACCTGATCGCGCCCCCGCTCGAGGCCACCTTCGCCCTCGACGCCGCACTGAAGGCAGCGGAGGTCGAGATGGCGGTGTGGTTCGCCCCACCGTCGGAGACCAACTTCTCGGGTGGCTACCTCGTCGGTGAGCAGAGTGCCGTGGTGGCTGCCTGCGCGGCGTTCCGGGACGCGGTGCTCGAGGTGGCGGCGATGCCGAGGGAGGTGTGAACGGTGCCGGAGGAGTACGACAGCGACCTGCGCTCGATCCAGGAGGCCCGACGGCTGGCCGTCAGGTGCAGGAAGGCACAACGGGAGTTCGCCACGGCCTCGCAGGCCGAGGTCGACCGGATCTGCGCGGCCATGGCGGATGCCGTCTACCGTGACGCAGCCCGGCTCGGGCAGCTGGCCCACGAGGAGACCGGCTACGGGGTGCCGGGCCACAAGCGGATCAAGATCGAGTTCTCGTCCCGGACGGTCTGGGAGTCGATCCGTGACATCCCCACGGTCGGCGTACTTCGGCGTGACCCGGCGAAGCGGGTCGTCGAGATCGGATGGCCGGTGGGCGTCGTGGTCGGCCTGTGCCCCTCGACGAACCCGAACTCGACCGCGGTGTACAAGGTGCTCATATCGGTCAAGGCCCGTAACGGCTGCATCATCGCACCGCATCCGTCGGCCAAGCGGTGCACCTACGAGGCCGTCCGCCTCATGATCGAGGCAGGGGAGCGCGCAGGCATGCCCCAGGGCCTGGTCGGGTGCATGCAGGAGGTCAGCCTGCAGGGCTCCCAGGAGCTCATGCACCACTACGCGACGTCGCTGATCCTGGCCACCGGCGGGACGCCGATGGTCCGCGCGGCCCACAGCGCCGGAAAGCCGGCGCTCGGGGTCGGCCCCGGAAACGTGCCGGTGTACGTCGACCGCAGCGCAGACGTCTCGGCCGCAGCGGACGCCATCGTGAACAGCAAGGCATTCGACTCCTCGACGATCTGCGCCACCGAGCAGGCCGTCGTCGCCGACGCACCCATCGCCTCCACGCTCAGGGCAGAGATGGAGCGTCACGGCGCGTACTGGGTCGGTCCCGCCGAGAAGGCTGCCCTCGAGCGCACGGTGTTCAACCCGGGCGGCGGAATGAACCCGGCCGCGGTCGGCAAGACGCCGCAACAGCTCGCGCGCTTGGCCGGGATCGACGTGCCCGCTCATGCGCGGGTTCTGGTCGCCGAGCTCGCCCGAGTCGGACGCGAGGAGCCGCTCAGCGCCGAGAAGCTCACCACCGTCCTCGGCTGGTACGTCGAGAAGGACTGGCGCGCCGGATGCGAACGGTGCATCGAGCTGTTGAGGTTCGGCGGCGACGGGCACTCGCTGGTGATCCATGCGACGGATGAGGACGTGATCCTCGCCTTCGGCATCGAGAAGCCCGCCTTCCGGATCCTCGTCAACACCTGGGGGACGCTCGGCGCGATCGGCGCGACGACCGGTGTGATGCCGGCGATGACGCTTGCACCCGGTGGCGTAGGCGGGGCAGTGGTGAGCGACAACATCACGG
>DATICF010000061.1:0-40555 GCA_035456965.1 Nocardioidaceae bacterium
CCCTGGTCGGTCCACAGCCGCCAAGTCTCCCCCGCGACCTCCACCTGCCGTCCTCGCTCAGCTTCGGGGTCGACGTACGTCTCGACCATGCTCTCCGCCGAACGTCTGGACTGTTCCAGGCCGACGTACCGGTCCTGGTCCGTGAGCACGCCGAGACTCCACCGTGTGGGGTCGGGAACGAAGCTGACGCTGGTGGCCCGCCAGCCCTCGGGGAGGCTCTCAGGCGCGAGCACGTCGAAGTCGGCCTGGTCGCGGGCGTAGGCGAGGGTTTGTTCGTACTTCACCTCACGCACCGGACTCTCCGGAGTGGTCCGGTTGAGATCGCGGAAGACCACGAACGCCGCGATGACCCCGAGCAGCACGAGCATCGCACCAACCATTCCGGCCGCGGATCGTTGGTATCTGCCTGGCTGCTCACTCACACCGACCATCCTCCCAAGGCCCAGAAGTCCCGAATCACCCAGGGCTGCGACCCCTGGCCTCGAGACCCTGTCTCGGGTAGGCATGAACCATGCGCACCGTAGATGCCCGCCCCCTGTCAGCGGAGGACCTCTCGCTCGCCGACGCCCACTGGCGCGCGGCCAACTACCTCTCGGTCGGGCAGATCTACCTGCTCGACAACCCGCTCCTGCGTGAGCCGCTCAAGCCCGAGCACATCAAGCCGCGCCTGCTCGGCCACTGGGGTACGACGCCGGGGCTGAACCTGATCTACACCCACTGTGACCGGGTCATCCGGGAGCAGGACCTCGACATGATCTACGTGATCGGCCCGGGACACGGCGGGCCGGCGATCGTGGCGCAGACGTGGCTCGAGGGCTCGTGGACCGACACCTACCCCGGCACCGCGATGGACGAGCGGGGCATGCAGCGGCTGTTCAAGCAGTTCAGCTTCCCCGGCGGCATCCCCAGCCATGTGGCCCCGGAGGTGCCCGGCTCCATCCACGAGGGCGGCGAGCTCGGCTACTCCCTCTCGCACGCCTTCGGCGCGGCCTTCGACAACCCCGACCTGATCGTGACCACGGTCGTCGGCGACGGGGAGGCCGAGACAGGGGCGCTCGCGGCGGCGTGGAACGGGTGCCGTTTCCTCAGCCCTGAGCGCGACGGCGCGGTGCTGCCGATCCTGCACCTCAACGGCTACAAGATCGCCAACCCGACCGTGCTGGCGCGCATCCCTGAGGACGACCTCGAGATGATGCTGCGCGGCTTCGGCTGGGAGCCGGTGCTGGTCGCGGGTGACGACCCGGCCGAGGTGCACCAGCAGATGGCGGCCGCCCTCGACGACTGCATCGCGCGCATCAAGGAGATCCAGGCCACTGCCCGCGCGGGGAAGGTCGAGGATCCCGGCTACGTCCGCTGGCCCATGATCGTGATGCGCACGCCCAAGGGCTGGACCGGTCCCCACCAAGTCGACGGCGTCCCGGTCGAGAACACCTGGCGCTCCCACCAGGTCCCGCTCGCCACGGTCAGGGAGAACGCCGAGCACCGCGAGCAGCTCGAAGCCTGGCTGAGGTCCTACCGCCCCGAGGAGCTGTTCGACGAGCACGGCACCCCGGTCGAGTCGGTGCGTGCCTGGGCGCCGACCGGGTCCCGGCGCATGGGGTCCAACCCTCACGCGAACGGCGGCCTCGTCAGCAAGCCGCTGATCCTCCCCGACCCGCGCGAGTACGCCGTCGACGTACCCGAGCCTGGAGCGCAGCTGCACGAGGCCACCCGGCAAACCGGGGCGTACCTGCGCGACGTGATGCGCGCCAACCCCGACAACATCCGGCTCTTCGGTCCCGACGAGGTCGAGTCGAACCGGCTCGGGGCGGCGCTCGAGGTCACCGGCAAGGCCTGGCAGCTCGAGCGGTACTCGACCGACCAGCACCTCGCCCGCGACGGGCGGATCATGGAGGTCCTCTCGGAGCACACCTGTCAGGGCTGGCTCGAGGGCTACAACCTCACCGGCCGGCACGGCCTGTTCACCTCCTACGAGGCGTTCATCCACATCGTCGACTCGATGTTCAACCAGCACGCGAAGTGGCTGAAGACGATCCGCGGGCTCGACTGGCGCCGGCCGATCCCCTCGCTGAACTACCTGCTGAGCTCGCACGTGTGGCGTCAGGACCACAACGGGTTCTCCCACCAGGACCCCGGCTTCATCGACCACGTGGTGAACAAGAAGGCCGAGGTGATCCGGGTCTACCTCCCGCCGGACACGAACACCTTGCTCTGGACCATGGACCACTGCCTGCAGAGCACCAACTACGTCAACGTGATCGTGGCAGGCAAGCAGCCTCAGCCGTCCTGGCTCGACATGGAGGCCGCGGGGCTGCACGCCCGTCGTGGGGTGGGCATCTGGGACTGGGCGAGCAACGACGCCGGCGACCCGCAGGTCGTCATGGCGTGCGCCGGGGACGTGCCCACGATGGAGACCCTCGCCGCCGTCCACATCCTCCGCGAGTCGCTGCCCGACCTCCGGGTGCGGGTGGTCAACGTGATGGACCTGATGCGGATCCAGCCCGAGTCGGAGCACCCGCACGGCCTGCCGGAGCGGGAGTTCGACGCGATCTTCGGCACCGACGTGCCGATCATCTTCGCCTATCACGGGTACCCGTGGCTGATCCACCGGCTGACCTACCGCCACACCAGCCACGAACAGCTCCACGTGCGTGGCTACAAGGAGGAAGGTACGACGACCACGCCGTTCGACATGGTGGTGCGCAACGACATGGACCGCTTCCACCTCGTGATCGACGTGATCGACCGGGTGCCGGGTCTGGCCAAGCGCGCGGCCGTGCTGCGCCAGGAGATGGAGGACCAGCGCACGAGGCACCGGGCCTACGTCAACGAGCTCGGCGCTGACATGCCCGAGAACGTCAACTGGACCTGGCCGTACTCCTGACCCTCCGACTCGCGCCATCCCCGTCTGCACTCGTGCCGACTCGCGCCATCCGCCCACCGCACTCGTGCCGACTCGCGCCATCCCCGTCTGCACTCGTGCCGACTCGCGCCATCCGCCGCCCGCACTCGTGCCGACTCGACCAGACCAGAGGCGCAGGTGCGGAATAAATCTGTGACTTTCAACCGCAGATGCGGCAGACTCGCGGCGTGACCACCTACCGGGTCGCCGAGGCGGCCGATGTCCTGGGAGTCAGCGACGACACCCTGAGGCGATGGATCGACGCCGGTCGACTGCCGGCCACCACCGGACCCGAGGGTCGTGCTGCCGTGCGAGGCGATGACCTCGCGCGATTCGCCAAGCACCTTGCCGAGAACGGATCCGACGGGCACACGCTCGCCACGAGGGCCACCTCGGTGAGCGCCCGCAACCGGCTGCGCGGCATCGTCACGGCCGTCAAGAAGGACGCCGTGATGGCCCAGGTGGAGATGGTCTGCGGGCCGTACCGCGTGGTGTCGCTGATGAGCTCGGAGGCGGCCGACGAGCTCGGGCTCGAGCCGGGAGTGCTGGCGATCGCCTCGGTGAAGTCCACCAACGTCGTCGTGGAGCTGCCATGAAGACCTCCAGCACCAGGGCCCGGGGCACGAGGAGCCGGACCACGCGACGGGCCGCCTTGCTGACAGCACTCTGCCTGGCTCTGACGCCCGCGTGCGCCGCCGAGAGCGACGACGAGCAGCAGCTGACGATCTTCGCAGCCGCCTCGCTGACCGAGTCGTTCGAAGAGCTCGTCGACCGGTTCGAGGAGGACCACCCCGGAGTCGATGTGGTCACCAGCTTCGACTCATCGGCGACCTTGGCCGGACAGGTCTTGGCCGGGGCCCCGGCCGACGTCGTCGCCACCGCGGACAGCGTCACCATGGGGATCCTCGAGGAGGAGAACCGGCTCGCCGAACCGCCCGTCGTGTTCGCCCGCAACGAGATGGCGCTCGTCGTACCTGCCGGCAATCCGGCCGGCATCGATGACGTCGAAGACCTGGACAACGCCGACTACGTCGTCTGCGCACGGACCGCGCCGTGCGGCGACCTGGCGGAGCGGATCCTCTCGGAGGCAGGCATCGAGCGGGAACCTCGCAGCCTCGAGGTCGACGTGAAGGCGGTCCTCACCAAGGTCTCGCTCGGAGAGGCCGACGCAGGACTCGTGTACGTCACCGACGTGGTGGCGGCGGAGGGCGATGTCGAGGAGATCCCGCTCCCGCCGAGCGCGAGCGAGACCACCGACGACCTGATCGCGGTCGTCCGGGGCAGCGACGAGGCCGAGCTCGCCCAGGAGTTCACCGAGCTCGTGCTCTCCCCTGAGGGCGGCCGGGTCCTCGAGGAGGCGGGCTTCCAGCCGGGCCGCGACAGCGACAGTTCGCCGTGACGAAAGCGACCCCCCGCCGCCCGAGACTCGGCCGGGCGCCGGCGTACCTCCTGCTCCCGGGCCTGCTGGGACTCGCGTTCCTGGTCGTTCCCCTTGCGGCGCTCGTCGCGCGTACGCCGGTCCGCGGGCTGCCCGAGCGGCTGACGGACCCCGTCGTGCTCGACGCTCTCTGGCTCTCGTTGTGGACCGCGACCGCGGCGATGGCGATCAGCCTCGTGGTCGGCCTGCCGCTGGCCTGGGCGCTCGCACGCCTCGACTTCCCCGGGCGGTCTCTGGTGCGCGTGCTGGTCACGGTGCCGCTCGTGCTGCCGCCGGTCGTCGCCGGGGTCGCACTGCTGGCCGCCTTCGGTCGCAACGGCATCATCGGCGCTCCCCTGCGCGAACTGGGGATCACGATCCCGTTCACACCCGCCGCGGTCGTGGTGGCGCACACGTTCGTCGCGCTGCCCTTCCTCGTCATCAGCGTCGAGGGCGCGCTTCGTGCCACGAGCCGGGAGTACGACGAGGTCGCCGCGGTTCTCGGGGCGACCCGCGGCCGGACCTTCCGCCGGGTCACCGTGCCCATGGCCCTGCCCGGGATCGCCGCAGGCGTGGTCCTCGGCTGGGCCCGCTCGCTCGGGGAGTTCGGGGCGACCATCACCTTCGCCGGCAACTTCCCCGGGATCACCCAGACCATGCCGCTCGCGGTGTACGAGGCACTCCAGTCCGACCCCGAGGCCGCGTTCGTCCTCAGCCTCCTGATGCTGCTGGTCTCCGTGGCGGTGCTGGCTCTGCTGCGCGAACGTTGGTTCGGCCAGGTGGTCCCGTGACGACCTACCTCGACGCCCACGTGATACAGCGTCGTGAGACGTTCGAGCTCGACGTCGCGATTCGTGCTGATCCGGGCGACGTCGTCGCGGTGATCGGACCGAACGGCGCCGGCAAGTCCACCTTCATCCGAGCGCTTGCGGGGCTCGTGCCCCTCGACGGCGGCCACGTCGTCTGCGGCGACGAGACCTGGGACGACGGCGCCGGTAGCGCCCTCACCGTCCAGGAGCGGCGGACCGGCATGGTCTTCCAGCGCCAGCTGCTGTTCCCGCACCTGACCGCCCTGGAGAACGTCGCCTTCGGCCCCCTCAGCCGCGGTGTACGACGGTCGACGGCGCGTCTCGGGGCTCAAGGCTGGCTCGACCGGCTGAGCGTGGGCGAACTGGCCGGACGCAAGCCTCACGAGATGTCGGGCGGCCAGGCACAACGGGTTGCCATCGCACGCGCTCTCGCGACCGACCCCCGCCTGCTTCTGCTCGACGAGCCCCTGGCCGCCCTCGACGTGGGGGTTGCCATGGCGCTGCGACTCGAGCTGGCCCGCCACCTCTCCGACTTCCCGGGGGTGAGCGTGCTGGTGACCCACGACGCGATCGACACCCTCACGGTCGCCAACCGGGTGGTGGTGCTCGACGAGGGCCGGGTCGCGCAAGAGGGCACCCCGGCCGAGGTGGCACAGCGCCCCCAGACCGAGCACGTGGCCAGGCTGATGGGGCTCAACGTGCTCAGGGGCCGCAGCAGCGGGACCGTCGTACGCCTCGGGGACGGGTCGGAGCTGGTCACCGCCACCGAGGCTGACGGGGTGGTCAACGCATCCTTCCGGCCCGAGGCGGTCACGCTGACAGTCACCGAGCCGGCGGGAAGCGCGCGCAACCGCTGGCGTGGAACGGTTCGATCGGTCGTGCCGCACGGGTCAGCGGTCCGCGTGCACCTCGACGCACTCGCACCGGCGCAGGCCCTGATCGCCGACGTCACGCCTGCGGCGGCCGCGGAGCTGGGCCTCGCGCCGGGCCGAATGGTCTGGGCAACGGTGAAAGCGACAGAGGTAACTGTTTACGCAGTCACAGCAGGGGGTGCGAATGCTCCGTTACGATCGCGCTATGCCTGACGACGTGCTGCCTCCCGACCTGTCCGCCGCGCATGACGCGCCCGACCGAAACCTGGCGCTCGAGCTCGTGCGCGTCACCGAGGCGGCGGCCATGGCTGCAGGCCGATGGGTCGGCCGCGGCGACAAGAACGGAGCGGACGGCGTGGCCGTCAACGCGATGCGGGTCCTGATCTCGACGGTCGGCATGCGCGGCACCGTGGTCATCGGCGAGGGCGAGAAGGACAACGCCCCCATGCTCTACAACGGCGAGCTGGTCGGTGACGGCAGCGGCCCCGAGTGCGACGTGGCGGTCGACCCGATCGACGGCACGACGCTGACCGCGAAGGGCATGAGCAACGCCGTCTCGGTCCTGGCGGTGAGCCCGCGGGGCTCGATGTTCGACCCGTCCGCGGTCTTCTACATGGAGAAGCTCGCCACCGGCCCGGAGGCAGCCGACGTGGTGGACATCCGCTACCCGGTGGCCGAGAACATCGCCCGGGTGGCCAAGGCCAAGGGCAGCGCCGCCGAGGACGTCACCGTCGTGATCCTCGACCGACCCCGACACGAGGGGCT
Source organism: Nocardioidaceae bacterium (assembly GCA_035456965.1). Classification (GTDB taxonomy): domain Bacteria; phylum Actinomycetota; class Actinomycetes; order Propionibacteriales; family Nocardioidaceae; genus Nocardioides_C. The sequence continues at coordinate 6,766 of DATICF010000061.1, forward strand.
CGTCAAGGAGATCCGCGAGACCGGCGCACGCATCAAGTTCATCACCGACGGCGACGTGGCCGGCGCGATCATGGCGGCCCGCGCCGACACGGGCATCGACATGCTCATGGGCGTCGGAGGCACGCCCGAGGGCATCATCGCGGCCACCGCGTTGAAGTGCATGGGGGGCGTGATCCAGGGGCGCCTTTGGCCCACCGACGACGAGGAGCGGCAGCGCGCCATCGACGCAGGCCACGACCTCAGCCCCGACAACGTCCTGACCACGGACGACCTGGTAACGGGGGACGACTGCTTCTTCGTGGCCACCGGGATCACCGACGGTGAGCTGATGAAGGGCGTGCGCTACCGCGCAGGCGGGGCGACCACCCACTCCCTGGTGATGCGCTCACGCTCAGGCACGATCCGGTCGATCACGAGCGACCACCGGCTCGAGAAGCTGCGCTCCTACTCGGCCATCGACTTCGAGCACTGAGCGCGGCGGACTCGATGGCCCGGCTGCCGATCGTCGTCGTCGGAGAGGCGCTTGTCGACGTCATGGTGCCCATGGAGGGCGAGTCCTCGGCTGCGGTCGGGGGCTCGCCTCTCAACGTTGCGGTCGGCCTGGCCCGACTCGACTTCCCCACCCTGCTCATCACCAGGATCGGCGACGACGAGCACGGTCGTTGGATCGCCGAACACGTGCGCGAGGCCGGCGTGCAGCTCTCCGAGACCTCGGTGGTGCCAGGCTCGAAGACGAGTACGGCGACCGCCCACCTCGACGAGGACCGGGCGGCCCGCTACGAGTTCGAGCTGGTCTGGGACCTCGACCACCATGTCCTTCCCGATGCGCGAGCCCTCCATGTCGGCTCGCTCGGCGCCTCGCTGCTCCCCGGCAGGCACGCGGTCGACGACCTGGTGCGGCAGGCGCACGAGGCGGACCTCTTCGTCAGCTACGACCCCAACATCCGGCCCGCCTTCGTGAGCGACCCCGAAACGACGTGGCGTGACCTCACCGAGATCGCCTCTCGCGCTCGCCTGGTGAAGGTCAGCGACCAGGACCTGGAGGCTCTTCGGCCCGGCCACCCGATCAAGGACCTCGCGCACGAGCTGCTCGACAACGGCGCCACCGAGCTCGTCGTCGTCACGCACGGCGGCGCAGGCGCGGACGCCTACACACCGACCTTCGTCGTCCACGAGGACGCACCGGCGGTGCAGGTCGTCGACACGGTCGGAGCCGGTGACTCCTTCATGGCCGGCCTGCTCGCCATCATCGACGACTGGGACGTACCCAAGGACGGACCAGGTTCGCTGAATGCGATGGACGAGGACCGGGTTGCCCTGCTGCTGCGCGGTGCGATGACCGCGGCCGCCGTGACCTGCTCGCGGCGCGGGGCCAACCCGCCTACGCGACGGGAGCTGCCGCCAACCTGGCCGTTGTGACCCCGCGGGCCCGACGCCGCTCTCGGTAGGACCGGAGCGCCTCGGCCACGACGTCGAACACCGCCGGATCGACGGCCATGCCGAGGTGGCTCGTGCGCACCTCGACGGTCCTGGCTCCGGGGTCGAGGCAGCCTCGCCAGTCGATCACCCCGTCACGGCGCGAGAAGATCGAGGTGAAGGCCACTGCCGGGTCGAGCTCTCGCCGTGACTCGTCCCAGCTCAGGCGCGCACAGTCCCCGGAGGTGCAGTCGTCGCCCATCATCGCTCCGACGCCGATCCTCCTGAGCGCGACCACGACGGCGAGGTCGAAGGCGAGCACGGAGTGGATCGCCCCAGGAGCGAGCAGCGGGCTGCCCATCGTGACGATGCCGTCGACCAGGTCCGGGCGGCGGGCCGCGACCCCCCGAGCCAGAAGCCCACCGAGGCTGTGGCCGACGACGGTGACCTTCCTCCCCCGCTTCACCGCGATCGCCTCGATGCGGCGCTCGAGCGCGTTCGAGGCCTCCTTGGTGCAGCCGACGTTCGCATGCATCGTCGAGCGGTAGGTGCGGTAACCGAGCTTGCGCAGGTGCCGCGACATCAGGTGGAGCGACGCATCCCCTGCCATGAACCCCGGCACCAGGACCACCGGCTCGACCGACCTCACGGGAGTCGCCGAGGCGTGAGGCGTGCGGCGCTTGCTGGCCCGGTCGCCGGCGGTGCGGCGTACCAGCCTTGCGGCTTCCACGACGGCACTGCTCTCCCTGGCGATGGCGCGCAGGCCTCGCGGCCCTTGATAGCCGGGGGGACACAGGAACTCTCCGAGCGGTGACGCCACGGCTACCTCCAGGGTCGAAATGCCATCTCTGTGACTTTAGCCACATTTGGGCTTCGGAAAACGGAGCGATCCCGAACCGTTATGCCCGACTTCCTCGGTGGATCCGTTGCAGCGGACACGTAAACTCGTCAGTAACGTCAGTCGTCGGCACACCAGCCGACGACCGTCTCCTGTGATCCCGAGTACGCCGCGGAGGGTGACGATGCCGAAGTCCACGCCCTCGCCGTCGCCTGAGCAGATCGCTCCGCTCCCGACCGGAGTGGAGATCTGCTACCAGACCTTCGGCGAGTCCGACTCCGAGCCGCTCCTGCTCGTCATGGGCCTGGGCGGGCCGATGACCTGGTGGGACCCTGCCTTCTGCCAGATGCTCGCCGACCGCGGGTTCTTCGTCATCCGCTACGACAACCGCGACACCGGGCGGTCATCAAGGGTCTCGGGCAGGATCAACCGGCGGATGATCATGGCCTCCTTCGCGGGCCTCAAGCCCAGGACCCCCTACTCCATGCAGGACCTGGCCGACGACGCCTTCGCGCTGCTCGACCACCTCGAGCTCGACGCTGCCCACGTCGTGGGGATCTCCATGGGCGGGATGATCGTCCAGACCATGGCCCTGAGCCTGCCCAAGCGGGTGCTGTCGATGACCTCGATCATGTCGACGACCGGCCGGCGCACGGTCGGCTGGCAGGACCCGAGCCTGCTCCCGCTGCTCGTCGCGAACCGGGACCGGTCCCGCGACCACTACATCCAGACCTCCGCGAAGCTGTGGCACCTCATCGGCTCACCGGGCTACCCGGACACGGCCGAGGCGATCCGGGACCGGGCGGGAGAGACCTGGGACCGCGGCATCAGCCGGGCGGGCGTGATGCGACAGATGGGCGCGGTCCTGACCCAGCCCGACCGCTCGCGAGCCCTGCGCAGCCTCCGCGTCCCGACGCTGGTCATCCACGGCACCCACGACAAGATGGTCCACGTCTCTGGCGGCCGTGCCACCTCGCAGGCGATCCCCGGGTCGGAGCTGCTGCTCGTGCCAGGCATGGGGCACGACGTGCCCCACGAGCTTCACGAGACGTTCACCGACGCCATCCGGAAGGTTGCCGACCGCGCGAGCAGCGAACGCTGAGAACCGTCAGGTGCGTGTCAGCTCGACGAGCTCCTCAGTCGCCTCCTGCAGGTAGCCGATCAGGTGCCACACGTCCGGCACCATCTCCCGGCAGGCGATCAGGCCGAAGTCGAGATTGCCGTCGTAGGAGAAGAGCGTGATGTTCAGGCCACCCGTCCAGTCGGTCACCGCAGACACCGGGTAGACCCCCTCGACCTTCGCGCCGGCGATGTACAAGGGGATCTGGGGACCGGGGACATTGCTCACGAAGAGGTTGAACAGCACGCCCGGAACCGTCGCGAGGTTGAAGAGTCCGCGAGCGGCCAGTCCGGACAGCGCGGTGGGAATGACGTGGGACAGGTCCTGCAGGAGCGTCGCGGGGACCGCCTCGAAGTGCCGCTTCGCATCGACCATCGCCGCGCGCATGAACTCCAGCCGCTCGTGGGGGTCGGCCAGATGCGTCGGCAGCTCAGCGGTCATCACCGAGACATGGTTGCCGAGCTCCCCGCGCTGGTCCTCGGTCTTGACCGAGACCGGCACGGCGACCACCAGCGGCACGTCGGGCAGCGCGTCGTGGTCGAGCAGCCACTTCCGCAGCGCCGAGGCCGTCAGGGTCATCACCACGTCGTTCACGGTCATCCCGAAGTGGTTCTTGATCGTCTTCACCTCGTCCAGAGGCACCGACCCGAAGGCGAACCGCCGGTGTGGCGTGATCCGGCCGTTGAACGGCGTGCGTGGGGCATGCAGCTCGCGGTGGCCCACGCGACCGCCTCCGCCGAGCAGCCGACTGACCATCCCCGCAGCGTCGCTGACCAGCCCTGCGCCCGGGAAGTTCGATGCCCCGGGAAGCTCGTCGAGGTAGCTCAGCGAGCGAGGAACCGTGCGAAGCAGCTCCAGTGGGTTCATGGCTGCAGATGTCAGCCCACGTCGTACCAGCTCGAGCATCGAGGGCAGACGACCCGACCCGTCGTCCTTCTCCGCCACCTCCACCTCGCGCGGCTCGGGACTCACGTCCAGGATCGTCTCGAGGATCTCGGCGCCCGAGATGCCGTCGATCGCAGCGTGGTGGATCTTCGAGTAGTAGGCGACCTTGCCGTCCTCGAGGCCCGTGATGACGTAGGCCTCCCACAGCGGGCGGGTCCGGTCGAGCGGTCGCGAGTGGATGCGGGCCACCTGCTCACCCAGCTGCTCACGGCTCCCCGGTGCGGGAAGGGCGAGCTCTCGCAGGTGGAACTCGAGGTCGAAGTGCGGGTCGTCGACCCAGTACGGGCGACCCAGGCCGAGGGGTACCTCGACCAGTCGCTGGCGCAGAGGCGCAGCCAGATGCAGCCGGGCCTCCATGACCCCGCGGACCGCCTCGAGGTCCCAGACGCCGTCCGGGACGGTGCTCGGGTCGAGCAGGATCAGGCTGCCGACGTGACCGACGGTGGTCGGTGACTCGACGTTGAGGAACTGGGCGTCGAGCGCGTTCAGCTGTCGCATGCGGCAAGTCTCCCCTGGCGAGTTCTTCACCAACAGGTGTTTGTCCAGTTAACCCGGGTATGCGTGGATGCGCTTTCTCACATCCACTGGCAGGATGTGAATCACGTCACTACAGGGGAGGCGTTCATGGCAAAACGCTCGGTCGGCGCGGATCACCCGCAACGACGACGAAATCGATTCGCCTTGGGCGCGGCACTGGTGGCGATGTCCACCGTGCTCGTGGCCTGTGGTGAGGACGGTGGTCCACCGACACTGACCTGGTACACCAACCCTGACTCCGGCGGGCAGGCCGAGATCGCCAAGCGCTGCACGCAGGCCGCGGACGGCGAGTACACCATCAAGACCGCCGGCCTCCCTACAGACGCCACCCAGCAGCGAGAGCAGCTGATCCGCCGCCTGGCCGGTGAGGACTCCTCGGTCACCTTGATGAGTCTCGACCCACCGTTCGTTCCCGAGTTCGCTCAGGCGGGCTTCCTCTACGAGGTTCCGCAGGACCGCGCGAGCGACTTCACGGACGGGGTCGTGGAGAGCGCGGTGGAGAGCGCCACGTGGCAGGACCAGCTCGTGGCCATCCCGTTCTGGGCGAACACCCAGCTGCTCTGGTACCGCAAGTCGGTCGTGGAGAAGGCCGGGCTCGACCCCGACGAGATCACCTGGGACCAGATGATCGAGACCGCCGAGCAGCAGAACGTGACCATCGGCGTCCAGGCACTGCGGTACGAGGGCTACACCGTCTGGATCAACGCGTTGATCGAGTCCGCCGGAGGCCACGTGCTGGAGAACCCCGAGGCCTCGCCCGAGGACCTCGAGCTCGGCCTCGACAGCACAGCCGGCAAGGAAGCCGCCCGCGTCATCAACGAGGTGAGCAAGCACGCCGGCCCGGCCGTGTCGACCATGGACGAGGAGGCCTCTCGCCGTCTCTTCCAGGGCGACAACGGCGGCTTCCTGGTGAACTGGCCCTACGTCTGGGCAGCATGGCAGGGCGAGGTCGAGGCAGGCACGCTCGACCAGGCCGTCGTCGACGACATCGACTGGGCGAAGTACCCCCGGATGGCGGAGGGCGAGGAGTCCAGGCCTCCGTTCGGCGGCATCCACATCGGTGTGGGCGCCTTCACCGACGAGCCGGAGCTCGCGCTCGCCGCGGCCGAGTGCATCACGTCCGAGGAGAACCAGAAGTACTACATGCTCAGCAACGGCAACCCGGCTGCCCTCAAGTCGGTCTACGAGGACCCCGAGGTGCAGGAGGCCTACCCGATGGCCGACCTGATCGTCGAGAGCCTCGACCAGGCAGCCCCGCGGCCGCTGACGCCGTACTACTCGGAGGTCTCCTCCTCGCTCCAGCGTGAGTTCCACCCGCCGTCGTCGGTCAACGAGAACACCCCGGCGTCGACCGCCGATCTCATCCAGGCCGTCATCAACGGGGAGGTGCTGCTGTGAGCGTCACAAGCACGGCGCGGACGCCGCGCACGAGTGACAAGACACGGGACGAACAGCGGCTGGCGTGGAAGCTGGCCGGGCCGGCTTTCGTCGTGATGCTGGCCGTGACCCTCTACCCCATCCTCAACGCCTTCTGGCTGTCGCTGTTCAGCTACCGGCTCACCGACCCCGACAACCGGTCGTTCGTCTGGTTCCGCAACTACCAGGTGATCCTCACCGATCAGCTGTGGTGGCAGGCCGTCGGCGTCACCGCCCTCATCACGATCATCACGGTGCTGGTGGAGCTGGTCCTCGGCTTCGCCCTCGCGATGGTGATGCACAAGGCGCTCGGGTCACTGCGGCCGATCCTGAGGACGGCGATCCTGATCCCCTACGCGATCATCACCGTGGTGTCGGCGTTCGCCTGGCAGTTCGCGTTCGCGATCGACACCGGCTTCGTCAACACCGTGTTCGGGTGGCTGCCCGGCCTCGGCGAGAACACCGACTGGTTCGGTGGCTTCTGGTCGTCGCTCGCGGTGATCTGCTTCTCCGAGATCTGGAAGACGACGCCGTTCATCTCGCTGCTCCTGCTGGCAGGCCTCGCCCAAGTGCCCGAGGACATGCAGGAGGCGGCGAAGGTCGACGGCGCGACCTGGTGGCAGCGTCTGTGGAAGGTGACGATCCCGAACATGAAGGCGGCGATCATGGTCGCCCTGCTGTTCCGGACCCTCGATGCCTTCCGCATCTTCGACAACATCTTCATCATGACGGCAGGCGCGAACAACACCGAGAGCGTGTCGTTCCTGACCTACCGCCAGACCATCAGCAGGCTCGAGATCGGGCTAGGGTCTGCGCTGTCCGTCCTGCTCTTCTTGAGCGTCGTGCTGATCGCGGTCGGGTTCATCAAGGCCTTCCGCGTCGACCTGGGCCAGATGCGAGGTGAGCGGTGATGAAGGAGACACGACGCGAGAAGGTCTGGTGGTGGGTCGCCGGGATCCTGATCATGCTCTACTGCCTGATCCCGGTCATCTGGATCACGTCACTGTCGTTGAAGTCGCCGGCACAGCTGTCCGACAAGCAGTTCTGGCCCGACAGCCCGACCTTCGAGAACTACAACTTCATCATCACAGGCGGGGCGTCGGACATCTTCCTGCCGTCCCTGCGGAACTCGTTCGGCATCACGCTGATCGCGACGTTCATCTCGGTGATCCTGTCGACGTTCGCCGCCTATGCGATCGCCCGGTTGGACTTCAAGGGCAAGCGCCTGATCCTGACCTCGGCGCTCGCAGTGGCGATCTTTCCGGTGATCTCGATCGTGACGCCGCTGTTCAACCTGTGGCGGGCCATCGGCCTGTACAACACCTGGCCGGGCCTGATCATCCCGTACCTGTCGCTCACGCTGCCGCTGTGCATCTGGACCCTGTCGGCGTTCTTCCGCGAGATCCCGTGGGAGATGGAGCAGGCGGCCCAGGTCGACGGCGCGACGTCGTGGCAGGCGTTCCGCAAGGTGATCGTGCCACTGGCGGCACCTGGTGTGTTCACCACCGCGATCATCTCGTTCTTCATCGCCTGGAACGACTTCGTCTACGGCATCTCGCTCACCTCCACCGAGGCGGCGAGGCCGGTGCCCGCGGCGCTCGCCTTCTTCACCGGCGCGTCGCAGTTCGAGGAGCCGGCCGGTTACATCGCCGCTGCGGCGGTGGTCGTGACCGTGCCGGTCGTCATCTTGGTGCTGCTGTTCCAGCGGCGAATCGTTGCAGGACTCACCAACGGCGCCGTCAAGGGCTGACCGGGAGAAGGAGAATCTGATGGCTGCCATCGAAATGAAGAACATCGTCAAGCAGTACGGCGACGGCTTTCCAGCGGTGAACGATGTGAGCATCGACGTCCAGGACGGCGAGTTCGTCATCCTGGTCGGCCCCTCCGGCTGCGGGAAGTCCACCCTGCTCCGGATGATCGTCGGCCTGGAGGACATCACCTCCGGCGACATGCTCATCGGCGGCGAGCGGGTCAACGACAAGGCCCCCCGCGACCGGAACCTCGCCATGGTGTTCCAGAACTACGCCCTCTACCCCCACCTGACCGTCTACGAGAACATCGCCTTCCCGCTCCGTCTGTCGAAGCAGTTCAGCGACAAGGAGATCGACGAGAAGGTCCGCGCGGCGAGCAAGACGCTCGAGCTCGACGAGCACCTCCAGCGCAAGCCGGGGAACCTGTCCGGTGGCCAGCGGCAGCGCGTCGCCATGGGACGGGCGATCGTCCGGGACGCCAAGGCGTTCCTGTTCGACGAGCCGCTGTCGAACCTCGACGCCAAGCTGCGTGGACAGATGCGCACGGAGATCTCGAGGCTCCAGAAGAAGATGGGCATCACCACGGTCTACGTGACTCACGACCAGACCGAGGCGATGACGCTCGGCGACCGGGTTGCGGTCCTCAAGGCCGGTCTCCTGCAGCAGCTCGCCACGCCGCGGGAGCTGTACGAGCACCCCGTCAACCTCTTCGTGGCAGGCTTCATCGGGTCGCCCCCGATGAACTTCCTGCCGGCGAAGGTCGTGGGCGACGAGGTGGAGCTGCCGTTCGGCAAGGTCAAGATCCCGCGCGAGAAGGCTGAGCGTGCGAAGGGCAAGGACCTGCTCATCGCAGGCATCCGTCCCGAGAACTTCGACGACGCGAGCGTGGTCGAGGAGCACAAGCTGCGCGAGGGCTCGACCTTCCGCGCGACCGTGGACGTGGTCGAGTGGCTCGGCAACGAGGCCTACGCCTACATCCCCTTCGAGGCTCCGCCCGAGGTCGAGGCCCAGCTCAAGCAGCTCGAGCAGGAGCTCGAGGGCGAGTCGTTGCGCACTCAGCTCGTGGTGTCGCTCGACTCAGCGAGCCGGATCAAGGAGGGCGACGAGGCGGAGCTCTTCGTCGACACCCGCAAGATGCACCTCTTCGACCCCGAGACCCAGGAGAACCTCACCGCAGGTATCTGACCGTCTCAGCCTCGGCCGGTCCCGCGCTCAGCGGGGCCGGCCGAGCTGTTTCCGGGTCTCCCCCGGCATCGGCTTGCGCCGGACGTTCACCCCGGCCATCAACGCCAGCCCCTTCACGCGTACGACGGGCGAGCCGGCCGTGATCTCGGCGGGCACCTTGTCGCGGGACTGGCTGAAGTCGCCCATGATCCCGATGCCCTCGACGATCACCTGGGTGTGCGCGTTCACGACGATGTCGATGCCGGCCATGATCGCGACCGCGTTGATGGTCACCTCCCGGGAGTCGAAGATCGCCTCGCGCAGGTCGAGGGTGACCGAGCCCATCAACGAGAACGCCGTGTGCTGCTCCGGGACCTGCCACACTCCACGCCGGGTGCAGTCGCCCATGCAGGAGATGGAGTTCTCGTACGTCGCCGCTGGGACCATCGACCTGGCCGGCTGGACCGCCGGGGGCGGCACGGGCGGTCGGCCCGGCAGGGCGCCCGTCGTACGCACGGGGAGGTCTGCGGTGATCGGGACCAGCTCGCCGTAGGTCTTGGCCCGGTAGGTCGCCTCCAGCCGCTCGTCGAGCTCGTCGAGGTCGAGGCGACCCTCCCCCGCTGCCTGGCGAAGCACCTCCGCGACCTGGTGCCGGTCGTCGTCGGAGACCCTCAACCGCGCAGGGTCGGGCCTCTCCATGTCGCGTCCCTCCATGCGGTCAGCCTAGTTGGCGGCCTCCTGCTCAGTCGGGGATTCAGGCGCTGGCCCGGCGGATGAGCTGAGGGCTGAGGATCTCGTGCTTGACGGAGGGCGAGGTCTCGCGGGACAGCTGCTCCAGCAGGAGCTCGGTGGCCTTCCTGGCCATCTCGGTCGCCGACTGGCGGATCGTGGTGAGGGGCGGGTCGGTGCGCTCGGCGACCCCGAGGTCGTCGTAGCCCACGACCGCCACGTCCTCGGGGATGCGGCGACCCCGGGCGGTGAGCACGGACAGAGCGCCCGTGGCCATGAGGTCCGAGGCCGCGAAGATGCCGTCGACCCCGGGATGACTCTCCAGGAGCTCGGCGGTCGCGCGGGCACCGCTCTCCACGGTGAAGTCCCCCTGGACGACGCAGTCGTCCTCGAGCCCCGCCCGCCGTAGGGCGTCTCGCCAGCCGGCGAGCCGGTCGGCGGCGGCGGTCATGTCCGCGGGACCGGTGACCGTCGCGATGCGCCGGCAGCCGCGTTCGATGAGCGCCTGGGTCGCGATGCGCCCACCCTCACGGTTGTCGACGTCGACGTAGCTGATCCGCTCCGCGTCGGACCAGGGGCGGCCACCGAAGACCACCGGCAGCCCCGTGTCCGCGATCTCCTCGGTCAGGCCGTCGTCGCGGTGGTGGGAGATGACCAGGGCGCCGTCGACGTGCCGGTTCCGCAGGTAGCGCATCGTGCGCGCCCCTTCGTCCCCGGGCCGGGCCAGCAGCAGCACGAGCTGCAGGTCGGTGGAGTCCAGGGCGGCCGAGACACCCCTCAGCCAGTCGGAGAAGAAGGGGTCGGTGAACACACGTTCGTTCGGCTCCGGCACGACCAGAGCGACCGAGTCGGTGCGCCGGGTCGCCAGCGACCGGGCCGCACGGTTGGGGGTGTAGCCGAGGGTGCGCACGGCCTGCTCGACGGCGGCGAGCGCCTCCGGGCTGACCCGGCTGCCGCCGTTGATCGCGCGCGACGCGGTGGCCCGTGAGACACCCGCGAGGGCGGCCACCTTGTCGAGCGTGGGCATGTCAGCCACGGGTGTGCTGCTCCTGGCGGTCATGCCCCTCCTCGCTGTCCGGTCAACCAAGGCCCCCGAGCCGACGGGTCGCCGCCACTGCGGCGTACCAGTCGGCACTGGCCTTCGGGATCCGCGCCTGCGTGGCGTAGTCGACGTAGACCAGCCCGAACCGCTTGTCGTACCCGAAGGCCCACTCGAAGTTGTCGAGCAAGGACCAGACAAAGTATCCGCGCACATCCACGCCGCCGTCCATCGCCTCGCGCACGGCGCGCAGGTGGCTGTCGATGTAGGCGATGCGCTCGTGGTCCTCGACCCTGCCGTCGGCCGTGACGAGGTCACGGCAGGCCGCACCGTTCTCGGTGATGGCCACGGGAGGAAGGCGGTAGTCCTTGTGCAGTCGCAGGAGCAGGTCGCGCAGGCCCCATGGCTGCACCTCCCACCCCATGTCCGTGACGGGGAGGTTCCGGCTCGGGAAGGTGACGTGCTCGGCGGAGACGAACGGCGACCCGGTCGGGCGCTCCGGGTACACCTGGCCGAGGCCCACCACGTCCTCGCGCGGATGTCCCGAGACCGCGTCGCCGTGGTAGTAGTTCACGCCGAGCACGTCGATCGGTTCCGCGATAGCCGCCAGGTCCCCGTCGCGGACCACGTCCTCGAACCAGCCCAGGTGCGCGGTGTCGGCCAGCACGTCGGAGGGGTACTGCCCCTCCAGCAGGGGGTCGAGGAAGACCCGGTTGTGCATCCCGTCGATCCTGCGCGCGGCGTCGCGGTCGGCCTCGTCGGCCGGGTCCGCGGGCTCGGGGTGGGTGAGGTTCAGCGAGATGCCCAGCGACAGCTCGGGGTCGCGGCGACGCAGCTCGCCGACCGTGAGCCCGTGGGCGAGAAGCAGATGGTGCGTCGCCCGCATCGCCGCGCCCGGGTCGCGCCTCCCCGGGGCGTGCTGCCCGCCGGCGTACCCGAGGAAGGCCGAGCACCAGGGCTCGTTGAGGGTCGTCCACACCGGCACCCGGTCGCCCAGCGCGTCGTGGACCGACAGGGCGTACTCCACGAAGCGGTACGCCGTGTCCCGCGACGTCCAGCCGCCCTCGTCCTCCAGTGCCTGGGGCAGGTCCCAGTGGTAGAGGGTGAGCCAGGGCTTGATCCCGGCCGCGAGCAGCTCGTCGACGAGGCGGGAGTAGAAGTCGAGTCCCGGCTGGTTCACCGCCCCGCCGTCGGGTCGGACCCGGGGCCAGGCGACGGAGAAGCGGTAGCTGTCGAGGTTCAGCCGCTTCATGAGAGCGACGTCGTCGCGGTAGCGGCGGTAGTGGTCGGCCGCGACCGTTCCGTCGTCGCCGCCCAGGACGGCGCCCGGAATCCGGCAGAAGGTGTCCCAGATCGAGTCGGTGCGACCGTCCGCGTCCGAGGCGCCCTCGATCTGGAAGGCGGCGGTGGCCGCTCCGAAGAGGAAGTCCTGCGGGAAGCTCAGCGCTTCCCCGACGGGCTGGGAGGTTTCCGGGTGGATGGGGGAGGTCATCCCTTGACCGCTCCTTGCATGATGCCGGACACCAGTTGGCGGCCGGCGAGGATGAACAGCAACAGCAGGGGCAACGAGGCCAGGGTCACTCCCGCGAGCACGAGCGAGTAGTCCACGTAGTAGCCGCTCTGCAGCTGCTGGAGGGCGAGCTGGACGGTGGGCTTGTCGGCCGGCAGCACGATCAACGGCCAGAAGAAGTCGGTCCAGGTGGCCATGAACGTGAACAGCCACAGGATCGCGGCCGCGGGGCGCGCTGCCGGGAGCGCCACGTGCCAGAAGATACGGATCATCGAGCACCCGTCGACGCGGGCCGCCTCGATGAGCTCGTCGGGGATGGCGTCGACGAGGTACTGCCGCATGAAGAAGACGCCGAACGCGTTGACCAGTCCGGGCAGGATGACCGACCACACCGAGTCGGTGAGGCCCAGCCGGGACATCACGATGAACAGCGGGATCACCCCGAGCTGCACCGGGACGGCCATCGTCGCGACGATGAACACCATGGCGCCGGTGCGACCTCGAAAGCGCAGCTTGGCGAAGGCGTAGCCGGCCAGGGTCGAGAAGAACGTGACCGAGCAGGCGACGACCGTCGAGATGACCATGCTGTTGCCCAGGGCGACCCAGAACGGCACGGCGTCGAAGACACGGGCGGCGTTCTCGAAGAAGTGCCCCCCGGGCCAGATCGGCGGCAGCTCCTTGTTGACCACGGTGGCGTCGTACGACCCGATCAGGAAGGACCAGTAGAGCGGGAAGGCCGATCCGAGGATCACCGCGAGCAGGAGGCCGTACACCAAGAACCCGGGTCGTCGGTTCACTCCCCCGGCGCCCGAGCGTCGCCTGCGGCGAGTCTCTCCGTCGGGCCTCGTGGCATCGCCGGCCGCAAGCGCGGGGCCGGTCAAGGTGCCGCTCATCGTGCGCCACCCCCTTCACGTCCGAGCCGCCGGATCAGCAGCAGGTTCACCAGCGCGACGAGCACGATGAGGCCGAACAGCAGCCAGGCCACGGCCGAGGCCGTGCCCAGGTTGCGCACGCGCCAGCCGAGCTCCCAGAGGTACATCGTGATCGTCTGGTACTGCCGGTCGGCGCCTCCCAGGCCGGCGGCGTCGAACATCCTCGGCTCCGCGAAGATCTGCAGACCGCCGATGGTCGAGGTGACGACGACGAAGATCACGGTCGGCCTGAGCATCGGCAGGGTCACCGAGAAGAACTGACGGATCTTGCCGGCGCCGTCGATGGCCGCGGCCTCGTACACGTCGCGGGGGATCGCCTGCATGGCGGCCAGGAAGATGAGCGCGTTGTAGCCGGTCCACCGCCAGTTGACCATGGTCGCGATCGCGACGTGGCTGGCCAGGCGGTCGACGTGCCAGCGGATGGGCTCGAGGCCGATCGCCCGCAGGCCCTCGTTGATCAAGCCGTAGCGGTCGCCGAACAGGTTGCCGAAGATCAGCGCGGCCGCGACGGGGGCGACCACGAACGGGATCAGCACGCCCATGCGCCACCACGTCTTGCCCCGCAGGTTCGCGTCGAGGAGAGCAGCAATGCACAGCGCCAGCACGACCTGCGGTGCGGACGACAGCAGGAAGATGCTGATGGTGTTCTGGAGGGCCTTCCAGAAGTAGCGGTCGCCCAGGACGTCGCGGTAGTTCTCCAGCCCGGTGAACTCGCCCTTCCCGCTGAGCAGGTCCCACTCGTGGACCGAGACGTAGGCGGTGAACGCGAGCGGCCCGAGCCCCACGACGAGGAAGAGCAAGAAGAACGGCGAGATGTAGAGGTACGGAGAGACCTTGACGTCCCAGCGGCCGAGCCGCTGGCGCAGCGTCAGGACGTCCGGCTCTCCCTTGCGGGGCGCGGAGCCGCCGGGCCCGCCTTCGTGGCGGGTCCCGGCGGTCGCGGGTGATGCAGTGGACATGATGCGTACGTCGTCCCTCAGCCGAGGCGCTCGACGTCAGCGAGGAAGGTCTTCCACGCCTCGTCGACACTCTCCTGCCCCTGGTCGACCCGCTGGATCGCCTGCTGCCACGCGGTGTGGATGTCGCCCCACTTCGGGCCCTTGTGCGGAGCCAGCTCGACCGCCTCAGCGCGCTCGGCGAGGATCTGGCCGACGGGGGCGTCGTTGAAGAACGCGTTCGTCGAGCTCGTCAGGGCCTTGTCGTCGAGCGCATCGACCTGGCTCGGGAAGGTGCCCTTGGACTCGAAGGCCTTCAGCTGCTGCTCCGGCGCGGTCAGCCAGGCAGCGAGAGCCTTGGCCTCCTCGGGGTGCTCGGACTGCGTGGGCACGGTGAGGTAGGAGCCGCCCCAGTTGCCGCCGCCGCCGGGGAACACGTTGGCCACGTCCCACCCGTCGACGCCGGAGGCGTTGCCCTCGATGACCCCGAGCATCCAGCCGGGGCAGGGCATGGTGGCGAAGCCGTCGTTCTGGAACGCCTTGGCCCAGTCCTCGCTCCACTGCGGCATCTTGGTGCTCAGGCCTGCGGCGGCCTGCTCGTTGACGGTCTCGAAGATCTCCTTGACCTCCGGGTTCTCCGCGGCGATGACGTTGTTGTCTGCGTCCTCGAAGGAGTACTCGACCTGGTTGACCATGGCCTGCGCGATCCCGCCCGTGGAGTCGAACCAGGCGGTGTCCGGAACCTTCGCCACGAAGTCACGCCCGACTGCGAAGTACTCGTCCCAGGTCGGGAAGAGCGTGGCGACCTCCTCGCGGTCGGTGGGCAGGCCGGCCTTGTCGAACAGGTCGGAGCGGTAGCAGATCGCCTCGGGCCCGATGTCGGTGCCGTAGCCGATCAGCTTGCCGTCCTCGGTCGTCGCGGCGTCGGCCTTCCAGTCGAGCCACCGCCCCTCGACCTCGGGGTCCGACAGGTCGACGAACTGGTCGGACTGCTCGAGCAGCGCCGCGAGCCAGTCCACCTCCACGGCCTCGATGTCGGAGAGACCCGACCCGGCGGCGAGCTTGGTGTACAGGTTGTCCTGGTGGTCAGGTGCCGTGCCGGACTTCTTGTGCTCGATCTCGATGCCGGGGTTGGCCGCTTCGTACTCCTCGAACAGCCCCTCGTAGCCGAACTCGTTGAACGTGGCCACCGTCAGCGTGATCGTGCCGTCCTCGCCGGTGGTCTTCTCGCCACCGGAGCTGGCCGAGCAGGCCGAGAGCGCCGCGACGAGGGTCAGCGCTCCGGCGACGGCGAGGCCCTTGCGGCGGCGCGAGGTGGGGTTGTGGTGATGCATGTCGAACTCCCTGAACTCGAGGCCGGGGACTCTACCCGGCGGTGGAAGCGCTTCCACGGCTTCCGCACCGTCACTATGCTCGCCAAAAGGCAGCGCGTCAACAACTTGTCGCAAATGTCGTGGAAGCGCTCTCATCGCTCTTCCCCCTCACGCTCGCCCGTGCGCCCGTCCCGGGACCCGGCCCTGGAACGCCCGGCCGACCGCGGTCGATTAGGCTCCCACGCCATGAGCGAGACCCCGGATTTCCGCTACTCCGACCTGCTCCCCACCGGGACCGACGACACGCCCTACCGGCTGCTCACCACCGAAGGCGTGAGCACCTTCGAGGTCGACGGCCGCACCTTCTTGAAGGTCGAGCCCGAGGCACTGCGCATCCTCACCACCGAGGCGATGCACGACATCGCCCACTACCTGCGCCCCGCGCACCTCGCTCAGCTGCGCAAGATCATCGACGACCCGGAGGCGTCGGGCAACGACCGGTTCGTGGCGCTCGACCTGCTCAAGAACGTCAACATCTCCGCCGGCGGCGTGCTGCCCATGTGCCAGGACACCGGCACCGCGATCGTGATGGGCAAGAAGTCCGAGGGCGTGCTCACCGGCGCCGACGACGGCGAGTGGATCAGCAAGGGCGTCTTCGACGCCTACACCAAGCTCAACCTCCGCTACTCCCAGCTCGCTCCCCTGACGATGTGGGAGGAGAAGAACACCGGCACCAACCTCCCCGCGCAGATCGAGCTCTACTCGACGCCGAGCACGAACGGCAAGGCCCCCGAGTACAAGTTCCTGTTCATGGCCAAGGGCGGCGGCTCGGCCAACAAGTCCTTCCTCTACCAGGAGACGAAGGCGGTCTTGAACCCGAAGCGGATGCTGGAGTTCCTCGACGAGAAGATCCGCTCCCTCGGCACGGCCGCCTGCCCGCCGTACCACCTCGCCGTCGTCGTGGGCGGCACGTCCGCGGAGTTCGCGCTGAAGACCGCGAAGTACGCCTCGGCCCACTACCTCGACAACCTCCCCACCTCCGGCACCACGGCCGCCCATGGGTTCCGGGACCTCGAGCTCGAGGAGGAGGTCTTCAAGCTCACCCAGTCGTTCGGGATCGGCGCGCAGTTCGGCGGCAAGTACTTCTGCCACGACGTCCGGGTCGTCCGTCTGCCGCGCCACGGCGCCTCGTGCCCCGTCGCGATCGCGGTCTCCTGCTCGGCCGACCGGCAGGCGCTCGGCAAGATCACCCCCGAAGGCGTCTTCCTCGAGCAGCTCGAGCGCGACCCGGCGAAGTACCTCCCGGAGACGACCGACGAGAAGCTGAGCGACGACGTCGTGAAGATCGACCTCAACCGCCCGATGTCGGAGATCCGTGCGGAGCTGTCGAAGTACCCCGTCAAGACCCGCCTCTCCCTCACCGGCCCGCTGGTCGTGGCCCGCGACATCGCGCACGCCAAGATCAAGGAGCGCCTCGACGCGGGCGAGGAGATGCCGCAGTACATGCGCGACCACGCCGTGTACTACGCCGGTCCGGCCAAGACCCCCGAGGGCTACGCCTCCGGCTCGTTCGGCCCCACCACTGCCGGCCGCATGGACTCCTATGTCGACCAGTTCCAGGCCGCGGGCGGCTCGATGGTGATGCTCGCCAAGGGCAACCGCTCCGCCCAGGTCACCCGCGCCTGCGGGACCCACGGCGGCTTCTACCTCGGCTCGATCGGCGGCCCCGCTGCTCGCCTCGCCCAGGACTGCATCAAGCACGTCGAGGTCCTGGAGTACCCCGAGCTCGGCATGGAAGCGGTCTGGAAGATCGAGGTCGACGACTTCCCGGCGTTCATCGTGGTCGATGACAAGGGCAACGACTTCTTCGCCGACCCCGCCGGCCAGGCGACGGTCCCCCTGTCCGGCATCCGGGTGCGCTCCGCCGAGTGACCCGCCGAGTCGGCACGAACGCCGGCCGCAGGGGCCTCGAGTCGGCACGAACGCCGCACACTTAGGGCTCGAGTCGGCACCAACGCCGCACGAGATCCCGCCGAGTCGGCACAAACGCCGACGTCATCGGCAGCACACGTGCCGACTCGGGCCGTTCCAGCCAGCGCACGTGCCGACTCGGGCCGTTCCAGCCAGCACATGTGCCGACTCAGGCCGTTCCAGCCCAGCACACGTGCCGACTCGGGCAGTTCCAGCCCAGCACACGTGCCGACTCGGGCCGTTCCAGCCAGCACACGTGCCGACTCGGCGGTTTGAGGGGGCCCTCCAGGAGGTAATGAGAGGCGTGGAGTACACCGAGGTGGCCCGGGCCGAGTCGCCGCGCGGCGAGATCGTGCTGCGCGAACGACGCGACCCCGAAGCGGGACCGACCGCGCCCGTCGTACTCGAGCTGCGGGTGAACGGGGTGTTCGTCATGGACACCTTCGAGACCAGCAGCGAGAAGGGCCTGGCCGCGGCCGCGCTCAAGCAGGTGGAGAACCCTCGCTCCGTCGTGATCGGCGGACTCGGGCTCGGCTACACCATGCACGAGGTTCTCGCCGACAAGCGGGTCGAGAAGCTCGTCGTCGTTGAGATCGAGGACGCGCTCGTGCAGTGGATGCGCGACGGCACCGTCCCCCATGGGCCGTCCTACCTCGCCGACGAACGGGTGAGCCTGATGACCGCCGACATTCGTACGGCGATCGCGGAGGCCACCCTCGCGGCGCACGACCTTGTGCTGCTCGACGTCGACAACGGCCCCGGCTTCCTCGTCTACGACCACAACGAGGCGATCTACCACCGCGAGTTCCTGCAGCAGACCCAGGCCTGCCTGCGCCCAGGTGGCGCGCTCGTGATCTGGTCGGCCGCAGAGTCACCCAGCCTCAAGGCGGAGATGCAGGACGTCTTCGGCGAGGTGGTCGCGGTTCCGTACGACGTCAGCCTGCAGAGCCGCGACGAGCAGTACTGGATCTACCTCGCGCGCAACCGCGCATAGCGAGCCCGCCCCCCGGGTAGGGTCCGAACCATGGCTGACTTCCGCACCGAGCACGACAGCATGGGGGAGGTCCAGGTGCCTGCGGAGGCGCTCTGGCGGGCCCAGACCCAACGCGCCGTGGAGAACTTCCCGATCAGCGGCAGCACCCTCGAGCACGCGCACATCCAGGCGATCGCGCACGTGAAGGGTGCCGCCGCCAAGGTCAACGCCGACCTCGGCGTGGTCGAGCAGGACATGGCCGAGGCGATCGTCGCAGCTGCGGACGAGATCGTCGCGGGGAGTCACCTCGACCACTTCCCGGTCGACGTCTTCCAGACCGGCTCCGGCACGTCGTCGAACATGAACATGAACGAGGTCCTTGCCTCGC
This sequence comes from Nocardioidaceae bacterium, assembly GCA_035456965.1. GTDB lineage: Bacteria > Actinomycetota > Actinomycetes > Propionibacteriales > Nocardioidaceae > Nocardioides_C. The sequence continues at coordinate 25,743 of DATICF010000061.1, forward strand.
TCGCGACCCGGTCCCTCGGCCGCGACGTACACCCCAACGACCACGTCAACGCCAGCCAGTCGAGCAACGACACGTTCCCGACGTCGATCCACGTCGCAGCGGTCACCTCGACCACCCGTGACCTGATCCCGGCACTCGACCATCTCGCGGGAGTGCTCGAGCACAAGGCGCGGGAGTTCGCGGACACCGTCAAGGCCGGCCGGACGCATCTGATGGACGCCACCCCGGTGATGCTCGGCCAGGAGTTCTCCGGGTACGCCGCAGCGATGCGACTCGGTATCGAACGGTTGGAGGCCGCCGTCCCCCGCGCGAGCGAGCTCCCCCTCGGCGGCACCGCGGTCGGCACGGGCATCAACACGCCAGAGGGCTTCGCCGAGCGAGTCATCGAGGAGCTGTCCCGGCGTACCGGCCTGCACTTCACCGAGGCACGCAACCACTTCGAGGCGCAGGGCGCACGCGACGCACTGGTGGAGCTCTCCGGCGCCGTGCGCACCGTCGCGGTGAGCCTGACGAAGATCTGCAACGACCTGCGCTGGATGTCCTCAGGCCCTCGCACCGGCCTTGCCGAGATCAACCTGCCGGACCTCCAGCCGGGGTCGAGCATCATGCCCGGGAAGGTGAACCCTGTCCTGCCGGAGGCGACGCTCATGGTCTGCGCACAGGTCATGGGCAACGACGTCACGGTCAGCACCGCAGGTGCCTCGGGCAGCTTCGAGCTGAACGTGATGATGCCGGTCATGGCCCGCAACCTGCTCGAGTCGGTACGCCTGCTCGCCAACAGCAGCCGGCTGCTCGCCGACCGCTGCATCAAGGGCATCACCGCGAACGTCGAGCGGATGCGCACCTACGCCGAGTCCTCACCCTCCGTGGTTACGCCGCTGAACCGCTACATCGGCTACGAGAACGCCGCCAAGGTCGCCAAGACCGCTCTCGCCGAGGAGAAGACGATCAAGCAGGTCGTCATCGAGATGGGGTACGTCGACCGAGGCGACCTCACGGAGGAGCAGCTCGACTCGGCGCTCGACGTGGCGCGCATGACCCACCCCTGACGGGCCCCGGACCCGCCGCCCAGGTCAGCCGGGCAGGGGAGGATTGCTATGGCGCGTCATGCCAGGTTCGAGTTCGTGGTTCCCCTTCCGGGCCTTGGCCCCCGGTGGCTTCGTGGGAGGCACACGATCGAGGGGGCCATGTTCGGCGTACACACGTCGCAGCCAGACGCGGTGGCAGGTGAGGACCTCGCGCACTTGGTTCGCCCCCTTCGCGAGCCCGAGCTCGTCCGGGCCGGCTCCGCTCTGTACCGCCACTTCATCATCCCCAGCCGGTTCGGATCATGGCAGGCGTCTACCGCCGCCCGTGGCTGCGCACGCCGACGCTCGTCCTCCTGGGTCAGGACGACCTCGTCATGCGAGCCGACCTCGTCCACGGCCACGGTGCGACCAGAGCAGACCGGCACCTGACGCACGAAGAGGGCCCGCCGTGCTCGGCGGACCCTCTTCGTCGGAGCTTGGACTCCCCCGGAGGTCAGTACCAGTTGTTGGCCTGCTTGAACTCCCACGCAGCGCACGCGGTGCCGTAGGAGTCGGCGATGTACCACAGGCCCCAGCGGATCTGGCTGACCGGGTTGGTCATGTAGTCCGCGGGCAGGTTGTCGTGCGTGCCGCCTGTGAGAGCCTGCGGGATGCCGTAGGCCGTCGAGGCCGGGTTGTCGGCGGTCGGGTCCCAGTCGCTCTCGCTGACCCACAGCTCGTCGAGGCAGTCGAACTCGTCCTCGCTCAGGCCGTACTCCGGCATCAGCCGACGGGCGATCTCGCGCGGGTCCTGGTCGGCGAGGTCCTCGGTCCGGGTGACCGCACCGCCGGAGTCCTGCTCCAGCGCTGCCTTCTTGTCATCGGCGGTGCGCCGGTCGGAGCGTGAGACCTGCGCCTCGCGCTCGGCGAGCGACTTGTCGACCGGAGTGTCCGCGCGGTTCGCCTGGGCGGCTGCGATCGTGGCAGCGGCGGTGTCGGCGGGCGCTTCGTCCTGCATTGCGATACCACTGGTGACGGCGATCCCGGTCGCGGCAACCGCAAGGCCGGAGTAGGTCACCGACTTGCGCACACCCTTCTTCAGCGCTGGCTCAGGCGGTGCGCTCCGGTGTTTCGGAACGTACTTGGCTTTTGGCACAGGCGTTACTCGCAGAGGTCGACTACAGGGGATTCATACGTCTGGAGCGACGAACAAGTGATCCACGATGCCCGACTCGCCCTAGGACGTGCAAATCAGCGCGGGTTTGGTGCGACTCAGGTCACAGGGGGTCTTTGATGCTCGTTGGGCATGTTGCCCGATATCGGGGCACGCGAAACCGGCTCCCCTCGTGGTCTGATCCGAGGGGAGCCGGTACGCCGAGCGTCAGACCGTCACGTTCTCGAGCATCTCGGTGACCAGGGCGGCGATCGGCGACCGCTCCGACCTGGTCAGCGTGACGTGCGCGAACAGCGGATGACCCTTGAGACGCTCCAGCACCGCAACCACACCGTCGTGGCGGCCGACGCGCAGGTTGTCGCGCTGGGCCACGTCGTGGGTGAGCACGACCTTGCTGTTGGCGCCGATGCGGGAGAGCACCGTGAGGAGCACGTTGCGCTCGAGCGACTGGGCCTCGTCGACGATCACGAACGCGTCGTGGAGCGAGCGGCCGCGGATGTGGGTCAGCGGCAGCACCTCGAGCATGCCGCGGTCGAGGACCTCGTCGATCACGTCGGTCGAGGTGAGTGCGCCGAGGGTGTCGAAGACCGCCTGGGCCCAGGGCGACATCTTCTCCGACTCGTTGCCGGGAAGGTAGCCGAGCTCCTGGCCACCCACGGCGAAGAGCGGGCGGAAGACGACCACCTTCTTGTGCTGGCGCCGCTCCATCACCGCTTCCAGGCCGGCGCACAGCGCCATCGCGGACTTGCCGGTACCCGCGCGGCCGCCGAGGGAGACGATCCCCACCTCGGGGTCGAGCAGCATCTCGAGGGCGATCCGCTGCTCGGCGGAGCGGCCGCGGACGCCGAAGGCCTCCCGGTCGCCGCGCACGAGGTGGACGCGCTTGTCGGCCTTGACCCGGCCGAGTGCACTCCCCCGCTCGGAGACGAGGGTGAGGCCGGTGTGACAGGGCAGGTCGCGGGCGTCTGCGAGGTCGATCACCCCGTCGTCGTACAGCTCGTCGATGTCCGCCCCGGCGACCTCGAGCTCGGCCATCCCGGTCCAGCCCGACTCGACGGCGAGCTCGGCGCGGTACTCCTGGGCGTCGAGACCGACGGCGGATGCCTTGATCCTCCGGGGGAGGTCCTTGGAGACGAGGGTGACGGTGTGGCCCTCGTTGGCGAGGTTGCGGGCGACCGCGAGGATCCGGGTGTCGTTGTCGCCGAGCCGGAAGCCGGAGGGCAACGACTCGGGGTCCGTGTGGTTCAGTTCGACGCGGATCGTGCCGCCGGCGTCCGAGACCGGGATCGGCTCGTCGAGGCGACCGTGCTGCGTGCGCAGCTCGTCGAGCATCCGGAGGGCGGCCCGGGCGAAGTAGCCGAGCTCGGGGTGGTCGCGCTTGCCCTCGAGCTCGGTGATGACGACGACCGGAAGGACCACTGCGTGCTCCTCGAACCGGTGAAGGGCGCCGGGGTCGGCGAGCAGCACGCTGGTGTCCAGGACGTAGGTCCGGACGTCGGGCGTGTCGGGTGCGCTCTTCCGGCGAGTGGTGCTCCTGCTTGCAGCCACGGCTACGTCCCCTCATCGGGACCGACGCACGCACTCAGCGCCCCGGTCCTCTATCTCGCGTTGGACCGGGAACGGGCCCGAAAGTCCGAGTGCGGACCTCCGGTCGTCAACTGGTCGTGAATCCTCACGAACGGGCCTCCCGAAACGGCTGGCTTTCCCTCCTACCGTTGCTATGACGGTACGACGGCCGGGGCGAACGCCGCAGGCGACACGCCCGAACGCGAGGTGAAGCCTCGGAGGGGTGCTTCACGCCCCGAAACGGCGCTCCCGCTCGGCGTAGGCGCGAAGTGCTCGCAGGAAGTCGACCCGCCTGAAGTCGGGCCAGTAGGCCTCGCAGAAGTAGAACTCGCTGTGGGCGCTCTGCCACAGCAGGAACCCGCCGAGCCGCTGCTCACCCGACGTGCGGATCACGAGATCGGGGTCGGGCTGGCCCTTGGTGTAGAGGTGCTCGGAGATGTGCTCGACGTCGATGATCTCGGCGAGCTCCTCGATCGAGGTGCCCTGCGAGGCGTGCTCGTGGAGCAGCGAACGGACCGCGTCGGCGATCTCCCTCCGGCCGCCGTAGCCGACGGCGACGTTGACGATGATCCCGTCGACGTCGCGGGTCTCGTCGGCCGCATCCTTGAGGCGGTGGGCCGTCGCCGCGGGAAGCAGGTCCAGGGCGCCCACGGGGTTCAGTCGCCAGCGCCGGGCCCTGGCGAGATCGGCGACGGCCTCCTCGATGATCTCGAGCAGGGCGGAGAGCTCCGAGGGTGGGCGGTTGAGGTTGTCGGTGGAGAGCAGCCAGAGCGTGACGACCTCGACACCGACGTCCTCGCACCACTCGAGGAGCGGGGAGATGTTCGCGGCACCTGCGCGGTGCCCGTGCGCAGCGTCGGCGCCCACGGCCTTCGCCCAGCGGCGGTTGCCGTCGAGCATCACCCCGACGTGCTTCGGCAGACGGTCGGCCGGCAGACGTCGCGCCAAGCGTGCTTCGTACGCTGGGTAGAGCACCTTGCGTATGCCAGATTTCCAGTCAGCCACGACACCTCACTCTACCTGTGATGGCGCACTCATTCCCTTGATCCGGTTTGTGTAACCACCGGTACCGTGAGTACATGTCGCAACATGAGCACCGTCCCCTGCATCAGACGGTGCGCGCGACTACCGATGCCGCCGATCATCTGCGCGACCACGTCCGCGAGATGCTCGACGAGGTCAAGCCGAAGCTGCGCGGCTGGCTCCACGCCGCCAGCGCACCGCTGACCCTGGCGGCCGGCATCGTCTTGATCGCACTGTCTCCCAACGCCGCGACGCGTGTGGGCTCGGCGATCTTCGCCGCCTCCGCGCTCGTGCTGTTCACGGTGTCGGCGATCTACCACCGAGGCACCTGGTCCCCGCGGGTCTGGGGAGTGCTGCGACGGTTCGACCACGCCAACATCTTCCTTCTCATTGCGGGTAGCTACACCCCGTTCACGCTGCTGCTTCTCGAAGGCCGTGACCGCACGGTGCTCCTGACCGTGGTCTGGGTGGGTGCGGCCCTGGGGATCTTGTTTCGAATCCTTTGGAGCGGAGCACCGCGGTGGCTCTACACCCCCATCTACATCGGCCTCGGCTGGGCGGCAGTCTTCTACTTCGGCGACTTCGTCGACAACGCCGGCGCCGCGGTCTTGACGCTCATGGTCGTCGGCGGCGCGCTGTACACCCTGGGCGGGCTGGTCTACGGCCTGAGGAGGCCGAACCCCTTCCCGGCCTGGTTCGGATTCCACGAGGTGTTCCACACGCTGACGGTCCTGGCTTTCGTGACCCACTATGTGGGGATTTCGATCGCAACCTACTCGCTGCGCTAGACAGCGGCAGACGTCGTGCACAAAACGCCCATCGAGGTATTCACATCGGGCGATTACGGGCGTACGGTCGAACCAACTGAAACCAGCTTGATCGGTTCGGAGGTGTTGCCTATGCCGACCCCCTCACGATCGCATCACGAGCCTGAAGGGCCGTGAAGCAGAAAGCTGAAACGCAGAAGGGGAAGGCCTCGAGGCCTTCCCCTTCTCCGTCTCTCAGGACCGTTCAGCCGGCCAGCACGCTCTGGAGCTCAGCGGCGCTCGTCACCGGTCGTTCGCACACCATCGCCCGGCAGACGTAAGCCGCCGCCCTCCCGTCCACGAGCCCGCGACCTTCGAGAAGAGGTACGCCGGAGGCACCCGGTCCCCCGAGGACGACCACTGCGCCGGGGCTCGGCGACATGCGGGCCGCCCGCTCCAGCTCGCCGCGCGCGGGGTCGCCCTCCTCGCCGACGAGAGCGATCTCGAGGGGCCCCACCAGGGCCGCCTCGGCAGCGGCGAGGGACCAGCCCGCGAACCGGGGCACCCTGTCGGCGAGGATCCGGACCGTCCGCAAGGCGGCCTCGGCTGCGTCGCGGTGCCTGCCCGAGCCGGTGAGCGCGGAGTAGCCGAGCAGCGCGTGCACCAGCGCCGAATGCCCCGAGGGGCTGGCGTTGTCACTGGGGTCTCGCGGCCGGGCGACCAGGGCCTCGGCATCGTCCGCGGTGTCGAAGAAGCCGCCGGTGCCGTCGGCGAAGTACCTCAGCGCCGTGTCGAGCAGTGCTCCCGCCCGCTCCAGCCACACCGGGTCGCCCGTGGCCGAGAGCAGGGCCAAGAACCCGTCCGCGACACAGCCGTAGTCCTCCAGCACGCCGGCGTGGCCCCCGACCGTGCCGTCCCGCGACACCCGCCGGATCCGGAGCCCGTCCGGCCTCTCCTCGAGGTGCAGGTCGACCAGCAGGTTCGCGGCGCCGACCGCCGCGTCGACGTACCTCTGCTCGTCGAGGAGGCGACCGGCCTGTGCGAGCGAGCCGATGGCAAGACCGTTCCAGGCGGCGACCACCTTGTCGTCGCGGGCCGGCGGCACCCGCCTGCGGCGCGCGTCGAGGAGCCGCGTGCGCACCCGCGACCAGCGATCCGGGTCGTCGGGGTCCTGGCGCAGCTGGAGTGTCGAGGCACCGTGCTCGAAGGTGCCGCGCTCGGTGACCTCCAGCGTCTGCGCTGCCCACCGGCCGTCGTCCTCGCCGAGCACCTCGACGAGCTGGGCGGGGGTCCAGGCGTAGTACTTGCCCTCGACACCTTCGGAGTCGGCGTCGAGCGCGGAGGCGAAGCCGCCTTCGGCGGTGAGGAGGTCGGTGAGCAGGAAGTCGGCCGTCTCGCGAGCGACACGCTCGCCGAGCGGGTAACCGCTCTGCCGCCACCACCGCGCGTAGACGCCGAGCAGCTGCGCGTTGTCGTAGAGCATCTTCTCGAAGTGAGGTACCACCCACTCACGGTCCACGCTGTAGCGGGCGAAGCCACCCCCGAGCTGGTCGTACATCCCGCCGCGCGCCATCGCGTGACACGTCCTGCCCGCCATCTCCCCCGCCCTCTGCGAGCCGGTGCGGGCCTCGTGGCGCAGAAGGAACTCGAGCACCATCGACGGCGGGAACTTCGGGGCGGTGCCGAAGCCGGCCGAGGTCTGGTCGAACTCGCGGTACAGCCTGTCGACCGCCAACTCGAGCGCCGCATCGTCGAGGTCGTCCCCGGCAGCAAGCGCGTTCTCGGCACGCAGCCGCTCGCTGACCCGTCCCGCGACACCGGCGACCTCGTCGCGCCGGTCGCGCCACGCGTCCGCGAGCGCCTGGAGCACCTGGGTGAAGGCCGGCTGGCCGTGGCGTGGCCGGTCGGGGAAGTAGGTGCCGGCGAAGAACGGCTCGCCGTCCGGGTTGAGCACCACGGTCATCGGCCAGCCGCCCTGACCGGTCATCGCGGTCGTGGCGGTCATGTAGACGGCATCGACGTCGGGCCGCTCCTCGCGATCGACCTTGACGTTGACGAAGTGCTCGTTCATCAGCGCCGCGGTCGCCTCGTCCTCGAAGGACTCGTGGGCCATGACGTGGCACCAGTGGCAGGCGGCGTACCCGACGCTGAGCAGGACCGGCACGTCGCGCCGGCGGGCCTCCTCGAACGCATCCGGACCCCACTCCCACCACGCGACGGGGTTGTCCTTGTGCTGGAGGAGGTAGGGCGAGGTCGCGTTCGCGAGCCGGTTCACGAGTTTCCTCCCTGTCCGCTCTCGGGTGAGGTGCTCGGAGTCGGTGCCCAGCATCGTCGCTGCCGTCCCGGGTGTCCAACGACGAGGCCCGAAACGGACCCGTGCGGCGGAACGCGCTAGATCTCGACGGGGAAGGTCAGCAGGGTGATGAACGCACCGATGAGCAGGAGCGAAGCGCACCCGAGCAGGAGCTGCTGCGCCCTTCGTCCGGTCAGCTTGGTGCTGACGCCTGCGAAGAGCAGGACGGCCGCGAAGATCACGGTCAGCAGGACGTAGTTGTCGGAGCGCTGGTTGGATCGAAGCGCCTCCTCGCGGTGCGCCTCGGACTCCTGCACGAGCTGTTCGGCCTTCGCGTCCGCGGCGAGCTGGTACTCCTGCATCTCGAACGGCGTGGCGGGTGCGTCGGGGTTGAGCAGCGGCCTGGTGGCCAGCCAGGCCTCGACGGCCGGCTTGAACTCGTCACGGAACCGCTCGAAGAGGAACCCCGACTCGGTCCCCGCCTCGGGTTCGTAGGGCTCGTCCGACGGGGTGGCCGCGCCCCTCTCGGCCACCACTGCCTGCACCCATGCCACGAAGGTGTCGACGTCGACGGCCCGCTGGGTGTTGGCAAGGTCAGAGGCGCGCGCCGACTCGATGCGGGCAGCGTTCGCGGCACTGAAGTTGATCGCCTGCACCCCGCTCCACTTCGCGCTCTCGAACGCAGACCACGCGGTCAGCACCGTGGCACAGGCCAGAATGATGGTGGCGACCAGCTCGAGCCTGAGGTCGGAGTTGTCCGAGTGCTGCGCCGTCATGAGTTCTCCCGCTCGTGCCCCACCCGAGGAGAGCCCCACCAGGCGACGCCCCGCGCCACCGCCCTGATCAGCTCTCAGCGTACGTCGCAGGGCACGCCGTCACCCCCGCTTTCAGGCGGTGACCGTCAGACCGGCATCCTCGGCCTTGCCGTAGTCGTCGTCGACCAGGACGACCCGGCGACCCGCAGCAGCGAGGAACGATGCGGCGATCGAGGCCCGGTACCCGCTCATGCAGTGCACCCAGACCTCCTCGTCGGGCACGTCGCCGACCCTGTCGGCCACCTCGTGGATCGGAATGTTCACCGCGCCTTCGATGTGCCCCTCGTCGTGCTCCGAGGCACGGCGTACGTCGAGGACGACCACCTCGCGGTGATGACGCACCTCGGCGAGGTCGGCGAAGGACGCGAGCGGGTAGCTGGCGAGCTCGCCGTGCGTCCACGACTCGGGCTTGCCGGTCGCGCTCGCGGCCGTCTTGTCGATGCCGATGCGCACGAGCTCGCGCTGCGCCTCGGCTACCTGCTCCTCGGATTCGCCCAGAAGGGTGATCGGGGTGCCCCACTGGATCATCCAGCCGACATAGGTCGAGAACTGGCCGTCGGCGCCGTAGTTGTAGGTCCCGGGGACATGACCCGCTGCGAACGCGGTGCGGGTGCGCAGGTCCACGAGCCACTCGCCCGCCTCGAGGCGGCGGCGCAGCTCGTCGGCGTCGGCCTTCTCGGGTTGTGACAGGTCGGGAGCCGACGGTCCCGCTGCGTTCGCCGGGCCCATGTGGGCGTAGTAGGCCGGGTAGACGTCGAGGCCTTGGACGATCTGCCGGACGTAGGCCTCCTCGCTCTCGGTGAGGGCGGGGTTGGCCCGCTTCTCACGGCCGATGGTCGACTCGTCGGGCTGCTCGCTGGAGGACCCGGCGGCGCAGAAGCTGCCGAAGCCGTGGGTGGGGTAGATCGGGGTCTCGTCGGGCAGCTCGGCGAGGCGCTGGGCAGAGCCGTGCTGGAGGCGGGTGAGCTCCTCAGTGTGCTCGGGCCCGAGCAGGTCGGGGCGACCCGTAGCGCCGTAGAGCAGCGACCCTCCCGTGAACACCGCAGCCGGACTCCCGTCCACCTCGAGCGCGTAGGCGAGGTGGGTGAACGTGTGGCCCGGTGTGGCGATCGCCCGCACACGCATGCCGTCACCCACAGAAACGACGTCGCCGGCGAACGTCGGCGTGCGATCGAAGCCGAGCCGGTCCTCGCCGTTGACGTGGTACGCCGCACCGGTCCGTTCGGCAAGGGCGAGCCCGCCGGTCACGTAGTCGTTGTGGATGTGGGTCTCGAAGACGTGGGTGACGCGGACCTGCTCCTTCGCGGCGAGGTCGATCACCCGGTCGATGTCGCGCTGTGGGTCCACGACGAAGGCCACCTCGCCGTCATGGACGAGATAGCTGCGATCACCCAGCGAGGGCGTCTCGAGGGTCCTGATCACGATCCCCGTCACGAGGGGCTCCCGTCGGAGGTCCCCGGCTCCTGCCCTGCGACCACCGGCCGGCCCGACCGGGCCCAGGCCACCATGCCGCCGGCAACCGACCGCGCGTCGAAACCCGCGGCGATCATGAAGTCCGCGACCGCCAGGCTGCGGTTCCCGGACCGGCAGATCAGGTAGACCGGCTCGTCCTTGCTCAGGTTGCTCATCTGGTTCGGCACGTGGCCCATGGGTATGAGCTCGGCGCCGGCCACGTGGCCCTCGACGTACTCCTGGACCTCCCGGACGTCGATGACCGTGGCGCCCTCGGAGTGGGCTCGTGCGAACTGGTCGATGTCGACCTCGCGCATGTGTCCATCATCCTTTCCTGCTCTCGTGCCCCGTCTATACCCAGCGGGGTATAGGTCATGCCAACCTACAACGGATGACGTGCATTCCCGGGGGTACCCCTGAGACGGTGGGAATGAATCGGATCCACCCCCCGTTATACCCCTACTGGTATTACGATCGAATCCCTTGGAGGGACAGAGCTCATGGCAACGACCAACCTCGGTGCGACCGACTTCGAGAAGACCGTCGCCGAGAACGACATCGTGTTCGTGGACTTCTGGGCGGCCTGGTGTGGCCCGTGTCGTCAGTTCGCACCGACGTACGAGAAGGCGTCCGAGGCGAACCCCGACATCGTCTTCGGGAAGGTCGACACCGAGGCCGAGCAGGCGCTCGCCCGGGCTGCGAACATCACCTCGATCCCGACGCTGATGGCCTTCCGCGAGGGTGTCCTCGTCTTCGCCCAGCCCGGTGCGCTGCCCCCGCAGGCGCTCGACCAGGTGATCACCGCGGTCAAGGGCCTCGACATGGAAGAGGTCCACGCCGCCGTCGCCGCTCAGCAGCAGGGCGAGGAGAGCGCATGAGCTACGCCCTGACGACCACGCTCACAACGCCCTACGACGAGGCGGTCGAGGCAGTACGCGAGGCGCTGGGCGAGCAGGGCTTCGGCGTGCTGACCGAGATCGACATCAAGGCCACGCTGAAGAAGAAGCTCGACGTCGACGTACCCGCACAGGTGATCCTGGGCGCCTGCCGGCCTCCGCTCGCACACGCGGCCCTGCAGGCCGAGCCGTCGATCGGGCTGCTCCTGCCCTGCAACGTCGTGGTCCGCGAGACCCAGGACGGGACGGTGGTCGAGGCGGTCGATCCTCAAGCCATGGTCACGGTGACCGAGAATGGCGACCTGCAACCGGTCGCCGACGAGGCCAAGGAGCGTCTCGAGAAGGCACTGGCTTCGCTGTCGGCGTAGCCATCGGGAGAAGGAAGAACAAGCATGGAACTGCCCGCAGACGAGATGGTCGCGGTGATCAACCGGCTCAAGCGTGCCCAGGGGCAGCTCAGCGGCGTCATCAAGATGCTCGACGAAGGCCGCGAGTGCGAGGACGTCGTGACGCAGCTGGCCGCGGTCAGCCGCGCCCTCGACAAGGCCGGCTTCGCGATCATCGCCTCGGGCCTGCGGCAGTGCGTGATCCAGGAGGGCGACGCCGCCGCCCTGGACACCGCCAAGATGGAGAAGCTCTTCCTCTCGCTCGCGTGAGGGTCTCCATGGACGCACACGACTGGGACCAGCGATACGCCGCCACAGAGCTGGTGTGGTCCGCCCGGGCCAACCAGTTCGTCGAGTCCGAGCTCGCCGACCTCGCCCCCGGCCGCGCGATCGACGTCGCGGCCGGGGAGGGGCGCAACAGCATCTGGCTGGCCGGGCGCGGCTGGGACGTCACCGCAGTCGACTTCTCCGAGGTCGGCCTCGACAAGGGACGCGCTCTGGCGGCACGGCACGAGCAGGACGGGGCCCTTCACATCGAGTGGGTCCGAGCCGACGTCCTCGAGTACGACCCGGGCGAGCAGACCTTCGACCTCGCCCTTCTCGCCTACCTGCAGCTCCGCGCAGAGCAGCGTCGCGCGGCCGTTCGCCGGGCGTTCTTGTCGCTGCGTGACGGCGGGACCCTCTTCGTGGTCGCCCACGACAGCACCAACCTGACCGAGGGCACCGGCGGCCCGCAGTACCCCGAGGTGCTCTACACCGCCGAGGACGTCCTCGCCGACCTCGACGGCGAACGGTTCGAGGTGGTGCGTGCAGAGAGGGTCGCTCGCGAGGTCGCGCCGACCGAGGACGACCGGGACCACGCCCCGCGCACCGCCTACGACGCGCTGGTGCGCCTCGTGAGGACCAATCCTCTCTGACGTCCGTTCGTCGTCAGGCCAGCACGACCATGACCGTGCCGGCAACCGCCAAGAGCGCGCTCAGCGCCGCCGCACGCAGCGCGAGCATCTGGTGCTCGCGGCGCCAGCCCCGGACCCCGACCACGATCGAGGCCACGAGCGGCGCAAGCACCGCCACGTAGACAAGTCCCCCGCCCCAGGCGGGTGCGGTCCCGGCGAGCTGCTCGAGGACGCTGACCGCCAGTACGGCCGCCAAGGCGGCCGGCAGTGTGAGCGCGATGAGACCCCAGGACCAGCCGACGTACCCGGTCGGCGCGACCTCACTGTCCCTACCGTGACGCTCTTGCAGGTGTCCGGTGGTCCGATGTCCCCACGGAGCAGACGCACCCATGACACGCCTCCTTCACCCTGTGCATCCAGGATGCGACGGGGCGCCGGCGCCGGACCAGAGGCATTCGTCCCCGACTGCCGCACCACTGCCGTCCACGTGGACCAGGACGGCAGCGCGACGGTCAGGAGGAGCGGGGCGCGTCTGCCTCGCCGTCCGGTCCGTTCTGCTCGCCGTCGGGGGTCTCGGCCTTGTCGCCGTTCTTCGGCTCCTCGAAGTTCACCTTCCTCAGCTGCTTGCGGAAGCTGAAGACGAGGAAGACGACCGCCGCGGCGAGCAGCAGAAACACGCCGAACCCGAGCCAGCCGGGCTTGACGTCCTCGGGGTCGGGGACCTCGTCGGCGAGTGGGACGAGCACGGTCCAGAGGACGGTCATGGCGTTCAGCGGGATCATGCCTCCATTGTCGCAAGCGCCTCGCGGACGCCTGCGAAGAGATCGTCCTCGGGCACTTCGGAGTCCACGAAGCTGCGCACGAGCTCGAAGTCCTCGGTCGGCCACGCCTTCTCGTGGACTTCCCTCGGGCAGGCGAACCAGGCACCGTCGGGGTCGATCTGCGTCGCGTGAGCGAGGAGAGCCTGGTCGCGGACCGCGAAGTACTCCGCGCACGGCACACGCGTGGTGATCCGCTTGGCGTGCTCCGGATCGGGTTTCCAGCTGGACAGGCGCTCTTCGTACGGCGAGGTCAGGCCGCGCATGATCATCTCGTCGTGCAGCGCCTGGGTGCGGTCACGGTGGAAGCTGTGGTGGTAGTAGAGCTTCATCGGCTGCCACGGCTCGCCCGCGTCGCGAAAGCGTGTCGGGTCACCGGCTGCCTCGAACGCCGCCACGCTCACCTTGTGGCACATGATGTGGTCGGGGTGCGGGTAGCCGCCGTTCTCGTCGTAGGTCGTCATCACGTGCGGCCTGAACTGCCTGATCAGGCGCACGAGCGGCTCGGCAGCCTCTTCCACCGGGACCAGCGCGAAACAGTCCTCGGGCAGCGGGGGCGGCGGGTCCCCCTCGGGCCAGCCGGAGTCGACGAAGCCGAGCCAGTCCTGGCGCACGCCGAGGATCTCGCGAGCCGCGTCCATCTCCTTGCGGCGGATCTCGGCGATGTTCTCCCACACGTCGGGGCGGTCCATGTTCGGGTTGAGCACCGAGCCCCGCTCACCACCTGTGCAGGTGACGACGTGGACGTCCACCCCCTCGGCAACGTACTTCGCCGTGGTGGCCGCGCCCTTGCTCGACTCGTCGTCGGGGTGGGCATGGACGTGCATCAGTCGGAGCATGGGGGCAATCCTAGAATGTGAGCGTGACGGACCTGGCGACGCGATACGGGACCCGCGGCCCCGCCCGGCGGCGCCTGGTCGTGCTGGGTGCCACGCTCCTCGCCGCGGTCTTTCTCGGCTGGCTGTTCTGGGTCATCGCCGAGCACGGCGACCCCGAGGTCACCTCGGAGATCGTCTCGTTCGACGTCGTCGACCAACACTCCGCGACCGCGACGTTCACCGTCGCCCGTCGTACGCCCGAGGTGGAGGCCACCTGCCTGCTGCGAGCCCAGGCGCCCGACCACTCCATCGTCGGCGAGCTGAACGTCGTCGTCAGGCCGGGTGGCGAGCGGGTGCGCACTCTCACCGAGACGGTGCGCACCGAGCGGGAGGCCACGACCGTCGAAGTGGTCGGCTGCCTTGCGGAGGGACAGACGCGGCGGCGTTGAGTCTCGGGAATTGGGCACCATGTCCGCACGTTGGTAAACTTGTGGACTTGCCTTGGCGGGCCCGAAGCACGGTCCCGGATCACTCCGGGAGGACACGTACACGACAAGCATTCAGGAGCGCGATCAGTGACGCAGTCGAGCGAACAGAACGTGATCTGGCTGACCCAGGAGGCTTTCGACAAGCTCCAGGCCGAGCTCGAGCACCTGCGCGGGCCGGTCCGCAACGAGGTCATCGCACGCATCAGCGCCGCTCGCGACGAGGGCGACCTCAAGGAGAACGGCGGCTACCACGCTGCCCGTGAGGAGCAGGGCAAGGTCGAGGGCAGGATCCGCCAGCTCGAGGACATGCTCCGCCGCGCCGAGGTGGGCGAGACGCCCGCCGACGACGGCGTCGTCGAGCCGGGCATGAAGGTCACCACCCGCTTCGTCGGCGACGAGGAGGTCGAGACCTTCCTTCTCGGCGCCCGTGAGATC
>DATICF010000062.1:0-75956 GCA_035456965.1 Nocardioidaceae bacterium
TGCCCACCGCGTCTCGAGGACCCACAGCGTCGGGTCGTCCAGGTTTCGTCCGACCGCCCCGTCGACGTACCCGGGTCGGGCGGCGAGCAGCGCGTGTGCCGTCGAGACCTCATCTGCGAACGCCGCGGCGTCGCTCTCCTCGACCCGGAACCTGTTGACCACCAGCACGGGCCGACCCTAACCGCCCACTCGGCACGAACGCCGCACCAGACCCCGCCCAGTCGGCACAAACGCCGACCCAGAACCCGCCGACTCGGCACAAACACCGCGCCACTCTCCGCCGAGTCGGCACACACGCCGCGGTGCGACAGAACGGGCCCCCCGCATACGTGCCGACTCGGGCCCCCTCGCCCCGCATACGTGCCGACTCGGGCCCCCTCGCCCCGCATACGTGCCGACTCGGGCCCCCTCGCCCCGCATACGTGCCGACTCGTCGCCTTCCCGTCCGCTTTCGTGCCGACTCGGCGGAAGGGAATTTGACAATGGTTCCCATTCGTTTTGAGAATGATTCTCATGAAGAGCTTCCCGGGCACCCGTCTCAGCACCCTGGCAGGCGTGCTTGCCGCGCCGCTGCTCCTCGCAGGGTGTAGCGGGTCCCTGGCCGGCGACTCCGGCGGCCCCAGGGTGGTCGCGTCGTTCTACGCGTTGGAGTACGTCGCGGAGCGGGTGGTCGGTGACCACGCGGAGGTGGTCAACCTGACCTCGCCCGGCGTGGAACCCCACGACCTGGAGCTCACCGTCCGCCAGACCGCCGAGGTCTCCGAGGCGGACCTGGTGGTCTACGAGAAGGGCCTGCAGCCGGCCGTCGACGAGGCGGTGGAGCAGCACGGCCCGGAGCGGGTGGTCGAGGTCACCGAGGCGATCGAGCTGGCCCCGCTCGATCCCGACGAGCACGCGGACGAGACGGACGAGGAGCACGCCGGCCACGCCGCGTCCGACGTCGACCTGCACTTCTGGCTCGACCCCGAGCGCATGGCCACCCTCGCCGAGGACGTGCAGCGGCAGATGTCCGAGGTCGACCCGCAGCACGCCGCCGACTACGAGGCCAACCTGGAGGCGTTCCGCAAGGACCTCACCGAGGTCGACGCCGTCTACGCGGAGGGCCTGGCCGACTGCGAGATCGACACCGTGGTCGTCAGCCACGACGCGTTCGGCTACCTCGAGAAGTACGGCCTCCGCTTCGAGTCGATCGCCGGCCTCTCCCCCGAGGCAGAGCCCTCGGCGGCCCACCTCGCGGAGCTCGCCCGGCTGATCGAGGACGAGGGCATCAGCACGGTCTTCTCCGAGACGCTGGCCAGCCCGGCCATGGCCGAGACCCTGGCCCGCGACCTGGGGATCGAGACGGCGGTGCTCGACCCGGTCGAGGGGCCGAGCGACGAGAGCGCCTCCCAGGACTACCTTTCCCTCATGCGCAGCAATCTCGAGAAGCTCAGGGCGGCGAACCGATGCGCCTGACCGATGCGCCCGTGGTCGCCGAGATCCACGACGGCACTGTCGCCCTCGGCGGACGTCCGGTCCTGCGCGGGATCGACCTGACCGTCCACAAGGGAGAGGTCGTCACCCTCCTCGGCGCGAACGGCTCCGGCAAGTCCACGCTCGTCCGTTCGCTGCTCGGCCTGGTGCCGGTGGTCCGCGGCGAGATCTCGCTGTTCGGCACCCCGCTGCCGCGGTTCAGCGACTGGCGACGGGTCGGCTTCGTCCCGCAGCGGGTCAGCGCCACCTCCGGCGTGCCCGCGTCGGTCTGGGAGGTCGTCGCCTCCGGACGTCTGTCCCGCCGGCCGTTCCTGAGACCGCTGCGCAAGGCGGACAAGTCCGCGATCCGCGACGCCATCGCGGCGGTCGGCCTCACCGACCGATCCGGCGACGGCTGCTCGACGCTCTCCGGAGGGCAGCAGCAGCGGGCCCTGATCGCCCGCGCGCTGGCAGGGCAGCCCGACCTCTTCGTCCTCGACGAGCCCACGGCCGGTGTCGACCTCCAGAGCCAGCAGGCCTTCGCCGACGCGCTCGCAGCGCTCGTGGCGCAGGGCGTCACGATCATCCTCGTGGCCCATGAGCTCGGCCCCATGGCGCCGCTGATCGACCGCACCGTGGTCATGCGCGACGGCCGCATCGCCTACGACGGCCCTCCGCTCGCCTCGGCGGAGGAGGCCGACTGGGTCGACCACGGTCACCACCATCGCGACCTGCAGTCGCCGATGCACACCGACTACGCCCCCACCGTGGCCTCCCCGATCGACAACCCCTCGGCACGGGAGCAGCGACCATGAGCCTCCTCGCCCACGACTTCGTGCTCCTCGCCCTGGTGGCCGCCCTCTTCACCGGCCTCGCCGCTCCGGCGGTCGGGACCTACCTCGTCCAGCGTCGGCTGGCGCTGATGGGCGACGGCATCGGCCACATCGCGGTGACCGGCGTGGCCCTCGGCCTCCTCACCGGCGCCGCCCCCACCCTGACCGCGGTGGTCGTGGCCACCATCGGCGCCGTCGTGATCGAGGTTGTCCGCGAGAAGGGCCGCACCAGCGGGGACGTCGCGCTGGCCATGCTGTTCTACGGCGGCATCGCCGGCGGTGTCCTGATCACCGGCCTCGCCGGGCAGAGTGCGAACATCCTGAACCGCTACCTCTTCGGCTCGATCCTGACCATCTCGCCCAGCGACGTCTGGGTCACCGCCGCGCTCGCCACGGTCGTCGTGGTCGTCACCGTCGGTCTCTCTCCGCAACTGTTCGCCGTCGCACAGGACCAGGAGTTCGCGCGGGTCGCCGGGCTCAACGTCCGCTTCTACAACGTGCTCGTGGCGGTGATGGCAGCCGTGACCGTGACTGTGGCGATGCGCACCGTCGGGCTGCTCCTCGTCAGCGCACTGATGGTCGTCCCCGTGGCAACCGCCCAGCAGCTGACCCGGGGCTTCCGCACGACGCTCCTCGCCGCGATGGGCCTGGGCACCGTCGCCTCCCTCAGCGGCGTCGCCACCTCCGCCTACGTCGACGTCGCGCCCGGTGCCACGATCGTCCTGATCGCGCTCGCCGGGTTCGTCCTGGCCTGGCCCGTGGGTGTGCTCCTACGTCGACGCCAGCGGCTGACCGAGCCGTTCGCCATGACCCCCGGGCTCGCCCGCGACGCCGAGCACACCGTCGTACCCGAGGAGCACGAGCACGTGCACGGTGACGACTGCGGGCACCTCGCCGTGCCCCACGGCGACCACGTCGACTACGTCCACGACGGCCACCGTCACGCGCCGCACGGGAGCCACTATGACGAGCACTGACGACGCGGTCCCGATGGCCGGCGGACGTCCGACGAGGCAGCGCCGGGCCGTGGCCTCCGCGCTCCAGTCCTGCGACGACTTCCGCAGCGCCCAGGAGATCCACGACCTGCTCCGCCGCACCGGCGAGAACGTCGGCCTGTCGACGGTCTACCGCACGCTCCAGGCACTGGCCGACAACGGCGATGTCGACGTCTTGCGCACCGAGGAGGGCGAGGCTCTCTACCGCCGTTGCAGCACCACCCACCACCACCACCTGGTCTGCCGTGCCTGCGGCCGCACCGTCGAGGTCGAGGGGCCGACCGTGGAGCGGTGGTCGAGCTCGGTCGCCGCCGAGCACGGGTTCACCGAGGTCAGCCACACGCTGGAGATCTTCGGCACCTGTCCCGCCTGCGCCTGAAAAACCGATCCGTCGGTCAACCTTTAGGCTCCCTGCGCGTAGTAACAGGCATGAGACAGGTGACGACGGATGTGAGGGGGCCGGCAGCCGTGGGCATCCATGACTTCGCCGACCTCTTCCACACCCATGCCGCCCGACTGGTGCGGCTGGCCACGCTTCTCGGTGACCCGGACCCCGAGGACGTCGTGCAGGACGCCTTCTGCAAGGTGTACGCCGCTCGCGGGAACCTGCGCGACGGCGACCACGGGAATGTCATCGGCTACCTCAACACGGCCGTCGTGAACCAGGTCCGGGACCGTCACCGTCGGAGGGCGACCGCACGAAGCAAGGAGCACCTGGTCCTCGTCGACGCCGTCACCACCGCGGGCGAGCCCGAGCGCCGCACCGCTGTCATGGCAGCGCTCGCCGGCCTGCCGCAACGACGTCGGGAGGCGCTGGTCCTGCGCTACTGGCTCGATCTGCCTCTCGCCGAGATCGCAGCCACGATGGGCGTGCGGACCGGGACGGTGAAGGCGCTGATCTCCCGCGGGCTCGATGCCCTCGCCCTGGACCTGGAGGTGGACCGATGAAGGTCGAGCAGCTGCTGACCGACGGCCTTCGCGAGGAGGCGCAGGCACGCGAGGTCGACGTGGCCGGCCTGTGGGCCCGCACCCAGGCAAGGCTCGTGGAGCAGCCCGCGCGGCGTACGCGTCGCCTGCCGCTGGTCGCGGCAGCCGCGGCATGCCTGGTCGCCGTCACCGGGGCACTGGGGCTCGCCGGGCTTGCCGGATCGGACCAGGCCGGGCCTGCCTCACCGGGGCCGGAGCCGCTGCCCTCCACGCCTGTCGAGGGTGGGGTCGACGACGAGTTCAGCTGCCCCGAGCAGCTGGTCCACGACTGGACCCGGCCCGGGACTGTCCTCGACACCGACTTCGTCCCCAGTCTTCGAGTTGGGCCCGCTCACCAGGCGAAGGTGCACGAGGCGCCACGCTACGAGTACGAGGAGCGGGGCGACCGTGCTTTGCTGCGCTTCGGCAACGCCGACGGCACGCTCGGCTCGGTCAGCGAGTTCCGCCGCGAGGGCGACGAGTGGGTCCGCTTCCGCACCGACGTGTGCATCGGCGAGAACGGCTCCATCGGCTTCCCGGAGCGCGCCGAGTGGGATGTGAACAGGCACGACGAGGCACCGTTCGACAGGGTGGTGGGCATGCCCGAGCGGCAGGAGGGCTGGCTGCTCGTCGACTCCCGCCGCTACTACGACGACATCGGCCTGGTGCGTCACCGCGCCCTCTTCGCAGGTTTGTGCGGCCAGCGGATGTGCCTGCGGGGAGGCACACCGACGGAGAGCTCGGGCTACAACCTGCGCGCCGGAGCGGTCCCCCACGACGCCTCCTCGGTCTTCCTCCCGATCGACGAGATGGAGGAACGCAAGAACCCCTACGGGTTCTGGGTGATCTACGACGTCGAAGGTGTGGTCGAGTCGCTGACGGCTGAGGTGCGTGGGCAGCAAGGTCGGAACGCGCACCGCTTCTACGTCGACGGCTGGCCCGGTCAGCTCCACGCCGTCCTGGCGCCGTTCGACAGGGTCGAGTCGCTGACCGTCGTGCGTCGCCCGGGAGCCGACCCGGGTGCGCCCCGGCGGACGACGTACACCCCTGAGGAGCTCCCCGGCTACCGCCCCGCCCTGCACCGCTGACCCTACGGAATCTCAGCCAACCCGGTCGCCAAGCGACCAGGGCGTATGACGTGCCGAAGGTCAGGGCGTCGGGTCGGCTCCGCCGTACCTGCGGTCGCGTCGTGCGTAGGTGTCGACCGCCTGCCACAGGTGGCGCCGGTCGACGTCGGGCCAGAGCACGTCGCTGAAGACGAACTCGGAATAGGCCGCCTGCCAGAGCATGAAGTTCGACAGCCGCTGCTCGCCGGACGTCCGCCACACCAGGTCTGCCTCCCCCAGCTCGGGGACATAGAGATGGCGGGCGAAGACCTTCTCGTCGACCTTCTCCGGATCGAGCCGTCCGGCCGCGACCTCGCGTGCAATCGACCGGGCCGCGTCGGCGACCTCTGCCCGCCCCCCGTAGTTCACGCACATCGTCAGCGTGAGCACGTCGTTGTCGCGGGTGAGCTCCTCCGCGACCTGCAGCTCCTTGATCACCGAGCGCCACAGCCTCGGCGTCCGACCGGCCCAGCGGACCCGGACGCCCAGCTCGTGCATCTCGTCACGGCGACGTCGGATCACGTCGCGGTTGAAGCCCATCAGGAAGCGGACCTCGTCGGGTGACCGCTTCCAGTTCTCGGTCGAGAACGCGTAGGCGGAGACCGCCTTCACGCCGATCTCGATGGCCCCCTCCACCACGTCGAACAGCGAGTGCTCGCCTTGCTCGTGCCCGGCGGTCCGGGGCAGCCCCCGCTCCTGTGCCCAACGGCCGTTGCCGTCCATCACGATCGCGACGTGCCGCGGCACGAGCTCGGGCGGTACGGCGGGGGGACGAGCCCCGCTCGGATGCGGGGTCGGCGGTCGCACCTCGGACCGTTCCGCGGGCCTGCGGTTTCGGGCCAAGGTTCCACCTCTTCGCGCTCGGGGCCGTATTATCGCGACCAACCTAAGCCTCGCGGCATCGCCGCAGGCAGACACCCCTGGGGAGGGGGCGGGCATGGACACCGCCACGGAGCGTATCGAGCAGCAGATGACGATGCTGCTCCGCCGCGTGCAACGCATCCACATCTCCACGGCCTCCGGTGACATCGACCTCGACCGCTCCGCCTACGGCATCCTGTGCCGCCTCGCCGACGAAGGCCCGCAACGGCTGGGGCTGCTGGCGTCGGCCTTCGGACTCGACCCGTCGACGATCACCCGGCAGGTCCAGGCGCTGGAGAAGGCCGGACTCGTCCGCCGGCGCTCCGACCCCGACGACCGCCGGGCCTCCATCCTCGACCTCACCGAGGAGGGCGCGGTCACTCTCGCGCACACCCGTGCCTACCGCCGCGAACGGCTCGAGGAGGTCCTCGGCGACTGGCCGCACCACGACCGTGAGGAGCTGGCGAGGCTGCTGACCAAGGTCAACGACTCGATCACCTCACTCGTGGAGCAGGCGCAGGAGCCAGAGGCCGAGTCCCAGGAAGCCTGAGGTCAGCGCTCGACGTGGCCGAGTGACTTCAGCCCACGCTCGAGGTGCCACGACAGGTACGCCGACACCAGCCCCGTGGCCTCCTTCCGGTGCCGAGGATCGCTGGCCTCCACGACGTCCCAGTCCCCCGCCAGCAGCGCACCGAGGAGCACGACCGTCTCCAGCGCCGGGCTCGCGGACCCGGGCACCCGGCAGGTGCCGCACAGCATGCCGCCTGCTGCGGGACTGAAGGACCGATGCGGCCCTTCGAGTCCGCATCGTGCGCACGCCTCGAACGAGGGGGCGTAGCCGGCGACGGACAGCGAGCGCAGCAGGAACGAGTCGAGCACCGCGGCGGGCGACCGCTCCCCTGCCGACATCGTCCGCAACGCGCCCACGAGCAGGAGGAACTGCTGGAGGGCCGGCTCCTTGTCCTCCACGACGAGGCGCTCCGCGGTCTCGAGCATGACCGTACCGGCGGTGTAGCGCTCGTAGTCCGAGCCGATCTTCGATCTGTACGGCGCCAGGGTCTCGGCCTGGGTGATCACGTCAAGGGACCTGCCCTCGGCGAGCTGGAGGTCGACGTACGAGAACGGCTCGAGGCGGGACCCGAAGCGGGAGGTGGTGCGGCGTACTCCCTTGGCGACCGCGCGGACCCGTCCGGTGTCTCGCGTCAACAGGGTGATGATCCGGTCCGCCTCGCCCAGCTTCTGGGTGCGCAGCACGACGGCTTCATCACGGTAGAGACCCACGCGGCCATTGTCCCTCAGGCGTGTCCTGCTCGACGTCTGACCCGCGGTGGCGCTCAGGAACGTCGAGCACCAGAGCGTCCGTTCGCGCGCAGCGGCCTGCCCCGGTGGCACTCGTCGAGGAACGCGATCGCCTCGCGGTCCAGCCGGTCCGGCCAGAGCCGCCACTCGAGGGCGCTCTGGGCCTCGACGAACCGGGCATGGGGGAGCTCGTCGACGAGCAGCGTCGCGTCGGCGAGGGGGTGGATGGGATCGCGACGGTGCCCGACGACGAGGGCGGGTGCCGCGATCTTCTGGCGGGACTTGCTCGACGGAGCCACCCGTCCGAGGAAGAGGCCGTGGATGGTCGCAGCCATCGGGGCGGGCCACTGATTGAGCGTGTCGAGACCGACCCCCACCCAGAAGGGCACGAGTCCGCGCGGGACGAGCTTGGTGACCGCGCGCGTCGCACTGACCGTGAACGGCAGGAACCGCGCTGCGAGCATCAACGGCGCGAACGCGATGATGCCCGCCTCGAGCGCGTTGTCGAGGAGGGGCATCTCCACCAGGAGGCCGTGAACCCGCTGGGGGGCCAGATCGGCGACCTCGAGAGCCACGTTCGCGCCGAGGGAGGTGCCGCCGATGACTGCATGTCGCGCTCCAAGGTGCTCCAGGAGGGCGATCACCTGCTCCGCGAAGGCCGTCACGGAGTACTGCATGGGATCGATCGGCCGGTCCGACCGTCCGTGGCCGAGGAGGTCCACGGTCACGACGTGGTAGCCGGCGCCGGCGATCGCGCGCGCGAGCGGCTGGTGCATGCGGCGGGGCATCAGCTGGGCGTGGATGAGCACGACCCAGTCGTCTCCGCCGCCGTACTCGGTGTACTCGATGCGGTCCTCGTCGAGGAAGAACTGCCCGATCCGCTCGGAGACCAACCTCGCCATTGCGCGTCCTTCCCGGGGTGGGAGCCCAGCGTCCGAGCCTAGTCGAGCAGCGCCGAAGGCAGACGGGGCTTGAGACGCGGAGTCGCGCACGGACGCACCATGGCCGAAGATATCTGTCATGCACCTGGGAGGGAGCCCCATGTCGTCGTGCGCCAGGCAGGTTCGATGAGCCAGCGCACGCCTGCCCTGGGCGAGCCGACGGCCTCTGCGGAGCGTCAGGAGAGCGCCGAGGTGAGCGACTCCCCGCCTCGTCAGATGCCTGTTCTCCTGGCTTTCCTGGGCCTTGTCGGCGTCTTTCTCCTCGGCGCAGGCTCAGTGCTGTTCGCCCCCGAGGGCTCCGACGTGGCGGTCTGGTGGCCCGCCGCGGGACTCGGTGTGGCGCTGCTCGTGCTCGCGCCCTCAGGGCAGCGGTGGACCCTGGCTCTGGGGATCGTGATCGCGAGCGGTCTAGCCAACTTCATGGCGGGGCGCTCCCCCGTGACCGCGCTCGGCTTCGGCCTGGCCAACGGCGCTGAGGCGTACGTCGTCGCCTGGCTCCTGACGCGGGGGGTGCGGGGTCGGCCGTCGCTGCGCACGATGGAGGACCTGTGGCGGCTGGTCTACTCGACCCTGGCCGGGAACCTCGTCGTCGCCGTAGGCATCGGCCTCACCGTCACCTACGGCCTCGACGGCTCGTTCCCGGGCGCGGCCGGCACGGTCTTCGCCTCGCACGCCGCCGCGATCCTGATCATCGTTCCCCTGGCGCTGCGCGTGGGCCCCTCGTCTCTCGCCGGCCGGGAGTTGGAGGCCGTCGCGCAGTGGTTCCTCCTTGTCGCGTCGGTGGCCTACGTGTTCCGCCCCGACCAGGTTCTGAGCCTGACCTTCCTGCCCCTGCCGGTCCTGGTGTGGGCGGCCCTGCGGTTCGGCCTGCGCACGGTCTCTTACCAGCTCCTCGCGGTCGGTGTCGCGACGACCACCCTGACCGCCGCCGGTGGCGGACCGTTCGCGCTGGGCACCGCGACCGGCATCACGACCGCGGCCACGACCGCCTCACTGGTGCAGGCCTTCCTCATCGTGACGGCGCTGGTCGCGCTGCCCCTTGCGGTGGCCGTCGACCAGCGCCGGATCGCGCTAGTGAGGATGTCCCAGCGCGAGGAACTGTTCCGCAAGAGCTTCAGCGAGTCCTTCGTGGGGATGCTGATGCTCTACCTGGCCCCCGACGGCCTGCGCATCCGCGAGCTCAACCAGACTGCCGCGGACATCCTGGGCGGACCGGCCGAAGACTTCGAGGACCAGCCGCTCCAGCGGTTGCTCGAGACCGGCACCAAGCTCAAGGACGTCGCTCGGCAGATGGTCGCCGGAGAGACCGCCGGGTGGCGCGAGGAGATGTGGCTGGCGAACGAGCCGGGGCGCCGGGTCGGTCTGGCCCTGTCGCCGATGTCCACCTCGGCGGAGGAGGCGATGTTCAGCGCTCAGCTGATCGACGTCACCGACGTACACGTCGCGGCCACGAGGCTGCAGACCGAGAAGGACTTCACCGCCGCCGTCCTCAACACCACCGCTGCCCTGATCGTCGTCGTGGACGTCGACGGCGCGGTCGCCGGGATCAACCCTGCCTGCCAGCGAACGACCGGCCTCACCGAGGCAGAGGTCCTCGACAAGCCGCTGTGGCAGACGCTGGTCCCTGCCAGGGACGCCCGCCAGCTGCGCGAGATGCTCGACCGGACCCGCCCCGGCCGCGACGCACCCGCCTTCGAGGGCGACCTGCTGTCCTCCACCGAGGGTGGGCGTCGACGCGTCGTCTGGTCGAGCGCCCCGCTCACGAACGACGCAGGGCGGCGCACCCACGTCGTGCTCACCGGCATCGACGTGACCGAGGAACGCAACGTCCGGAGCATGACCAACCACCTGCTGGACTCTGCGACGTCCACGGCCTTCATCGGCCTGAACCTTCGCGGAACCATCACGATCTTCAACGCCGGCGCTCAGGAGCTCCTCGGCTACACCGCCTCAGAGGTGACCGGCAGGCTCCGGCTCGACTCGCTGCACGACCCGCAGGAGGTCGCTGCGCTCGCCGGCGAGCTCGGCACCGAGCCCGGCTTCCCGACCATCGTCGCGGGCGTCGACTCGGCTCCCCAGACGCGCGACTGGACCTATCTCCGCAAGGACGGCAGCCGCGTCGCGTGCGCGATCACGCTGAGCGCGGTCCGCGACGCGTTCGGCAGCCACATCGGCTACCTCGCCGTTGGTCGGGACGTGACGGAGTCCAGGCGCAACCAGAAGATCCTCATGGAGACCCTCGACAAGGAGCGGGCAGCGGTCGAGCGGCTGCGTGACCTCGATCGGGCCAAGAGTGACTTCGTGTCGATGGTCAGCCACGAGCTGCGCACCCCGATCACGAGCATCGTCGGCTACACCGAGATGTTGCTGGACGGCGCCGCCGGTCCGGTCGCGCCAGAGCAGCACCGCCTTCTCGACGCGGTGCGCCGCAACGGCGTGCGGCTCGTCGCGCTGATCGAGGACCTGCTGACGCTGTCGCGGATCGAGTCGGGGACGTTCACCCTCGAGAAGTCCGCGGTCGACCTTCGCACCGTCTTCGAGAAGGCGCACGAGGCCCTCGAGCCGATGCTCGTGGGTCGCAAGCTCGACGTCCACTTCGAGCTTCCCGACCTTCCTGTCCAGGTCATGGGGGACCCCCGACAGCTCGAGCGCATGATCGTCAACCTGCTCGGGAACGCCGTGAAGTTCACAGACGACGGCGGCAGGGTGGCGTGGTCGCTGACAGCCACCACGGACGAGGCGCACTTCCGGGTCGCCGACACCGGCATCGGCATCCCCGAGGGCGAGCAGCCCGCATTGTTCAGCAGGTTCTTCCGCTCGACCACTGCGCAGGAACGCGCCATCCAAGGCACGGGCCTCGGTCTCACGATCGTCCAGTCGATCGTGCAGAGCCACGGTGGCGAGATCACGATCCGCTCCCGGGAGCACGTCGGAACCGACGTCGAGGTGGTCCTCCCGCTGAGTCGCACCTCCTTCCGTCTCGACTCCGGGGCCTGATCCGCGCGTGGCTCGCGGTGCGCGTGTGCCAGGGAGGTGACATGCTCGGCGCCGTGACCATGCTGAGCACGCTCGAGACCTACTACGACGCGGCCCCCCGCCCGATGGCGACCACCGAGGAGATCGGGCCCTTCACCCTCTTCCTGCGGACCGGCGCCGACGGCTGGCCGTTCTACGCGCGGCCCACGCTGGGGTACGACGGCCCGTTCAGCGCAGGCCACGTCGAGGCCGTCCGCGACAGGCAGCGCGAGCTCGGGGTGCGCGAGGCGTTCGAGTGGGTCCACGAGACCTCGCCGACCTTGCTCGCCGCGGCCAGGGAGGCGGGCCTGTCGGTCGCCGAGTGCCCGCTGCTCCTTCTGCCCAACCTCGCCGACACGGTCACTCCCCCGATGGCCGAGGGCTGCGAGGTCAAGATGCTCGGCGCCGACTCACCTGACCTCGCGGCTGTGATGGCCGCTGTCGGCGCTGGATTCGCGGATAGTGACGAGCCGGAGGAGCGCTCGACGGGGATGTACGCCGACCTCCTGCGCTCCGGCGTCATCGCCCTGGCCGGGGCGTACGACGCGAAGGGGGCGGTCGGGGGCGGGTCCCACTCGCCTCGCGGCACGACCACCGAGCTGACGGGGATCGCGGTGATCCCCCGGGCCCGTCGTCAGGGCGTCGGGGCAGCGGTCACGGCGGCACTCGTCGCGGACGCGCGCGAGCGTGGTGTCGAGACGGTGTTCCTCTCCGCGCAGGACGACGCGGTCGCCCGGGTCTACGAGCGGATCGGCTTCCAGCGTGTGGGCACCGCCTGCATCGCCGAGCCACCGGAGGCCTGAGCCCGCATCACCGAGCGGCGTCGGCGCGAGCCTGCCTCACTGCAGCGACTCGTAGATCTGCAGGGTGTCCCGGGCCACGGCCTCCCACGAGAACTCCGCCACGGCCCGCTCACGACCGGCACGCCCGAATCCTGCAGCGCGCTCCGGGTCGGCGGCCAGACGGTTCACGGCAGCGGCGAGCCCCTTCTCGAAGCCGTCCGGGTCCTGCTTGTCGTAGTCCACGAGGAGACCGGTCTCGCCATCGGCGACCACTTCGGGGATCCCACCGACCCGGCTGGCGACGACCGCCGTCTCGCAGGCCATGGCCTCGAGGTTGACGATTCCGAGCGGTTCGTAGACAGACGGGCAGAGGAAGGCGAGCGCATGGGTGAGCACTTGCCGCACCTCCTCGCGCGGCAGCATCTCCGAGACCACGAAGACCCCGCTGCGTGACCCGGTGAGCCGCGCGATCGCCGCGTCAGTCTCCGCTTTGAGCTCAGGAGTATCCGCCGCCCCGGCCAGCAGCACCACCTGGAGGTCAGGGTCGAAGTCGAGCCCAGCCCGGAGCAGGTGCGGTACGCCCTTCTGGCGCGTGATCCGACCGACGAAGACGACATAGGGCCGGGTCAGGTCCACGCCGATGCGCTCCAGCACCTCGGTGCCCGGGTCCGGCCGGTAGAGGTCGGTGTCGATCCCGTTGTGCACCACCTGGACACGGGCCGGGTCCAGGGCGGGGTAGGCCGACAGCACGTCCTCCCGCATGCCCCTGCTGACCGCGATCACGGCATCCGCGCCCTCGAAGGCGGTCCGCTCCGCCCACGACGAGATCCGGTACCCGCCCCCCAGCTGCTCCGCCTTCCAGGGCCTGAACGGCTCGAGGGAGTGGGCGGTGACCACGTGGGGCACGTCGTGCAGCAGCTTCGTCCAGTGGCCGGCCATGTTGGCGTACCAGGTGTGCGAGTGGACGACGTCGGTGTCGGGGGCTATCGCGGCAGCCATCGACAAGTCGGTCGAGAGGATACGAAGCACTGCATTTGCGTCGCCCAGTCGGGGGTCGTGCTCGCTGTGGGCGGTGGCGCCGTCGCGCGGCTCCCCCATGCAGTGCACGTCGACGTCGGCCAGGCGGCGAAGCTCGCGGACGAGGAAGTCGACGTGCACCCCGGCGCCGCCGTACACGTCGGGTGGGAACTCGCGGGTCAGGATCGCAGCACGCATGGGGTGAATGTAGGGCTATGGTCGGGTCAGGCCAAGCAACACCCGCCAACGACGATGGGAGCAGCGATGCCGAAGGTCCTGGGAATCGTGCTCGCCGGTGGCGAGGGAAAGCGCCTGATGCCGCTGACACTGGACCGGGCCAAGCCCGCGGTGCCGTTCGGGGGCAGCTACCGCCTGATCGACTTCGCGCTCTCCAACATCGTCAACGCCGGCTACCGCAAGATCTGTGTGCTCACCCAGTACAAGTCCCACTCACTGGACCGCCACATCTCCTTGACCTGGCGCATGTCGAACCTGCTCGGCAGCTACGTGACCCCGGTGCCGGCACAGCAGCGTCGCGGCCCCAAGTGGTACCAGGGCAGCGCGGACGCGATCTACCAGTCGATGAACCTGATCAACGACGAGCGGCCGGACGTGATCGTCGTGTTCGGTGCCGACCACGTCTACCGGATGGACGCCTCACAGATGGTGCAGGCCCACCTCGACTCCGGCGCAGGGGTCACCGTCGCCGGGATCCGCGTGCCCCGCAAGGAAGCCTGGCAGTTCGGCGTGATCAAGACCGCCGACGGCACGAACAACATCGAGGAGTTCCTGGAGAAGCCGGCCGACCCTCCCGGGTTGCCGGACTCACCGGACGAGGTGTTCGCGTCCATGGGCAACTACGTCTTCACCGCGGACGCGCTGGTGGAGGCACTCGAGCGGGACGCCACAGACATCAACTCTCGCCATGACATGGGCGGCGACATCATCCCGGCGTTCGTCGAGCGGGGCGACGCCTGCGTGTACGACTTCAAGCGCAACGAGGTGCCGGGCTCGACGGACCGCGACCGCGACTACTGGCGCGACGTCGGGACGCTCGACTCCTACCACGAGGCGCACCTCGACCTCGTGTCCGTGAACCCCATCTTCAACCTCTACAACCAGGAGTGGCCGATCTTCACCTCGCACCCCCAGCTCCCGGGCGCCAAGTTCGTCGAGAACGCCGCCGCTCGCGACTCGATCCTCTGCGCCGGGTCGATCGTCTCCGGGGCGGCGGTCGAAGGTTCGGTGGTCGGCACGAACGTGTACGTCGCCAGCAAAGCGAGTGTCGAGCGGTCGGTCATCCTCGACAACGTCGTCATCGGCAAGGGCGCGGTGGTGCGCAACGCGATCCTGGACAAGAACGTCGTGGTGCCGGACGGCGCCGAGATAGGGGTCGACCCCGATGCAGATCGTGCGCGAGGCTTCGTGGTGAGCGAGCGCGGCGTGACTGTGCTCGGCAAGGGTCAGCGGGTGCCCGAGTAGCCGGCGAACCCCGAGGGCTGACGGTCCGGCCACTCACCGCCCGTCAGCCGAGCAGTCCGGCCGGCCGCCGGTACCTTCGACCCAGCACTGCCAGGGCCATCAGGACGATGAGTGCGACCCCCACGAGGATTGCACCGCGCACGGCCTTCTGGGTTGTGCTCATCGGCCACTGCGGCGCCGGGAAGTCACGCGTCGGCCGCTGCAGGAGCGTGGTCGCGAACGAGTAGTGCGCGCCACCAGCGCCCTCGATCTCCACGAGGACCCCGGACCGGACGTGCGCCGGTCCGCTGGTCCACAGGGAGGTGCCGAGCTCGGTCTCCTCGAGCACGGCCTGGCTGTCGGCGTCGACCGGACCGACGGGACTCAGCCACCGCATGCCCCCTGCGAGCCGCTGGAAGGAAAAGGGCGAGTCGAGCCTGCCGACGAAGATCCGCGAGTACTCCAACCCCGCGCTCGCGTACACCTTCTCCTCACCGGGAACCGCCCCGAAGCCCGTGAGGCTGCCGCGCCATCGGGGCGACTGCTGCAGGTCGATCGTCTCGCGCCCCTGGTCGGGCTGCCAGGTGAGCAGCGTGGTTCCGGTGCCGGTCACGACCGTGCCGGCGTCGGTGACGGCCGGTGCGACCTCGGTCATGGGTAGGCCCGAGGCCTTGAGACGCTCGCCCGTGCGGGTGTCGAGCCGTTCCACGAAGAAGTTCCGGGTCCCACTCGTCCCGGACTGCGAGGTGTTGGCGATCTGCATGTTGTAGGTCAAGTAGCGACCGTTCGGGGACCACGCGAACCCGTGGGCGAAGACCCCGAAGCCCTCGCGCACCTGGTGGCTCTCGACCTCGCCCGAGAGCAGGTCGACGATGCGGATGCCGCTGGGGACGTACACCTCGGCGTCGACATCCGATGCAGGTTTGTTCCACGTGTAGGCCAGACGCCGCCCGTCCGGCGACAGCGCGAACGACCCGTCCTCGAACCGGAAGCCCGACATGCGCTCGTGGCCCGGCAGGTCGAGCAGGTGGTACTCCCCGTCCAGTGCCGACACGGCAACCGGCGCGTACCCCGACGTGGTGAACACGACCGCGGCCACCCCGATCTCGAGCGTCTCGGCGCGTGGGTAGGACCAGGTGCCGTCGGGACGCTCGCCGTCCAGGTGCTCCGGGACGGCATGAACCCGGGAAGGCATCGCCGGCTCCCTGTGTCCCTCTGCCGGCGCGGCCTCGCCGCTCCCCGGCAACAGCGACCCAGCCTGTGAGGCGATCCCCACGACACCGACGAGCACGGCAGCGGCGGCCATCGTGGCAAGCACACGCTCGCGCCGGCGGGCACGCCGGGCCGCGCGCCACGTCCCGGGGTCTACCCTCACCTCGGGGGCGTCCTCGGCTGCTCGGACCATCAGGTCGCGAAGCACCTGGCTCATCGGCTCGCCTCCGTCCGGATCAGCTCGCCGAGATGCGGCGCGACGACGCGCAGCCGAGCGAGGGCCTGCCTGCTCTGCGACTTCACGGTCCCGACGCCGATGCCCAGCACTCGGGCGGTCTCGGCCTCGGTGAGGTCTTCGTAGTAGCGCAGCACGAGCACGGTGCGCTGCTTCGCGGTCAGCTGCGCCAGGGCCTGTGTCAGGGACATGCGCAGCTCGTGGTCCTCCGCGTCGGATGCACGGTCGTCGTACGCCTCGAGCGGACGCTCGAGCACCTGACGGCGAGACCGCCACCACGACACGTTCTGGGTGTAGAGGATCCGCCTGACGTAGGCCTCCGGACTGCCCTCGATCCGGTGCCAGGCCTTGGCGGTCTTGAACAGCGCGGTCTGCACGAGGTCCTCGGCGAGGTGGTGGTCACCCGTGAGCAGGTACGCCGTCCGGGAGAACGCCGACAAGCGCGCCACCACGAAGTCGTGGAACGCCGCCTCGTCGCACGTGTTCTCCATGCACTACCTCCCGTCATCAACCAAGACGCAGGAGGCAACGCGTTTGGAGGTCACCAGTTTCCGAACTGTCCCGCGACGACGCTGAGTGAGCGCAGGACGGTTCCCGGACTCCTCGAACCGTCCCTCACTCACATGGCGTGCGCACCGGCAGCCGAGTCTAGGCGCGGTTGACCGCCGAGATCACGGCCTTGAGCGAGGCGGTGACGATGTTCGGGTCGAGCCCGACACCCCACAGGACCTTGCCACCCACGGCGCACTCGACATAGGCCGCCGCGATGGCGTCGCCGCCCGAGGACAGTGCGTGCTCGGCGTAGTCGAGGACCCGCACGTCGAAGTCGTGCTCGAGCTCGTTGATCGCGTTGACGAACGCGGCGATCGGCCCGTTTCCGGTGCCCTGGAGCGTGCGCAGCTCGCCGTCGACGTACACGTTGACGCTGAGCGCGTCGCGCTCGCCGGCCGCGGAGGAGGTGTGCACCGAGTTGAGCTTCAGCGGGGTCTCCCTGCCGAGGTACTCCGCCTCGAAGTCGGACCAGATCGCGGCGGGGGTCATCTCGCCGCCGTCGCCGTCCGTGTGCTCCTGGATCACCCGGCTGAACTCGATCTGGAGCCTGCGCGGCAGCTCCATCTTGTGCTCGGACTTCATGATGTAGGCCACGCCGCCCTTGCCGGACTGGCTGTTGACCCGGATCACGGCCTCGTAGGAGCGTCCTACGTCCTTCGGGTCGATCGGCAGGTACGGCACCGCCCAGGGGTGCTCGTCGACGTGTACGCCGGCCGCCGCCGCGTCGCGTTCGAGCGCCTCGAAGCCCTTCTTGATCGCGTCCTGGTGCGAGCCGGAGAAGGCCGTGTAGACCAGGTCGCCGCCATAGGGGTGCCGCTCGTGCACGGGCAGCTGGTTGCAGTACTCGACGGTGCGGCGGACCTCGTCGATGTCGGAGAAGTCGATCTCGGGGTCCACGCCCTGGGTGAAGAGGTTCAGGCCGAGGGTCACCAGGCACACGTTGCCGGTGCGCTCGCCGTTGCCGAACAGGCACCCCTCGATCCGGTCCGCCCCCGCCTGGTAGCCCAGCTCGGCGGCCGCGACCGCCGTACCCCGGTCGTTGTGCGGGTGCAGGGAGAGCACGACGTTCTGGCGGTGATTCAGGTTGCGGTTCATCCACTCGATGGAGTCCGCGTAGATGTTGGGGGTCGCCATCTCCACCGTGGCCGGCAGGTTGATGATGACCGGCTTCTCCGGGGTCGGCTCGAAGACCTCGAGCACCTCGTTGCAGACCCTCGCCGCGAACTCCAGCTCCGTGCCGGTGTAGGACTCCGGGGAGTACTCGTAGAACACCGTGGTCTCGGGGATGGACTCCTCGAACTTCCTGCACAGCCGCGCGCCGGAGACCGCGATGTCGACGATGCCGTCCATGTCGAGGCCGAAGACCACGCGCCGCTGGAGCGTGGAGGTCGAGTTGTAGAGGTGGACGATCGCTTGCTTGGCGCCGCGGATCGACTCGTAGGTGCGTTCGATGAGGTGCTCGCGGGCCTGGGTCAGGACCTGGATGACGACGTCATCGGGGATCAGGTCCTCCTCGATGAGCATCCGCACGAAGTCGAAGTCGGTCTGCGACGCGGCGGGGAAGCCGACCTCGATCTCCTTGTAGCCCATGGCGACGAGGAGCTGGAACATCTTCTTCTTGCGCGCGGGAGTCATCGGGTCGATCAGGGCCTGGTTGCCGTCACGCAGGTCGACCGCGCACCAGCGGGGAGCCTGGGTGATCGACTTGCCGGGCCAGGTCCGGTCGGGTACGTCGACCGCGGGGAAGGGCGCGTAACGCTGGAAGGGCATGCCGCTGGGCTGCTGAGGGTTGTGCTCAGGATTCGTCATGAGGGTTCTCGCTTCGGTCTGGGTCGAGGGCCGGATGCAACGACGAACTCCGCAGCGAGGGGGTCCGGTCTGTTAGCGAACCTCGCTGCGGCAGCCAAGAAGGAGAAGGCGGCGTGACATGACCCGACCAGAGTAACCGCTCGTTCCTGAACACGCCTCCCTCGGACCGAAAAACGAGATGACAGCGCGTGTTGAATGAGCGGGTGCCCATCGAACGCATCGACCCCATGGACCTCGACCTCGACACGGCCGAGGAGATGGCCGCGATCGACCGCGCCGCCATCGAGGCTGCAGGCTCGCTGGTCCCGGGACCGATCGGGCCGACCAAGCTGAAGTCTCTGCAGCTCAACGCCAACGGCCGTCCGGTGGCCGGCCTGTGGATCGCCCGGGAAGGCGACGCCATGGTGGGCCACGCGAACACGCACCTCCCCATCGAGGACAACACGGACTCCGTCTACATCGGCGGGACGGTCCACCCGGAGGCACGACGCCAGGGAATCGGGCGAGCGCTCATGGACACCGCGGTCGATTTCGCACGGGGAAAGGGTCGCGAGCGGTTCTACACGAACGTGCTGCGTGGGGGCCCAGGCCCCGAGGCGGTGCGGGCGATGGGCTTCTCGTGCGAGGGGCTCGGCGTCAACGTGGTACGCCGCGTGGACGTCCACGACGCGCCACCCGGCCTGTGGGACCGGCTGCACGACGAGGCGTCGGCCCATGCCTCCGACTACGAGCTGATGCACCTCGTGGGCCCGACGCCCGACGACATGCTTCACGACATGGTCACCCTGCACGCTGCAATCAACGACGCACCTGCGAGCGATCCCGACGACGAGGAGGACCACTGGGACGCCGACCGGGTCCGGGCCTACGACAACGCGATGGCTGGCCGCAGGCAGACCGTCTACCGCGTCATGGCCCGCCACCGCCACACCGGCACGTGGGCCGGTCTCTCGATGCTGTGCGTCGACGAGTTCCTCCCGACCATCGCCTTCCAGGAGGACACGTCTGTGGTCCGCGCCCACCGTGGGCACCGGCTGGGCCTGCTGATGAAGGCCGACATGCTGCGCTGGATCAGCCAGGAGCGTCCCGAGGTCTCGGCCACCGACACCTGGAACTCCACCACGAACCATCACAT
Source organism: Nocardioidaceae bacterium (assembly GCA_035456965.1). Taxonomy (GTDB): domain Bacteria; phylum Actinomycetota; class Actinomycetes; order Propionibacteriales; family Nocardioidaceae; genus Nocardioides_C. The sequence goes on from DATICF010000062.1 coordinate 19,672, forward strand.
GATCGCGGTCAACGAGCGGCTCGGTGCGCGGGTGATTGCCCACTACGAGTCCTACCGCCTCCGGGAGGGCGCCGGGCGGGGCGGCCGTTAGCCTCGCTGCATGGCCCGACTCCTGATCGTCCACCACTCCCCCACGGCCGGCATGCGTGCACTCACTGAAGCCGTCGTCGCCGGCGCGAACGACGAGGAGATCGAGGGTGTGGAGGTGGTGGTCCGCCCAGCCCTCGAGGCGACGGCCGACGAGGTGCTGGACGCCGACGGGTACCTGCTCGGGACGCCGGCCAACTTCGGCTACATGAGCGGAGCCTTGAAGCACTTCTTCGACTCGACGTTCCTTCAAGTCGGGGGGTCCCTGTCCGACACCGGCGCCGCCGACCAGTCCTCGGGACGGACCACGGGCCGCCCCTTCGGCCTCTACGTCCACGGCCGCTACGACACCACGGGTGCCGTGCGCTCGGTGATGTCGATCACGGGCGCTCTCGGGTGGAAGCAGGCGGCCGCGGTGCTGGAGGTGATGGGTGACGTCGACGAGGGCCAGCACGAGGCGGCCTACGACCTCGGGGGCACCGTCTCGGCGCTGCTGAGCGCCTGAGCGGCCGCCCGCACCGGTCGCTCCGCCGGGGGTCGTCAGGCTTCGGCCTCCGGCACCGTGGGTACGATCTCAGGGCTCAGACCCCGACCCTGACGAGGATCTTCCTGGTGCTCCCCCGCTTGGCCGTCGTCGCGCTGCTTCTTCCCCTCACCGCCTGCGGTGAAGCCGCCGTCTCGGACGAGGAGGGCCCGGTCGAGGCACCCGCGCTGGGCGCCTGCCGAGTGCTCGACCCGGAAGACATCGCGCAGCCGATCAACGACAGCGAGACCGTCGACTGTTCTGAGGAGCACACCGCCGAGACCTTCGCAGTAGGCGACTTCCCCGAGAAGCTCACCAAAGGTCTCGACGTGGAGGATCCCGAGCTCGGCGCCTACATCTACAACACCTGCAACAAGAGGTTCCAGGCGTTCCTCGGCGGTGACGAGAGCACCGTGATGCGCTCGATGGTCACCTGGGCATGGTTCCGACCCGCCAGGCCGGCCTGGGAGCAGGGTGCGCGGTGGTACCGCTGCGATGTGGTCGGGGGCACCGAGCAGTCCGAGGCGCTGCGCCCGCTGCCCAAGAGCGCCAAGGGTCTGCTGAGCGGTCCGCCCGACGACGACTGGATGACCTGCGCGGACGGCGAGACGGTCTCGGGGTCGGAGAAGGTGCCCTGCTCCGAGCCGCACACCTGGCGCGCCGTCACCACGATCAAGGTCGGCCGCGAGGAGGATCCCTACCCGGGCGACCGGCTGGTGGAGGTGGCCACCCGCGACTTCTGCTCCGACTCGGTCGGAGCCTGGATGAACTACCCGGTCGACTACGAGTTCGGCTACACCTACTTCCGCGAGGCGGAGTGGAAGGCCGGGAACCGCCGCTCGATCTGCTGGGCGCGCACCGACAAGTGAGTGGCGTGCTGGTGCAGACCATGCGTACGACGGTCGGGGCGGCTGTCGCAGCGCTGCTGCTGGCCTCCTGCACCATCGTCGAGGACCTCACCGATGCCGCGACCGACCCGTCCCCATCGGCCCCCTCGTCGACCCCGGCCGAGGAGGCCACCCCGACCCAGGAGTCCGGCCCGACGAGTTCCCCGACCGGAAAGCCGTCCAAGCCCCCGAGGCTCCCCCAGGAGGCACAGCCTCCCCCGGCGAAGGGCTGCTACCGGCTCGACATCGAGGCTGCCACAAGGCCGACCGACGACAGCAGGCCCGTCCCCTGCCGCAAGCGGCACACCGCGCAGACCGTCCACGTGGGTCGGCTCGACACGGTGGTGGACGGGCATCTGCTCGCGGTCGACTCGCGCCTCGCACAGCGCCAGGTCGAACGCGGGTGCCCCCGAGCCCTCGATCGCTTCCTCGGCGGCACGGAGGAGACGCGCCGACTGAGCCGCCTCGTGGCGGTCTGGTTCAGCCCCACCATCGAGCAGTCCGACCTCGGAGCGTCCTGGTACCGCTGTGACGCGGTCGCGCTCGCCGGTCCCGAGAAGCTCGCGCCGCTGCCGCCGCCCCGTCGCCTGAAGGGCATCCTCGACCGCTCCGACGCCCTCGACGAGATCGGCCTCTGTGGGACCACCGCGCCGGGAGAGTCAGGCTTCGAGCGCGTCATCTGCGCGCGCAGGCACACCTGGCAGGCGATCAGCACGATCGACATCTCCGGCAGCGCCTACCCCGGCGTCGCTGCGGTGCGCGAGGCCGGGGAGAGCACGTGCCGCGACCAGGTCCGGGAGGCGACCGGGTCGCCGGAACGGTTCAGCTACGGCTGGGAGTGGCCCACCCGTGACCAGTGGCGTTCCGGCCAGCGCTACGGCTACTGCTGGGCCCCCGACTAGGCCGGTTCGATCGACGTCAACGGGTCCGAGCGGGCAGGGACCCGAGCCGACACCGGCCACGTCAGGCCCGCCCAGGTGTCAGAACCCGAGCCGGCGCAGCTGCTTGGGGTCGCGCTGCCAGTCCTTGGCGATCTTGACGTGCAGGTCGAGGTAGACCGGCGTGCCAAGCATCGCCTCGATCTGCTTGCGCGCCGCGGTGCCGACCTCGCGGAGCCGGCTCCCCCGGTGGCCGATGACGATCCCCTTCTGGGAGGCGCGCTCGACGAAGACGTTGGCGTGGATGTCGAGCAGCGGCTTGTCGGCGGGCCGGCCCTCGCGCAGGCCCATCTCCTCCACCACGACCGCGATGGAGTGCGGCAGCTCGTCGCGGACACCCTCCAGCGCCGCTTCCCGGATCAGCTCGGCGACGATGGCCTCCTCGGGCGAGTCCGTCAGCTCGCCGTCCGGGTACAGCGGCGGCCCCTCCGGCATCTGCTTCACCAGCAGGTCCGCGAGCAGCTCGACCTGGTCGCCCCGCACGGCTGACACCGGAACGATCTCGGCCCAGTCGGTGCCGGTCTCCCCGCCCAGACGGTCGATGGCGAGCAGGTGCTCCCCCAGCTGCTCCGGGGTGGCGAGGTCGGTCTTCGTGGCCACGGCGATCTTGGTGGTGCGACGTACCTTGGCCAGCTCGTTGACGATGAACCGGTCGCCCGGGCCGATCTTCTCGTTGGCCGGGAAGCAGACAGCGACGACGTCGACCTCTGCCCAGGTCGTCTTCACCAGGTCGTTGAGCCGCTCCCCGAGGAGCGTGCGCGGGCGGTGCAGCCCAGGCGTGTCCACCAGGATCAACTGGGCGTCGGGGCGGTGCACGATGCCCCGTACCACGGTGCGGGTGGTCTGCGGCCGTGAGGAGGTGATCGCCACCTTCGTGCCCACGAGGGCGTTGGTCAACGTCGACTTGCCGGCGTTGGGCCTGCCCACGAACGACGCGAAGCCGCTTCGGAAGGCGGCAGCTGTGGTGGGCGGCGAGTCGGCTGGCTTCTCAGGCACGCGCCGATTCTGCCACCCTCGACAGCTGCGCCTCGTGGCGCATGCGCGTCGCGATGGTCAGCTGAGCCACGTCGGCCGCAACGAGAAGCCGGAGTTCCCGTGCGCGTCGGTCAGGGAGGCGAGTACCTGGTGCAGCTGGAGCTCGTTGCGCTCGAAGCCCAGGCGTGACCCCGCCATGTAGAGCCCCCACACCCGAGCCGTACCGAGCCCGACCTCTGCCACGCACGCGTCCCAGTGCCTGGCCAGGTTCGCCGACCAGCCCCGCAGCGTCAGGGCGTAGTGCTCGCGGAGGTTCTCCTCGTGGCGGACCTCGAGCCCGGCGTCCTGGATCTCGGTGACGATGCGTCCCGAGCCGGTGAGCTCGCCGTCGGGGAAGACGTAGCGGTCGATGAAGGCACCTGTCTCGGCGCGGGCATTGTTGTCGGGCCGCGTGATGCAGTGGTTGAGGAGGCGACCTCCCGGGCGGAGGCGCGAGCGGATGAAGGAGAAGTACGACGGGTAGTTGCGCACCCCGATGTGCTCGGTGAGGCCGATCGAGCTGACCGCGTCGAAGCCGGACTCCTCGACGTCGCGGTAGTCGCCGAAGCGGACCTCGGCCCGGCCGGCAAGGCCCTCCCGCTCGATGGCCGCACGGGCCCAGTCGGCCTGCCGCCGGGAGAGGGTGACACCGAGCGCGGTCACGCCGTACTCCTTGGCGGCGTGCCGAACCATGCCGCCCCAGCCGCAGCCGATGTCGAGCAGCCGCAGACCGGGCCTGAGGGCGAGCTTTCGGCAGATGAGGTCGTACTTCTCGGCCTGGGCCTGCTCGAGCGTGGTGTCCTCGGTCGGGAAGACGGCGCAGGTGTAGGTCATCGAAGGGCCGAGGACAAGCTCGTAGAAGCGGTTCGAGACGTCGTAGTGGTGGTGGATCGCCGCTGCGTCACGCTCGCGCGAGTGGCGCATGCCCTCGATCAGGCGGCGCCAGCGAGGCAGGTGCTCCTCCGGCGGCGGGGGCGGCGGCTTGAGGTGGCTGAGCCCGAGGCCCCGCACGAGCCGCACCAGCTCGGCCGGCGGCGGCACCTTGAAGCGCAGGTGGCGCATCAGCATCTGCATCGCTTCGTAGGGGTCGCCGGGGTGGGCACCCTCGAGGATCAGGTCGCCGGAAACGTAGGCGCGCGCAAGCCCCAGGTCGCCCGGCGCGGTCAGCAGGTAGGACAGGCCGCGCTCGTTGCTCAGGTGAAGACCGAACGGGGCCTGTTCCGGGCCGGCGCAGCTGCCGTCGTAGGCGGTGAAGCGGAACGGCACGCCATCGGGCATGAGCCGCGAGACCGCCTCGCCGATGGTCACGGTCAAGTCGCTCGTGGTCGTCGTCGTCGTCATCGACGCCTCACCGCCTTCTCGTACAGTGCCGTCAGCCGGTGCTGACGATCGTATTGCGCCTTGACCCGCGCGAGGTTGTCTCCGTCATAGAGCCTGTCGAAGGTCTCTCGGTCGTAGTACGCGTCGGAGTACAGCGACTTGTGACCGCCCAGCTCGGTCACACAACTCTCGATCGCGCGGTTGACCTCGCCTTCCGGCGTCCCCGGTGCGACCGACACGGTCCCCCAGAACCCGACGTTGACGTAGGTGGTGCCCGGCTCCAGGGGGTACGACGGCCAGCGGCGTGCGCTTCCAGGCCCGTCGGACTCCCGCAACCGCAGTGGGCACAGCCAGACCGGCCGCATCCCGACCGACGCGTCGAACCAGCGAAGGAACTCGGGGGTCTGCTCGACCGGGATCTCCACGTCCTGGATCACCCGCTCCTGCGGCGGCCGCCCGCGGCGCGCGTCGATCCGCGCCATCACGTGGTACCTGTTCTCGAGCCCGACCAGCCGGTGGTAGACGTCGCTGCGTCGCAGTCGCCTCGGCCACAGCCGCCGCACCAGAGGGTGCTGCACGCCGAAGGCGCGGGAGCACCAGAACCAGTCGGTGTCCCAGCGCCACAGGTAGTCGTAGGTGGTCAGCACGTCACTGCTGCGCTCCCGGAGCGAGCGGTAGAACACCTGCTGACCGGTGTAGTCGCTGGGTTCCTGCTCAGGGGCCTGCTCGCGCCAGGTGGCGAGGGTGAGGTAGGCCTCTGCCGGGTCGAAGACCACCCCGTCGAGCCCGTCGACCCGGGTCCCCTCCCAGTCGCGGGTCGTGACGATCTTCTCGACCATCGAAGGGAGCTCGTCGAGGGCGACCCGGACGTGCCGGAGCTCGACGTACCCCGGGACGGGCTCGAGCTCGATCCGCAACCGCGTCGCGTAGCCGAGGCTGCCGTAGGAGTTCGGAAAGGTCGCGAACAGATCGGCGTGCGGCCCGTCCGGCCTGGCGGTGACGATCTCCCCGTCGCCCGTGAGCACGTCCATCTCGAGGACCGACTCGTGCGGGAGGCCGCTGCGGAAGGACGTGGCCTCGATGCCGAGACCTGTCACGGCGCCCCCGAGGGTGATCGTCCGCAGCTGGGGTACGACGAGCGGGATCAGGCCGTGGGCCAAGGTGACGTCCACGAGGTCCTCGTAGGTGCAGAACCCCTGCACATCGGCCGTGCGGGCCTCGGGGTCGAGCGAGACCACCCCGTCGAGACCGGCGACGTCGAGTCCGGCGCCCAGGGGAGCCGAGCGGGGCCGGAAGAGGTTCGAGGTGCGCTTGGACAGGCGGACCTGCGCCCCTGGGGGGATCGCGTCGTACGAGGCCTCGAGCCGCCGAACCGCAGCCGCGTGCGCTGCCTCGCCCACCGGACCGGTCATCGTCTCACGCTAGCGGCCCACGAGCACGCTCGTGGGGATTGTGCTCGAAGAACGCCCCGGATCGGCAGCGAGATGCACCGATATCGACCAGTTCCGCCGACGATCGCGGCGGCCCGCCGGCTCAGGTGGTCAGCGACTCGTGCACCGCGCCGTCGGGGGACCCGAGGAGCACCGTCACACCCTGCCCGGCGAGGTCGCGCACCGCGGCGAGGTCGTCCTCCGTGGCCTCGACCGGATCACCGAGCACCGCGACCGCCTCGAGGCCGGGGGCGCCGCTGGAGACAGCCATGGCCACCGCCACCTGGACCGCGGAGAGCCTCAGCGACGGCAGGTCGACGTTCGCTGCGGCGTAGGTGCGCCCGTCGGTGTCACGGACGCATGCACCGTGGGTGGCGCCGGTGCGGGCGCGGGTGGAGCGGGCCAGAGTGACGATCTTCTTGTCCTCGGGGTCCTCGAGCTCGATCAACGAAGCAAACCTCATCCGGCGTGGGTGTCTGAGTAGGTCTCGGGGTCTGCCGGCTCGGCGGCCGCTTCCACCTCGGTGATGAGCACGGTGCCGACCCTGTTGCGGCGCCCGGTGGGCGCCTCCGCCTCGAGGCGCAGGCCGTTCACCTCGACGGCCGAGCCCGGAATGGGAACGCGGCCGAGGTACTTGGCCATCAGGCCGCCGACCGTGTCGACGTCGTCGTCCTCCACTCGGACGCCGCAGGCCGCCTCCAGGTCGTCGACCGGGTAGCGCGCGCTCACGCGGGTCGCGCCGTTGGCGAGGTGCTCGACGTCGACCTTCGCCTCGTCGTACTCGTCGGTGATCTCACCGACGATCTCCTCCAGCACGTCCTCGATGGTCACCAGACCGGCCGTGCCGCCGTACTCGTCGACGACCACCGCGACGTGCTTGCGCTTGGCCTGCATCTCCCGCAGCAGCTCATCGACCGGCTTGGAGTCGGGCACGTACAGCACGGGGCGCATCACGGACTCGACCCGCTCGGTCTGCTCGGCCTCGTGGCGATCGAAGACCCGCTTGGTGATGTCCTTGAGGTAGGCGAAGCCGACGATGTCGTCCAAGTTCTCACCGATGACGGGGATCCGGGAGTACCCGCTTCGCAGTGCGAGCGACATGGCCTGCCGCAGCGTCTTGTGACGCTCGATGAAGACCACGTCCGTGCGGGGCACCATCACCTCGCGCACGATCGTGTCGCCGAGCTCGAAGACCGAGTGGATCATCTCTCGCTCGCCGGACTCGATGACGCTGCTCGCCTCGGCGAGGTCCACGAGCTCGCGGAGCTCGGCCTCGGAGGCGAACGGCCCCTCGCTGAATCCCTTGCCCGGCGTGATCGCGTTGCCGACCAGGATCAGCCCCTGGGCGAGCGGGCCGACCACCTTCGTGAACACCATCAGCGGTCCGGCGGACGCCAACGCGACGCGCTGGGAGTGCTGGCGCCCGACCGTGCGGGGCCCGACGCCGACCACCACGAAGGAGATCGCCACCATGAGCAGGATCGTGGCGCCGACCGCCCACCACCTGCCGACGACCTCCTCCGAGATCGGGTCTCGGGTCACGATGAGGTCGGTCATCACGACCGACGCGAGCACGATCGCACCGATCTCGCAGAGCAGGCGCAAGAACAGCGCGGTGTTCATGTAGCGCGCCGGGTCCTCGATGACGGTGAGCAGCCGCTTGGCTCCGGCTTTACCCTCGCCGGCGACCTCCTCGGCGCGGGCCTTGGAGAACGACGCGATCGCCGCCTCGGCGCTGCTGAAGAGCCCCGCCACCACCACGAGCACCGCGACGACGACCAACAACCAGATGTCGACCGTGGTCACAGCTCGACGTCCTCCCCTGCCTCGACGGTCGAGGAATCCTCGTCCCCTGCCAGCATCTCGCCTCGGCGCGCCCCCTGCCACTCCGCGAGCAGACGAGCCTGGAGGCCGAACATCTCGCGATGCTCCTCGGGCTCGGCGTGGTCGTATCCGAGCAGGTGCAAGATCCCGTGCACGGTCAGCAGGTCGATCTCGTCGCCGGTGCTGTAACCGGCCTGACCCTTCACACGGGCCTCCTCGGCCTGTCGCTCCGCGATCGTGGGACACAGGACCAGGTCACCGAGGACGCCCTCCTCGGGCTCCTCGTCGACCAGGCCGGGCCGCAGCTCGTCCATGGGGAAGGCGAGCACGTCGGTCGGCCCGGCCTTCTCCATCCACTGCTCGTTGAGCTCGGCGATCGTCTGCTCGTCGACGAGCTTGATGCACAGCTCTGCCTGGGGATGGACCCGCATCCGGTCCATCGTGAACCGAGCGAGTCGGGACAGCTCGCGTACGTCGATCTCGCGGCCCGACTCGTCGAGGACCTCGATGCTCATGCGTGGGCTCCTGCTGGAGGGATTCGGGTACTGCCGGAGTGGCTCATGCGCGGCTGCCATGCCGCGGCGCTGCCGGGCGCCGGCTCTCGGACTCGCCGTCGCCGGCACCCCGACCGTTCTCGAGGCGCGCCTCGTAGTCGTCGTAGGCAGCCACGATGTGGCCGACGAGCCGGTGCCTCACCACGTCGTGCGCGGTGAGCCGGTTGAAGTGGACGTCCTCGGTCTCGGAGAGGATCTCCTCCACCACGCGCAGGCCGCTCTTCGTGCCGCCTGGCAGGTCGACCTGGGTGACGTCGCCGGTCACGACCATCTTCGACCCGAAGCCGAGGCGCGTGAGGAACATCTTCATCTGCTCCGGCGAGGTGTTCTGCGCCTCGTCGAGGATGATGAAGGCGTCGTTGAGCGTCCTGCCGCGCATGTAGGCCAGCGGAGCGACCTCGATCGTCCCCGCTGCGAGCAGCTTCGGGATCGTGTCCGGGTCGAGCATGTCGTGGAGCGCGTCGTACAGCGGGCGGAGGTAGGGGTCGATCTTCTCGCTGAGCGTGCCTGGCAGGAACCCGAGCCGCTCCCCCGCCTCGACGGCAGGTCGGGTCAGGATGATCCGGTTGACGTTCTTGGACTGGAGCGCCTGTACGGCCTTCGCCATCGCGAGGTAGGTCTTGCCGGTGCCCGCAGGGCCGATGCCGAAGACGATCGTGTGCTTGTCGATCGCCTCGACGTCGCGCTTCTGGTTCAGGGTCTTCGGCCGGATCGTGCGGCCGCGGTTGCTCAGGATGTTGAGGCTGAGCACGTCCGCGGGGCGCTCCTTGGTCTCCGCACGGAGCATGGAGATGGCTCGTTCGACGGTCTCGGTAGTGATCCCCTGCCCGGTGCGGATGATCGTGACCAGCTCGTCCATCAGGCGCTCTGCGAGAGCGACCTCCGCGGACTCGCCCCGCAGGGTGATCTGGTTCCCGCGGACGTGGACGTCGGCCTTGAACGCCTTTTCGATCAGGCTCAGGTGCTCGTCCCCTGGCCCCAGGAGGGCCACCATCGGGATGCTCGCGGGCACGATGATCGTGTGCTGTGGGATGTCGGTCTCTGTCATCGAATGGCCTTGCGGCCGACCTCCGAAGTTGTGTCAACAGGGCTGGTGGAACTGCCTCCATGCTACGGGAGGCGCGACGAAACCGCCCCCGACGCGGGAACGGCTCCTACAGTGGCCCCATGCGGGAGTACGACGAGCCCCCGGAAGGTCCCGGCCCGTGGGATGACGAGCCGGTCGAGCTCATCGCGCCGGAGGACTTCCTCGGCAGCGACGGACTCCCCCTCGACGCCCGGCAGATGGGCTTCGACCGCAACACCGAGGAGGGCGCACTGCTCGCCCTTGCCGGATCGCTGAACCCGGGCAAGCTGTCCCACAGGATCGTGGCCTGGGTGCTGCTGGCGGGCTTTGCAGTCCCCCTGCTTCTCGGGCTCACCCGGCTGCAGTACTGAAGCGGGAAGACCCGGGCAGGTTCTCGCCGAGGCCTGAGCCCGGCCGCGCCTGGTCGACTGGTCAGCCCGGCGGCCAGCCCATGGGGCGGCCTCCGAGCACGTGCGCGTGCACGTGGAAGACGCTCTGGCCGGCCTCGGCTCCTGTGTTGAGCACGATCCGGTAGCCCGGGTCGATCCCCTCCTGCTTGGCGACCTCCGCCGCAGCACTGATCAGGTCGAGCGTGACCTCGGGTTCGTTCGCGACGAGCGCCGCCGCGTTGGGCTCGTGGGTGCGCGGGATGACCAGGACGTGGGTCGGTGCCTGCGGGGCGATGTCGCGGAAGGCGACGGTCGTCTTCGTCTCGTGCACGACGTCGGCCGGGATCTCCCCCGCGACGATCTTGCAGAACAGGCAGTCCGCGTCTCGCTGTGCGCTCATGGCCCCCCACCATAGGGGCTCCGTGGCGCCACGCGGCAGGTCCGGCGCCGCGGTGTGAGCTGCGGACGGTTCCGTGTCCCGATCAGCGTCCTTCGCTCACATCGTGTCCCGATCGCAACCGCGCACGGCGTGTAAACCCCAGGCGGGGGCTGTGCGTGGAACTAGCGTGAGCACCCAGACGGTCACCCCTCTGCACGGCAGGAGGATCATGAGCACCGCCCCCCGGTGGGACGCCGACACGGCTGTGGACGAGCTGTACGCCGCCCACTACCGTCGGCTGGTGCGCCTGTCGGTCCTCCTGGTGCGTGATCCGGAGACCGCCGAGGAGGTCGTCCAGGACTCCTTCGTCGCGATGCACGGCCGGTGGCGAACGCTCCGCGACCCCGACAAGGCGCTGGCCTACCTGCGGCAGACCGTGGTGAACCGCTCGCGCTCCGTCCTCCGCCATCGGGGTGTGCAGTCACGGCACACCCCGCCCGTACTCCCCGACCACCAGGGCGCCGACGAGGACGCGCTCGCCTCCGAGCGTCGCCGCGAGATCCTCGACGCCCTGCGCGACCTCCCCACCCGACAGCGCGAGGTCCTGGCACTGCGCTACTACCTCGACCTGTCGGAGGCCGACATCGCCGACGCTCTCGGCATCAGCCGTGGGGCGGTCAAGAGCCACGCCTCTCGTGGCGTGGCAGCCCTCCGCATCCTTCTGCAGGAGGCCTCATGAACGAGTTCCCCGCCGGGTCCTCCGGCCACGACCGCGACGAGGAGCGGATTCGCCGTCTGCTCGACGAGGCCGTCTCCGACGTCGAGCCGCGCGACGCGCTCGGCTCGATCCACGCACGAACGAAGGTGAGTCACATGAATGGCATGCGGTCCTGGCTCCTCGGCGCGGGCGCGGCTGTGGTCGCGACGGCGGCGACCGTCGCCGCCGTCACGGTCCTGAGCGACGGTACGACCGGCGAGGGCCCCGACGAGGTCGGCCCCGCGGTCGCGGGCAGCCCGAATCCCTCGGAGGGCACGAAGCCGTCGCCGGCCGAGAAGCCGAGCCCGGCCGAGTCGGCGAGCCCCAACGAGCCCCCCGCCGAGGAGACGCAGACGGTCCCGGTCTACTACGTCGGCGATACCAGCCACGGGCCGCGTCTGTACCGCGAGTTCCACCGGACCCCCGCCGGCGAACCGCTGCGGGCGTCCCTGGAGCGCGCGATCGCCGGCCGGGGGAACGGCCCAGACGACCCCGACTACCGCAGCCCGTGGCCCAGCGGCACCGGCCTCGGCCAGGCCTCCTTCGACGGTGACGTCGTGACCCTCAGCCTCGAACCCCCGGACGGTGGCGGCGAGTCGACCAACCTGCGCGACCGCCCGCCGGGCCTGAGCGAGGACGAGGCCGCCATCGCGATCGAGCAGCTCATCTACACCGCTCAGGCCGCGCTCCAGGAAGGTCGCCCGGCCGTGCAGTTCCTGATCAACGGGCAGCACACCGACACGCTGCTCGGTCAGCCGGCGTCCGAGCCGCTCGCGCAGGGTGACGCGATCGACGTGCTCGCCCAGGTGTGGATCATCGAGCCGGCAGAGGGCACCGAGGTCACCTCGCCGTTCACCGTCTCCGGCCTCGCCGCAGCCTTCGAGGCCAACGTGCAGTGGGAGCTCATGCAGGGCGACACGGTCGTGAAGCGGGGATTCACCACCGCCGAGGAGTGCTGCACGATGGCGCCGTACTCCTTCGAGGTCGCGGCCGCTCCGGGTGACTACACCCTGGTGGTGCACGACAGCGACGCCAGCGACGGAGAGGGCTTCGCGCCCTGGGAGGACACCAAGCAGGTGACCGTGCTCCCCTGACGGCGGGCATGCCGGTCGCGGAGACTCGATGTCCCGCGACCGGTCTGTTCGACGCCTAGGCTCGTCTCGTGCTCAGCGCGCGCGTCCTGAACCGCACCCTGCTCCAGCGTCAGCTCCTGCTCCAGCGGAGCTCCGCCGAGGTGGCGGCGGTCGTCGACCACCTGGTCGGGCTGCAGGCGCAGGACACCCAGCCACCGTACGTCGGCCTGTGGAGTCGACTGCCGCACTTCGTCCCGGACGACCTGACCCGCCTCGTCGAGTCTCGACAGGTCTCCCGGATCCTGCTGATGCGCGGAACCATCCACCTGGTCACTGCCGAGGACTGCCTGGGACTGCGGCCACTGCTCCAAGGGACGCTCGAGCGGCTGATGCGTGGCACGCCGTTCGTGTGGCACTGCGAGGACATCGCGCCGGGGGATCTGGAGAGGGCGGCGCTCGACGTGCTCGGTCCGGAGCCGCTGGATGTCAAGGCCCTCGGCACGGCGCTCGCCGAGCGCATTCCCGGCCACGAGCCGGGTCACCTCGCGAACACCGCGCGGGTGCGCCTGCCCCTCGTCCAGGCGCCGCCCCGGGGCCTCTGGAAGCGCAGCGGCGGCCCGGCGTACGTCCACGCCACGCAGTGGCACGGGACTCCTGCGTCACCGATCGACGCAGCCGAGCTTGTCCGGAGGTACCTGCGTGCGTTCGGCCCTGCGACCGCCGCCGACGTCACGACGTGGTCCGGAATGACCGGGATCCGTGCGGTGCTCGGCAGGATGAAGGACGAGCTGGTGACCTACAACGATGCGACCGGCCGCACCCTCGTCGATCTCGAGGGGCTGCCGCTCGCAGAGGCGGATGTGCCGGCGCCGGTGCGCCTCCTCGGCAAGTACGACAACCTCTGGCTCTCCCACGCCGACCGGACGCGGGTGAGCGAGCCGCAGAAGCGACAGCGCTGGATGGGCCGCAACGGCGGGGTCGGCAACGCCGTGTTCGTCGACGGGATGCTCGAAGGTCTCTGGCGGCAGGACGGCGACCGCGTCGAGGTCGAGCTGTTCCGGAGGCTCGCGCGAGCCGAGCGCGCTGACCTCGACGCCGAGGTCGCCGCGCTCGAGGAGTTTCTGACCCGCTGAGGCATGAGGGCGCCCGACCCGAGGCAGGCGCCCGGTCTCGTCACCCGTGCGGCCGGTGGCCGGTGAGCTCGACGACCTGCTGGAAGGTCGGCCGGTTCTGCCAGTCGATCGGACGTACGCCGACCACGCCGGCGGTGCTGCTGCGGATGAAGTCGATGCTCTTGTCGTAGGTCAGTGCGCGTACGCCCTGGACCTCTTGCTCGGCCAGGACACGAGCCACCGCTTCGCGGAGGGAGGTGCGGAGCGTGGTGCGGCACGCCGCGACCCGCCCGCCGCCGCAGTAGGCCGTGCCGTAGGGCTCCTCGACCCGGCGACCCAGGAGCGTCCGCAGGTCCTTGTTGACGTAGCCGTAGAAGGCGATGCCGTTCCAGGCCGACCCGACCCCGAGGCGGGGGTGGTCGTCGAGCAGGGTGGGGATCCTCCGGGGCAGCACCTTGCCGAGACGGCCGGCCAGCACGTCGTGGGCGACAGAACGGTTGCCGCTCTCCCACCACTCGTCGAAGATCGCGATCGCCTGCTCGTGGGAGTAGCGGCCGTCACGGTCACGGTCGACCCGTTGCGCGCCGTCGGCGAGCCAGGCAGCGAGCAGGCGACGGGCCGGCCGGCTGCTCGGGTCCTTGCCGATAACCCTCAGCAGCCAGGGCAGGGTGTAGCGGGCGCGGGAATCCTCGGTGGCCGCCTCGGCCGCCACGCCCGCCACCCTCGCGGCGTCGAGGCGGCCACCCTCGCGGATCTCCCGCTTGAGCCCGTCCTCGAGCGCGAGCGACCGGTAGACCGAGCCGTAGCCCCAGATGTCGTCCGCCGCAGCGAATCCGGGGGCGGTCTTGTTGTTCCAGCTGATGAGGTAGCCGCTGTCGGGGTTGGTCTGGCGGGGGTGGCGGGCGAACGGCAGCCACCCCTGCCAGTCGAAGCGCGCCCGGCTCCAGCGGGGAAGGTCGTAGTCGACGTCCTTCGCGCGCACCGGCAGCAGGCCCGACGAGTAGTAGGAGATGTCACGGTCGTCGGCGTAGAACCAGTTGAACGTGTAGTCGATGGCCGATACCGCTCGTTGGAAGGAGGCCGCGTCGTCGACGTACCCGGGGTCGTTGAGCCGTGCGAAGCCGACCGCGGAGTCCACCTCGCGCCCGTAGGTGCTGCGCTGGCGGACGATGGCGACCGGGCGTCCGGCGACGGTCGTGCGCTGCTGCACGATCCCGTGGTGGGTGCGCAGGACGAGGAAGGAGTGCTGGGCAGGCGGCTCCTGCGAGCCCGCGCCCGGAAGGGTGGTCTCGGTGTGCTCGAACCGCTCCATCGGGGTGCACCGGCCGTTGCGGAGGTACGCCTCGGACTCCACCGTCGGGCGGCTGCCGTCGCGGTTGCACAGGGGCGTGACCACGGTGTCGACGTTGTCGTTGGAGGCACTCGTCGCCGACCACGCGTAGTCCTCGCCACGTCCGAGCTGCACGATCAGGTTCGTGCCGGCGAAGGACACCCCTCGGGCCTTGATGCCCGGGCCGACGAGTACCTGCTCGGTAAGCAGCTGCGGGGTGAAGTACCCCGTCTGCGGACCGAATACTGCGATCGGCTTCCGGGTCGTGGTGTGCCGACCGCCCACGAGCAGCGCGTTGCTCATGGCGCGTTGGATCGTCGGGAGCTCGATGCTCATCCCGGGCAGATCCATGGAGGGGGTCTCGCTGATCGCCGATCCACCGGACAGCGGCGCCCCGCTGCCAGGGGCGGTCGGCCCGCCGAGGTCCGGCAGCGCGACACCCGCCTTGCGCGGCGCGACACCACCTCCGCCGTACGGCGCACGGATGCTGGAGCTGGTGGGGGCGTCCTCGTCGTTCTTGTGGCGCAGGTCGTTGTAGATCCGGACGCCCTGGCGCAGGCCGAAGCGCTTCACGAGCCGCTGCAGCCAGACCGCGTTGTCGACCTCGCGGCCACCGCCCTTGCCGAAGATGCCGCCGACGAGGGAGGCCACGTAGACGACGTCGGCACGAGTCCACGGCTCGGGGGTCTGCTGGAGGGCGGCGTACTCGACCGGGCACTCGGGGGCGGTCGGGAGGCCGCCCGGGCACATCTCGTCCTGAGCGGCGTTGATGCCGTCGATGTAGGCGTCGACGGCGCGCGCCAGCCTCTCTCCCTCCTCGCCGTAGCGCTGCGCGATCCGGCCGATCTGCGCCTGTGCCTCGTCCTCGGTGTAGAAGGCGGTCGCGAGCTGGCTGCGGTCCATCGCGAGGTTGCCGGGCGTACCCCCGGCGAACTCCGCCATCCGTGCCTGGCCCGCGTGGCGCAGGGCGTCCATCAGGAACATCCGGTCGCGCGTGGCCGCGTAGCCCGCGCCGAACATCACATCGTCGTAGGTCGCGCCGTTCACGTAGGGGACGCCGAACTGGTCCCAGGAGATGTCGACGCCTGCCTTCGGCGACGCCTCGCGGACCACCTCGGCGGGAGTGAAGGTGGAGCGCTTGTAGAGGTCGTCGAGGTCCGAGCGGGTCAAGGCCTCGGGATCGTGCCGGGTCAGCGCGTCGTACATCTCGAGCTGGTCGGCGAAGTTCTCCGGGGTGGTCCCGGTGGCCTCGCGGCTCGGACCGACCGCCACCAGATCGGTCGCCGTCACGGTGCCGGACTGACCGGGCGGGAGGATGTTCCAGACCGTTCCGTAGGGGTCGGTCTCAGCACCTGCGGCCTGGACCGGCCCCGCAGCAGCCAACCCGCTCAGGAGTCCGAAGCCGCTCAGGGCTGCGACGGCGGAAAGTGCACGACGGGTACGGCGCATTGGGGCTCCTGACGAGAACGTGTTCCAGTCCTCAACGAGCCCGGCTGCGCCTCGTTACGGGTGGGCGGCGTCGGGCCCGGTCACGTCCAGCGGGGCGTGCGGGACAGTAGTGCGGCGGCTGCGGCCACACCGGCGGTCGACGTCCGCAGCACCGAGCTGCCCAGGCGTACGGGCTCGGCTCCCGCCTCAGCGAAGGCCGCGACCTCCTCGTCGCTGATCCCGCCCTCGGGCCCGACCACGACGACCACGTCGCCTTTCACCGGGACCTCGAGGCCGGCGAGCGGCTTGCTCCCGTCCTCGTGGAGTACGACGGCCAGGTCGGCGTCGCGCAGCCGCGCCACCACCTCGGGGGTCTGCACCATCTCCGCGACGGTGGGGAACCATGCACGACGCGACTGCTTCGCGGCCTCGCGGGCGGTGGTGCGCCACTTGGTCAGTGACTTCGCCGCCCGCTCCCCCCGCCACACGGCGACCGAGCGCGAGGCGGCCCACGGCACGATCTCGTCCACGCCGACCTCGGTGAGCATCTCCACTGCCAGCTCGCCACGGTCGCCCTTGGGGATCGCCTGGACCACGACGACCCGCGGCGACTCGCGCGGGGTCTCGATCAGCTCGACGACGGTGGCGGTCAGCGAGCTCTTGTGGGTCTCGGCGACGGTCCCGACGACCGTCGTCCCGACACCGTCTGTCAACGCCACCCGTTGGCCTACGCGGATCCGGCGCACCACGACGGCGTGGCGGGCTTCGTCACCCGTGAGCTCCACCGGGTGACCGACGACGGCACCCGCCAGGTCCGGGAGGTGGAAGACCGGCAGGCTCATCGCGGGTTGAACGCGCTCCTCAGCTTGTCGAACATCGAGCGGTGCGTGGCTTGGACGTGACCGTCGGGAGACTCTTCCTCACGGAGCTCGGCCAGCTCGCGGAGCAGCTCCTCCTGGCGGTCGTCGAGGCGGGTCGGGGTCTCCACGACCACCCGCACCACGAGGTCGCCGCGGCCCACGCCGCGCAGCGCAGGAACCCCGCGACCGTTGATGACCATCTCAGAGCCCGACTGCGTGCCGGGCCGGATGTCGAGCTCGATGCTGGTCTCGAGGTCGGTCTCCGCCCCCGCCTCGACCAGATCGGCTTCGAGGGTCGGCAGGTCGATGGAGGTGCCGAGCGCCGCCGCGGTCATCGGCACGGTCACCGTGCAGAGCAGGTCGCTTCCGTGACGGGTGAACACCTTGTGCTCGGCGACGTGGATCTCGACGTACAGGTCGCCGGCGGGGCCACCGCCGGGGCCGACCTCGCCCTGCTCGGCCAGCTGCACCCGGGTGCCGGTGTCGACCCCGGCCGGGATCTTGACGTTCAGGGTGCGGCGGGAGCGGACCCGGCCGTCACCGGAGCACTCGCGGCACGGCTCGGGGATGATCGTGCCGAACCCGCGGCAGGCCGCACACGGGCGCATCGTGCGGATCTCGCCGAGGAACGATCGCTGCACCTGGTGCACCTCGCCCCGGCCGTGACAGGTCTCGCAGGGCACCGGCTTCGAGCCCGGAGCGGCACCGTCGCCGCTGCAGACGGTGCACAGCACGGCGGTGTCGACCTTGAGCTCGCGCGTCGTGCCGAAGGCAGCCTCCGCGAGGTCCACCTCGAGGCGGATCAGGGCGTCCTGGCCGCGCCGGACGCGGGGCCGCGGGCCGCGCCCCCCACCCGCTGCGCCACCGGCGGCACCGCCGAAGAAGGCGTCCATGATGTCGGTGAACGAGAACCCGGTCCCCTGGCCGAAGCCACCGGCGCCACCACCGAACGGGTCGCCGCCGAGGTCGTACATGCGGCGCTTCTCGGGATCGGAGAGGACCTCGTAGGCGCGGGAGACTTCCTTGAACCGCTCCTGTGTCTCCGGGTCGGGGTTGACGTCCGGGTGCAGCTGACGCGCGAGACGGCGGTAGGCCTTCTTGATCGCGTCGGCGTCGGCGTCCCGCGGGACGCCAAGGGTTTCGTAGGGGTCCTGGCTCACAGTGCTCTCTCTGCTCATCCTTCGTCGAGAATCTTCGACACGTAACGGGCGACAGCGCGCACCGTCGCCATTGTGCCTGGGTAGTCCATACGGGTCGGGCCCACGATGCCCAAGGTGGCGAGCGCCTCGTCACCGGGGCCGTAGCCGGTTGCCACGACCGAGGTCGTGGACAGCTCCTGGTAGGGAACCTCGTGGCCGATGCGCACCGTCAGCGTCGACGGCGAAGTCGCCTCGCCGAGGAGCTTGAGCAGCACGACGTGCTCCTCGAGCGCCTCGAGCATCGGCTTGACGGAGGCATCGAAGCCGTCACCGAAACGGGCGAGGTTGGCCGTGCCCCCGACGACGACCCGCTCGTCGGAGCGGTGGTCGGACATCGCCTCGACCAGAGCTGCGACCACGACGGACACCGGACGGCGGTCCACCTCGTCGAACTGCTCAGGGACCTCGGCGAGCCGTTCGGCCGCGTCGCTGAGCTTCTGACCGGACGTCGCGAGGTTCAACGCGGCGCGCATCCCCTGGACCGTCTCGTCGTCGAGCGCCTCGGGGAGCTCGACCACCCTCTGCTCGACCCGGCCGGTGCTGAGGATCAGCACGAGCAGCAAGCGCGTGCTGCCAAGGGTCACCAGCTCGACGTGACGCACCGTCGAGCGCGAGAGCGTGGGGTACTGGACGATCGCGACCTGGCGAGTCAGCTGCGCGAGCAGCCGGACGCTGCGTTGCACGACGTCGTCGAGGTCGACCGCGCCTTCCAACAGCGTGGCGATGGCACGCTTCTCCGCGGCCGAGAGCGGCTTGACCTGGCTGAGCCGGTCGACGAAGAGCCGGTAGCCCTTGTCGGTCGGGACGCGACCAGCGCTGGTGTGAGGTTGAGTGATGAAGCCCTCGTCCTCGAGCGCTGCCATGTCGTTGCGTACCGTTGCCGGGGAGACCCCCAGCCGGTGGCGCTCGACCAGTGCCTTGGAGCCGACCGGCTCCTGGGTGGACACGTAGTCCTCGACGATTGCGCGGAGGACGGCGAGCTTGCGGGCCTCGACCATGTCTCGCCTCCTTGCCCGAGTTCGCTGCGCATACCCGGCGGGCCCCTGGGAGCCGCCGGGCGATTGGCACTCACTAGTTCCGAGTGCCAATGCTACTAGTCTGCCCCCTGCGCAGAAGAATCCGCGGGGCGCGCACACACACGGCAAGCGCACTAGGGTTTGCTGCATGACGGCCTCAACCTCTCGCCGCCGGTTCGACATCACCCATGACAGCGGCTTCGTCGAGATCGCCGACCGATGCTGGGTCGCCCGCCACGAGCTCGTGGACGTCAACGTCGGCCTGGTCGGGGGCACGCGTGGCCTCGTCGTGATCGACACGCATGCCTCGTCGATCGCGGCTCGCGCCGTGATCGAGCGGATCCGCGACCTCCGGATGGGTGAGGTGGTCGCGGTCGTCAACACCCACGCCCACTGGGACCACGTGCTCGGCAACGCCACCTTCGTCGAGGAGTACGACGGCCCGCCGGTCGTGGCCCACGAGGAGACTGCCAGGACGCTGCGCGACGCGGGTGGCTCGATCCTCGACGCCGTGGCGAGCATGACCGACATCACAGGCACCAGCGTCTTCGTGCCCGACGACCCGTTCTCCTCCGCGCGCGTCATCGACCTCGGCGACCGGCTCCTGGAGGTGGTCCACCCCGGCCGCGGCCACACCGGCGGTGACGCGATCATCAGCGTCGCCGACGCAGGGGTGCTCTACGCCGGTGACCTCGTCGAAGAGTCCGCTGCCCCATCTTTCGGCGACGACTGCTACCCGCTCGAGTGGCCTGTGGCGCTGGACCTCATGGTCGGGCTGCTCAGCGAGGACTCGGTCGTGGTGCCGGGGCATGGGCTGCCCGTCGACCGCGACTTCGTCATGGACCAGCGCGCGAGCATCAGCGTGGTGGCCGAGTCGATCCGGGACCTCGCAAGCCGGGGCACGCGTCCGGACCAGATGGCGGAGGCTGCCGAGTGGCCCTACCCGGCGGAGCAGCTGTCTCACGCGTTCACGCGCGGGTTCGAGCAGCTTCCCCGCTCGTCACGAAACCTGCCCCTGCTCTAGACATCTCGCAGCCGGTCTCAGCCGGTCGCGGTCGGCCGGGGCTGCCCTGGGCTGCCCCGGGCGGTCGGTCCCCAGCCGACGTCAGCCGCGAGGAGGCCACCGCCAAGGCTCCACGGAACGTCCGTAGACCACCCTTTGCTGGGTGTGGCGGGCCCACCGATGCATCCGGGCCACTCCCATCCACATCCGCAGCCACAGGTAGACCCCGAACACCAGCAGCAGCGGCCAGACCTCGAGATCCGAAACAGCCGCGACCACCACGACGAGCAGCAGCACAGGGATGACCGGCGGCCCGGACCACCGAGGTCGCCTCCGCGATGACGACGAGCCCGCGGTGGAGGGGCTGGTCGGGCTCGCCTGCTCCTGCAGCCTCGGGAGGTCGATGAAGAGCGGCGCCAGGTCAGAGTTGGTCCGCGCACCCCAGGCCACCTCGGCGCGCTCGTCGAACTCCTCCTTGGTCAGCCTGCCCTGGGCGTAGTGCTCGCCCAGTGCGGCCACCGCGGCCTCGCGCTCGCGGTCGCCGATCCTGATCTCCGGACGGCTCACTCCGGCTCCCCCTCCGCGAGCAGGCCGTACAGCCGCCGGCGGGCGTCGGCGAGGATCTCGGCTGCCTCCGCCTGCTGCTGTCTGTTCCCCGACATCACGATCTGCCAGACCGCGGCCATGACCTGCCCGATCACCGGCTTCAGCTCGTGGGTCTCCGAGCTGCTCGTGTCGAAAGGGCGCCACGTGGCCGCGATCTCGTCGGGATGCTCGGCGACGTACCTCTGGCCCTCCTCGGTGAGCTGAAGCAGCCGCCGGCCTTCGCCGTCGGTGCCCTCCACGAGCCCCTCGTCCTCGAGCTGCTGCAACGTCGGGTACACCGACCCCGGGCTCGGCTTCCACGCCCCACCAGTGCGCTCGGCGATCTGCTGGATGATCTGGTAGCCGTTCAAGGGCTGGGACGAAAGCACGTCGAGGATCGCCGCTCGGACGTCTCCCCGCTTCACGCGTGGTCCCCGAGCCTGCTGCCCCGTCATGCCGAAGAGCCCCGCGATCCACGGCGGCGGCCCCGAACCCCAAGGACCCCCCGGCCAGTCCGCTCCGGGCCATCCATGACCCCACTTGCCTCCGGTCATCGGCCTCTCCCTCAGGTGATGCGCGGCCCATCCGATCAGTGCCGCCGATAGGTTGACGATATATCGCTGACATTCGGCTCCCAAGGACTTGGCACAGCTCGTCCAGACAGGCCCTCCCGCCCTAGACGGCACCAACGCCGTCCAGAACCCCGCGAGTAGGCACAAACGCCGTCCAGAACGCCGCGAGTCGGCACCAACGCCGCCCGGAACCGCCGCCAGTCGGCACAAACGCCGCTGTGCGACGTACCCGACATCGCGGCCCTCCCACGTCCCCGGCGCGTCGTGTACGTCGACCCGCGGGCGCCGAATAGCGTTGGGCTCCATGTCCTTCGACCGCTACGGCTCCGACGTGCTCAACACCGACTGGCGTGCCCCCAAGCGGGGACGCTCGGTCGAGATCGATGCGGACAAGGGGCTCGTGGTCGAGGAGGTCACCACCGACTGGTGCGGCGAGATCGTCGAGGTCGACCGCGACCTGATGACAGTGACCCTCGAGGACCGCCGCCGCAAGCGTCGCACCTTCCCGCTGGGACCCGGCTTCCTCCTCGAGGGCGTGCCGGTGATCCTCAAGCCCCCGGCGCGCAAGGGCCCGGCCAGGAAGACCCACACCGCCTCTGGCTCCATCGCCGTCCCCGGCACCAAGGCTCGCGTCGCACGCGCGAGCCGGATCTTCGTCGAGGGCCGCCACGACGCGGAGCTGGTGGAGAAGGTCTGGGGTGACGACCTGCGCATCGAGGGCGTGGTGGTGGAGTACATCGAGGGAGTCGACGACCTCGCCGAGCAGTTGCGGGACTTCCGCCCCGGCCCCGAGCGCAGGGTCGGTGTGCTCGTCGACCACCTGGTTGCCGGGTCGAAGGAGAGCCGCATCGCCCAGTCGATCGCCAAGAGCCCGGTCGGCAAGCACGTGCTGATCGTCGGGCACCCCTTCGTCGACATCTGGCAGGCCGTGAAGCCCGACCGGCTGGGGATGAAGAAGTGGCCGGTGATCCCCCGCAACATGGAGTGGAAGCGCGGCGTGTGCCAGAGCCTGGGATGGCCTCACCGCGACCAGGCCGACATCGCGCGCGCCTGGAAGCACATCTTGTCGAAGGTCACGTCGTACGCCGACCTCGAGCCGGCCCTCCTCGGCCGCGTCGAGGAGCTCATCGACTTCGTCACCGAGCCCTCCTGAACAATCCCTGCGGACCCCTTCTTGGTGCTTCACTGGAGACATGACCACAGGGCCGCAGAACCCCGAGCAGCCGCCCGAGCCCGAGCGCGGGCAGCCCGCCCAGCCAGGCCAGCCCGCCCCGGCCGCCCAACCTGGGCAGCCGGCGCAGCCGCCGGGTGGCTATCAGCAGCCCCCTTCGCCCGGCGGGTACCAGCCCGCTCCCCCACCCGCCGGCTACCAGTCCGCGCCGCCGATGCGCCAGGAGGACGAGAAGCTCTGGGCGATCGGCGCGCACCTCGGACCGCTGGTGCTGGGCTTCATCGCCCCGCTCATCGTGTGGCTGGTCTTCCGGGAACGGTCGGTGTTCTTGGACCGGCACGGCAAGGAGGCGCTGAACTTCCAGATCGCCTACCTGGTGTACTTCATCGTCGCGGGAATCTCGATCTTCCTCCTCATCGGGTTCGTCCTGCTCCCGATCGTGGGCGTCGCCTGGCTCGTGTTCATGATCCTGGCCGCTGTGCAGGCCTCGCAGTACCGCGACTACCGCTATCCCTGGATCTTCCGGGTCGTCAGCTGACCGCCGGGGACCTCTCGCGAGCATGAGTGGCACAGCCGCGCCGCGACGCCGGGGAGGTCACGCGAGCAGGGCGCGCACGACGGCGTCGGCCAGGAGCCTGCCGCGGAGGGTGAGCACGACTCGTCCGCCCTCAAGCGCAGCCGCATCGACCAGCCCGTCCTCGACCTGAGCCGCGAGGGCAGCCTTGCCCACGTCGTCGATCGCGTCGAGCGGCAGACCGTCGCGCAACCGGATCTCGAGCAGCACCCGTTCGACGCGGCGGGTCTCGTCGTCGAGGACCTCTCGACCGTGCGCCGGGCTGACCCCCGATGCCATGCGAGCGGCGTAGGCCGCCGGGTGCTTGACGTTCCACCACCGCACGCCGCCGACGTGCGAGTGCGCTCCGGGCCCGACACCCCACCAGTCGGCACCGGTCCAGTACAGCTCGTTGTGGCGGCAGCGCGTGCGCTCCGAGGTGGACCAGTTGGAGACCTCGTACCACCGCAGGCCCGCACGCTCCAGGACCTCGTCCGCGGCGAGGTACTTGTCGGCGAGGTCGTCGTCGTCGGGCATCCCCACCTCGCCACGCCGGATCTGCCGTGCCAGGGCGGTTCCCTCCTCGACGATCAGCGCGTACGCCGAGAGGTGGTCGGGGCTGCTCGCAAGAGCGCTGTCCAAAGAGGTCTGCCAGTCCCCCAGGCTCTCCCCCGGCGTGCCGTAGATCAGGTCGAGACTGACCTCGTCGAAGCCGGCCTCCCGTGCCCACGCCACGACCTGCGGAACCCGTTCGGGGTCGTGGGTGCGGTCAAGCACCGCGAGCACGTGGGGCACCGCGGACTGCATCCCGAACGAGATCCGGTTGATGCCGCCCTGACGCAGCCGCTGAAGGGCCTCGGGGGTGACGCTGTCAGGGTTCGACTCCGTGGTCACCTCCGCGCCCGGGGCGAGCCCGAGCTCCTCGTCGATCGCCGCGACGATCCGGGTCAGGTCCCGGGCCGGGAGGAGGGTCGGCGTACCACCACCGAAGAAGACGGTCTCGACGGGCGCGTCGACGGCACCGAGGACCTTGCGGGCGAGTCGGATCTCCTCGATCGCGGTGTCGGCGTACGTCGCCCGCGACGCGCCCTCACCCAGCTCGGAAGCGGTGTAGGTGTTGAAGTCGCAGTAGCCGCATCGCACCGTGCAGAACGGGACGTGCACGTAGATCCCCAGCGGCCGGTCGCCGAGGGATGCCAGCGCGGACTCGGGAAGGCCGCCGTCTGCGGGGGCGGGTTCGCCGTCGGGAAGGGCTGAGGGCACCCATCCATCCTAGGGAGGGGCACCGCCGGGGGGTCGGGGCATGCAGAAGGCGCCGCCCCGGACGGGACGGCGCCTTCTCGCGCGGAGTCAGATCAGCCGGCGTACAGGGCGTCGATCTGGTCCTTGTAGTTCTGCTCGACGACCTTGCGCTTGACCTTCATCGAGGGGGTCAGCTCACCGGACTCGACGGTGAGGTCGTGGTCGAGCAGGATCCACTTCTTGATGGTCTCCCAGCGGTTCAGCCGGAGGTTCAGCTCGTCGACGTAGCCGGCGACCATGTCCTGGACCTTCTGCGAGGAGACGATCTCGGCGTAGGACTTGCCCTCCATGCCGTTGTGGGTGGCCCAGTCGGTCATCGCGTCCGGGTCGAGGGTGATCAGAGCGACGCAGAAGTTGCGGTCGTTGCCGTGCACCAGGAACTGGCTGGCGTAGGGGCAGATCGCCTTGAACTGCGACTCGATGGACGACGGGGCGATGTACTTGCCGCCCGAGGTCTTGAACAGGTCCTTCTTGCGGTCGGTGATCTTGAGGAAGCCGCGCTCGTCGAGCTCGCCGATGTCACCGGTGTGGAGCCAGCCGTCCGAGAGCGTCTCGGAGGTCTGCTCGGGCAGGTTGTGGTACCCCTCCATCACGCCGGGGCCCTTGATCAGGACCTCGCCGTCCGCGGCGATCTTCACCTCGCTGCCGGGGAAGACCATGCCGACCGATCCGAACTTGTAGTCGTTGGGCCGGTTGACGAAGGAGCCCGCCGAAGTCTCGGTGAGGCCGTAGCCCTCGAGGATCAGGATTCCTGCGACGTGGAACCACTCCGCGACCTCCTGGTTCAAAGCCGCAGCGCCGGAGATGAAGAAGCGGACCCGGCCACCGAAGCGCTCACGGATCTTGGCGAAGACCAGCTTGTCGAACAGCGCGTGCTGCTTGGCGAGCAGGAACGGGACCGGCTTGCCCTCCATCTTGAGCTGCCGGACCTGCTTGCCGACCTTGAACGCCTGGTTGAAGATCTTCTCCTTCAGGCCGCCTTCGGTCTGCTGCATCGTGATGATCCGGCCGTGGGCCTTCTCGAAGATGCGCGGAGCGGCACCCATGAAGGTGGGGCGCACGACGGCGAGGTTGTCGATGATCTTCTCGACCCGGCCGTCGACCGCCGTCGCGAAGCCGATCGCGAGCTGGGTGGAGAGGAGCACCTTGCCGAAGGAGTGGGCCATCGGCAGCCACAGGAACTGCAGGTCGTCCTCCGTCAGGAGGTTCTGGGCGTGGATCGCGGCACCCTCGTAGGTCCACGACGAGTGGCGCAGGCGGACACCCTTGGGGCGGCCGGTGGTGCCGGAGGTGTAGATCAGGGTGGCCAGGGCGTCGGGGCTGATCTCTGCGACCCGCTTCTCGATGACGTCGGCCTCCTTGGCGAGCTGCTCCTCGCCGAGGCGCTCGAGCTCGTCGAGGCTGATCACCCAGTCGCCGTCCACTGTGCCGGTGAAGGTCACGACCTTCGTCAGGTGCGGCAGCTCGGAACGGTGCTTGAGGAGCTTGGCGATCTGCTCGTCGTCCTCGGCGAAGACCACGCGGCACTCGGAGTCGGCGAGGATGTAGGAGACGTCGTCGTCGATCGTGGACGGGTAGACGGTCGTGGTGGCCGCTCCGGTGCACATGATCGCGAGGTCGGCGAGGATCCACTCGTAACGCGTCGCCGAGGCGATGCCGACGCGCTGCTCGTGCTCGACGCCGAGGTAGACGAGACCCGCGGCGAGGCGCGTGACCTTGTCACCGGCCTCCTTCCACGTCACCGACTCCCAATTGTCACCTTGGGGAAAGCGGTAGGCCTCGCGGTTGGGGCTGCTCTGGACGCGGTCGAAGAACTGCTGCCCGACGTTTGCGGGGCGGTTCTCGATGACATCGAGGTTGACGGTGCTGTGAGACATCGCTCTCCCTGTTCGTACCTGCCCAGCCAACGTAGGACACGCTGGACAGGGGTGTTGACTTGTTGCGTCACAACGTATTGCAGATAGCTACCTGGCGGTAGGTATGTGCACCTGATGGAACGGTTTCGTCATCAAACCTTGCCTGGCTTTAGCGCGAAACCTCTTGAGATGGGGTCATCAACTGCTCTATACAGGCCTTTGCGTCCGCCCTCAGCCAGCCTTCTGAGGTGAGTCGGCCCCGTCGGCACGTCAGGGCAGATTGACGTAGCCGTGGCGTGACTTCCACATGAAGTACTTTTCGAAGCCGAGCTTCATCAGGTGGGCCTGGGGCCCCGGGATCAGCACGCCGTGCTTGCGCGGCGGCAGCATCTTGTCGGCCAGGATGATCACCCCGTTGTTGCCGGCATCCATGACGCACACCGCCTTGATGTCGCCGAAGGTCTTGGACTCCGTGGGCTCCCCGCCCCGGATCTGGGCCGCGATGTTGCTCGCCGCCGTGTGCGCCATCACCTCGGTGGGGAAACCGGTCTTGGGGATCCCCACGGGCGTCGGCGTGTGCCACGGTACGTCGACCGCGGCCGCCACCCCGACGGCGTACACCTCGTCGTGGTCGAGGGTCTGGTAGGTGTCGCGGACCTTCACGTAGCCCTTCTCGTCAGCGATGTCGTCCGCGTCCTTCAGGAAGTCCTGACCGAGGAAGGGCGGGATGACCATGGCGTACGAGAACGGAAGCCGCTCCCCCGCCTCGATCACGATGGCCCCCTCGTCGATGTGGTCGATGGCCACGTTGAGGCGTGAGTCGATGCCCTCCTTCTTCAAGAACATGCCGAGCAGCTGCTCGCCGTGGGGCAGGCCGCCGATGCCGAAGTGCCCGAGGAAGGGCTCGGCGGTGACGTAGGTGAGCTTCACCCGGTCGTGCAGCCCGTTCTTCCTCAGCTGGTAGGAGGTGTTGAAGAGGAACTCGTAGGCGGCGCCGAAGCAGCCGGCGTTCTGGGTCGCGGCGATGACGATGTCGCCGGGGTCTTCCAGATACCTCACCCAGGCGGAGTGAGCGCGCTCGGCCTCGTCGATCGTGGTGATCGTGACCGCGTTCTCCTTGAAGCCGGGCACCACGTCGTCCTTGTTCTGGTAGCCGGTCGCGATCACGAGGTAGTCGTAGTCGAGGCTGCCGCCGCCTCCGTAGGTGACCTTCCTCGCCGCCAGGTCGATGCCGGTGGCGGGGGCGTTGATGAAGTCGATGTCGTGCGTCTCGAAGGTCGGCGCGACCGGAAAGGTGATGTCCTCGCGTTCTCGCCGCCCGAACGGCAGCCAGATCAGGCTCGGATTGAACAGAAACTGATCGCTCGGTGAGACGACCGTCACGTCGACATCGCCCTCGAGCTCGTGCTTGACGGCCAGGGCAGCAGTCAGGCCCCCGAAGTTGGATCCGAGGACGACGACCTTCTTGCGCATCCCTCAGCCCTCCCCTGCGGGGACGGTCGCCCCGCCCGGTCCTTCGAGTCTTGCACCCGACCGTGACGAGGGCGAGGGACTTCAGTCCTGCACGGCCTTGGCTACGGTCACCATGACGGTGATCCACTCCTGATCCTCGCGGGTGAGGCCGCGGCCGAGGCAGCGGGCGCCGTCGACGCTCCAGTACGCGTTGTGGAGCGCCCTCACGACCACCCAGTCCCGGGCTCTGTCCTCGTCGAACCCGGCGGCGTCGACGACCGCGTGGAAACGCCGTCGGACAGCGTCGCGGACGCGTCCCGAGCCGGTCGCCTCCTCCCATCTGTTCCACAGCAGTGGCGCGACCTCGTAGTGCGGGTCGCCCGACATCGGCTTCGGGTCGATCACCAGCCACGGCTCTCGGTCGGCCGCGAGGACGTTCTCGTAGTGCAGGTCGCCGTGGATCATCCGGCCCGTACTCGCCTCGTCGGTGAGGAACGTCGCCGCCAGCGAGACCGCCTGCTCGACGAGGCGGCGAGGGATCGGGGCCTCCTTCGGCAGGGTGGCAAGGCCGGCGTTCCAGCGCTCGACGTACGACGTCAGGAGCCTCAGCTGGGCCGGCGCGGGGACGTGCAGCCGCTCGTAGAAGCCCGCGACGATCTCGCACGCCTCCACGTCCCACAGGTCCGAGAGGTCCTCGGCGTGCAGCCGCTCGAGCAGCATGGCGTAGCGGTGCGGGTCCGCCCGAAGCAACCGGACCGCTCCGTTGCCCTGCCACCTCTGGAGCGCCAGATGCTCGTGCTCGTTCTCGTCGCCGGGGTAGGCCACCTTGAGCGCGGCAGCTCGCCCGCCCGTCGTACGCACGGGGACGACGAGGCTGCAGTAGCCGTGCCGCGGGTTCCCGTCGTAGCGAAGCTCCCACTCCTCGACCAGGCCCGCCACGGTGCGTGGCAGCTCGTCGAGCCAGGACTCCCACCGCGGGCCGAGCGCGGACTTGGCCGTGAGGCCGACGGGCAGGTCGAAGGGCAGCACGCAGGCGAGGCTACGCGGTCGCACAGGCCCTCCCCGAGACCTACTTCTTGCTCTTCTCTCCGGAGTCGGAGGTCGAGAGGGCGGCGATGAAGGCCTCCTGGGGCACTTCGACCCGGCCGACCATCTTCATACGCTTCTTGCCCTCCTTCTGCTTCTCGAGCAGCTTGCGCTTACGGCTGATGTCACCGCCGTAGCACTTGGCGAGCACGTCCTTGCGGATCGCGCGGATGGTCTCGCGAGCGATCACGCGCGAACCGATCGCGGCCTGGATCGGAACCTCGAACTGCTGGCGCGGGATCAGGTCCTTCAGCTTCCCGGCCAACGCCACGCCGTATGAGTAGGCGGAGTCCTTGTGCACGATCGCGCTGAACGCGTCGACCGTCTCACCCTGCAGGAGGATGTCGACCTTGACCAGGTCGGATGCCTGGTCACCGACGGGCTCGTAGTCGAGGGACGCGTAACCCTTCGTGCGCGACTTCAGGTTGTCGAAGAAGTCGAAGACGATCTCGGCCAGCGGCAGGGTGTAGCGCAGCTCGACGCGATCCTCGGAGAGGTACTCCATGCCCAGGAGCTGGCCGCGCTTGCTCTGGCACAGCTCCATGATCGCGCCGATGAAGTCGCTGGGGCTGAGGATGGTGGCGCGCACGACAGGCTCGCGGACCTCGGCGATCTTCCCGGACGGGAACTCCGAGGGGTTGGTGACCTCGTGCTCGGTGCCGTCCTCCATGGTGACCGCGTAGACCACGTTGGGCGCGGTCGAGATCAGGTCGAGGTTGAACTCCCGCTCCAGCCGGGCCCGGGTGATCTCCATGTGCAGCAGCCCGAGGAAGCCGCAGCGGAAGCCGAAGCCCAGCGCGCCGGAGGTCTCCGGCTCGTAGGCGAGCGCCGCGTCGTTGAGCTGGAGCTTGTCGAGCGCGTCTCGCAGCGTCGGGTAGTCGTCGCCGTCGATCGGGTAGAGCCCCGAGAACACCATCGGGTTCGGGTGCTTGTAGCCACCCAACGGCTCCGTGGCCGGCCGGGCCTGCGAGGTGACGGTGTCACCGACGCGGGACTGGCGCACGTCCTTCACACCGGTGATGAGGTAGCCGACCTCCCCCACCCCGAGGTCGCCGGCCTTGACCGGCTCAGGGGAGATCACCCCGACCTCGAGCATTTCGTGGGTCGCCCCGGTCGACATCATCTTGATGCGGTCGCGGTGAGTGAGCTTGCCGTCGACCACACGGACGTAGGTGACCACGCCGCGGTAGGTGTCGTAGACGGAGTCGAAGATCAGAGCGCGCGGCGGGGCGTCGGCGTCACCGACGGGTGCCGGCGTCTGGGCCACGATCTCGTTGAGCAGCCGCTCCACACCGAAACCAGTCTTCGCCGAGACGTGGAGCACGTCGGAGACGTCGCAGCCGATGATGTGAGCGAGCTCGGCGGCGTACTTTTCCGGCTGCGCCGAGGGCAGGTCGATCTTGTTGAGCACGGGGATGATGTGCAGGTCGGCCGCGAGCGCGAGGTAGAGGTTCGCGAGGGTCTGCGCCTCGATGCCCTGGGCGGCGTCGACAAGCAGGATCGCGGCCTCGCAGGCCTCGAGGGAGCGAGACACCTCGTAGGTGAAGTCGACGTGCCCGGGGGTGTCGATCATGTTGAGGACATAGGTCCCGGGCTGGGCGCCGGCCTCGTTGTCGTCCGCAACTGTCCAGGGCATGCGAACGGCCTGGCTCTTGATGGTGATCCCGCGCTCGCGCTCGATGTCCATCCGGTCGAGGTACTGCGCTCGGGCGCTCCGCTCGTCGACCACCCCGGTCAGCTGGAGCATCCGGTCGGCGAGCGTGGACTTCCCGTGGTCGATGTGCGCGATGATGCAGAAGTTGCGGATGATCGCGGGATCGGTCTGGCCCGGCTGAGGGGCAGGCTTCTGGGGCACGGCGCGGCTTTCGAACTTCCGGGTCGAGGACAGTGAGCTCACAGTGTCCCATGCCGACGGTGCTGGTCCGCACTCCACGGGCCACCTCCCGGCGGCATCCCACCTCGCGACAGCACGTCTCCCCCCGTGCTGTTCGGCGTGGCCCGAGCTCAGAACGGCTCCACGAGCGTCACGACCCGTAGCAAATCAGGCGATATTTCGCCCGTGCGGGCGGCAGAATGCGCGCCATGACCCACGTGCCGACCTCTACGGCCCCGTCACCGGAGGAACTGCCCGCGCTCCCTCACGGAAACACGGCCCGTCGACTCACGTGGGAGGTGCTTCCGCCCCTGCTGCGCCACACCATCGAGGGCCGGCTCGGCTCCCGGGTCGTGTCGGCCAAGTCAGCGGGCACCGGGTTCACCCCGGGTTTCGCCTCCGTGATCACCTGCGCCGACGGCTCCCTCCACTTCGTCAAGGCCGCCAGCGTGAAGGCCCAGCGGCCGTTCGCCGAGTCCTACCGCGAAGAGGTCAGGAAGCTGCGTTCGCTTCCGCCCGGTCTGCCCGTGCCGCGGCTGCTCTGGAGCCATGAGGACGACCTCTGGGTCGCTCATGAGCTCGAGTACGTCGACGGGGCGAACCCCGCGCGGCCGTGGCGGCGACCGGAGCTCGACACCTGTCTCGACACGCTCGAGGTGCTCGCCGAGCGGCTGACGCCGCCGCCCCTGACGCTCGACACGTTCGCCCACGACTTCGCCGACTGCCTCTCGGGGTGGGACCACATGCGGCGTGTCTTCCCCGACCTGCCGTACCTCGAGGAAGCCGCAGCCCTCGCCGCCCACTTCGAGGAG
Organism: Nocardioidaceae bacterium; assembly: GCA_035456965.1. Taxonomy (GTDB): domain Bacteria; phylum Actinomycetota; class Actinomycetes; order Propionibacteriales; family Nocardioidaceae; genus Nocardioides_C. The sequence goes on from DATICF010000062.1 coordinate 51,123, forward strand.
GCCACGGCCGGCGACACCCTGGTCCACACCGACGGCCGCGACGACAACTTCCTGATCGTCGACGGCCGCGCGCTGCTGTGCGACTGGAACTGGCCGGTCGTGGGGGCAGCGTGGATCGACACTGTCGTGCTCCTCATCGGGGCGCACGGCGACGGTCATGACGCGGACGCGATCCTCGCCGAGCGCGCGCTCACCCGCGACGTGGGGCCGGAGGACATCGACGCGTTCCTGGCCCTCATCGCCGGCTACTTCTTCGAGCGACGCGACGAACCGGTCCCCACCTCCTCGCCCTACCTGCGCGCCCACCAGGCGTGGTACGCCGCGGCGACCTGGTCCTGGCTGACCAAGCGGCGAGGGTGGTCGTGAGCGGGGCATCCCCTCGCGCGGTCGGCGTCCGCACCCCCTACACCGACATCCCCGACCGTGTCCGCGAGTGGGTGGACCGGACGCTCGGCTCGCCTGTGGTCGGCATCGAGGAGCAGGTGGGCGGCATGTCGCCGGGCTGCGCCACCCGCCTGGTCACCGAGGACGGCACGCGTGCCTTCGTCAAGGCGGTCGGACCGGAGCTGAACCCGCAGACCCCCGACATGTTCCGCAACGAGGCCGCGGTGCTCACGCACCTGCACGAGCATGCCCTCTGGGCACGGCTGCTTGCGGTCTACGACGAACCGGGCGATTGGGTGGCGCTTCTGCTCGAGGACGTCCCCGGGAGGCACGCCGACACCACCTCGCCTCAGGACGTCGAGCTGTTGCTCGAGGCGACCGGCGTGCTCGGCGACGAGCTTGCCGGGCTCGGCACGGGGCTCGCGATCACCACCTGCCGCGAGAGCCTCGAACGCTTCGGCGCGGCCTGGGACGAGATCGCGGGGCTGCCGTCCGACGTACTGCCGGGGTGGCTGGGCGACCGAGCCGAGGTCCTCCGTTCGTCGTACGCCGGGCTCATGGAGCACGCCGAGGGCGACCACCTGGTCCACGGAGACCTGCGGAACGACAACATGATCGTGCGCGTCGGCGACCCGGCGCGGCCGGTCGTGTTCGTGGACTGGGGCATGGCCCGCACCGGCCCGGCCTGGTACGACCCGCTGCTGCTGTGCCTGGAGTGGGTCGAGGACCCTGTCTTCGACGAGCTGGTGACGACGTTCCCGTCGGTGCGCGACCTCGGCGAGCCGAACGTGACCGCCTTCCTCGCGACCCTGGGTGCCTGGCTCGGCTACCGCACCACGGTGGCCGTTGACGTAGGCTTGCCCACCCTGAACGACTTCCGCCGCCGTGAGTCGGCCCGCCTGCTGGAGGGAGCCCGGCGCCGGCTCGGGGTCTCCCTGGCTGACCGCGTCCTCGATTTGGGGCGTCCGCGCGCCCGCTGGTAGTGTTGTCCCTCGCGTGTCTGGCCAGGCTCGGCCGACCGCACCCCCAAGACCTAGACCCGAATCAGACCAGACGAAGGCGCACCGTAGTGGCGAACATCAAGTCCCAGATCAAGCGCAACCGGCAGAACGAGGCCGCGCACGAGCGCAACAAGGCCGTTAAGTCCGGGCTGAGGTCGGCGATCCGCAAGTTCCGCGAGGCCGCCGCAGCCGGCGACGCCGAGAAGGCGCAGGAGCTGGCCAGGACTGCCAACAAAAAGCTCGACAAGGCTGCGTCCAAGGGCGTCATCCACAAGAACCAGGCCGCCAACAAGAAGTCGGCCATCTCCAAGAAGGCCGCCTCCCTCTGAGGTAGCCAGCACTCAGGCGCCGTCCCACCGGACGGCGCCTTTTTGCGTGCCCTGCCGCGGGCTCCTCGTCGCGGGCAGCCGCCGTCAGCGGGGTGAGCGGGCCTCGGTCACGGAGATGACCATGCGCTCCAAGGCGTACGACGCGTCGCTGGCGGCGCCCTTCACGTCAGCATCGGCCTGAGCGACGACCTGGATCGCCCGGACCAGCCCGGAGTCCTCCCATCCGCGAGCCTGATCCCGCAGGGTCCGAAGCTTCCACGGGGGCACCCCGACCTCACGGGCGAGATCCCCCTCGCGCAGACCCCTCGGCGCGCTCTTGTACTTCGCGAGCCCCCGCAGCCCGCTCGCGAACGCGCTGGTCACGAGCACCGGCGCGGTGCCGTTGTCGAGCGCCCATCGCAACTCCTCCAATGCCTTGGCGGTCCGGCCGTAGATCGCAGCGTCCGCGACGGCGAATCCCTTGATCTCGGCCCGGCCGCCGAAGTATCGCTTCACCACCTCAGCAGTCAGCGGCTCTCCCGCGAAGTCGTTGGCGAGCTGGTGACAGGCACCGGCGAGCGCTCGCAGGTCCTGGCCGACAGCCTGGACCAGCAGATCGGCAGCGTCCTCGGCGATCCGTGCCCCGTGCGAGCGGGCCTCTGCGGCGACCCAGCGTGAGTACTCGCTCGGCTTGAGCGCCGCGGACTTGACCTCGGTGACCGGACCGAGCTTCCGCAACTTGGCCAAGAGGCCGGAGCCTTTCTGGCCACCCGAGTGGACGAGCACCAGCCCGACGTCCTCGGCCGGGGACGCGGCGTAGCCGAGCAAGCCCTCGTGCGTCTCCTCGGGCAGATCCTCCAGTCCCCGGACCACCACGCAGCGGATGGCCGAGAACAGCGAAGGGGCGGCGAGCTCGGCCAGTGCCCCCATGTTGAGCTGGTCCGCGCTGGTCTCGCTGACCTCCGACTCCTCGTCGGCGTGGCGCACCGCCTGGAGGGCGGCGCGGATCGTGCGCTCGTTGAGGAACTCTTCGGGGCCGGTCACCAACGTGACGTGGCCGAGTACATCGGATGCCTTCGGGGTCGCCATGGTGGGGCCAGCCTGCCACACGCCTCCGACACTGCTTTCGCGTAGTCGAGTGCTGTGCGGGTACCGTCCGGTGTCCCCGTTCTCCGCCCGCACTTCGACCGGGCCTACGGCCATTCGGAAGGAGCCAGATGTCATCCGACCTGATCGCAGGCCGCTACCAGGTCATCCGCCCCGTGGGACGTGGAGGTATGGGGACCGTCTGGCTGTGCCGAGACCAGGTGCTCGGACGCGAGGTCGCCGTGAAGCAGATCGGCATGCTCCCGGGCGAGTCGGCGACCGACGCCGCCCGCGCACGCCGTGAGGCCCGATCCTCGGCTGCGCTGAACCACCGCAACGTGGTCTCGGTCTTCGACGTCGCCGAAGGCGACAGCGGCGCCTGGCTCGTCATGGAGTACGTCCCCTCACGCACGCTCGGCCAGATCATCAACGAGGACGGCCCGCTGGCCCCGCGCCGTGCGGCCGAGATCGGAGCGCAGGTCGCTGCCGGCCTTGCCGCCGCGCACCAGGTCGGCACCATCCACCGCGACGTCAAGCCCGGCAACATCCTCGTCGGCGAGGACGGTGTCGCGAAGATCAGCGACTTCGGCATCGCGCGGGGCGCCGGTGACGACCAGCTGACCCGCACCGGCCTGGTCACGGGTACCCCGTCGTACTTCTCCCCCGAGCTCGCCCGCGGCGAGGACCCCGGCCCTGAGTCAGACGTCTACGCGCTCGGCGCGACGCTCTACCTGGCCGTGGAGGGGCGCCCGCCCTACCCCGAGCACCGCAACCCGATCGCACTGCTCCAGACGATCGCCGCCGAGGAGCCCGCCCCGCTCGAGCAGGCCGGCCCGCTGACCGGCCCCATCACACGGATGATGGACCGCGACCCTCGCTCGCGTTGGACGATGGCCGACGCCGCGCACGCGCTGCGCCGGCTCGCCAACCAGGGCGGAGGTGGCGCCGCCGGCACCGCCGCCACCACGGTCATCGGCGCCAACGGGCAGCCACCCGACGACGCCGAGGCGACCGGCGCGACGCAGCCGACAGCACCTGCCGCGACGGGCCTCTCCGGCGGTTCGCCCGACCTCGGCAACAAAGAGCGCGACCACGACCGTCGCCGCGGCGGCGCGCCCTGGCTGATCGCTGCCGTGGTGGTCCTCCTCGCGATCCTCGGTCTGGGCTGGATGATGCTGACCGACGACTCAGGCCGGGATTCATCCGGGGCCACCCCGGCAGAGTCACCCTCGCCCTCGGACGAGCCCACGCCGTCCCCGACCCAGGAGCCCTCCCCGACCGCGAACCCCAAACCCTCGCCCACCGAGGATCGGCAGGACCGTGGGGAGGTGCTCGAGGGAACCGTCAGGGACTACTTCGCCGTGATGCCTGGCAACACCGACGCCGGCTGGAACGGCCTCGCACCGAGCATGCAGGCCCAGGGACGTGGAGCCTACGAGGACTGGTGGGGCTCGATCGACTCGGTGAATCTGGCGAGCGCAGAGGCACGCGGCAGCAACCAGGTCGACATCGTGCTGACCTACTACTTCAAGGACGGCAGGGCCATCCAGGAGACCCAGCGGCTCACCATGGAGCGCTCAGGGGGTCGCTACCTCATCGCGGACGACGAGGTGCTGAGCTCCCGAGCGGTCAGCTGACCTTCGCGGACGACGAGCGCCACGTCACCCGACTGGTCGGTGCGGAGCACGAGCGCGCCGGCCTTCTCGAGCAGGTCGAGGGTCTCGGCCGCGGGATGCCCATAGGTGTTGTCCCGTCCCACCGAGACGATCGCCACCCGCGCTCCGAGACCGGTCAGGAACTCCGCGTCCTGGTAGCGGCTGCCGTGGTGCGGCACCTTGAGTACGTCAACCCGCAACGACGGCAGGGCACGACGCAGGGCCTCCTGCGCCTCGGGTTCCATGTCCCCGGTGAGCAGAATCCGGATGCCACGGGTCTCCACGAGGAGCGCGACGCTCGCGTTGTTGGCCGCCGAGCCCTCGGACACGGCCTCGCCGGTCGCGAAACGCCCGGAGGGACCAACCACCTGCCACGTGAGCGAGCCGAGCCGTCGTACCTCGCCGTAGGGCGGGACGCGCACCGGCACCCCAGCCGCGCTCACCCATGACGTGACCGCTGCGGCCCCTTCGGCCGGGTCGGCGAGGGCGGTGACCAGGACCTCGTCGAGCGGCCGCTCCTCGAGCACCCCCGGGAGTCCCGCGACGTGGTCGTCATGGAAGTGCGTGAGCACGACGGCCGGCAGCTCCTCGACCTCGAGCCGGTCCAGGCACCGGTCGATCGCCCCAGGCTCAGGCCCTGCATCGACCACCACGGCCCGTCCCGCGCCGGCGTTGAGCACGATGGCGTCTCCCTGACCCACGTCGCACGCGACGAGCACCCAGCCCTCGGGAGGCCAGCCCGGCGTAGGCAGCGGTCGTACGACGGCCAGCATCACCAGCCCACCGACCGCGACTGCCCAGCCACGGCGAGCCAGGAGCGCGGGCATCACCCAGGCCGCTCCCAGGGACAAGATGCAGAGGAGCAGCACCGAGCCCCATGCCGAGGACCATCCGACCGCCGCAGTGGGCAGCGCCGCGCTGTGCTTTGCAGCCGCGATGATCCACCACGCGCACCATCCGGCGCCTCTGCCCAGCATGACCCCGGCCGGCTCGACCAGGAGCACGACCAGGCCTCCGGCCAGACCGAGCACCGTGGCCGGGCCGACCGCCGGGGCGACCACCATGTTTGCGGCCACCGCGACCAGGCTGACCTGGTCCGAGATCGCCGCGACGACCGGAGTGCACGCGATCTGCGCCGCGAGCGGGACGGCGATGGCCTCCGCCAGCCATCGGGGCGTCCAGGTGCTCAGGGCGTCACGCCAGGGCGGGGCGAGGAACAAGATGCCGGCCGTCGCGAGTGCCGAGAGCACGAACCCGAGGGACAACGCCATCCAGGGGTCGAGCAGGAGCAGGGCCAGCACGGCGACCCCGAGGGCCCGCACGCCCTTCTCGCGACCGTTGCTCCCCATGCCGATCAACGCAACCGAGCCCATCGCGGCGGCACGAACCACGCTCGGCTCGGTGCGCGCCAGCAGCACGAACCCGACGACACCGAGAATGCCGACCGCAACCAGCCCGCGCGCCCGAACGCCCACCCATCGCGCGATGACCAGCACGAACCCCACGACCAGCGTCAGGTTGGTGCCCGACACCGCGAGGAGATGGGTCAGGCCCGCTGCCTGGAAGTCGTCGACGACCTCGGCAGGCATCCCCTTGTCATCGCCTACCACCAGCGCAGGCACGAGGGTCCGCTCCCCTGGCCCGGCTCCCGCGACTGCCTGCCTGATCCCGGCGCGGACCGCCGCAGCGCCGTCCAGGAGCTCTCCGGCCGGTTCGAGCTCGATGGGCGGGCGGTTGGTCGAGATCACTGCGGCGAGGTCCTCGCCGTCCGACGGCGCGGCACGGCCCTGGACCCGCACGACCGATCCGAGCTCGACCTCCTGCCACTCCTCGTCCGCGATCAGCAGCACCGGCACTCGGCCGGGTTGGGTGCTCCCCCGGCCCGTCACCTCGACCGTGGTCGCCCTCAGCAACGTGAAAGAGTCGAACCGCCCCTGCCTCACGAGGGGGTCCGACGTCACCCGGACGTCCGCGCTGACGAACGCCCTCTGGTCCGCGAGACGAGCGAGGGCACTGCCCGAGACGCCCTCCACCCTCAGCATCGCTGAGCCTGCCACCGCTGCAGCGGCCACCAGCCAAGCGAGTCCGACAACGACCGGTCTCCCCCGGCGATGCCGAACGCCGAGCAGGAGCGCACCTCCGACCACTGCTGAGGCCACCACCCACGCCGGCAGGAGGAACCCGGCCAGGCCTCCCGCCCACGCCATGAGGGCGAGCACGAACGCCCGGAGGTCCGGCGGAGCGGGCTCGGGTCGAGCGGCGGTCACAGGGTGACGAAGGGCGCGAGCTCCGCCAGCGTCGCGTCACCGATCCCCGACACCTCCAAGAGCTCGTCCACCGCCGTGAAGGGCCCGTTGTCGGCCCGCCACTGGAGGATCGAGGCGGCGGTCACCGGCCCAACGCCTGGGAGCTCCTCCAGCTCGGCGGCGGTGGCGGTGTTCAGGTTCACCATCGGTCCCGTCGAGCCAACGGCGCCCGAGGCTGCAGGGGCCGCTACGCCTCCGGGAGGCGAGACACCCACGAGGATCTGTTCACCGTCGACGAGGAGCCGGGCGAGGTTGAGGGTGGTGAGATCGACCCCTCCACGTACCCCTCCGGCTGCTTCGAGCGCGTCGACCACGCGAGAGCCGAGCGGAAGTGTCGCGATGCCGGGTCGGCGCACCTTCCCCGCGACGTCGACGACCACGACGGCGGGCTCTGTCTCGGTAGCCGGGACCTCAGCCACGGGAGTGACCAGAGGAGAGGGTGCGGGCGATTCCAGGACCTCGGCGTCGGTCCACGCTGCGGCAGGTACGACCGTTCCTCCTCCGTCGGCACGCACCACCCACCAGGCGGTGATCGCGAAGGCCCCAGCGACGAGCAGCGCCACCACGCTCAGGTGGCCGGCAGTCAGCGCGACTCGTCCTTGCATGGTGGGGGGCAACCGGTCGTGCACCCAGCCGCCGAGTCTGCCCGGCGCAGCGACGGGTCGGCGTGCGTGCCGGCCGCGACCCCTCGGCAGCTCCTCCAAGCGATGGTCCAGCAAGCCACCGACGCCCCAGTGTTCGGCCGCACCGAGCGGATCAACCCTCGGCCGTTCGGTCTCACCGAATTGGTCGAGGAAGCCCGAGGTCGCGGGCGGCGAACCCTCCGCACGTGGCTCGGCCTCCGCGCTCGGCTGGGCCTCCGGGGACTGCGTCGCCTCGGCACGTGGCTGTGCCTCCGGGAACTGCGTCGCCTCCGGCTCGCCTGCGGGCGGCGCCGGCAGCGTCCGGTCCCCTGCTGTGTCCCGGTCCTCGGATACCGACGGGACGGATGCGGTGCGGATCCCCTCGATCTCCGCACTCAGCAGCTCCAGGCGGCGACGCGCGATCGCAGCCATCTCCTCCTGGGCAGTCCGGCGTGAGCGCATGCACCGAACCTAGGAAGCCGCAGGGCAGCCCGGAAGGAGCAGGAAGCCATCTGTGGAAAACAGCCACCCCATGAAGGCTGTGCACGTTCGCGGGTCAGCGCGGTGGGCAGGCAGCCGTCGACCTCGCGGTGAGCAACAGCGTAGCCACTCGGGTCACGGACACGGGGATACCGTCACGGCGACCATGCCAGGGCCCACGTGGGCACCGATGACCGCGCCCACCTCCCCGACAACGACCTCGCGCCCCTCGAGGTTCGCGGCCAGACGCTGCCGCAGACTCTCTGCAAGAACCTCCGCGCGCTCGGAGTTGGCCAGGTGGGCGACCGCGAGGTCGACCTTGGTCTCGCCGGCCGCGTCGGCCGCGAGCTCTTCGAGCCGGCTCAGAGCACGTGCTGCCGTGCGGACCTTCTCGAGCATCGCGACCCGGCCGTTCTGCAACGTCAGCAACGGCTTGACCGACAGGGCCGAGCCGAGCAGGGCCGCGGCCGAACCGATGCGGCCCCCGCGGCGGAGGTACTCCAGCGTGTCGACGTAGAAGAGAGAGGCGCTCTGCGACGTACGCCGCAGTGCCACCTCGACCGCGTCAGCCGCCGAACCGCCATCAGCGAGCACCTCTGCAGCCGAGAGGACTGCGAATCCCGTGGCCATGCCGAGCGTGCGGGAGTCGACCGCCGTCACCGGGACCGACGCCTCCCGTGCCGCGAGCTGCGCGGACTCGTAGGTGCCGCTGAGCTCGCTCGAGACGTGGACCGACACGACTTCGGAGGCCCCCGACGCAGCGGCCTTCTCGTAGACCTCCAGCATCGCAGCCGGCGTCGGCCGCGAGGTGCTCACCGGCGTCCACTCGCGCAACGCCGCCGCCACGGTCTCGGGCGTCGCCCCGCCGTCGACTCCCTCGTCGTAGGACTTCCCGCCTATGACCACCTGCAGCGGCACCACGGTGACCCCGTGCTTCTCGGCAACCTCAGGCGGCAGGGAGGCCGTCGAGTCCGTGACGAGTGCGATGCGGGACATGGCCCGAAGGCTACCGTCGTCCCAGGCCCACAGCCGGGATCGTCCGCAACGAGGGATGTGTCGTTCTCCGTAGGCGGGTACTCCCGGAGAGCAAGCACCAATGCCGAGGGAAGGACACCCATGCGCGTCGTCATCGCCGGAGGTCACGGCAAGATCGCCCTGCTGCTCGAGGAACAGCTCAGCCGACGAGGCGACCAGCCGGTGGGCATCGTGCGGAACCCCGACCACGTTTCCGACCTCGAGAAGCGAGGTGCGGAGGCCGTGGTGCTCGACATGGAGAGCGCCCGGCTACACGACGTCGCGACGGTCCTCGAGGGCGCGGACGCGGTGGTCTTCGCAGCCGGAGGCGGTCCGGGGTCTGGAGCAGCACGCAAGGAGACCGTGGACAAGGGCGCGGCGATCCTGCTCGCCGATGCGGCGGAACAGGCGGGCGTGCGGCGCTACCTGATGGTCTCCTCCATGGGCACCGACCGGGCGGACCCGGACAGCGACGACATCTTCCAGGTGTACCTGCGTGCCAAGAAGGCGGCCGATGACGACCTTCGGGCACGTGATCTGGACTGGACGATCATCCAACCCGGCCGCCTCGTGGACGAGCCCGGCACTGGCCAGGTCAGCCTCGACCCCGCAGCACGGCCTCGCGAGATTCCGCGCGCGGACGTCGCGCACGCGCTCGTAGCCGCCCTCGACAGTCCCGCCACCATCGGCCGGCAGTTCACGCTCCTGAGCGGCCCCGTCCCGATCGAGGAGGCCCTCAGCGCCCTCCCCTGACCACGCTCCGCACGGTCGTCACCGGGAGCCGAGAGAAAGCAGCTCGGCGGGTGGGTGCCGAGCCGAGCCGGGCGGAGCCGGCGGGCACGCGAAGCCTAAAGCGGCGTCCGCAAGCAGAGCCGCGGTCAGCGGCAGGGACGACGCGGACGTCGCCCAGCGAGCGGGTCCGTCGGTGCAGCCCGGCGGACCCGACGCCAGAGCGACGCTGGAGCGGTCAGCTCGCGACGATGTTGACCAGCTTGGGTGCCTTGACGATCACCTTGCGCACCGTCTTGCCCTCCAGTGACCGCTGGATCACCGGCTCGGCCATCGCCATTGCCTCCAGGTCTGCCTCGGAGATGTCCGGGCTGACCTCCAGCTTGGCGCGCAGCTTGCCCTGGACCTGGACGATCGCGGTGATCGAGTCCTGCACCAGCAGCGACTCGTCGACGGTCGGCCATCCGGCGCGCGCCACGGTCGGCTCGTGTCCCAGCCGCGACCACATCTCCTCCGCGGTGTAGGGCGCGACCAGCGACAGCATGATCGCCACCGCCTCGACCGCCTCTCGGACCGCCGGGTCCTCGCGGCCGCAGCCGGAGTCGATGGCCTTGCGGGTCACGTTGACCAGCTCCATCACCCGGGCGACGACCACGTTGAACCGGTGCGAGTCGACCAGCTGCTCGACCTCGTGCAGCGTGCGGTGCGTCGCCTTGCGCAGCGCTACGTCGCCGTCGGCGAACGAGACTCCCGGCGTCGAGGTCACGTCGCCGCTCATCCGCCAGGCACGCTGCAGGAACTTCAGCGACCCGCCGGGGGAGACGTCGGCCCAGTCGATGTCGTCCTCCGGCGGACCGGCGAACACCAGCGTCAGGCGTACCGCGTCGACGCCGTACTCGTCGATCATCTCGCCCAGGTTGACGCCGTTGCCCAGGGACTTGCTCATGGCCTTGCCCTGGTTGATGACCTGACCCTGGTTCAGCAGCGCCTGGAACGGCTCGACGATGTCGATCATGCCCATGTCGTGCAGCGCCTTGGTGAAGAACCGGCTGTACAGCAGGTGCAGGATCGCGTGCTCGACGCCCCCGACATATTGATGCGCCGGCATCCACCGCCGTACCGCCTCGGGGTCGAACGGGCCGTCCTCGTAGTGCGGCGAGCAGTAGCGCAGAAAGTACCACGACGAGTCGACGAAAGTGTCCATCGTGTCGCTGTCGCGCTTGGCCCGACCGCCACACGAGGGGCAGTCGACGTTGACCCACTCCTCGGCCGCGGCCAGGGGCGAGGTGCCCTTGGGCTTCAGGTCCGCGCCCCGCAGGTCGGGCAGCACGACGGGCAGGTGGTCGTCCGGGACCGCGACCTCGCCGCACGTCTCGCAGTGGACGATCGGGATCGGCGGACCCCAGAACCTCTGCCGTGACAGCAGCCAGTCACGCAGCCGGAAGTTGACCGCGCTCGTCCCGCGTCCCTCGGCCTCCAGCCGCCCCACGATCGTGGAGATGCCCGAGGTCTTGTCGGTCAGTCCGTCCAGGTCGCCGGAGTTGACGTAGGCCCCGTCGCCGGTGGTCGCCACGAAGGTCTCCTCCGGGTTCTCCTCACCGGTGTCGACGACACGACGTACCGGCAGGCCGAACGTCTTGGCGAAGTCCAGGTCGCGCTGGTCGTGCGCGGGAACCGCCATGACCGCGCCCGTGCCGTAGTCGGCCAGCACGTAGTCGGCCGCCCACACGGGGATCCGCTCACCGTTCACCGGGTTGACCGCGTAGCGGCCCAGGAAGACCCCGGTCTTCTCGCGCTCGGTCGACAGGCGCTCGATGTCGCTCTCCTTGCGCACCTGCTCCAGGTAGGCGTCGAACGCCTCCCGCTGCTCGGGGGCGCAGATCTCGCCTGCCAGCTTCGCGTCGGCCGCCACGACGAAGAACGTGGCGCCGTACAGGGTGTCGGGACGGGTGGTGAACACCGTGACCGTGCGTCCGGCCAGGGTGCCGCCGCCCGTGTCCTCGCGAGCCTCGATCTCGAAGTCGACGTGGGCGCCCTCGGAACGCCCGATCCAGTTGCGCTGCATGGCCAGCACCCGGTCGGGCCAGGTGTCCTTCAGCATCTCCATGTCGTCCAGCAGGCGCTGGGCGTACTCGGTGACCTTGAAGTACCACTGGGTCAGCTCGCGCTTGGTGACCTCGGCACCGCAGCGCTCGCACATGCCGCCCACGACCTGCTCGTTGGCCAGCACGGTCTGGTCGTTCGGGCACCAGTTGACCGGGCTGGACTTGCGGTAGGCCAGGCCGCGCTCGCGGAAGCGCAGGAACAGCCACTGCGTCCACCGGTAGTACTCGGGGTCGCTGGTGTGCAGCCGGCGCGACCAGTCGAAGCTGATCCCGTAGCGGCGGAAGGACTCCGCCTGGGTCTCGATGTTGGCGTAGGTGTACGTCGCCGGGTGCTCGTCGCGCTTGATCGCGGCGTTCTCCGCGGGCAGACCGAAGGAGTCCCAGCCGATGGGGTTGAGCACGTCGTACCCGCGCTGCCACCAGTAGCGCGCGATCACGTCGTGGATCGCCATGACCTCCGCGTGACCCATGTGCAGGTCGCCGCTGGGGTAGGGGAACATCGTCAGGGCGTAGCGGCGTTCGCGCGACCCGTCGTCCACGGCTTCGAAGGGGTTCAGGTCGTCCCAGACCTTGCGCCACTTGTCCTGCGCGGCGGCGACGTCGTAGGTCGCTCGCTCGGTTGCTTCTACCTGATCGCTCATGGTCGTGTCTTCCTGTCGCGTTGTCGCGGCGGTTCGGGGAGAACCCTTCCTCGGGCCGGTCGCACCACCCCGTGGGCCCGGGCACAAAAAAACCCCTCGAGCATGAGGGGTAGCCGCGCTGTCGTGGTGCCTGTCAGCGCGGCCGGCTAAGAAGGAGGTTCTTCCGCATACGGCCATGTTAGCGCAGCCGCCGCCGGATGCCTCCCAGTATTCCGCCCCATCGGGGACACGCGGCCCGCTCGGCGAGGTGGACCGGTGGGACACCGGCGACGAGAAAGCGCCCGCAGACGGCTAGGGTCGGGGGTCGGCACGACACACGAGACAGCGGAGGCAGAGACGATGACGTGGCTGGTGACAGGCGGGGCGGGGTACATCGGGGCGCACGTCGCACGCGCCTTCGTCGAGCAGGGCATCGATGCTGTCGTGATCGACGACCTCTCGAGCGGCCACGCCGCATTCGTGCCGGAGAAGACTCCGTTCGTCGAGGGCACCATCCTCGACACCGACCTGGTGCGCGGGACTCTGCGCGAGCACGAGATCACCGGCGTCGTCCACCTCGCCGGGTTCAAGTACGCCGGCGTCTCGGTGGAGCGGCCGCTCCACACCTTCGACCAGAACGTCACCGGCACGGTCAGCCTGCTGCGGGCAATGCAGGAGGAGGGCGTGGACAAGATGGTCTTCTCCTCCAGCGCCTCCGTGTACGGCACCCCGGACGTCGATGTGGTCACCGAGGACACGAGGCTCGGCCCCGAGTCGCCCTACGGGCAGTCCAAGCTCATCGGCGAGTGGCTGATGGCCGACCAGGAGGTCGCGGCAGGTCTCAAGCACACCTCGCTGCGCTACTTCAACGTCGTCGGGTCTGTCGACGACTCGATCTACGACACGAGCCCGCACAACCTCTTCCCCCTCGTCTTCGAGGCGCTCGTGGGCGGCCGCACCCCGCACATCAACGGCGACGACTACCCGACGCCGGACGGCACCTGCGTTCGCGACTACATCCACGTGGCCGACCTCGCCTACTCGCACGTGGTCGCAGCGCAGAAACTCGAAGCCGGCGAGCCTCTCGCACCTGCCTACAACCTCGGCAGCGGTGACGGCAGCTCGGTGCGCGAGATCATGCAGGCGATGGCGAAGGTGACCGGCATCGACTTCGAGCCCGAGATGGCGCCGCGCCGCCCCGGCGACCCCGCCCGCATCGTCGCAAACGGCGAGCTCGCCGCGCGGGACCTCGACTGGAAGATGCGCTACTCACTCGAAGAGATGGTGGCCAGCGCCTGGTCGGCACGGAAGAACGCCGGCTGAGCCCTTCCGTGGCCATCGACCTCGTCACCTGCCCGATCTGCGGCACGGAGCAGCCGGCGCTCACGCGCTACCCCGACTACCTGTGCCGCGACTGCGTCTCGCGCGCAAGCACCGAGGACGGGCGGAGGCTCCTCCTCGTGAACACCAGCGCGGCGGGGGGCTTCGCCGCGCGGTACGCCGACAACAACGAGCTCTGCGAGGAAGTCACGATCACCCGCATGGTCTACGTCGACGGCGTGCGTTGCCGCGCGGACGAGTCCCGGGTCGGCGGGATCGTTGTGCAGCCACACCCCGAGGGGTCCTGAGGCTCAGCCGATCAAGGGCAGCAGGCAGTCGACCGCCTGGGGCGCCTGGTAGACCTCGATGCACGGCCGAGCCGCGTCGTACTCCCCCAGACCACGAAGCTCCTCGAAAGCCGGCCCGATGTCGCGGTGGACGCTTCGGTCGTCGTCGCGCAGGCTCAGCCGAAGGTACGGGCCCCCTGGCAGGACTCCCATGCTGAGGTCGAGGGCGTCGGGGTCGTCCTCGTCACGCATCACGGTGGCGAGCCGGTAGATCTCCCGCTCGGGGTACACCACCGCCATCATCTTGCGGCCACGCAACGACGAGAAGCGGGCCTCGAAGGCGGGCCAGCCAGTCTGGATCGCATCCACCTCGAAGGCCACATCGAGATACATGATGGGCACGTCGGGACGCTCGAGGGCGCTCACGGCACCCAATGGGCTCGTCAGCCGCTCGACCTGCGTCCCCGTCATGCCAGGAAACGCTACGTCCGGTTCGTCGGGCATGTCGAGAGCTGGTCCGGGGATCGAGGCTCACGACACGGCCACCGTCGGAAAGCGTTGTCCCTTGTCCGGCGTACACCTGAGGAGAGAATGGGGCCATGAGCAACCAGGCCGGCATGCCGGGGTCGCGCACACCGTTGAAGCTGCAGTTCCCGCAGTCGCTCGGCGTGTACGCCGACTACGCAGACGCCCAGCGGGCGGTCGACCACCTCGCTGACAACGGCTTTCCGGTGGAGAACTGCATGATCGTCGGCACGGACCTCAAACAGGTGGAGCGCGTCACCGGGCGCCTGACCACCGGTCGGGTCGCGATCGGCGGGGCCCTGTCCGGCCTCTGGCTCGGCCTCTTCGTAGGCCTGATCTTCTCGCTGTTCGGGACCGGTGAGACGCTGTCGATCATCGTCTCCACGGGCCTGTTCGGAGTGCTCTTCGGCGTGATCTGGGCGCTCGTCGGGTACGCCGCGACCAGGGGCCGTCGCGACTTCACCTCGATCCAACAGGTGGTGGCGACCCGCTACGAGGTCCTCGTCGAGCACAAGTACCTCACCCAGGGCCAGGCCATGCTCGCGGAACTACCGGGTGGCCGCCCCGACCCGTTCGCGTGAATCGTCGCTGACAGGTCCCTGGCTCACTCCATCGGGGCGCCCGCGATGGCGAGCAGCCCGAAGACCCCGCCGTCCACTACGTGCTCGAAGTCCATCGCCACCATGGCGTCGGCCCCGCGCCTCGTGATGGCCTCGTCGTGGGAGTACAGCAGGAACCTCGCGTCGCGGTCCAGATCTGAGAGCGCGTCCGTGAACGCCCCAGTCTCGTACGGGAGGTTGCTCGCTCCCGCAACGTGTCCGGCCTCGAACGCCTCCCTCGGT
Organism: Nocardioidaceae bacterium; assembly: GCA_035456965.1. GTDB lineage: Bacteria > Actinomycetota > Actinomycetes > Propionibacteriales > Nocardioidaceae > Nocardioides_C. The sequence continues at coordinate 66,408 of DATICF010000062.1, forward strand.
CGGAGGTCCAGCACGACGTAGCTCGAGGACAGGATGTGCGCGACTGCCTCCCTCGGTTCGGCGTTGATCACCCTGCCGTCGGCCTCCGACGAGGTTGCGCACGAGGTGATCACGAGGACCAAGGCAACGAGCGCACCGGTCACGGCGGTCCGCAGCGCTGCGGACGAGAGGGTCATGGGTCGAGACTAGACCTCGCGGAGGAGGCGTCTTCGCCGAACAAGCCGATGGTTCGGCAAAGAGCACCACGCCATCTCGCAACGGATCCGGGACATGCAGCGTCTTTAGGGCATGCTGACGCCGAACACGGTCGTGACGAACGGGGGACCCGGCGTGTCCGACGACTTCGAGCAGTACGTCGCCGCCCGCGGTCCGGCCTTGCTCCGTCTCGCCTATGTCCTGACGGGGAACGCCGCCGACGCGGAGGACGTGGTCCAAGAAGCACTGTCGAGGGCCCTCCCTCGCTGGTCGCGGATCCGCGCCGCCGAGGACGTCGACGCCTACGTCCGCCGAATGGTCGTGAACGCCCACGTGTCGTGGTGGCGTCGATTCGGGCGCAAGGAGTCAACGGTGGAGGTTGTCCACGACGGGAATCAACCGCAGGTCCATGACACTGCGGACACCGTCGTCGCCGAGATGTCGGACGAGGGCCTGTGGCGGGCCTGCACCAGCCTCCCGCGCGACCAGCGCGTGGCAGTCGTCCTGCGCTTCTACGAGCAGCTCTCGTACGCCGAGATCGCTGCCTTCGTCGGCTGTGCCGAGCCGACCGCACGGTCTCGGGTATTCCGGGGCTTGGCCGTGCTTCGCGAAATGCTTGGGGAGGAAGCATGAACGACCTCGAGACCCGACTTGGCTCGGCCCTGCGCCACATGTCCGAGGAGGCACCCCCCGCTACGGGGCTGGAGGCGGCAGCCAGAGCCCGTCATCGTCGCCGTCGCAGGACGCGCATCGTTCTGGGCGCAGCCGTGGCCGTGGCAGCGCTGCCGGCGAGTGGCCTGCTGCTGTCGGGGTCGTGGATGACCTCAGGCGGTCCAGGCCCTGCGACCACGCCGCCCTCCCCGGATACGTCGGCGTCATCCACCGCCGCGCCGAGCGAGGACCCGGGCCCGGCCTATGTGGGCGACACCCGGATGTCCGACTATGGCGACGTCACCGTCCACGAGGTCGAGTTCCCGTTGCGGGTGCCGGACGCGACTCCGTCGAAAGGCAACCAGTTCGGCGCTCTCGATCTCGAGGTGTGCTCCAACGGAGCACCGCTGCCCGACGATGCGCCTGGGCGGTACTCCGCAAGCGAGTTCTGGATCATCGAGGCCTGGATCGGCAGTCCGGACGAGGGTCCGGTGCACTTCAGCGTCGGCAACAGCACCAACCTCGCCCTCCGCGAACCGAGCCTGTCGGAGTCCCGGATGGCCATGATGGTCGACGGGACGTGCGAGCGAGGCTGGCTGACCTTTGAGCTCCCCCGCGGTACACGAATCGGGCGGGTGGCCTACCAGCCTTGGATGGCTACGCCGATCATGTGGCGGACCGAGTAGTCATCAGAGGAGAACGTCCCAACGACAAAACGGACGGCTGCACGCGGCAGTCCGTCCGTCCAAGTGGAGCTGAGGGGACTCGAACCCCTGACCCCCTCCATGCCATGGAGGTGCGCTACCAGCTGCGCCACAGCCCCGCCGCCCGAAGCCTGTCCGGCCCGGGCAACTCGGGAATCTTAACCAGTCTGTCCCCCGGATGCGAAATCGAGGGCGGAACCACCGTCGTGAGCCGGCCCACGTTCGGCAGGAACCCTGCCTCACCTGTCCCTGCGAACGACGATCACCGGGCTCGAGCAGTGGCGGATGCACTGCTCTGCCACCGATCCGAGCACCAGTGAGCGGAACCCTCCGAGTCCACGAGACCCTACGACCGTGACCTCGGCCGTCTCGGAGGCGTCGATCAAAGCTTGCGCGGCCGGGCTGTGCACGCAGTGGACTTTGACGGGTACATCGGGGTCGGCGCCGAGAAGCGCCTCGATCCGGGCGGTCTCCTCCTTCATCGCCGCCGCCTCGTACTCGCCCAGGGACGCAGCGAACCCGGGCGGAACGTCGATGGGCCGCGAGGTGCTCATGATCGACCACGCCCGGACGATGTGGAGGGAAGTGCGCCTGCGCCGAGCCTCCTCCAGCGCGAAGCGCACGGCCTGGGCCGCACCCTCGGAGCCGTCGTCGCCTACCACGACCCCGCCGTCAGGACGGATCAGCTTGGTGACTTCGGAGGGACTGTCGTTCATACCTTCATCCTCCCGCAGTCGAGCCGTCAGCGGGGCGCCTTCTCGTTGTAGGCGGAAAGCCTGAGCCGGCCTCCGTGCTCGATCTCCTCCAGCGTCACCCAGGCACAGTTGTCGAGGCCCTTGAGAGAGCTGGTCATGTCCTGGGGCCACCCCAGCAGACCAGCCACGGCAACCTTCGCCGCCGCCCCGTGGCTGACGACCACGCCGGTCTCGCCGCGGCCGAGAGCGGCCACGCACTCTCGAAGGGCCGGCACGATGCGGCGCTCCACGTCGTCGGAGTCCTCCCCGCCCTTGACCGGCAGGAGTCCCGCCCCGCTCACCCACGCGGCGTACTCGTCCGGGTAGAGCCCACCGAACTCGTCGAGCGTGAGCCCCTGCCGCTCCCCCACGTCGAACTCACGCAGCCGCTCGTCGCAGGTCATGGGCAGTCCGCACGTCAGGGCCAGGTAGTCGGCCGTCTGCCGGGCACGTGCGAGGTCGGAGGACCAGAGCGCGCTGGGCCTGAGGCGCCCGAGATGCCGGGCAGTCGCGCTGGCCTGGACGTGGCCGGTCTCGTCTAGCTCGATGTCGGCGTGGCCCTGCGCCCGGCCGGACTTGTTCCACGCCGTGCGGCCGTGACGCAGGAGGACCAGCCGGCGACTCACTCGCCGCGGCCGGCGGTGACGGTCTCGGGAAGCTCGATCGTCGGGCAGTCACGCCAGAGGCGCTCGAGGGCGTAGAAGGCGCGCTCCTCCTCGTGCTGCACATGGACCACGATGTCTGCGTAGTCGATGAGAACCCAGCGCCCGTCACGCTCACCTTCACGGCGTACCGGCTTGGCGCCGATGTCGCGCAGTCGGTCCTCGATCTCGTCCACGATCGCCTTCACCTGCCGGTCGTTGGCAGCCGAGCAGAGCACAAAGGCGTCGGTGATCACCAGCTGCTCGGAGACGTCGAAGGCGACGATGTTGTCGGCGAGCTTGTCGGAGGCGGCTTGTGCGGCCGCGTTGACGAGCTCGAGTGCGCGGTCGGTCGCTGTCACGTGAGTCCTTGCCTGGGTCGGGGCCGGTCGGGACGGTAGAGCGCGTGCTTGTGGATGTACTGCACGACGCCGTCGGGGACGAGGTACCACACCGGCTCCCCAGCGGCGGTGCGCTGACGGCAGTCGGTCGAGGAGATCGCCAGGGCCGGGATCTCCACGATGGTGACCTTGTCATCGGGGATGCCCTCGAGGGTGGACGCGTCCATCGCGTAGCCGGGGCGGGTGCACCCGACGAAGTGGGCGAGCTCGAAGAGCTCGGAGGCGTCGCGCCAGGTGAAGATCTCCGCAAGCGCGTCGGCGCCGGTGATGAAGTACAGGTCGGCGTCGGGCAGCGCCTTGCTGAGGTCACGCAAGGTGTCGATCGTGTACGTCGGGCCGCCACGCTCGATGTCGACCCGCGACACCCAGAAGCGAGGGTTCGACGCCGTCGCGATGACTGTCATGAGGTAGCGGTCCTCGGGGGCGCTGACCTGGCGCTCGGTCTTCTGCCACGGCTCACCCGTAGGGACGAACACGACCTCGTCGAGATCGAACCATGCCCGCACCTCACTGGCGGCGACGAGGTGGCCGTGGTGGATCGGATCGAACGTCCCGCCCATCACACCGATGCGGCGAGGTCCCCCTGGCGATCGCGCTGCGAGCTCAGTCACGGGCGGCCGTCATCGTGTCGAGGTCCTCCGCTCAGGAGTGCTCGCGGCCCTTGCCGAACATGAGGACTGCGACGAGCAGCACCAGCAGGACACCCAGTGCAGTGGCACCGACGCCGATCGGCGAGATCGCAGCCTCGGTGTGCGTCTCTTCGGCAGCCGTGATGAGGGAAAGCAGCATGGGGACACCTTACCGTCAGCCTCGAGCCGGCCGATGCGGGCCTCATCGCGGCGGGACGGGAAGCCCGAGGCGCAGCAGACGCACCAGGGACGCCGACTTGAGCACCAGCAGTGCCCCGGCGACGACCAGGCCGATGGCAGCGCTCTCGGTCAGCAGGAGCACCACGGCGAAGATCGCCGAGTTCACCGCTTTGCCCGGCTTCGACCAGTTCCACAACCACAGCGTCCGGTCCACGACGTAGAAGTAGTTGGGGCTGCGGATCGGCCAGGCAAGGAACGCCAGGGACAAGAAGCCGTCGACGACCACGAACTGCGTGAGGTAGACCAGCACCGGCCACACGAGCGCCGGCGTCAGCCACGCCAGGCCGAGGTAGAACGCGACGGCACACAGGCGGTCGCTCAGGATGTCGAGGGTCGCCCCGGTCCGGGTCTCGCAACCGCGGAGGCGGGCGACCACGCCGTCGAGGATGTCGCCGACCCAGTACACGACGAGGGAGGCCACGAGCAGGTCGATGCTGCCCTGCTCGGCGGCGAGGCCGGCGAGCACGATCGCCCCCACGGTCCGCAGGAGCGTGACGCCGTTGGCGGAGGTGCCGAGTCGCTCCTTCGCGGGGTCCGCGAGGACGTCGGCCGCGCTCTCAGCGAATGTGGCCATCGCCGGTGACCACGTACTTCGTCGAGGTCATCTCCGGCAGCCCCATCGGGCCTCGGGCATGCAGCTTCTGGGTCGAGATGCCGATCTCGGCACCGAACCCGAACTCGCCCCCGTCGGTGAACCTCGTGGATGCGTTGACCAGCACCGCCGCCGAGTCGACCGCCGCGGTGAACCTCCGCGCAGCCTGCTCGGAGTCGGTGACAATCGCGTCGCTGTGCCCCGAGGAGTAGCGACGGATGTGCGCTATCGCCGCGTCGAGGTCGGGTACGACGGCCGCGGAGATGTCGAGGGAGAGGTACTCCTCGCCGAAGTCCTCCTCGGTCGCCGGCACGACCCCCTCCAGCCTGGCGAAGGCCGGGTCGCCGTGGACGGTCACCCCTGCGTCCTGCAGGGCGGTGACGACCCGGGGCAGGAACTCCCTGGCGACGTCGGCGTGCACGAGCAGCGACTCCGCGGCGTTGCACACCGACGGCCGGTGGGTCTTGGCGTTCATCACGATCGACAGCGCCATGTCGAGGTCGGCCGCGCCGTCGACGTACACGTGGCAGTTGCCGACGCCGGTCTCGATCACCGGCACGGTGGACTCCTCGACGACCGAGCGGATCAGGCCGGCCCCGCCGCGCGGGATGAGCACGTCGACGAGTCCTCGCGCGCGCATCAGCGCCTTGGCCGGCTCGTGACCCCCGCCGGGCACGAGAGCGACGACGTCCTCGGGCAGCCCGGCCTCAGCAGCGGCACTGCGCAGGACCGACACGGTGGCGGTGTTGGACCGCAGCGCACTCGAGGAACCCCGCAGCAGAACGGCATTGCCGGCCTTCAGGCAGATGCCGGCGGCATCGGCGGTCACGTTCGGACGCGCCTCGTAGATGATGCCGACGACCCCGAACGGGACCCGGACCTGTCGTAGCTCGAGGCCGTTGGCGAGCGTCGACCCCCTGACCACCTCGCCGACGGGGTCGGGCAGTGCGGCGACGTCGCGGAGCCCGTCGGCCATCGACGCGACGCGCCCCTCGTCGAGGCGGAGGCGGTCGATGATCGCCGGCGGCGTGCCCGCGGCCTCCGCAGCTGCGACGTCCTCGGCATTGGCTGCCAGCACGTCGTCGGTGGCCGCGACCAGCGCGTCTGCCATCGCCCGCAGCGCGGCGTCCTTCCGACCACGGGTGGCCAGGGCGAGCTCGTTCGCCGCCTCGCGCGCTCGTTCGGCGACCGCAACGACGGCAGCGTCAATGCTGTTACCGGTGGGGGTGGTGGTCATGCTCACAGCGTATGTCCCACCAGCCAAGGAAGGGCTGCCGACGCTCAGAACGGGAGCGGTGTCACGTCCCGAAGGTGGACGACCGCGGAGTACCCCATGCCACGGCTCTGGAAGACGGTCCGCTCGATCACCTCGAGGCCCACAACCTCCCAGCGCGGCAGGCCTGCGGAGTCGCGGTACTCGTTCCAGACCCGAAGCGCGAGCGAGGAGGCGTCGAGGAGGGTCTCGGCCTCCTCCCAGTACTGGATCTCAGCGCGCGCGCCGTCGTACTTCAGCGAGTGGAGGAACGGGCGCTGGTCGCTGAGGCGTCGCAAGGCGTTTCGCACCACGAGCGGTTCCATCCGGTCGCCTGCGACGGTAACAGTCACGTGCCACAGTCGTACGGGCTCGTTCACAAGCCACACACCCTCTTAGGTCCCGGAACCTCGATCGCCTACCAGCGCGTCACTTTAGTCTGACCGTCAGCGAGGGCCTGGACAGGGGAATGCCGAAAGTCACCCTCGTCGATGAAGGAGCACCAGGTCGTCGCGGTGAACGACCTCGCGCTCGTACGACGAGCCGAGCTCCCGGGCCAGGTCACGGGTTGAGCGGCCGACGAGTCCGGGCAGCTCGTCAGAGTCGTAGTTGACCAGACCACGCGCGACGGCGGTGCCGTCCGGGTCGACCAGGTCGACCGGGTCGCCGCCCACGAACGAGCCGGTGACCCCGGTGAGTCCCGCCGGCAGCAGCGAGGCGCGGCGCTCCACGACCGCCCGCACAGCACCGGCGTCGAGCAGGAGCTCGCCCTTCGGCTCGGTGGCGTGAGCAAGCCACAGCAGCCGGGTCGGCCTGCGACGCCCGGTCGGGTGGAACATCGTGCCCACCTGCTCCCCGGCAAGGGCCTGCCCAGCCCGGTCCGCCGAGGTGAGTACGACGGGGATGCCGGCGCCCGTCGCGATCTGCGCAGCCTCGACCTTGGTCTGCATGCCCCCTGTGCCGACGCCTGCCGATCCGGTCCGCCCGATCGTGACCCCCTCGAGGTCGTCGTCGGAGGCGACCTGGGACAGCAGCGTCGTCCCGGGCGCGTCCGGATGTCCGTCGTAGAGGCCCTCGACGTCGGAGAGCAGGAGGAGGACGTCGGCGTGGACGAGGTGCGCGACGAGGGCCGCGAGACGGTCGTTGTCGCCGAACCGGATCTCGGAGGTCGCCACAGTGTCGTTCTCGTTGACGATCGGCAGGGTCCCCATCTCGAGGAGCTTGGCGAACGTGCGGTAGGCGTTGCGGTAGTGGCTGCGCCGGGTCATGTCGTCGACGGTGAGCAGCACCTGCCCGACGATCTGCCCGTGGCGGGCGAACTCCTCGGTGTAGCGGTGCACGAGCAGCCCCTGTCCCACTGACGCTGCTGCCTGCTGCGTGGCGAGGTCGCGGGGTCGACGTACCAGCCCGAGCGGAGCGAGGCCCGCGGCGATGGCACCCGACGAGACCAGAACCACCTCGGCACCCCGGGCGCGGACCTTGGCCAGCGTCTCGACGAGCGACCGCACCCGCGCGGGGTCGATCCCGCCCTCGGCCGTGGTCAGGGAGGACGACCCCACCTTCACCACGACCCGGGACGCGGATGCGACCTCCTCGCGGAGGGTGGTCATCGCTGCTCGTCCTCCTGATCCGGGGGCGCGGCGTCGGGGTCGTACTCGTCCCAGCCGAGGTCGAGCTCGCGGGCCTCCTGCTCGTCGAGCTCGATGTGGCCCTCTGCCGCCAGGCGGCGGGCGACGTCGGCGCGGGTCTCTCCCGGCGCGCGCGTCTTGAACGCCTCGTCGATGGCGCGACGTCGCATGGCGGCCTTGCGCTGCTCCTCGAACCGGTGGTCCTCACCGCGACGGCTGAGCAGCTCGGCTCCGGCCTCCATCATCGGCTTGAAGTCGAAGACCACTGCGTTGTCGACGTCGCCGATGAGAACGGTGTCACCCTCTTCAGCTCCGAGCTCGAGGAGCTTGTCCTCGACGCCGAGGCGGTTGAGCCGGTCGGCGAGGAAACCGACGGCCTCGTCGTTGCCGAAGTCGGTCTGGCGCACCCAACGCTCGGGCTTCTCACCGCGCACGCGCCAGCCCTCGCCGGTCTGCTTCACGGTGAACTCCGAGCCGCCCTCGGCGCTCGGCGGCCGCAGCACGATCCGGGTCGCCTCCACGACTGGCTTCTCGCTGCGAGCCTTCGCGACGATCTCCCCCATGGCGAACTTCAGCTCGCGAAGCCCCTCGTGGCTCGCCGCGGAGATCTCGAAGATCTCGAAGCCCCTCTCCGCGAGGTCATCGCGCACGATGTCGGCGAGGTCGCGCGCGTCGGGCACGTCGACCTTGTTGAGTGCGACCAGGCGGGGACGGTCCTCGAGGCCGCCGTACCGGCTCAGCTCGCCCTCGATCACGTCGAGGTCGCCGAGGGGCTCACGCCCCGGCTCCATCGTGGCCATGTCGATGACGTGGACCAACGCCGCGCAGCGCTCGACATGGCGCAGGAAGTCATGGCCGAGACCGCGGCCCTCGCTGGCGCCCTCGATGAGCCCCGGCACATCGGCGACGGTGAACGTCACGTCGCCGGCTGTGACGACGCCGAGGTTGGGTACCAACGTGGTGAACGGGTAGTCGGCGATCTTGGGACGAGCGCGAGAGATGGCCGCGATCAGGCTGGACTTCCCTGCGCTCGGGAAGCCGACGAGACCGATGTCGGCGACTACCTTCAGCTCGAGGACGATCTTCAGGTCGTCGCCCGGCTCGCCGAGGAGCGCGAACCCGGGGGCCTTGCGCTTGGACGAGGCGAGCGCGGCGTTGCCCAGTCCCCCGCGGCCGCCCTGCGCCACGACCATCTCGGTGCCCGGGCCGACGAGGTCCGCGAGAACATTGCCGTGCTCGTCGCAGACCACCGTGCCGTCGGGGACGGGGAGCACCAGGTCCTCACCGTGGGCGCCGTTGCGGTGACCGCCCGCGCCATGGCCGCCGTGCGCGGCGCGACGGTGCGGGCTGTGGTGGTAGTCGATCAGCGTCGTGACATCCGGGTCGACCCGAAGGATCACGCTGCCGCCGGGCCCGCCATTGCCCCCGTCAGGACCCCCGAGGGGCTTGAACTTCTCGCGGTGCACCGACGCCACACCGTTGCCACCACGCCCAGCGGTGACGTGCAGCACCACGCGGTCGACGAAGGTGGGTACTGCCATGGATCGGTCCTCACTGGTTGGGGTGATTAATTACCAAGGTATGCAGGAGATCTGTCTCTTCCCATGGTGATCTTGCCGTGGGAAGCAACGATTCCCCTGCATACCCTGGTAAACCATCGAGCGGGAAAGAGCGAAGGGCGCCCCGCGGTGTTCGCGGAGCGCCCCTGGCGATGTCGTGTTGCTCGTACGCTACGTCACTCAGCTGTCGGGACGACGTTGACGACGCGGCGGCCGCGCTTCGTGCCGAACTCGACGTTGCCGCCGACGAGGGCGAACAGGGTGTCGTCGCCACCACGACCGACGCCGGAGCCCGGGTGGAAGTGCGTGCCGCGCTGGCGGAC
>DATICF010000063.1:0-7750 GCA_035456965.1 Nocardioidaceae bacterium
TTCACCCCGCCCGCGGCTCCGATCCCCGCGGCTCCGCCACCGACCACAAGCGTCTTGTGGGGCATGAGGTGCTCCTGTCAGGCCGAGCGCCCGAGAGAGAAAACGCCTGCATTTAGTATCGGCAATTTCTAGTTACTTTAGTAGAGCCGCGGTCGATGTCAAGGACTCCTCCATCCGTCCGCCGACGGTGCTTTCCGCGGTCTCGGGGCGCTCTTCACGACGCGTTCGACGTGCAGCTCCGGGGGGTCCCTCAGGCTGTTGGTGACGTAACAGACTCGCTCAGCCTCCGGCAGGAGATCGTCGACCACAGCCCCCGGAGCGTCAGAGCTCACCTCGATCTCGATCCGACTGAACCGGGGACCCGCGTACGTGCCGACGACCCGGACCTGCAGTCCAGGCAGCTCCTTGTCCGCATGCCGGGCCGCCCAGGCAAGCGCGAGCACGAAGCACGAGGCGATGGAGGCCAGAAACAGGTCGGTCGGCGTGGGCCCGGTGTCGCTGCCCCCGGCAGACAGCGGCTCGTCCGAGACGATGTCGAAGTCGCCCGCCTCGACGACGGCGCGCATGCCCCCGTGCCAGTGGGCGTGGACCGTTCGCTGCGCGGAGCCGGACACGTCTCGTCACCCCCCGTCCGCAAGGGCGAGCACCGCGGACCGGAAGCACTCCGGAGGCGCAGCGGCCACCCCGGCACCGACCTGACCGGCTCCCGAGCTCGCATGCAGGATGCCCGTGGTGACCTTGGGGGTGATGCCCAGCTCCACCACCCGGCGCGCATCCACGCCCAGGGGCGTACCGGCGTTGCTCCAGGTCGGCAGGATGAACCGTGTGCTCGCCTCGGAGCAGATCAGCGCCATCTCCTCGGTGAGGGCCACCGCGTCGGCCATCCGGCCGCCGAGGAAGCCGGCGACTGCCGGAGAGCCGGCCGCGGCCGCGCCCCCGAGCCCCACCAGCTCGAGGATGGCGCTGTCCCCTATGTCGCGGGCGCTGCTCTCCGGCCCGTAGTCGGGGTAGTACAGGGCGTCACCGACGGGGGGCGCCTCGGCGAGGAACAGCTCGTCGGAGCCGGCCAGGCGGACGCCGTAGGTCGTGCCGTTCCGGCACATCAATGTGACGATGCTCGAGCGCTCGACCTGCTCGGCCCAGACCGCGACGGACTTCGCCGCAGCCATGGCCAGGTTGAGGAAGAACAGGTGGTTGCCGGAGAGGAACCGTGCCAGCGCTACGCGACCGTCGCCGGGCAGGGCCGCCAGGTGAGGCAGCAGGTTGCGCAGGAGGAGGTTGGTCGTCGCCTGGGTGCGCATGTGTACGTCGTCGCCCATCTGCAGGCCTTGGGCGGCCAGGGCGAACAGGTCGACGGGTCCGGCCTCCTCCAGCACTGCGTGCAGCAGGGGTCCAGCGACGTCACGGAGGAACTCCAGCCGCTCGACCGCCGCCGGGGTCTCCCGGCCGAACCACGCGGTGTCCCCCGGACCCTGGTTGATCGGAGCGAAGGCCCGCGTGCCGCCGGCGCGGTTGACGACCTCGAAGAGGGGGGCCGACGGGCCGATCGCGCTGGCCATGGGCAGCACCACGGCATGTCGGTAGGCGGGCTCGAGCCTGACCTCACCGGCCGCCAGCAGGCGGTCTGCCTCGGCCACGTCCGAGGCCCAGCCCTCCGCGACGGACGCTGCGCGCAGCGAACGGCGGAGCGGGTCGCTCACGTCCTCCCAGACGATCGCCGGACCGCAGTGCAGCAGCAACCGCCCCGTGACCTGCGGCAGCGCCTCGCCGGCAGGCTGGACGCCGACGAGCTGGGGGGTACCGGTGTCGAGGCGCCTGACCACCTCGGCGTTGGCCCGGTCCACCTCGTCGGCGCGCACTCCGTACAGACGCTCGAGCGCCGCCACCGCCGCCTCGTCGCCACCGGCGGGGATCCGCCAGTCGACCTGCTGGACCGGAACCGCCTGGTCCCGGACGGCGTCGGCGAACCGGGGGAGTCCGACGTTCACCACCGACAGCTCGTCCGGCAAGCTGACCGGCGCAGCCTGCTCGGTCATGAGACCTCCTCGAGTCCGGCCAGCCTGCGGGCGCGTACGAGGAGGTCGCGCTCCGCACGCGCGAGGGCTCGACGACGTCGGCTCACGTCCTGGTCCAGCGCGCCGACGAGCTCGGTGCACTGCTCCACCATCGCCTCGACGGACTCGGAGGCGGCCCCTCCGAGCCCGGTTCTGGACTCGACGATCGCGAGCGGGTCGAGCGCGGGGTCGAGGTTCTGTCCGGTCAGTCCCCAGGACCGCCCGGTCTCGGCGAGCGCGACCTTGTCGAGCATGGCCCCGGTGATCTCGCGGCCGGGGATCCCGAGAGCGGCTGCTTCGCGGACCGTCCGGCCCACGACGTCGTAGGCGCTGCGGTAGTCCACCCCGCACGTCACGACGATGAACTCGCAGAGGTCCGTTGCCTGCGTGTAGCCGGCCTCGAGCTCCTCGCGCATACGCCGGCCGTTGACCCGCAGCGTCCGGACCAGGCCGCTCATCAGCCGGGTCACACGGATACAGAGGTCGAGGGCGCGGGGAACCTCGCCGTAGGCGAAGATCAGGTTGTCGCTACGGGCCGAAGGGCTCTTCGCGACGGCGAGGAAGCCGGTGAGGCGGCCGATCAGCACTCCCGACGCGCCACGCACGATGGCCAGTGAGTAGGGGTTGCGCTTCTGCGGCATGAGCACGCTCGCACGCGTGAAGGCGTCGTCGAGGTCCACGAAGTCGAACTCGCTGCTTGCCCAGATCTCGAGGTCCTCGGCGAGCTTGCTCTGCGTCGAGACCAGGCTCGCGGCGGTGGCGAGGATGTGCACCAGGCCGTCGATCTGCCACATGGCGTCGCGGGTGTGCTCGATCACGTCGTGGAAGCCGAGCGCGGCCGCGATCTGGGTGCGGTCATCGAGCAGGCGGGTCCCGTTCACGCATCCGGCGCCGCCGGGGCTGCGGTTGACCCAGTCCAGCTCCTCGAGCAGGCGGCGGGCGTCCCGGACGACGGGGTAGACGAACGAGAGGGCGTAGTGGCCGAACGTGGAGGGTTGCGCCTGCTGCAGGTAGGTCTGGTCCGGCATCAGGGTGTGGACGTGTCGTCCAGCCAGCTCGGTCGTCTCACGAGCGAAGGAGGTCACCTCGTCGACGAGGTCGAGGAGCTGCCGACGCACGTAGAGGCGCAGTGCTATGCGCGCGGACTCCCTCCGGGGCCGGCCTGCATGGAGCCACCCGGCGACGTTCCCCAGCCGCTCCACGAAGTAGCGCTCGCGCGAGTTGTACGGCTCGCCGTACTCGGCCCGGTAGGGGAACTCGACCGCCTCGGTGTCGTACACCTCGAGCAGGAGTCGCATCAGGTCGCGGGCCGCCGGATCGGGGACGAGGCCCCGGCGATGGAGATCCAGCAGGTGCGCGACGTCGGCCTGGTTGAGTCCTTGGTGGAGGAACGGCGCATCGGCGTTCTCGAGCTCGAACCCGCTCTCGACCAGCTCGGGGGCAGCAGCGCCGGTCGGTGGACCCATGGGCCTGGATGGACGGTTCACAGGGCAGCTCCTTCGGTGAGCCCGGCGAGGGCGTCGGCGATCCCGCCGGTGTGCAGGAAGACCACGGGCCCGGGGACACCGGCCCGCACGAGTCGCCGGAGCAAGGTCATCGCCTTGGACCCGTAGTGGTGGTCGAGCAGGAGCCCCTCGGAGCTCAGTGCGATGTCGGCGCTCTCGCGGTCCTCGGGGCTGGGTATCCCGAAGCCCGCCCCTCGCAGGTCCTGCACCTCCACGTCGGCGGGCTCCGGCGCAGGGAACCCAAGATGGTCCGCGCACGCCCTGGAAAGGGACAGGACCTGAGCCCGTGTCGCGTCCGCGGGCCGGCTCACCGCGGCGCCGACGACCCGCCAGGCCAGGTCGTACCCGACCTGGCCCGCCACCAGGCCGGCCTGGGTGCCGCCGGATCCGGTTGCCACCACGACGATCTGTGGATCGACGGCAGCGGCGGTCGACTGCTCCGCAATCTCCTTGGCGGCCATGACGTAGCCCGCCGCACCGATGGCCGTGGCGCCTCCGCGCGGGACGGCGTAGGGCCGTCGCCCGCAGGCCCGGAGGGTGTCGGCATGACTCCGCACTGCCTCGTCCAGCGCCTCGCGGGGGGTCTGGGCAAGGAAGCGCAGCCGGGCACCGGCAGTGCGGGCCAGGGCCACGCTCGCGGAAACGCAGTCGGAGGCCGGTGGCGGGCCGGCGAAGAGCACGTCACACTCCAGGCCCGCCACGCGGGCCGCCATGGCTGCCGCGGCGCAGAAGTTCGAGCTCTGGCTTCCTGCCGCCACCAGGATGTCGGCGTTCTCGGCCGCGGCCGCACCGAGCAGGAACTCGAGTGAGCGTGCCTTGTTGCCGGCTATGCCGAAGCCGGTCAGGTCGTCGCGCTTGAGGAACACCGGCCCTGCGCCCAGCGCCCGTTCGAGACCCCGGGCGCGGACGAACGGAGTCGGCAGCGTCGCCAGCGGCGTGCGTGAGAGGGTCACGGCCATGCCTCGTCCTCCGCTGCTCGGCGGAGCTCGGCTCGTCGAAGCACCTCGTCGACCATGGCACCGGCGCTCCCTGCCGGTGAGCCCCCAAGCCAGGCGCGGCACTCATCCTCCGTGGCTACGCCGGAGGCCACCACCGCGTCCACCACATGACTGGTGCGCGTGGTGCCCGGCGTGAGGATGTCGTGCAGGAGCTGCTGTGCTGCGTGTTTGCCCAGCCGGCCTGCGAGTCCGGCGAGCAGCCGTTCGGACACCCACGGGTCCCCGAGTCGCTCGAGGTTGGCCCGCATGGCCGAGACGTCGACGACCAGGCCACCGGCGAGCTCCCTGCCCATCCGGAGGGCGACCCCGGTGAGCAGGCACACCTCCGGAAGAGCCACCCACTCGGCCTTCCAGGCGCGGCCGTCGCGCTCGTGCCCGGCGACCATGCCCTCGATCAGCACGGCCGCGTTCGCCCGCACCAGGCGGGCCAGGGTGTCCAGGTGCTCGCTGGCCTCGGGGTTGCGCTTGTGGGGCATCGTGATGCTGCCCACGGTGGTGGGCGTGGTCGGCTCGCCGAGCTCGGCGATCTCGGGGCGCTGGAGCTCGTAGACCTCGTTGCCGATCCTGGCCAGGGTGCCGCACACCATCGACAGCACCGTCGCGAACTCCGCGAGCCGGTCCCGCGAGCTGAGCCAGGAGATCCCGGGATCGTGCAGTCCGAGGCGGTGGCAGAACTCCGCACGCAGGGCGAGTCCATGGGGGTCGAAGAACCCCAGCACCCCGACCGCCCCGGCGAGCTGTCCCACCAGCCACCGGTCACGTCCCTCGCGCAGGCGCTCCAGGTGCCGGGACACCTCGTCGGCCCACGAGGCCACCTTGAACCCGAGGGTGATCGGCGAACCGATCTGTCCGTGCGTACGGCCTGCCATGACTGTGTCCCGGTGCGTCGAGGCCAGCGCGAGGAGCGAGCGCTCGATCGCGCGCAGGTCCCTCCAGACCAGCCCCCCGATGCGGCGCATGACGAGGGCGAACCAGGTGTCGGTGACGTCTTGCACCGTTGCGCCGTAGTACACGTACTCGCGGGCCGGCTCCGGCAGGAGGCGTTGCACCTCATGGATCAGGCCCAGCGTGGAGTGCCCGGTCAACCGGGTCTGTTCCGCCACGCGGCCGAGATCGAGGTCGCCTGCGTTGGCGTGCGTGGCGATCTGAGACGCGGCGTCGGCCGGAATGATGCCCAGGTGTGCCTGGGCGTCGGCCAGGGCGACCAGGATGTCGAGCCAGCCCTGCAGCCGCGCCCGCTCGTCGAAGACGTCGGCCATCTCCTGCGTCTGCCACAGGTGGGCGTACTGACGGGAGTCGGTCAGGCGGGAGCCCACGACGGTTCCCACCGGTCGGCGAGGACGGTCAGCGCCTCTGACACCTGGGCGAGGGACGCGCCCCACGGGACGACGACCTGGGTCTCCTCGACCAGGATCTCGTCCTCGAACAGGCAGCACTTGGTGAGGGCGGCGCCCTTCGACCCGTCGGCCCTCCGCGGGCACAGGTCGACCTGCGGCGCCCGCTCGCCGTAGAACCACTCATGGATCTGCTGTGACCGCTCGCAGCCGATGAGGGTCCACTCCCTGCGCTCGGGTCGCTGGTCGAGGTAGGTGGTGCTGGCCCCGTCGACCGATACGCCACCGCCGCGGCAGGGCAGCAGGTACTCCTCTGCCGGATGCGTCCGGGCCAGGTCTGAGAGATCGACGACCTCCGCGACGAGTCTGATCGGCGGCAGGTGCTCGGAGACGTCCAGCAGCCGGCGTACCTGGTCGAACAGCTTCGGCGGGGTCGGGGGGACCACCTCGCGGACGGTCAGGTGCAGGGGAGCGGGGTCGATGATGAAGCTGATGTGCCCGTAGCTGCCCTCCACCACCACCGCACGTGCGCCGGGCGCCTGATCGAGTGCGGCGCGCGCCAGCTGCGTGGGGATCGCGGTGTCGAGGTCCGGCCGGTGCACGAACGCGCAGTCGTCGGGGCCCGCCAGCAAGGTCACGGAGGTGATCGGGGCGAACAACGGCTGCGAGGTCTCCTTCTCGACAGCGACCACAGCGGTGTTGTCGCCTTTGCGTCGTACCACGATGAACCGAGTGCGTCTGTAGGCCTCCTTGCCGACGAAGTGGGCGGCGAGGGACGCCTCGTCCAGGTCGCAGTCGACGTCGGCGACGGCGACCCCTCGGTAGGCGCCGGGTACCAGGTTGGGGGTGCGCGGTTTCATGACGGCACCGGGGGCTTGGCCATCTGGAAGGTGTCCGCGCGCAGTCCGCGGCGCAGGGTCTCCAGTGCCAGCGCGTCGTCCAGGGCGATGTTGGCGAGATTGACCTCCGGGCCCAGCTTCCGGATGAGCCATGCCTGCTGGTCCTTACGTGGGGCTTCGAAGAGCACGCGGTCGGTCCCGCCACCGCGTACGGCCGCCGCGACGACGTCCTCGCGCACGCTGCCGTCGGCGCGGTACAGACCGACGGTGCCGCTCTCGCGGCCTTCCGCGATCACCCATCGCGCGCCTGCCCTCAGGTCGGAGGCGATCTCGTCCGCCCACAGATCCGGCTCGGGCTCGGTGTCCGGGTCCTTGCTTCCCACCTCGGCCAGCACCTCGAACCACGAGGCCGCTGTGCGGATCAGCTCCTGCTTCACCTCTGTCGGCATCGGGGCAACTCCGCGCGACACCTCGACGTAGCTGAAGCCGACCTCGTGCGCCCAGTTCAGGAACTCGCGCTCCTTGCCTTGGGCCCAGGCGATCTCGAGGAGTGTGCCGCCGAGGCAGGAGCCGACGCCGGCATCGGCGAGCAGTGCGAGCTTGTTCCGCAGGCCGGGGTCGAGGTAGGCGGTGCCCCAGCCGAACTTCCACAGGTCTATGTAGTCCGCCGCGGTCGACAGCACGGACTCGGTTGTCGCGACGCTGACGCCCCGGTCCAGGACGTGGGTCACGCCGATCTCCCTGGGCTTGCTCCCGCGGTGCGGCAGAGTGAGGAAGGTGGGCAGCGTCACGTTGCCTATGCTAAAAGTTTCGTACACTTTCCGACAGAGCAATCTGTCTCTCAGCGGTCTCACAGGCCGGGTCGAGGGGGCATCATGCAGCCAGCGAACGGCGCCCACGGGCTCGAGGAGCTGGCCGCCTACCTGCGCACACACCCCGCTCTCGGGGCCAAGGCCCAGATCGCCCTAGTCCGGGAGGTCGTGGGGAAGTCGGGGTGGGTCCATGGACCCGGGGACGACG